>CALXGR010000008.1 GCA_944387885.1 uncultured Clostridia bacterium
CAGGTGGCCACCAACATGATCGCCACCGACTGGCGGCAGTTCTACCACACCGTCAGCCTGAACGCCTGCGACATCATCCTGGCCGACCCCCACTTCTGGGGCTTTGACGGCGCCATCCGGATGAGCCAGCTCCTCAACAGCTGGGGGCTGACCTGGGGCGTCCATTCCAACAACCACTTTGATATCACCCTGGCCGCCTTTGCCCAGGTGGGCGCCGCCGCTGTGGGCGACCCTGCCCCCCTGGACACCCACTGGATCTGGCAGGATGGTCAGAACCTGCTGAAGGATACCCCCCAGATCGTGGGAGGAAAACTCCAGGTTCCCGAAGGCCCCGGCATGGGCGTTACCCTGGATATGGACAAGGTAATGGAAGCCAACGCCCTCTACAACCGGCTTCCCAGCCACGACCGGGACGATGCCCTGGCCATGCAGTGCCTGATTCCCGGCTGGAAGTACGACCACAAGAAGCCCTGTCTGGTGCGCTGAGCCCTGGCATTGTTTCATTTTTGAAATGTTTTCATCTGTTTTGTTTCACACGTCGAAACATTTCCCCTATTTGTTCCAAAACCTTCCCTTTTTTTGGTTCTTTTGTCCCTGTGCCTGGAACCCCGCCTATGCTATCATGTAGGTAATGAAACTTTCCTGAAATGAAAATCATTTTACAAGGAGTATATTATCATGTCTAAAATCCCTACCGTTGTTAAAATGGAAGTATATCCCGTAGCAGGCCATGACTGCATGGAGCTGAACCTGTCCGGCGCTCACGCCCCTTACTTTACCCGGAATATCGTGATTCTCACCGACTCCGAGGGAAACGAAGGGGTAGGTGAAGTACCCGGCGGCGAAAAAATCACTCAGGCCCTGGAGAACATCAAGCCCCTGGTCCTGGGCACCAGCATTGCCGACTACAAGCAGACCCTGAACAAGGTCCGTGCCTGGCTGTCCGACCATATCAAGGACGACGTCCGGGGACTTCAGACCTTTGACCTGCGGGTAGGCGTTCACGCCGTCACCGCTGTGGAGGCTCCTCTGCTGGACCTGCTGGGCAAGTTCCTGGATGTACCCGCCGCCGCCCTGATGGGAGACGGCATCCAGCGGGAACGGGTACGGTTCCTGAGCTACCTGTTCTATGTGGGAGACCGGAAAAAGACCGACCTGGAATACGAGGAAGAGCCTGACGCCACCTGCGACTGGTACCGGCTGCGCCACGAGGAAGCTATGACCCCCGAGGCCATTGTTGCCCTGGCCAAGGCCACCCACGAGAAGTACGGCTTTGAAGACTTCAAGCTGAAGGGCGGCGTTCTGGCTCCCGAGGAGGAAGTCAAGGCAGTTACCGCCATCAAGGAAGCTTTCCCCGATGCCCGGGTGGACCTGGACCCCAACGGCTGCTGGAGCCTGAAGGAAGCTCTGGCTGTAGCTCCCGACCTGAAAAAGGTGCTGGCCTACTGCGAAGATCCCTGCGGTGCCGAGGACGGATTCTCCGGCCGTGAGATCATGGCTGAGTTCCGGAAGGCCACCATGATGCCCACCGCCACCAACATGATCAACACCGACTGGCGGCAGATGTGCCACACCATCGCTCTCCAGAGCGTGGACATTCCCCTGGCCGACCCCCATTTCTGGACCATGGAAGGTTCCGTCCGGGTAGGTCAGCTCTGCAACGACTTCGGCCTCATGTGGGGCTGCCATTCCAACAACCACTTTGATATTTCCCTGGCCATGGTGGTCCAGTGTGCCGCTGCCATCCCCGGCAAGATGAACGGCATTGACACCCACTGGATCTGGCAGGAAGGCCGTGAGCGGCTGACCAAGGAGCCTCTGCAGATCGTGGGCGGCTGCATCGACCTGCCCAAGAAGCCCGGCCTGGGCATTGAGGTGGACCGGGAGCAGGTCATGAAGGCACACCAGCTTTACATGGACAAGTGCTATGGCAAGGGCGCCCGGAACGATGCCGTGGGGATGCAGTATCTCATTCCCGGCTGGAAGTTCGACAACAAGAAGCCCTGCATGGTCCGCTGATTTCTTTTGATAATTCTCCTACTTGATATATTCTCCTGAAAAGAAAGCAAAATAGGGAACGGCCGGGCGGTCGTTCCCTGTTTTGCAAAAACAGAAAGGATTTTTCTATGAGCACACCGCTTTACATTAAGGTGAAGGACCAGGACAATGTAGCCATTGCGGTCCACGACATTCCCCAGGGCACTCAGGTCATGGAAGGGGTAGTCGCCCTTCAGCCCATTCCCCAGGCCCACAAAATCGCCCTGGTGGACATTCCCAAGGGTGGGGAAATCATCCGGTACGGAGTAGTCCTGGGTTACGCCAAAGACGATATCCCGGTAGGCAGCTGGATCAACGAGCATATGCTGGACCTGCCCGAGAGCCCCAGCGTAGACAACATGCCCTGGGGCACCAACCTGCTTACCCCTGACCAGCTTCCCGACCCGCCCCGGACCACCTGGATGGGTTACCGGAACAAGGTAGGCCCTGCGGGGACCCGGAACCTGCTGGGGATCGTCACCACCGTCCAGTGCGCTGCCGGTGTGCTGAAAGTGGCAGTGGAGCGCATTAAAAAGGAACTGCTCCCCAAATATCCCAATGTAGACGGAGTGGTGGCCGTCACCCATCCCTACGGCTGTGGTGTGGCCATCAACGCCCCTGAGGCAAAAGTGCCCATTCGGGCCATCACCAATGTGATCCGCCACCCCAACTTTGGCGGAGAGATCATGGTGGTAGGCCTGGGCTGTGAAAAGCTCACCTATGACCGGATTCTCCCCCCGGAGGACATCACCGAGGAAAACTGTCTGACCCTCCAGGACTGGAAGGGCCACGACGCCATGATGCAGGCCATTCTGGACATGGCGGACAAGAAGCTCCAGAAGCTGAATCTCCGGCACCGGGAAGAACTGCCCCTCAGCGAGCTGCTCATTGGGATGCAGTGCGGAGGCAGTGATGCCTTCAGTGGCCTGACCGCCAACCCCAGCGCCGGTTATGCGGCAGACATGCTGGTGAAGGGCGGGGCTACCGTCATGTTCAGTGAAGTCACCGAGGTCCGGGACGGGGTCCACATGCTGGCCGCCCGGTGCGTCAGCCCCGAAGTCCGGGACAAGCTGGCCGCCGAGATGAAGTGGTATGACGACTACCTGGAAGCCGGCGGGGTAGACCGGGATGCAAACCCCACCCCCGGCAACAAGAAGGGCGGTCTTGCCAACATTGTGGAGAAGGCCATGGGCAGCATTGCCAAGAGCGGCAGCAGCCCCATTGTGGAAGTCCTCTCTCCCGCCGAAAAGCCCACCAAGCACGGCCTGATTTTTGCAGCCACCCCTGCCAGCGACATTGTCTGCGGCCCCAGCCAGGTAGCCAGCGGCATTGGCCTGCAGGTGTTCATGACCGGCCGGGGCACTCCCTACGGCCTGGATATTGCCCCCGTCATCAAGGTGTGCAGCCGGAACGAGATGAAGGAGCACTGGTTCGACCTGATAGACATCTCTGCCGGCCCCATTGCCACCGGTGAGGCCACCATCCCGGAAATCGGCACCGAAATCTTCAATCTTATCCTGGACGTGGCCAGCGGGGTAAAGGAACCTTACAGCGACCAGTACGGCTTCCACAACGATATGTGCATCTTCAATCCCGCCCCCATTACCTGATATGGAAAACTTTCTTCGGATGCTTAACGTCCAGTCCGTCCTCTTTGTCTATATTCTGGTGGGGATTCTCTGCCAGAAACGGGGGCTGCTGGATGACCATACCCGGTCCAAGCTTACCGACCTGGTGGTCTATGTGACCATGCCCTGCATGGTCTTTGAATCCTTCAATGTCCAGGTGACCTGGGAGACTCTGAAACAGGCTTCCCTGGCCCTGGTCATTGCGGTGGTCATGGCCCTCATTGCCCTGGTGGCCGGCAAATTCCTTTACCTGAAATTTCCGCCCCAGGAGCGGTGCATTATGGAGTACGGCACCCTGGTGACCAACTCCGGGTTTGCCGGGCTCCCCATTGTCAGCGGCATGTTCGGCAATGAGGGACTGTTGTTGGGGTCCCTCTTCATCATCCCCACCCGAATCCTCATGTGGAGCGCCGGGCTTTCCCTCTTCACCCCCACCAGCGGCTGGGAGGGAATCAAGAAGGTGGCGGTCCATCCCACCATCATTGCGGTCTACCTGGGTCTGGCCCGGATGTTCACCGGATTTCCCCTGCCCGGGTTCCTGGATTCCGCCATCGGCAGCATCGGGGACTGCACCTCTCCCCTGGCCATGATTCTGGTAGGGGTCATTCTGGCCCAGGTTCCCCTCCGGGATGTGGTGGAAGGGAAAATCTTCTATCTGGTGCTGGTGCGGCAGATCCTTTTCCCGGCCGCCTGTCTGGTAGTCCTGAAAGCCCTGGCCGTGGACCCTCTCACCATTGGGGTGAGCGTAGTCCTTTCCGGCATGCCCATCGGCTCCACCACCGCCATCCTGGCGGCCAAGTACGGGGCGGATGCCCGGTATGGTTCCAAATGCGTATTCATCTCTACCGTGACCTCTCTCATCACGGTTCCCCTCCTGACCTTGTTTTTATAGGGGCGGAGGCAGTTACTATTTTCGCTAATCCTCTTCAAACTCCTTCTGAAAAGAGAAAAAGCCGGAGAACGGTGATCCCGTTCCCCGGCTTTTTCTCTTTTCTTAAACCTCAGGTACTACTGCGAAGAAGGTCAGATCCTCTTCGCTCCGGTTCTGGAGGCTGTGGGTATGTCCCTTGGGGCAGTAGTGGCACTGACCCGCCTCCAGTTCCTCGTTTCCATCCGGAGTCACCACAGTTGCATGGCCGGAAAGGATATAGATGATTTCGGCACTGGTGTCATGGGTGTGGGTGCCGATGGTAGCCCCCGGCTCCAGACGGCCCCGCATGATTTTGATTTCCGGGGCGGCATACATGGCAGCATTGAGGGCTTTCTCCCCTCCTTTGAACTGAGGGAAGGCTTTTTCTCCGATTTGGTTGAAATCCAGGGTCATAACAGATTCCTCCTTAATCAATGATTCCGTTCTTTTTCATGTAACGCCAAAGGGTGGTCTTGCTGATTCCCATGGCGGCGGCCACCTTTTCCCGGCTGCCGTTGTACTTTTTCAGAAGCTGGCGGATCTGGATGGCTTTCCGGTCCTGGTAAACCAGGATCTTCTCCCCTTCCTCCAGCTGGACCGGGTGGACCTGGTCGATCTGGGTGCGGACGAACTGGTCGTCCACCAGCCGCTTCTCTCCCAGCAGCACGATCCGCTCGCAGAGGCGGCGGAGCTGGGCCTGGTTGCCCGGCCAGTCATAGTTCCGGATGACCTGCTGGGCAGACTGGGTGAGACGGACCGTCCGTTTATACTTTTTCCACCAGAATTCCAGGTACTCCTCCATGAGGGGGAGCAGGTCCTCCTGCCGGTGGCGAAGGGGCGGCAGTTCCAGGTTCATTACGTTGAGGGCGTAATACAGTTCCTGGCTGAATTCTTTTTTCTCCACCCGGGAGAGCAGGTTGGTATGGGTAGAGGCAATCACCCGCACGTTGGCGCCCACCGGGCTGTTCATTCCGTTCCGCATCAGCCGGCCGTTGATGAGCTGGAGCACCTTGTACTGGATCTCACTGGGAAGCTGTTCCACATTTTTCAGAAAGAGGGTGCCTTCCTGGGCCAGCTCCGCCATACACTGGCGGGGATTTCTCTCATTGATATAGGGTTCCCCGAAGAGCATGCTGTCCAGTGTCTCGGGATTCCAGACCCCGCAGTCCACCGACACAAAGCCGTTGCTTCTGCAAAGGCTGTCCCGGTGGATACAGTGGGCAAAAACCTCCTCCTCGCAGCCTTCCTCGCAGATGAGGAGGATGGGTGCGGGAAGCTTGGCCATCCGGGCCGCCTGTTCCACGGTGGAGGCCATGGCGGGGGATTCCGCCACCAGGTTTTCAAAGGTGCCGGTGGTCACAAATCCCCGCATGAGAATTTCCCGGCGCATTTCGCTGTCCATCTCCCGGATGAGCCGCCCTTCCTGGAAGGTCAGGTAGGCTCCGTCCACCCGGCCGTCAATGTAGATGGGCCGGATGTTCATGACCATGGATACCTGGGCTACCTCAATGAGGGCGGAGTAGACATCCTTTCCCTCCTCCAGCACCGAAGCCAGCAGCCGCTTTTCCAGGTGGGGCAGGACCTGATAGACCGAATGGCCCACAATTTCAGGGAGGGGACGGCGAATCATCTCCTCCATCAGGTAGTTGACTCCCAGGATGATTCCCTGTCCGTCCACCCGCATGACCCCGTTGAAGGTGTTGTCCAGCATGGCCTTGGTCTCAGCACTGTTTTTCTTTTCCAGTTCAATGGCGTAGGCCAGCTGGTTGGCCACGGTAAAGATCCTCCGCAGGCTTTCGGTGCCCGACTGGAAGAAGAGGGCGGGAATCCCCCGCTCCTGGGCCAGGTCGCAGATATTGCTGCCGCCGATAATAAGGTCTGCCCCCTGCTCCATGGCCTGGTCCAAAGCTCCGGGCAGGTCCTCCACCCGCTCTACCAGGCAGGACACCAGCCGAATCTCGAAAATCTCGTCGAACCGGCTCATATCCTCCAGCATATTCCGCAGACTGACCACTCCGATGGTGGGATGGGCCTTGCCCAGCATTTTCTTGGCCTGGGCCACCAGCAGACCCATTTCGGTGGTGGTCATTTTAATATCCAGCAGCGGGATGGCCACCCGCTGGCGGATGATGGTGGCATGGATGCCCCGGGCCACGATCAGCTCGCAGCCCTGCCGTTCCAGCTGGGCTGCCCGGTCCCCTGCTTCCTCGGTGGCCACATGCTCCACACAGATGGGCTGCAGCCGAGGAAAATTTGCCAGCTGCTCCTGGGCCAAAGGCACCAGTTCGGCAAAGGGTAAAAGAACCGCAATTTTGGCCATGTAAAAGCCCCCTTTTTTTCTTGATCCTGCTCTGCGGCCCGGGGCGAGCAAGACTCTTTTCCCGGGCCGGAATTTCTCTTTCTTTCCGGGTCCATGATACCACAGAAAAAGACTTTCCGTCAAACCACAACAGGCCAGCCGCAGCTGCGGTTGGCCTGTTATGGTAAAAGAGAAAAACACAATAAAGCTGAAACTCTGTTATTTCATAAGGCCCATTTCTTCCAGGACTTTCTTCAGCTTTTCCTTCTGGTCAGGCTTCAGTTCCTGGATGGGGTCCAGACACTTGCCCACGGGGATTCCCTGGAGGACAAGGCCCTCCTTGATGACCTCGGGGAAGGTGCCCATTCCGGTGGCGATACGGAGGGGAGCCAGGGTATACTGAGCTTCCAGTGCCCCGGCCAGGTCCCCGGCCACATACTTATCATAGATATCCGCCACTACCCGGGGAGCCACATTGGCGCAGCTTGCTACGGCACCGGAGCAGCCATAGGCCAGGCCGGCGTAAATCATGGTATCCCGGCCCATCATGACGTTGAACTTGTCCCGGACATCCATGGTCAGCCGCAGGTATTCCTCGCAGTTGGTCATGTCGCCGGTGGAGTCCTTGACGCCGATGATGTTCTCCACTTCGTGGGCCAGACGGCTGGCCACGGCGGGAGAGATGCCCACATTGGTCTTGGGCTTGTTGTTGTACATGATGACCGGCATGGTGGTGTTCTCGGCGATGGTCTTATAGTAAGTATACAGCTCCTCGTCGGTCTGGCTGACAAACATGGGAGTCAGCACGCTGATGGCATCGTAGCCGCCCACCTGCTCCACCAGCTTGGCCAGATGGATAACGCCCCGGGTGGTGATATGGCTGCACCCGGCCAGCAGCTGGACAGGCTTGCCCTGGGCGGTGCGAAGGTCCTTTACCGCATCCCGGACGGTCTCCAGTGCCTTGACGTATTCCTCGTCATTGACGGCGTAGAACTCGCCGGTGGTGCCGAAGGGGAACAGACCGTGAACTCCTCCCTCCACCAGATGTACGCTCATTTGAGCCAGGGATTCATAGTTGATGGTCCCATCCTCATTGAAGGGAGTGATAATGGGAGGGATAATACCATAGGGTTTGTAGCTCATGATAAAGCACTCCAATTCCTTATTTAGTAGTTGGTCCGATCCTCAGACCATATTCAGGGGCATTTTGCACCGGGGCGGAGGGAAAGCCTGGTTGAGAAGTTCCATCTCCTGGGGTGTAAACCGAACACCGGCCACCTTACTGTTCAGGAGGGCGTGTTCCCGGTTCCCCGTTCTGGGGATGGAAATTACATTGGTATCCTGGAGGGTAAAGGCCAGGAGCGCCTGACAGGCCGTCAGGTGATGGTTGGCTGCCACCTGCTTAAGAGCAGGGCTGTTCAGCAGCCCCCGGCGAAGGGTGCCTCCCTGAGCCATGGGGCAGTAGGCCATCATCATGACCCCGTTTCCCTTGAGCCAGGGCAGAAGGCTGTACTCCACCCCCCGGTCTCCCAGATGATAGAGCACCTGGTTGACGGCGCAGTGGTTGCCCTGGGGCAGGCGGAACAGTTCCTCCATGTCGTCCACATCAAAGTTGGAGACACCCCAGGCCCGGATCTTTCCCTCTTTCACCAGTTCTTCCATACACTGGACTGTCTCAAAGAGAGGGACTCTTCCCCGCCAGTGAAGAAGATACAGGTCCAGATAATCAGTGCCCAGCCGTTCCAGGGAACGCTGGCAGCTCTGGAAAATGTGGTTTCGCCCTGCATTGAAGGGATATACTTTGGAGACCAGGTAGAGCTTTTCCCGGTCATAGGGGCGGATGGCCTTTCCCACCAGCTCCTCGGCCAGGCCCTCGCCATACATTTCGGCGGTATCAATGAGGGTCATCCCCCCGTCGATACCAGCCCGCAGGGCCTGGATCTCCTGCTGTTCCCGGCTGGGGTCCTCCCCCAGATACCAGGTTCCCTGGCCCAGACGGGGCACCAGGGAATGATCCCGGAAGGTGATCATAGTTACTCCTTTCCGGCGGTCATCCAAAGACGAAGGATATTTTCCACCGTGGCAGCCAGGTTTTCCCGGCTGTGATGTCGGCTGACCGAGAAATCCTCGGCCTTCCGGTTGATACTGAAGATGGCGCTGACCCCCAGGTCATAGGCTTCTTCAATTCCTTCCCCAATGCTGCCTACCACGGCTACCACCGGCACCCCGTGGGCCATGGCCCGCTGGGCCACCCCCGAGACCACCTTGCCGTGAAGGCTCTGGCTGTCGATTCTGCCTTCCCCGGTAAAGACCACGTCCGCCCCTTCCAAAAGCGTATCGTAGCCTACCGTGTCCAGCACTGCCTCAATGCCGGGACGAAGTTCTCCTCCCAGGAAAGCCACCACTCCGGCGCCCATGGCTCCGGCCGCACCGGCCCCGGCCATCCGGGACACATCCATGCCCAGGTCCCGGAAGATCACCCCGGCCATATGTTCCAGGCCCGCATCCAGTTCCTTGACCATAGCCGGGTCCGCCCCCTTCTGGGGTCCGAAGATATAGCTGGCGCCCCGGGGGCCGTACATGGGGTTATCCACATCACACATGGCAACCACCTGACAGTTCTTCAGAAGAGGATTGACCCCGGACAGGTCGATATGTTTCACCTGGGCCATAGTTCCCCCTACCGGGACAAATTCCTCCCCGGCCTGGTTGTAGAACTTTACACCCAAGGCTGCGGCAGCGCCGCAGCCGCAGTCAGTGGTACAGCTACCTCCCAGTCCCAGAAGGATTTTGGTGCAGCCCGATTCCAGGGCATGGACCATCAGGCTGCCCAGACCGTAGGTGGTGGTGAGGGCGGGATTCTCCCGGCCCTCCACCTGAGGCAGTCCGGCACACATGGCCATCTCCATAATGGCGGTATCGCCCTGGCGGGTGTAATAGGCTTTGCAGGGTTCCCCGTAGGGGCCCGTCACCTCCACCTCCACCTTGGGAGTTCCCAAAGCGTAGATAAAGCAGTCCACGGTCCCCTCTCCCCCGTCGGCCACCGGCACTGCGGCCACCTGGCACTGAGGGCAAAGCTTCTTTGCCTCCTCCCGATAGACCTCACAGATCTGGGTGGCGCTCAAGGTTCCCTTGAAGGAATCGGGAATCACTAGGATTTTTTTCATGGCGGGCTCCCCTGTCTCTTTCTTTTTTACTGAAATATTCCTTTCCTCAGCGGAAAATCAACGGCCGATCTTAATGCCGGTCATGTGCTCGTAGTACTGAGCAATGGCGCTGTGGTCCTTCTGGCCGCCGTCGTTGTTGTGGAGCCACTGGAGGATCTCCTGGACCTCGGCGGTCATGGGAACGGGAGCGCCTACGGTGTGGGCGCAGTCCAGAGCGTTGTTCAGGTCCTTGATGTGCAGGTCGATCTTGAAGCCGGGCTTGTCGTTGCCCTCGATCATCATGGGAGCCTTGGCGTTCATAACGGTGGAACCGGCCAGGCCGCCACGGATGGCTTCGAATACCAGCTGAGGATCAACGCCGGCCTTCTGAGCCAGGGTCAGGGCCTCGGCCAGAGCCTGGATGTTGCAGGCCACAATGATCTGGTTGGCCAGCTTGGTGGTGTTGCCTGCGCCTACATCGCCGCAGCGCACCACGGAAGCGCCCATGGTCTCCAGCAGGGGCTTGTAAGCGTCAAATACTTCCTGCTTGCCGCCTACCATGAAGCTCAGGGTGCCGTCGATGGCCTTGGGCTCACCGCCGGAGACAGGAGCGTCCAGCATCTCCACGCCCTTCTCAGCCAGAACAGCAGCGATCTCCTTGCTGGCAACAGGGTTGATGGAGCTCATGTCGATGAAGACCTGGCCTGCCTTCATGTAGGAGGCAACACCGTTCTCGCCCAGCATGACAGCCTTTACCTGGGGGCTGTTGGGGAGCATGGTCAGAACCACGTCACAGCTCTCGCCGATTTCCTGGTTGGTGCCGGCCTTGGCACCGGCGGCAACGACTTCTTCCACAGCAGCCTTGTTCAGGTCGCTGACAGTCAGGTCATATCCGGCCTTCAGCATATTTTTAGCCATGGGCTTACCCATGATTCCCAAACCAATCAGACCAACTTTCATAAGTAATTCTCCTCTCATGGTCAATCATATTCCGGGGAAAAGATACCTTTTCTTTTCCTTTGTCTATAGTCTACTGTCTTTGTTTTCCTTCGCCAATGGGCAAAAGGACCAATTTCACCGGCCTGAAAGTTCGGTTTTGTCCGGTTTTTCATTTATTGAAATTTTCGTTTCAAAATAAGTTTCACTGGGTTTCGTTTCAAACCTTTTCCTGTATCAGACCTTCCTGGTAGGCCTGAATCAGCCGCTGGAGATCCTGGACCAAAGCCAGCTTCCTGGCTCCGTCATCAATATCCCGCACCAGGATCCGCCGGGGAGCCTGGTAGATCATCTCACTCTTGCTGGCAATGTCCTCGTCCTGGCGGATAGCGGCCTCCATGCTCTCGAAAGGCTGGTGGGTCCGCAGGGTCAGGCCCCGGCTGTTGAATACCAGGGTATATCCGGCGGTACCGGTCCGGCTGTGGTAGGCCCGGCAGAATCCTCCGTCAATGACAATGAGTCTGCCACCGCCCTTTACCGGGCTTTCTCCCTCCACGGCCCGCACCGGCACATGGCCGTTGATGATGTGGCTGCCCGGGTCGGACAGACCGAACTCCTCCAGAATTTTCTGGGCGGTCTCGGGCCGGTTGATGTGCTGGTAGTAGGGGTTTTTGATTTCCTTGTGGGTCCCGGGGTCGTCAATGTAGATCCGCTCAAAGGTGGTCATGGCGCTCCGGCCGAAGATGGGGCTGAGGGACCCGCACCAGAGATACCAGAGGAAATCCTGGCCCTCCTGCCGGGCGGCGCTGCCCTGGGGAGCAAAGTATCCCTGCCGGCCCCGCCGGTCACAGTAGTCGAAGAGGGCCTTTCCGCTGTATTCCTTCCCCTGGAAGGTCTCGGAGGCAAACTCTCCCTCCGGGGTCATGGGCACGGCCCCATGGTAAAGCAGGTTTCCGTTTACCTTCTTGTACACTGCCCCTTTGGCGTAAAGGAACTGGACATGGCGCTGGAGCTTTTCCGATTCCACAAAGCTCCGGGTCAGTTTTTCCACCACTTCCTCCTCCCGGGGTGTAAAACGGCAGGGGGCCGCCGGGTCCACGGTGGGGAAATCCAGGTCCCGGAGGGGATATTCCTTTCCCTGGCAGAGGACGGTCCCCCGGGTATAGTCGATATGGTTCAGGTAATCCCGACCCTCCATCTGGAAATCCGGGTTCCGGGCAATGACCTGTCCCTCCATTTTGAGCATGAGGACGGTGACCGCCTTGTGCATCCGGGCCACCCGGATCAGCTCCTCCGGGATTTTGGGGATGCGGGGGTCAGTGTGGGGCATCCAGAGGCTCAGGTCGCTGTCCGGATAGTATTCCTGGGACAGATGTTCCAGGGCCCGGAGGGGGATTCCGTAGCCCCGCTCCAGGGTGTCGGTATTGTCGTAGGCCAGGGTGGTTTTCAGGACGGTGAGGGCGCAGATGGGGCTTCCTGCCGCCGCTCCCATCCAGACCGTGTCATGATTGCCCCACTGGATATCCACGTCATGGTGGGCCATGAGACAATCCAGAATCTGGTCAGGGCGGGGGCCCCGGTCAAACAGGTCTCCGATGATGTGGAGCTTGTCCACTGCCAGCCGCTTGATGACCTGGCAGAACCGGGTGATGTAGGCATCCGCCCGGTCATACCGGAGGATGCTGTCAATGATCTCCCCGTAATACTGTTCCTTGTTGTGGTCCTCAAAGTGGGCGTGAAGGAGCTCATCCAGAATATACCGGCAGCTTTCGGGCAGGCAGCGGCGGACATGCTCCCGGGTGTGTTTGCTGGAGACCAGACGGCAGAGCTCAATAAGCCGGCTGAGGGTCAGCCGGTACCAGCCGTCCAGATCCTCCTGCTGTTCTTTCAGGTCGGGAAGTTTCTGGGCCGGGTAATAGATAAGGGTGGCCAGGTCAGCCCGCTCCTTGGCCGGGACCTGTTCTCCCAGCACCATATCGATTTTTTCCCGGATAACACCGCTGGCGCTGTTGAGAATGTGGATAAAAGCTTCATGTTCCCCGTGGAGGTCGCTCATAAAATGCTCGGTCCCCTTGGGCAGGCGCAGGACCGCCTGGATCCGGATGGCCTCGCTGGCGGCGGCTGCCACAGTGGGATATTTTTCACCCAGCAGGGTCAGATACCGCAGCTGCTGGGGGGTGAACTCCTGTTTGCTCATTGGACACACTCCTTTCCTTATTTTTATTCTACCGACCCCTCTTCCCCGGCGCAATGGCAAATGGTACAAGATTCAGGGTCTTTTTTGCATTTTCTTTCCAAATGAAACGGTTTGAAACCCTTTTGAAACCCGGCTTTTTCCCCGGCAAAAAAAAGGTCTTTTCAAACGGAAATTTTGTGCTAGAATAGGGAGCGGACTCTTTTTTCCCCGGAATTTTACGGAGGCGTTTTGATGAAGTATCTCAAGCAATTTACCTGGATTTTGTTCTTTACTTTCCTGGGGGAGGCCCTGACCTGGCTTCTTCCCCTTCCCATTCCCGCCGCCATCTACGGGATTCTCCTTCTGCTGGGGGTCCTGGGACTGGGCTGGGTGCGGCCCTCGCAGCTGGAGGACGCCGCCGGCTGGCTCCTGGCCATTATGCCGGTCCTCTTTGTGGCTCCTGCCGTCAACCTGATCGAATACTGGTCCCTTGTCTCGGAGCAGCTTTTCCCCATTCTGGGGGTCATTGTTATCTCCACCGTGGTGGTCTTTTTCGTGTCGGGCCGGGTGACCCAGACCATGCAGGACCTGCGCGAAAGAAAGGAGGGAAAACTGTGATGCTCTCTTTCCTGGAAAGCTGTACCCTCTGGCCGGTCCTCCTGACCCTGGGGGCTTATCTTCTGGCCGTAAAAATCCGGAGCCGGTGGGACTATGCCATCCTCAACCCCATCCTGGTCTCCTTTCTCATTGTTCTGGGTCTGATGCTGGCCCTGGACCTGCCCAACGCCCAGTATCAGGCCGGGTGGGAGAAATGCTCCTGGCTCCTCACCCCCTCCACCATCTGTCTGGCCATTCCCCTTTACCGGGAACTTCAGGCCCTGAAAAAGGACCTGCCCGCCATCCTGCTGGGCATCTGTTCCGGAACCCTGGTGGGACTGGGGACCATCTTTTTCCTCTGTCAGTTCTGGGGACTGGACCAGCCCCTTACCGTCTCCCTTCTCCCCAAAAGCATCACCACCGCCCTGGGAATTGCCCTGGCTGAGGAGATGGGAGGCTACCCGGCCATCACCACCATGGCCATCATCGTTACCGGAATCGGCGGAAGCATTGCAGGCGATTTCCTTTGCCGGGTGTTCCGGATCCGGAGCCAGGTGGCTCAGGGCACTGCCTTCGGCACCGCCGCCCACGTGGTGGGCACCTCCCGGGCCACTGAGATCAGCCCCCTTACCGGGGCGGTGAGCAGTCTCTCCCTGGTAGTGGCGGGAATCCTCACTGCCGTCATTCTTCCCTTCCTTTATTCTGCCTGACCTTTCATTTTCTTTCAGATTTCTTTCACCGGCCGCAATCTGCCCAAGGGAAAGCGCTGATTTCCCGGGATTTGGGAATTTTGCCTATTGCCCCCGGGGCCGGTTTTGTGCAGAATAGAGATAGGGAATTTTCCCGGTTTCAGAAAGGAGGAGGGACGAAGTTTTTTCGTCCCGGCGTTATTATGGGTAACTACATTTTCGGCACCCGGGTCCACGACATGGGAAAGGGTACCCCCCGGGAAATGCTGGAGAAAATCGGCGGCTGCGGCTTTGACTGTGTCCAGCTGGCCTACAAGAAAGGAATTACCGGGGTGTCCTCCTATGAGGATGTGACCCCCGCTTTGGTGGAGGAGACCGCCGCTGCCTGCCGCCAGACAGGAGTTTCCATTGCGGTCCACGGCACTTATGTGGAGCTGAGCCTGGTGGAGGAGGAAGCCCGCCAGAAGCAGGTAGCCGATTTCATCAGTCAGATTCCCTACACTAAGGCCCTGGGAGCCCTCTGCCAGGGCAGCGAGACCACCAACATGAACAAGCAGCCTGCCGGCACCACCCGGAAGGAAGCCCAGGAGGCTCTGCTCCGTTCCCTGGCCCAGATCATGCCCCATGCGGAGGAAGCCGGGGTGCTGGTAGCGGTGGAACCGGTGTTCTACCACGCCATGAACACTCCCGAGGCCGCCAGGATGGTGCTGGACACCATTGCCAGCCCCAATCTGCGGGTCATCTTTGACGCAGCCAATCTCATCAGCCCGGAGGACCAGCACCGGCAGGAAGCTATGTGGGACCGGGCCATGACCCTGTGGGGGGACAAAATCGCCGCCGTCCACATCAAGGGCGTCACCTTTGACGAGAAGGGGGATTTCCACAGCGCATTCCTGGAGGATTCCTGCATTGACTATCCCCTGGTGGCCCGGTACATCCGCCAGCTGCCCCAGGACCTGCCCATTATGCGGGAAGAGGAAAAACCGGAGCGGGCCGCAAACGACCTGAAGATTCTGAAAGAACTGTTTTTGAAGGGCTGAGCCCTTCCAGGAAGGAGGATTTTTATGGAATACCGTGTATTTGATTCTGCCATTATTGTCCGGATGGACCCGGACGAGGAAGTGATGGAACAGCTGAAAATCGTCTGTGAAAAGGAAAAGATCCAGCTGGCTCAGGTAGCAGCCCTGGGCGCCCTGAAGGAGTTCACCGTGGGCCTGTTCAACACCCAGACCAAGGAGTACAAGGCCAACACCTTCACCTTCCCCAGCGAGATCACCAGCCTGTGGGGCACTGTCACCACCCAGGAGGGGGCCTTCTATCCCCACATCCACATGAGCGCCGCCGATGAGACCGGCCGGGAGTACGGCGGACATCTTCAGCGGGCAGTGATCAGCGCCACCGTGGAGATGGTCATCACCCCCATTGCCGGCAAGGTGGAGCGGGAATTCAGCCCCGCCATCGGTCTGAACCTGATGAAATTTATGTGATTTTCTTTCTTCCGGGGCTTCTGCTCCCCTTTACCAGGGGGGGGCAGGAGCCTTTTTATTTTTACCCCGGCCTGTTGTGAAGCCGTCAAAATTGTGTTACTCTGTAACAAACGACTCTTCCTTTCAGGAGGTACTTTCCATTATGTCCAAGCCTTCCTTTTCCCTCAAAGGAATGATTTTAACACTAATCCGGCTTATCCTGATTCTTATTATCCTGATTTGTCTCTGGCAGATCGGCTCCACTCTCTGGGGCTACCGCCAGGGCACCCAGGCTTACCAGTCTATCCGGGAACAGGCCGCCGCCCCCTCCCAGGATACCGGGGAGGAGGGCCAGGAGGACTCTCAGCCTGCCCTGGATTTTGAGACCCTGCAGTCCCTCTACCCTGAAACGGTGGCCTGGATCTCCTGCCCCGACACCCCCATTGACTACCCCATCATGCAGAGCAAAGACAACGACTACTATCTCCGCCGGCTTCCCGACGGGACCTGGAACAACAGCGGTTCCCTTTTCCTGGATTACCGGGATCCCAGCGACTTTTCCGGGGCCATATCCTCTGTTTACGGTCACAACATGCGGGACGGGTCCATGTTCGCCTGCCTGGAGAACTATACCTCCCAGGAATGGTATGACCAGCATCCCGTCATGACCCTGGAACTGCCCCAGGAGACCCGGGAACTTCAGGTCCTGTACGGGTTCACTGTTTCCGCCCAGTATTGGGTGGAACAGGGCCTTGACCAGGAGGAGAACCTTTCCTCCCTTCTGAACTACGCCGCCAGGAATACCACCTTCACTTCGGAGTTCTCCCGGCAGGAGGATGCTCCTCTGGTGGTGCTCATCACCTGCACCTCCCGCTCTGACCAGGAGCGGTATATGGTTCTTTGTCAGCTGATTTAAAAAGCAAAGCAGCGGAGGCCCTTCCCGGGTCTCCGCTGCTTTTTCTTTCAATATTATACAAGCTGTATTTTTATCGATTCAAATTCCAAGCCGTTTTATAGTTCTGTGGGCTGGAAATAGGCCGCATATTCCTGAGAAAAAATCTTCCCTCCCAGGCGGCGGACACCGCCGTAAAGGTGGTAGGTCATCAATTCCTCAATGGCTGCCTCGTTTTTGGTGTCAATGATCTCCATCATTCTGGTATGCTCCCGGATCACGTCGGGAACATTCTTTCCGCCCAGAATATCCAGTCGGATGAACCGGGAGTAATCGGCCTGGGGATCGGTCAGTTCCTTCCAGAGGAAGAGTTTGTCGGTGACCCGGAACCAGAGCTGATGCATTTCCAGGTCCTTCCGGAGAAACTCGTTCAGGTCAAAGCCCGGGTCGTTCCGATTCTCCCCTGCCTGGCAGAGGACCTCCAGAAGGTACCGGGCTTCCTCCACCTCGGTGGGTTTGGCAGTCCGGATGAAATCCCGGAACACCATGCACTCGATGGCTACCCGCCGGTAAATCAGTTCGTTGGCGATTTTCAGGTCAATGGGGGTGACCAGGGTCCCCTTGCAGGGAACGATTTTTACAAACCGGTTCTGTTCCAGCCGCTGGAGCACGCTCCGGATGGGGGTGCGGGAGACCCCGAACCGCTTGCAGAGGCTGTTTTCGCTGAGGACCTCGCCGGGGCGGATACGCAGTTCCGCAATCTCCTGCTCCAAAACCTTATAAATAGTATCGGGAGAATGTTCAACCTGCATACCGGTACCTCATTTCCTGTATTTTCGGGGAGATTCGCCTCCCCCGGGGAAAAACCCGGAAAACCCGGATAAATCTTACTATTATACTATTCTAAACTGGTATATTTGTCAACGGTAACAAAAAGCGGAAAATCGTGACCTGTATACAGGTCACAAACTTTTCCTCTTCCCTTTGTGCATAAACACAATATTTCCTATAATTTTTCACTTTTTCCAGCCTGTTTTTGTGGATGTACTCTATTTATCCCTATTTTTTCTGTCAATTTTGACGGATATTGTGAAATCCGCCTCAAAAAACAGGGGTTGAAATGCCAAAAGGGTTTTGGTATTATGGGGGCAGAGAGAGAGAGGGCTGTATACAGGTTCAGCTCTCCACACATCAGTAAGGAGGAACTATCATGAAAAAACTGCTTGCTTTGCTGCTGGCACTGACCATGGTCCTGTCCCTGGCCGCCTGTGGCAATACCGCACCTGCTCAGGACGCCCAACAGCCTGCTGACACCGGTGCTGAAGATGCTGCCGCCGAGACCACCGGTGACGATCCCTATGCCGACCTGGGTGACTTCACCATGATCGTGGGTCACGCACAGCCCGAAGGCAACCCCCGCACCACTTCCATGGAGAAGTTTGCTGAGGATGTTGCCGCTGCCACCAACGGCCACGTAACCGTTCAGGTTTACGCCAACGGCCAGCTGGGCACCGAGAAGGAAATGCTGGAGCAGGTTGTTGCCGGTACCATTCAGGGTATGCGCGGCGGCCAGTTCGACTTCAGCCCCCGTCTGCTCATGTTCACCCTGCCCTTCCTGACCCAGACCCGTGCTCAGGTTACCGCCCTGCTCCAGAGCGACCTGGCCAAGAGCGTCTGCGCTGAGGCAGAGGCTGAGACCGGCACCGTCATCATCAATCTGTGCGACGCCGGCGGCTACCGTCAGTTCTCCAACTCCAAGCATCCCATCAAGACCCCCGAGGATCTGAAGGGCCTGAAGATGCGTACCAACGGCATGAAGACCATCGACCTGACCTTCCAGGCCATGGGCGCCACCACCACCTCCATCCCCTACTCCGACCTGTACATGGGTCTGAAGACCAACGTTGCTGACGGCCAGGAGAACCCCTGGGTCAACGTTCAGGGCATGAAGTTCTACGAAGTTCAGCAGTACTTCACCGAGGTGAACTACCAGTTCCATCCCGATCCCTTCTACGTCAACGCCACTTGGTGGAACAGCCTGCCCGAGGAGTTCCAGACCATCATCACCGAGTGCGCCACCGAGATGGGCACCTACAACGACCAGCTCATCGACGAGACCTCTCAGGCAGCCCGCGACGAGATCGAGGCTTCCGGTGCTGAGATCTACGTTCCCACCGAGGAAGAGCTGAAGGCCTTCCAGGAGGCTGTGCAGCCCGTTTACGACCAGTGTGTCGAAGAGGGCATCTGCACCGCTGAGGAGATCGCCCAGATGCAGGAGATCGTGGCAAACGCCCAATAATCTGTAAAACCTGTAGCGGGCGACCTTCCGGCAAGGCCGCCCGCTTTTTATCAAAGTCAAACAAAGGGGTTGATTACCATCGAAGCTTTACGTAAAGTAGCAAAACGGGTATTTGACGTATACTTCACCATCGGCGTACTGGCCATGGCTTTGCTGGCCATCCTGGTGATTTTCACCGTCATCGCCCGGTACTTCTTCCACCTGAGCTGGAAGGAACTGTCCGAGTTCAACACTACCCTCTTTGCCTTCACCACCTTCTGGGGTATGGGCGCAAACATCATCAAAGATGAGCACGTCATGATCGACATTCTCTATGACCGGGTTCCCCCGGCCCTGAAGCGTTGGCTGGCCATCTTTAATCACCTGATCGTTCTGGCTATCGACCTGGTCTTCACCTGGCAGGGCGTGGGCTATGTTCAGATGGCTGGTAAGCAGCTGAGCATGGGCATGGAAATTCCCATGTACTACATGTACGGCATTATGCCTGTCGCCGGCGTGATCTGCGCCATCTGTGTAGTATTCAAGATCCTCATCCTGGCTACCAGCGACATCTCTTACTTTGCACCCAAGAACCAAGTCCTCACCAAGGAAGATCCCGCCTGAGGGAAAGGAGAGTTAAAGTTATATGGCAATGTTAATTCTGCTGGTGCTGCTGATCATCTTTGCAGCCATCGGCGTGCCCCTGGCCTTTGCCATCGGGGCCTCCTGCGTGACTTATATTGTGACCAACGCTCCCACCTTTTTGGGAATGGTTCCTCAGCGTATCTGGAACGGCGCTTTCAGCGAGCTGATGATCGCCATGCCCCTGTTCATGCTGGCCGGTGAGCTGATGAACACCGGTGGCATCACCCAGCGTATCATCAACTTCTGTATGGAAATTCTCCGTCCCGTCCGGGGCGGTCTGGGCGAGGTAAACATTGTTGCCTCCATGATTTTCGGCGGTATCTCCGGTTCCTCCGTAGCAGATACCTCCGCTCTGGGTTCCATCCTGATCCCCGCCATGGAAAAAGAGGGCTATCCTTCCGATGCCGCTGCCGGTATTACCGTAGCCTCCTCCACCATGGGTATGATCATTCCCCCTTCCACCCCCATGATCGTTTACTCCATGATCTCCGGCGGTTCCGTAGGCGCCCTCTTTATGGCTGGTGCCGTTCCCGGAATCCTGATTGGTCTGACCCAGCTGGTTCTGGTTTACGTCATCAGCGCCAAGAAGGGCTGGCACCCCAAGCGTGAGCCCTTCAGCGCCAAGCGCTGCGCTCATGCCATTCTGTCCGGCATCCCCGCTCTGGTCATGCCTCTGTTCATCATCGCCTGCGTATCCTTCGGTATCACCACCGCTTCCGAGAGCGCCGGTGCCGCCGTTCTCTACGCCCTGCTGGTAGGCTTCTTTGTATACCGTGAGCTGACCTGGAAGGCTGTCTGGGAGGCCCTCAAGAAGACCTTCATCTCTTCCTCCTCCATCATGCTCATCATCGGCTTTACCACCATCTTTACCTGGGTTCTGACCATGCAGAATGTTCCCCAGACCGTGGGCGCCTTCTTCATGTCCCTGAATATGCCTTCCTGGGTCATCGCCCTCCTCTTCTGCGGCATGATCCTCCTCATCGGCACCTTCATCGACGTAAGCCCCGCCATTCTGCTCCTCACCCCCATCCTGCTCCCTGTTATGCAGGAGTACGGATTCTCCACCCTGCAGTTCGGCGCTATGATGATCACCGGCCTGGCCATCGGTCTGGTAACTCCTCCCGTTGGCATGTGCCTCAACGCCTGCAACAAGATCAACCGTATGCCCATTGTTGACATTTTCAAGGGCGCAGCTCCCTATGTGGTCTGCAACGTACTCGTTCTGCTGGCCATCAGCCTGTTTGCTCCCCTGACCACCTGGCTGCCCCAGCTGCTGGGCTACAGCCTCAACTAATTAAAAAGAGGTGTTTTCGCCATGACTTTGAAAGAAAAAATGAAAAAAGGCCCCGTTTTTGGTATGGCTTGCTTTACCGGGACCACCTGCGTCATCGAGAATATTGCCATGTCCGGGCTGGACTTCATCTATCTGGATCTGGAGCACACCAACTATATGCTGGACGAGGCATTTGAAAAGCAGATCATGGCCGCCAAGCTCCATGACATCAGCGTACTGGTCCGCATGGCCGACGACAACGAAGTCGCCATCCGGAAGGTGCTGGAATGGGGCGCTGACGGGGTAGTGATTCCCCATTGCAAGACTGCCGCCATGGCCCGGAATGCCGTGGACGGCGCCAAGTTTGCTCCTCTGGGCCGCCGGGGCGGCGAGACCAATGTCCGTGCCGCCGGTTTCGGTTACCACAACTTTGACTGGAACAAGTACATTGAGCAGCAGAACCGGGATACCCTGGTCATCCCCATGGACGAGGACTACGAGTTCACCGACAACATCGACGAGATTCTGGCTGTGCCCGGCATTGACGCCGTCAACTTCGGGCCCATCGACTACGCTGTGTCCCGTCAGCTGAAAATCGGCTACTCCATGGGCGAGGAAGTCCACGATGCCTTCAAGGTGCTGGTGGAGAAGTGCAAGGCCAAGGGCATCGGCGTGCTGGGTCCCGTGGTTCCTCCCACCAAGGAGGCCGTGGAGGCCGCCATTGCCGAGGGTTACACCATGATCATCCTGGGCAACGATATGTGGCACTTCCAGAAGGCTCTGAAGGAGCTGGTTCAGAACACCGTAGAGCCGGTTCGGAACCAGGAATAAGGAGATTTTATCCTTCCTTTCACATCTACCCATAAATACCGGGAGCCCTCGGTCCCAGAGCGGGACCGGGGGCTCCCGGTTTCTTTTATTCTGTTTTGCGGGGAGATTTTATCCCCGGGTCCCTTCCGTCCGCCAGTCATGGGACCAGCCCTGCAGGTCTGCCGGGTTGATGGTGTCCTGGCCGAACCCTTCCTCCTGTTCCCGGGTATACTGCTCCCAGGCCTCCTGGCTCCGGATAGCGGTGCCGCTGCGGTAGGCCGGGTCCCAGGGATTGAGGGAGTCCGGGTCGGTAGGGTCCCATCCCCGGAGAGCCTCATCCTCCGGGTCAATATAGATGGTCCCCGGTTTTCCCATGGGGCCCGGGTCCTCCTCCTGGTCATAGATGACCACCTTGGTCCCGATGGGGCAGTGGTCATAAATCCACTTCACATCCACCGTGGCCAGCCGGATACATCCCAGGGAAGCCAGGGTCCCCAGCTTATTGTACTCAATATATTCCAGGTCATCCTTGTGCTGGGTGTAGTAGGGCACGCTGTGGAACAGGTAGGCATCCCAGATTCGGGTGGCGTACTGGCCGTAACAGGGTCCCGCCAGCAGCCGCCACTGGTAGTTCACCGGGGTCTCATAATAGCCCAGAGGGGTGTCCGTTCCTCCGCTGCAGACCATAGCCATAAAGGGAATGGCATACTTCCCGGTGTCCGGGTCCACGGTGTAAACGGTAACGGTGGAGGCTGCCCGGTTGACTGCCAGGAAATAGGGATACCCTTCCTTGGCGGTCAGGTCAATGCCGAAGTTCTGGTAATAGGGGTCCTCCTCCAGGGCGGTCAGGGTCTCCAGTGCCTTTTCCTCCCAGAGGGCCGGGTCCACCACTGTGGGCTGGGTGTTGGTGGCGTTGGCCTCTGCCCGCTGGGTCACCTCCTGGTAATACAGCTCCTCCGGGGAGAGGGTGGGTTCCGGTTCCGGAGTAGGCTCCTGGGTGGGCGCCGGGGCGGCGGTTTCCTGGGGCAGGGGGGATTCCTCCCCTTTTTCTCCTGCAACGGCCCACACCCCCAGGGCCACCAGCCCCACACAGAGGGCCGTAACAAATATCCGTGCCGGCCAGTTGGTCCGCCGGCGGCTGCCATGTCTCATATTCACACTTCCTTTCCTGAAAGGCAAAAAAATGCCGGTTCCCTAAAAGGGAACCAGCGCCGAAGTTCAATCCCTCCGGAACAGGTCCCGGGTGTAGACTTTCCCCTGCACATCGTCCAGGCAGGAGTCATACCGGTTGGCAATGATGGCCTGGCTCTGGGCCTTGAAGGCTTCCAGGTCATTGACCACCCGGCTGCCAAAGAAGGTGGAGCCGTCCGGGAGGGAGGGCTCATAGATGATGACCTGGGCTCCCTTGGCCTTGATCCGCTTCATGACTCCCTGGATGGAGGACTGGCGGAAGTTGTCCGAGTTGCTCTTCATGGTCAGCCGGTACACCCCGATGACACAGCTCTTTTCCTCCTGGGCCTGGTAGCTGTTGTGGGTGCCGTAATCGTAGTATCCTGCCATCTGGAGCACCCGGTCCGCAATGAAGTCCTTCCGGGTCCGGTTGGATTCCACAATGGCTTCAATCAGGTTTTCGGGCACATCCTGGTAGTTGGCCAGCAGCTGCTTGGTGTCCTTGGGCAGGCAGTACCCGCCATATCCGAAGCTGGGGTTATTGTAATGGCTGCCGATCCGGGGGTCCAGGCAGACCCCCTCGATGATCTGGCGGGTGTCCAGGCCCTTGCTCTCGGCGTAGGTGTCCAGCTCATTGAAATAGGCCACCCGGAGAGCCAGGTAGGTGTTGGCAAACAGCTTGACCGCCTCTGCCTCGGTGAATCCCATAAACAGGGTGGGGATATCCTCCTTGATGGCTCCCTCCTGGAGCAGCGCCGCAAAATCATGGGCGGCCTCCACCAGCCAGGGGTCCTCCATATCGGTGCCAACAATAATACGGCTGGGATAAAGGTTGTCATAAAGGGCCTTGGATTCCCGGAGGAACTCGGGGCTGAACAGGATATTGGCGGTATGATATTTTTCCCGCACGCTCCGGGTATATCCCACCGGGATGGTGGACTTGATGACCATGATGGCCTGGGGGTTCACCTCCAGCACCAGCTCGATCACCGCTTCCACCGCCGAGGTATCGAAGAAATTCTTCCGGGAGTCGTAGTTGGTGGGGGCCGCAATGACCACAAAATCCGCCTGCCGGTATGCTTCCCGGCCGTCCAGGGTGGCGGTCAGGTCCAGCTCCTTCTCAGCCAGATACTTTTCAATATATTCGTCCTGAATGGGAGACTGCCGCCGGTTGATCATCTCCACCTTCTCCGGGACAATGTCCACCGCCGTCACCGGATGGTGCTGGGCCAGCAGCACCCCAATGGACAGTCCCACATATCCGGTGCCTGCCACGGCGATTCTGATTTCCTTCTTCATAGTCATATTCCTTTCGCCTCCCGGGGAGGCATTATTTATATTATAGTAAAGTATTTTCCTTTTCTTTTCAAGGCAAAACCGCCCTCTTGGTTCCTTTAAAACAGGCTGAGTCCCCGGAGAATCAACCGGTTGGCCAATTGGGCCAGCTGTTCCGGGTCCTCCTGGAATCCCCGGTCCATCCAGCCCCGGATCAGCCCCACTGCCCCGGCCACCATAAAGTCCAGGCATCCTGACCAGAGCTGCCGGTCGGTGGGGAGAAAGAGCCCCCGCCAGTCCTCCCGGCACTTCTGATAGATCAGCTGGTCCAGGCGGCGGAAAAAGGAGTTCTGGGTGGCCTGGTCCCGGAATGCCACCCGGAGCACCGGCTCGTCCCGGACAAACCGGAACACATCCGCCAGCAAGGGGGTCAGTTCCCGGGAAAGCTCCCGGTCTGAGTAGGCGGACAAAAGCCGGTCCAGCCGGACAAACAGCTCCTCCTCCATCTGATTCAGCAGGTCGGAGATATCCTTGTAATGGGCGTAGAAGGTCCCCCGGTTCACATCCGCCCGACGGGCCAGTTCCTGCACCGTCACCGACCGGGCATCCTTCTCCTGCATCAGTTCCAGCATGGCCTGTTCCAGCCTTGCCCGGGTCCTGCGGACCCTGCGGTCCTTCTCCTGGGGCATAGCGCTCCCCCTCTCCCTTTGTTCACAAAAATTTTGCAAAGGTTTTCCGACAGAATTTCGAAATCTGTCGGATTTTAGACAAGCGTGGAAAAACTGTCTCTTGAGTATCTTTCTAACTCCACTATAATATAAAGTAGATAAATAATCAACAGTTGTCCCTTAATCAACAGGAGGACGGTTATGGCATATATTTCCCTGGAGCATGTGGTCAAGCGGTATCAGATGGGTGAGGTCACCATCACCGCAGTGAACGACATCAACTTTGAAATCGAAAAGGGCGAGTTCGTCATCATTGTGGGGCCTTCCGGCGCCGGCAAGACCACGGTCCTGAACATTCTGGGCGGGATGGATGCCTGTGACGAGGGGACCATTCTGGTGGACGGCAGCGAGATCAGCCGGTGTACTTCCCGGCAGCTGACCACCTACCGCCGGTATGACATCGGGTTTGTATTCCAGTTCTACAACCTGATCCAGAACCTGACCGCCCTGGAAAATGTGGAGCTGGCGGCCCAGATCTGCAAGGATCCCCTCCCTGCCCGGGAAGTGCTGGAGCACGTGGGGCTGGGAGACCGGCTGAATAACTTTCCCGCCCAGCTGTCCGGCGGCGAACAGCAGCGGGTGGCCATTGCCCGGGCCCTGGCCAAGAACCCCAAGCTCCTTCTCTGTGACGAGCCCACCGGCGCACTGGACTATGTGACCGGCAAATCTATCCTGAAGCTTCTTCAGGACACCTGCCGTCAGCAGGGGATGACGGTGGTGGTCATCACCCACAACTCCGCCATTGCGCCCATGGCCGACAAGGTGATCCATGTCAAGAACGGCCGGGTGGACCGGGTGGACCTGAATCCTCATCCCACCCCTGTGGAGGAAATCGAGTGGTAATGCAGTTCTTTATTCCCGGAAAGGAGGCGGTGAGATGAAATCCCATGGCAAACGTGTTCCCAACAGGCTTCTCACCGACACCCTGCGGGAAATCAAAAATACCCGGAGCCGTTTTATCTCCATTCTCATCCTGTCGGCTCTGGCCGTCTGCTTTCTGGCGGGGCTCCGGGTCACCGAGCCGGACATGAAAAACAGCGTGGACCAGTATCTGGACCAGCAGAAGCTGATGGACCTGCGGGTGGTCTCCACCCTGGGCCTGACCCAGGAGGACGTGGAGGTCCTGTCCCAGCAGGAGGGGGTCACCCTGGCCCAAGGGGCCTACACCATTGACGCCACCGTTCGGCTGGAGGATATGGACTCCACTGTCAAGGTGCTGTCCTACACCGACGACCTGAACCTGCCCGATCTGGTGGAAGGCCGGATGCCCGAAAACCAGGGAGAATGTCTGGTAGAGCCCCGGTTCTTGCAGGAGAGCGGCCTTTCCCTGGGGGACACCATCACCCTGGACACCGGCACCGGAGACTATGAGGATGCTCTGGTCCAGGAGGAGTTCACCATTGTAGGCACCGCCAACTCTCCCCTTTACATAGGAGTAGAGCGTGGCTCCTCCACCCTGGGCACCGGCAAGGTGAACTATTTCCTGCTCCTGCCCATGGAATCCTTCCAGATGGACAGCTACACCGATGCCTACCTTCTCCTGGAGGGGGCGTCCCAGCTGATGACCTACTCTGACCAGTACGAGGACCTGATTCAAGAGTACGTGGATGCCCTGGAGCCCCTGGCCGACCAGCGGGCCGCCCTCCGGAGCGAATCCTTCCGGGAGGAAATCGCCGACGGGGAGAAGGAAATCGCAGAGGCTCAGCAGGAGCTGGAGGATGCCCGCCGGGAACTGGCCGATGCCCGGCAGGAGCTGGACGAGGGCTGGTCTGACTACAATGAAGGAAAGGCCGATTACAACACCGGCCTTCAGGAATACCAGGACGGTCTGGCCGAATACCAGGACGGCGTCACCGAGACCCAGGATGCCCGAAAGAAACTGGAGGACGGCTGGGCCCAGTACCAGGAGGGGCTGGACGAGTACACCCAGGGGGTGTATGACCTGGATGATGCGGCCGCTCAGCTCCAGTCCCAGCAGGACACCTTTATGGCCGGACTGGAACAGTTCCGGGGACAGCTGGCCAAGCTGGGCCTGAGCTACCCGGATACCGATTCCCTTCTGGCTGCCCTGGCTGACCCTACCCAGTCTGCCGCCATTGACGGCGCTCTGGACCAGGCCCGGGCAGGTCTGGAAAGCGGAATTCAGCTGCTGGAGGGAATCTCCGCCCTGGAATCCCAGCTGGGAGACCTGGCAGGCATGGATACTGCAAGCCTTGAAGCCCAAATCTCCCAGCTGGAAAACTCTATCCCGGGATTGGAAGGAAAGGCTGCCGATTTGAAAACCCAGCTGGACAGCCTGGACCCCGCCGCCTCCGATTATGCGAGCCAGAAGGCAGCTTTGGAACAGCAGCTGGCTGAGGTCCAGTCCCAGATTTCTCTGGCCCAGGGAAACCTGGAGCAACTGAATACCGCCCTTCCCTTTAAGACACAGTTGGATGACCTGCGGACCCAGCGGGATGCTGCCGGGCTCACCGGTTCCACTCCCGCCGACCTTCTGGCTCAGTTGAATCAGCTGGAAGGACTTTCCTCCAATTACTTCCTCTCTGCCTACCAGGCCATCCAGTCCGGATGGGGCCAGATCATGGCGGGAAAGGCAGAACTGGCCAAAGCCAAGAAGAAACTGGATGCCGCCTATGAAGAGCTGGAGGACGGTCAGGCCCAGCTGAGAGCCGGGGAATGGGAGCTGGCCGATGCCAAACAGGAGCTGGTGGACGCAGAGACTGAGCTGAAGGACGGCTGGGCCGAGCTTGAGGACGGCCGTCAGGAGCTGGTGGACGGAGAAGCCGAATACGCCGACGGGTATGAGGAATTCCAGACCCAGGAGGCGGATGCCGAACAGGAGATCGCCGATGCCCAGAAAAAACTGGAACAGGCCCAGCGGGACCTGGAGGAAAAGGGCGAATGTGAATGGTATCTCCTGGACCGGGATACCAATATGGGCTTTGTCAGCTACTCCATGGATGCGGACCGGATGGGCAATCTGGCCAGCGTCTTCCCCCTCATCTTCTTCCTGGTGGCGGCTCTGGTCTGTCTGACCACCATGACCCGGATGGTGGAGGAACAGCGGGTAGCCATTGGCGGTATGAAAGCCCTGGGCTACTCCAAAGGAGCCATTGCCATCAAGTATGTGGGATACGGATTCCTGGCCAGTGCGGTGGGCTCCGTCATTGGTCTGGCCATCGGCCTGACCCTGCTGCCCTGGATCATCTGCACCGCCTGGAAAATCATCTATACCTTCGGCCCCATCCATTACGGAATCGAGCCCCTCACCTCCATCACCGCCTGTCTGGCAGCGATTGGAACCGTGACACTCTCCGCTCTGGGGGCCTGTTTCAACGCCCTTACCGCCGTACCGGCCCAGCTTATGCGGCCCAAGGCTCCTCCCATGGGAAAGCGGATTTTGCTGGAACGAATCACGCCCCTCTGGCAGCGGCTTTCCTTCAACTACAAAATCACCCTGCGGAACCTGTTCCGGTACCAGAAGCGGTTCTGGATGACGGTAGTGGGCATCGGCGGATGCGCCGCCCTCATTGTCACCGCCTTTGGCCTTCGGGATTCCATCTTTGCGGTGATGGACAAACAGTTTGATGACATCTACCTCTACGCCGCCCAGGCCGGGCTGGTGGACCGCATCACCCCCGGGGAGTGGTCGGAAATTGAATCCGCTCTGGAGGAGAACTCCCTGGTCACAGGGTGGACCCGGGAACACACCGAGACGGTCACCGCCGAAAGTCCTGCCTACACAGCGGATGCCACCCTGGAAGTGGTGGAAGACAGCAGCGAGCTGGAACAGTTTGTAAACCTCCGCCACCGCACCGACAATGAGCCGGTGACTCTTCCCGATGATGGAGTTATCCTCACCGAAAAACTCTCCCTTTTGTTGGATGTGGAGCCGGGAGACACCATCACTCTGGACGGAGACAGCCGGGTGGAAGTGAAGGTGGCGGATGTTACCGAACATTACATCCAGCACAGCATCTACATTTCCCAGGCATACTATGAGGAAGTGTTCGGACAGACTCCCGAGGAAAACACCCTTCTCATTGCCTACGATGTGGAGGACCCCCAGGCCGCCGACCTGGAGCAGGAGCTGGTAGCCCTGGACGGCATCAACTCCCTTACCCGGATGGTGGACACCCGGAAGACCTTCGGCACCAGTCTGGAAAGCGTGGACTACGCCGTAGCCCTCATCATCGTCTGTGCCGCTGCCCTGGCTTTTGTGGTGCTGTACAACCTGACCAACATCAACATTACCGAGCGGATGCGGGAGCTGGCCACCCTGAAGGTGCTGGGCTTCTATGACGGAGAGCTTTCCGCCTACATTTACCGGGAAAATGTCATTCTCACCGTATTCGGAGTAGCCCTGGGCATGGTGCTGGGGAAACTGCTCCACCAGTGGCTGATCCTAACGGTGGAGATCGACCTGCTTATGTTCAGCCGGGAAGTGGAGCCTACCAGTTATCTCTGGGCTATCCTGCTTACCACCATCTTCTCCCTGGTGGTCAACCTGGCCGCCCACCGGAAGCTGAAAAAGCTGGATATGGTGGAGTCTTTGAAGACTGTGGAATAAACCCAAACAATAAAAGCGGGGCCGGATTCCTGATGAAAGGAATCCGGCCCCGCTTCTATTTTATCTTATTCTTTTACCGAAAGCCACCACCGGAAAAACTGCCAGAGGTCATCCCGCTCCGGAAGGGTATTCCCCTGGAGCCGCTGGGCTGTAGGCATGGAGGCGGGATACTTGGAGCCGGTGTAAAAGCGCCGGTCCATGTAGACAGCCGCAGTATCCGGGCTCAGACGAAGGGCGGTAACCGTTTCCGGCACTCCCTTCAGCTTTTCCAGAAGCCAGTCCTGGGGCAGCTGGTCCTTGGTAAAGCAGCGCCATCCTTCCAGGACCCGGGGCGGCTGGATATAGATCTCCTCCAGGTACTCTTTCACCTCGGGGTATTGGCAGAGTTCCTCCCGGAGGAAGAGGAAATCCTCATCCCCGGCCCGCCGGGGTCCTTTTGCCTGGAGCAGACTTCCGCTGAGGAAATGATACCCCGCAGTTCCTCCGGTCTCCGCTTTGAAGTGGAAGGTGATCTCACTTCCGGACAGGGTGAGCCCATCCTTTTCCCCGGAAAACCAGTTCCGGGAAAGGAGCCGCCCCCTTCCCTGGGCCAGAGGAAGAAGCTCCAGGGCCTGGAATTCCTTTTCAGAGATGCCTCCCGTAGGCTTGTAGGAAAACCGGTCCAGGCTGCCGCCCAGGCCATATCGAAGGTTTGCCTCGGTGGCCTGCTGCACATAGCTGCGGTTCATCTCCCGGGCCAGGAGAAAGGTTGCAATGCAGGCAGCTGCCATAATTGCGGAAATCATCATCTGGTTCCGCACCAGCATGAGGACGGCGATGACGCAGAAAACCGCTCCTACCACCGCCATAATGCGATTGTTCCGGTTGGCTCTGCCCAACTGCTCCACTTTAGCATTTATTTCTTCCATCTGGTCCTGCTCCTTTCACAGGTGTTGTTTTCAGTTATTGGCAGGGTCTGCCATGAAGGCCAGCAGTTCATCCCGCTTCTGGTCCAGATACCGGCTCCACTGTTCCTGGTCAATAAAGGGGTTAGGACCGTCCGGGTCGTCCAGCTGCCGCTGGTGCCGTTCCAGGGTCTGGTTGTTGATGCAGTGATTTCCCAGGAAGATATCCACCTTCTGGTCCCGCACCTTGGCCAGGGATTCCAGGTAGACCTTCCGGGTATTGTAGGCGGTGTCTCCAATTTCAATCAGATAATCCTTCTGGAGGGTATTGAAGCCGAATCCTCCGTAGTAGCCGCACCGTTTCACCTGGTCCCCGTCGTATGCATCAAAGAAGCAGGCAATACAGCCGTCGGTGTGGCCGGGTACCAGGTAAAAGGTGATGGTGGTGTTCCCGAAGGTGAGCACATCCCCTTCCCGGATCTCGTAATCCGGCTGGAAAAGATAATCCGCATCGTTCCGGGATTCCTGGATCACTGCGATCTCAGGCCGTTCACGGAACATTTTAGCATCCGGTTCTCCCAAATACAGCTTGGTCCCAAACATTTTTTTGAAGAAGTTTGCTCCCCCGAAATGGTCCACATGCCCATGGGAGTGAATGATCCACTTTACATCTGCAGGATTGAACCCGGCTTCCCAGATGGCATTGACCAGCATGGCGGTGGCTCCGCAGCTGCCGGAGTCGATGAGAAGCAATCCCTCCCCGGTGTCGATAAGGTGAACACAGACCCAGCTGTCCCCCACATACCATACGTTTCCGTATATCCGGAAGGGATGAACATACCGGCTTTCCTGGTCCATCCAATAGTGGCTCAGCCGGTTCTTTTTCCATTCTTCACGGCGGTTTTCATAAGCCTGATAGGCTTCTTTCATAGTCATGGAACTTCACTCCTTTTCATGTAAAATATGGAAAAAAGCCGGAGCCGATACACTGGCTCCGGCTTTCTGTTCAGCCTGGCAGCCGTCCCTATGGACGATCAGACCGATTCTTTCTTTTTCTTGAGACGTCCGATCACCGCAGTGATAACGGGAGACAGGATGCAGAGGATGGCCACTACCATGAGCACGCCGGACACAGGACGGGTGAAGAAACTGGTCCAGGTGCCGGAATACTGGAAGGCGCGGAGCATATTCTTCTCCATGATGGGCCCCAGAATGAAGGCCAGAATCAGGGGAGAGTTAGGCAGACCGCCTGCGGCCATGAGGATACCCACGAAGCAGAAGAACATCATCATGCCAACCTTGTACAGGTTGCCGGAATCCACATAGCCACTGGCCAGGCAGATCACCAGCAGAGCGGAGTACATATAATGGTTGGGAACACGGAGGATGTAGGGGAAGTACCGCTTGCAAGCCAGCTGGATGGCAAATACCAGCACAGCTACCACTGCAACGGTGACAAACATCAGGTAGACCACATCGCCGCTGTTGGCAAAGACCATGGGGCCCATTTCCAGGCCATGGATGGTGAGAGCGCCGATGAGGAGGGCGGTGGTGGAATCGCCGGGGATACCCAGAGCAGCCATGGGGATCATGGCGCCGCCGATGGAAGCGTTGTTGGCAACCTCAGGAGCCCAGACACCGCTTTCACAGCCGTGGCCGAACTTTTCAGGAGTCTTAGAGGCGTTCTTTGCAGAGGAGTACGCTACCAGGTTGGACAGGCCGGAGCCCATGCCGGGCAGGAAGCCAATGCCTAAGCCGATGAGGAAGGAACGGACAATGTTACCTGCCTCGTCCTTGAAATCCTGAATGCCCAGGCCGTAGCCCTTCAGGCCTTCCTTGCTGACCTTGGGATTCTCCACAAAGCCCTTGCCGAAGGTGACCAGAATATGGCTGACACAGAAGATACCGGTCAGCACCACGATCATGCCCAGGCCGCCGATGAGATACATATTGTCAAAGGTGAACCGGGGCTCAGCATCAATGGGAGAGTAGCCTACAGAGGCCAGGATCAGGCCGATGCTGGTGGAAGCCAGGCCCTTGAACATGTTGCCCTTGGAGATAGCCAGAACCATGGTCATGGCCACCAGACAGAGGGCGGTGTACTCCCAGGGACCCATGGCGAAGGCAAAGTCCGCCACCTTTTCAGACAGCAAGCCGCCGAAGATGGCGCTGCCGAAGGTGCCGATAAAGGAAGCAGTCATACCGATGGCAAGAGCCTTGCTGGCCTTGCCCTGCTTTGCCATGGGGTTGCCGTCCCAGCAGGTGGAAACAGCGGAGGCGGAGCCGGGAATACCCAGCAGCACAGAGCCGATGAAGGCGCCGGAGCAGCCGCCGATCCAGAGAGACAGCAGGAAGATAATGGCAGTGCCGTGAACCATGCTGTAGGTCAGAGGCATGAAGAGCATGACCGCCATGGTACCGGACAGACCAGGGATAGCGCCGAAGATAATACCCACGATGGTGCCCACAAACATAAGGGCCAGGTTCATGGGGGCAATCAGCTCGCTTACGATATAAGGCATATACTCAAACATTACTCAAGCCCCTCCTTTACTCAAACAGCAGGCCAGCGGGGAGGGTCATACCGAACAGAGGTACGTACATAGCCCAGATGGCGACGGCTACAATGATGGAGAAGACGATCCGAACCCAGATGCGGGTCTTGGTGGAGCTGTCCTGGGCAAAGTAGGTGGTCAATCCGTAGACCAGGAAAGGAGTGGAAACCAGGAATCCCAGATACTTCATGGCCAGCACATAGAGGCAGAGAGCTACAAAGCTGATGAAGATCCGAATCCAGCCTTTCTTGGTAAGGAACACCTTATCCTCGTCTTTCTTTAGGCAGCCCTGGACAAAGACGCCGGCGCCGCAGACGATAAGGCCGAAGGCGCCAATGCCGGGAAGGAGAGACGGGCCGGGATATTCAGGAGTAAAGGGAGTCTTGAACTGGCTGATCAGGTAGGCAAAGAACAGGCCCGCAATCACCAGTACCGCTCCGGTAATTTGATCGCGTTTGACTTTCACGCAGATTCCCTCTCTTTCTTTTGTTTCAAAAGGGCGCGCGCCCCACCACGCAGTCGGGATGAGGGTGGTGAGACGCACGGTGTTGCAATCGTATTAGGCTACGGAGATACCCAGGTCAGCGCAGACAGTGTTCAAGGTCTCCTGCTGTTCAGCCACAACACCCTGAGCCTCCTCGTAGGGAACGAACTCCATGCCCATGCCGGAGTTCTCCAGAATCTCGGCAGTGTCGGGGTCCAGAGCGGCGGCAGTAAACAGGTCATTCAGAGCCTGAGCAGTGGCGTCGTCCATATCCTTGTTGGCCAGGACGAACATATAAGTACCAAATACGCAGTCGGTGTAGCCCAGTTCAGGCAGAGAGGGAACGTCAGGCAGGATGGTGTTCCGGCCGCCCTCGTCGGTGGCGGAGAAGCAAGCCAGAGCGTTGACCTTGCCGGCCTCCACATACTGCTTGGCCTGGTTTGCATTGACCAGAGCGCAGTCGATGGAACCGCCTACCAGGTTGGTGAGCTTGTCGGTGTCACTGCCGGCCTCAACGTACTCCAGGTCCACGCCCAGAGCTTTGGCCAGGATACCGGCCATAATGTGGGAGGAACCGTTGGTCTCAACGCCGATGTTCATGCCGCCGGCCTTGGCTGCCTCGATGAAGCCATCCAGATCTTCAATGCCGCTGTCGCCGGGAACTACCAGCACATATCCGCCGGGGTTGGTGGGCAGGGCAGCACCTACCACCTTAAAGTCTTCTGCTGCACTGTAGTCGTACATACCGGAAGCGGTCTTGATGCACATGGTAGTGTGGAAGAACATAATGTCGCTTCCGTCAGAAGCGCCGGTACGGACGGTCTCAAAGGCAACCACGCCGTTGCCGTCGGTGTTGTTCATAACGGTCATGTTGCTGTCGCTGTTGCTGCTGATGTAGGTGGTCAGAGCACGGGCAACCACGTCGGTGCCGCCACCGGCGGAAGCAGGTACCTGAACTTCAATACTCTTGGGGAGGGTCACGCTGGTTTCGGTGGCGCCTTCGGCGGAGCCGTCAGGGGTCTCAGCGGTGTCGTTGCTGCCGGAGCTGCCGCAGGCCACCAGACTCAAGCAAAGTGCAAGGGCGAGTACAAGGGACAAGAACTTTTTCATGATGCATTCAATTCCTTTCTTTTAGTTTGTCGCACCCGTTTGCCGATGCTGGCTTGCCGGGCGCTTTTTTGTGCTGCATCCTCTATGCTCATAGAGTACCATGGCCGTTCCCTGTTCACAATGCATAAAATGTCAAAACTTCCTTTTCACTTTTTGACGAATTTTGCGAAATTTCAAAAATCGAACCAAATAGTTCATCTTCGTTTCAATCTGTTGCAAAGCGTCGTTTTTCCCTTTTGTTTCGGGCTTTTTGGACGATTTTATGTTTCATGCCGAAGTTCATTTTTTTCACTTCATCAAAAACTCCCCCCTACTTTGATGAATTTTGACAATTGTGGGTTTACCAATAATAATGTAATCTACAAAACAGTAAAGTATTTTTATCCTGTTTCTGTGCTGTATTTTCTCTGACAACGCCTTATTGAACTGTAATCAGAAAAACGGAGGATAACTCATGGAAAAAAAGATTTTTTACGCCCCTGTAAACCATCCCCGGTGCGGCGATGATCTGGAGCACCCCTGGAAATATGCGGTACCTGCTTATCGGGTCACCCCTCACGTCTGGAACGTAGGCGGTCAGGATGACGTTTGTTCCTACCTGTTTGACACCGGCGAGGGCCTGATCCTCATTGACACCGGCTACCGGGCTTCCCTTTACCTTCTCATTGACCGGATCCACAGCATCGGCTATGACCCCCGGGACATCAAGAAAATTCTTCTCAGCCACTGGCACTGGGACCATGTAAACGGCTGTGCTGCCCTGGCTGCCCTCAGCGGTGCCCAGGTCTGGATCTCCAAGGAGGACGAAGTCTTCCATCAGCGGTTCAAGGACGACACCAGCGAAATGCCCATGGTAGACTACACTGCCACCAACTTCTACGACGATGACAAACCCATCACCCTGGGCCGGTTCACCATCCACACCGTCCTGACCCCCGGTCATACCCCCGGCGCCACCAGCTTCCGGTGGGAGGACACCGACGAGGAGACCGGCAAGACCTATCGCTGCGCCATGCACGGCGGGATCGGAGTGGGGCTTATGACCCCTCAAATGCTGGCGCGCTTCGGCGGCAAGAAGGAGGAAGCCATCCGCTTCGCAAAAGACTGCGAGGAAAAGCTTGCCAACTGGAAGGTGGACATTCCGGTCCCCAGCCATCTGAACCAGGGGAATGTTCTTCCCAACATTCCCGAGGACAAGAGCGATTACTCGGTCTGGGTAGCTGACTACGCCTGGCGGGAGAGTATGCTCAGCCGTGCTCAGATGGTCAAGGAGATGTACCCGGAAGAGTTCGAGGAAAAGAAATAACCTTATACTTGCAAAAAAGGCCGGAGGCAGCAGCCTCCGGCCTTTTTTGCAAGCGCTCTTTTTCAACAACTTTTTGACCGCTTTCCCGGTCATTACCAGATAGCGTATCCACTGCAAGGGAGCGCTGACACTGCAGGTCCCCCAGCGTTTACTCCATTATTTCCACTACCGGATAGTATCCGTGTCCGACAAGCGCTTCTTTTACCTTATCATTGTAATTTTCTTTGGCTATGCGGATAAGAATTCTGTTTGTTTCCTCATCCAAAGAAATTTCTGCCGGCACAGTGACATCTTCCACGGTGATCCGCCCTGCTTTTTCGGTGATGATTCGGTTTCTGGCTGTGTTGGACAGCTCCAGGGTGATCCCCTGCTCGGTTTCCACTGCATTCTGTACGATGCCGTAGGTCACACTTCCCTCAGAATAGACCTGTCCCAGCTGGGCATCAAACTGAGTGAAGAAGGTCGTTTCCTTGGGCGTGCTCTTAAAGATCAGCTCTCCGAACCCATTTACGATGGGGACCCCTACATGAGTTTCCTGGGCATTATTATCCAGGTAGTACCAGTCTCCCGGGTATCCATACCCCAGCGTTTCTGCTGCATAGGTATTCTGGACATTCACCATAGTGGAAAAATTCAGCATGGATCTCAGTCTGTCTCTTTTTTCCACCTGGTAGCTCAAGCTGACATCCGCAACACCGTACTCTATATCAGGTGCCACGATTCTCACTTTGTAGTAGTAATCATCAACTTTTTCCAGTTCCATCTGAACATCGGCAGGAGACTCTTGTTCCTTGTCACTCTTTTTCCAAAATACCTGGTAGTCGTTGGCATACACAGGCTGATACTCGGCCAACAGTTCCCGGTAAAAATACCAGTTGGCGTTCTGCACCCAATACTCCCAAACCGAATACTCTTCCCGGATGGTCGTTACATAATCAAAATCCCCGGCCCGAAAAGTTTCCATATAGGAAGCTATGGCTTCATCCCCCAAAGCGTGGATGATATAATCCGTTCCGCTGGGCTGGAATTGTCCCCGATAGGTTTCCAGGGCAGATGCATAGGTGGAGAAGATCCGGTCTTCCGGAGTCAGGAATTCGTCTGTTGCGAGAATGGATTTCCCCAGGTAGGAAAGATCACCTACGTTCTCTACATAAACATATTCCGACCGGTCCGGCAGCTCTTCCCGGTATTCTCCCAGCAAGTTCCAAGACCATCCCTCGCACAGGGCCAGGGCTAAAACCGCTGCGGTTGCCGAAAGAATGCCGTTTTCACGATAAGGTATTTTCCTAAAAACAAGGACCAATACCAACCGCAGGATCTCTGCCCCGGCAGTAAGGAACAGAATGGTATACGCCACTTCATGCAGGTGTCCCCCTGACAGCAGTTTATACTCATTTGCCGCAGCGTAAGCCGCCATGTTCATAAAGGCCAAAATGCCATAGCGTTCCCGCTTTTCCGGCTCCGACAGATTCTTTACAAACAGGCAGAAATAAAGAAATGCCACACCGCCCTGCAGCAGGGTAAGTAAGCTGTAGTCTATATCATATATGTAAAAGGACTTACCGACGGTATTATAGTACCAAGTCTGCATTCCTCCTGTCCCGAAAAGAGAAGAAAGATAGGTCTGGATATTTCCTCCGGTAATGAGCATTCCCAGAATCAGAAAGGAAACCATCCCCGCGGCCAAGTAAGCCCCCACTTCCTTGAGCTTCACCAGCATACTCTTCTGACTGAATATTGTAACTGTCAGAAATAAAATGGTTCCGCAGACGGTGGATGCAAGGCCATAATCATTGGAATAGAAAATAAACCATCCCGCCGGAATTCCAAATACCAGCGGATAGTACAGCCAGGCGTTTTCATCCACCTTGGCCTTTTTCAAAATTTTCCCAATCAGCACCGCTGCGATCACAAACAAAGCCGGTGCCATTCCTCTGAGAAATCTTGCCGAATTTCCTGCGGTCAAGGCAGCTGTAACTGCAGCGTGAATCTCCTCCGGCAGCCATGCCAAAACAGGAGGAATGGCCGAGCTGAGCAGAAGCAAAAAGGTCATGGCACAGGTCAGGGCAAGGGAAACTTTTATCTTTCTGGTCCTGGCCACGGTGGAAAATATCACCAGAGCAATCAGCACAAAAGACAGCAGCGACAAAAACTGAAACGCCATCTTGCTGGTGCTGAGATCTATCCCCTTCCATCCAAACAAAAGATTGGCCAGGGTCCCCAGATAGAGATGTCCACAGCCCAGATAGGCGGCAAATTCCTTAAAAGGGGTTTGTCCGGCCAGCAATCTGCGGACTACATTGTAATTCTGAAAATCCCCGTTGACTGCGTAGAAATCCGCATCCGTCCCCGCAGACATACCATTGGTTATGCAGAGCAACAGCAGGGATACGATCAAAATCACTATGCATCCCACATCCAGTATCTTTTTCTTTTTATCCATTTTCATTCCGGTTCTTCCTTGCTCCAAAAAATCAACATTTCGGAAAGCATATTCTCTTAGATTATCAATTCGCTTTGGTTCCCCATAAAATATACCCTATTGCCCTTGTCTCTGCAATAAAAACACATTTACAGGTCAAAAGCCCCTGTAGCAGGCTCCCGGAGCATTGCAGCCCTCTGGTTTCGGGCTTTTTACATCGTGGTCCGGAAAAGGAGCGGTCTTCCTCCCCTTGTCAAAAGCGGCATGTTTTGCAGTTTTCTCTCCCTGTGACATTCTACGTTCTCCCATTATTTAAAATCAGAACGGCTCCTCAAAAAACCAGGGGCCAGCCTCCCGGGCATGGCCTTCCAGCTATTGACAAATTCTGTTTTCCCGGATATATTTAACATCGTTAACTATATCCGGGAGGAATTTTTATGGAATGGACTGACATGGTGCATTATCAGCAGCAGATGCAGAAAATCATGCGTTCCCTGCTGCCCGTGCGCAAATCCACCTTGACGGTCAGCGAATGTGAGCTCTTGGCTCACCTGTATTTGAAGCCTGAAGAAAATACACCCATCTTGCTTGGAAAAAGCAGCGGCATGAAAAAGGAAGCGGTCAGCCGCTGCCTGAAAACCCTTTATGAAAAGAGCTGTATCCGCAAGCAGAAACAGGAAAAGGATGAGCGAAGCTACCAACTGTTTATCACCCAAACCGGTCTTGAAGAACTGCGGAAGGGATACGAAAGCATCCTGCAGCCCTTCTATGACCTGTGGCGGAGTTCCGGCGAAGATTTTGTAGCGTTTATGCATTATGCGGATAAACTGGCCGCACATATTGAGAACGGGAAGGATACCACTCACAATGAAATTTTATGATGCATTACAGATGGACCCCGCCATCCTCAAGCGGAAAATCGCTTCCTGCGATACAGGGCGGGAAAAAGCATATTACTGGGCAGCCATGGCAATTCGTTCTGTTCTCATTGTTGCTTTTGCCATCCTGTTTATCAGTCTTTTGTCCGGCGTTTTCGGCTCTGACAACACCCCCATGGCTGTGGCTTTGTTCTGCATGATGCTGGGGATTCGTTTTGTCAACTTCGAGTACTGTGTGGGAGACTCTCTCATAACTCTGGCGGCAGTGCTGGCCATTCTGGTATTTGTCCCCAGCGCGGCGGCAGTCCTTCCGCCGTTCCTTTTGATTCCGCTGCACTTTTTCGCTTTCTTTGCCATCCTTTATATAACCCCACCCAGCAGCCTGAAATGGGCAACGGCGGGCTGTACAGCTTCGCCTATATCTACCTGACCGGGAATCCTGTTGCCGGAGAGGCTTTGGTCCGCCGGAGCCTTTTGGCCCTGGTGGGTTATTTGATTTGTGGACTGATCCTGTTTGCCAAGCACCGGAGCCGGCACAAAGCCACCCGGTTTCATCATGTGGTTCGGAAATCCAAACTGTCTGACCCCATTCTTCTATGGCAGCTGCGGGTGGCACTGGGCGTAAGCCTGGTGTTGACTGCCGGACAGGCCTTTGGGGTGGAGCGCTTTATGTGGATGGGCTTTGCCTGTGCATTGCTGCTGTCGGAATATCCCTACCGCAGCAACACCTTCCCCCGCTTCCGGCAGCGAATCGTGGGAGCCGTGGCAGGTTCCTGTGCATTTTTGATCCTCTATCTGGTAACGCCGGAAGCCTTTCACTCCTTGATGGGTCCGCTGGGAGGCCTGTGTCTGGGCTTTTGCACCGACTACCGGTACAAGACAGCCCTGAACTGCTTTGGTGCGCTGATGCTGGGAGCCGGAATCTACGGGCTCACAGGTGCGGTGATCCTGCGGATCGTGGACACCCTGCTGGGTGTAACTTTTGGCCTGGTATTCGCTGCAATTTTCCACCAGCTGGCGGCGGTCCGGTTGCTGCCCAAACCGGAAAATGAATAACAAGGCAGAGCAGAATATATAAAAGCCCCCGTACATTTGAAATGTACGGGGGCTTTGTGTTCAGATTGCGACCACCGGGGTCAAATCATGTCCTTGCAGCAGGACTTACGGAAGGTTTACACCTTACCGAATTCCCTGTCAAAGAACAGATTACTTCCGGGGATTCTTGATAGCAGCCTGAGCGGCGGCCAGACGGGCGATGGGAACACGGAAGGGAGAGCAGGACACGTAGTCCAGGCCCACCTTGTGGCAGAACTCCACGCTGGAGGGGTCGCCGCCATGCTCGCCGCAGATGCCCAGACCCAGGTTGGGGTTGGTGGCACGGCCGTCGGCAGCAGCCATCTTGACCAGCTTGCCAACACCCTTGGTATCCAGGTGCTGGAAGGGATCGCTCTCGTAAATCTTGGTGTCGTAGTAAGCAGTCAGGAACTTGGCTGCATCGTCACGGCTGAAGCCGAAGGTCATCTGGGTCAGGTCGTTGGTGCCGAAGCTGAAGAAGTCGGCTTCCTGAGCAATCTCACCGGCGGTCAGAGCAGCACGGGGGATCTCGATCATGGTGCCTACTTCGTACTTCATGTCAACACCGGCCTCGGCAATGAGCTTGTCAGCGGTGGCAACCACCACAGCCTTGACGTACTTCAGCTCCTTGACCTCGCCTACCAGGGGGATCATGATGTGGGGAGTGATCATCTTGCCGGTCTCAGCGGAAACCTTCAGAGCAGCCTTGATAACAGCGTTGGTCTGCATCTCAGCGATCTCGGGGTAGGTAACAGCCAGACGGCAGCCACGGTGACCCATCATGGGGTTGAACTCGTGGAGGGACTCAACGATGTTGGTCAGCTCCTCAGCGGTCATGCCCATATCGGCAGCCAGCTCAGCAATGTCCTCAGCCTTGGTGGGCAGGAACTCATGCAGAGGGGGATCCAGGTAACGGATGGTCATGGGACGGTCACCCATGATCCGGTACATAGCGGTGAAGTCAGCCTCCTGGAAGGGCTCGACCTTGGCCAGGGCTTCCTTGCGGGCCTCAACGGTCCGGGCGCAGATCATCTCACGGACGGCCTTGATACGGTCGGCAGCGAAGAACATATGCTCGGTACGGCACAGGCCGATGCCTTCAGCACCCATATCCACGGCGTTCTGAGCGTCGTTGGGGTTATCAGCGTTGGTCAGAACCTTCATCTGACGGTTTGCGTCAGCCCAGCCCATGAAGCGCTGGAGGTTGGGGTTCTCGGTAGCGGCCACGGTAGCAACCTGGCCCTTGTAGATGTTGCCGGTGGAGCCGTCGATGGAGATCCAGTCGCCGCTCTTGAACTCGACACCGTTGATGGAGAAGGTCTTGTTCTCCTCGCTGATCACAACATCGTTGTCGTTGCCGCAGCCGGAAACGCAGCATACGCCCATGCCACGGGCCACAACGGCGGCGTGGCTGGTCATACCGCCGCGGACGGTCAGGATGCCCTGGGAAACCTGCATGCCGACGATATCCTCGGGGCTGGTCTCCAGACGGACCAGTACGCACTTGGGCATGGTGCCGTTCTTGACAACTTCCTCGGCTTCCTCAGCGGTGAAGACGATCTGGCCGCAGGCAGATCCGGGAGAAGCAGCCAGGCCCTTGCCTACTACTTCGGCAGCCTTCAGGGCAGCAGCGTCAAACTGGGGATGGAGCAGGGTGTCCAGCTGCTTGGGCTCTACACGGAGAACGGCGGTCTTCTCGTCGATCATGCCCTCGTCCACCAGGTCGATGGCGATCTTCAGAGCGGCCTGAGCGGTACGCTTGCCGTTACGGGTCTGGAGCATATACAGCTTCCGGTCCTCGATGGTGAACTCCATGTCCTGCATATCCTTGAAGTAGTTCTCCAGACGGGTGGCGATGGCCACGAACTCGTCGTATACTTCAGGCATATCCTCCTGGAGCTTGCTGATGGGAGAGGGAGTCCGGATACCGGCAACAACGTCCTCGCCCTGGGCGTTGATCAGGTACTCGCCCATGAGAGCCTTCTCGCCGGTGGCGGGGTTACGGGTAAAGGCTACGCCGGTACCGGAGTTGGGGCCGGAGTTGCCGAATGCCATCTGCTGTACGTTGACAGCGGTGCCCCACTCGTAGGGGATCTCGTTCATCTTGCGGTAAACGTTGGCACGGGGGTTGTCCCAGCTGCGGAACACAGCCTTGACAGCGCCAATGAGCTGCTCCTTGGGATCCTGGGGGAACTCGCTGCCCTGCTTCTCCAGGTAGATGGCCTTGAACTGATTGACCAGCTCCTTCAGGTCGTCAGCGGTCAGTTCCACGTCCAGCTTAACGCCCTTGGCAGCCTTCATCTCGTCGATCTTCTCCTCGAAGAAGCTCTTGCCCAGCTCCATAACAACGTCGGAGTACATCTGGATGAAACGGCGGTAGCAGTCGTAGGCGAAACGGGGGTTGTTGGTCTTCTTGGCCAGGCCCTCAACAGCCTGATCGTTCAGACCCAGGTTCAGGATGGTGTCCATCATGCCGGGCATGGACATACGTGCGCCGGAACGAACGGAAACCAGCAGGGGGTTGTTCACATCGCCGAAGGTCTTGCCGGTGATCTTCTCCAGACCCTTAACATGCTCGAAAATGTCGGCAGCGATCTCGTCGTTGATCTGCCGGCCATCGGCATAGTACTGGGTGCAGGCCTCGGTGCTGATGGTGAAGCCCTGGGGAACAGGCATGCCGGCGGCAGTCATCTCTGCCAGGCCAGCGCCCTTGCCGCCCAGGATGTTCTTCATGGTGGTCATGTCACCATTGAATGCCTTGACGCCTTCGTCAAAGTAGTACAAGTACTTTTTGCTCATTACGCTTTTACCTCCAAGTAAAATTACATTCTGGGCAGCCCTGCCCATTACTTATTACTTTAGAATGCTGTAATATTATACCAGACCCCTTTGGAAATTGCCAGTGTTTTACGGAAAAATTTACAGGAAAACTCCCACTTTTCTCTTGAAATTTTATAAAAATATTATAAAATTATACTGGGGGCAGATGGCAGACTGAGCATTTGACCCCTCTTCCGGAGAGGTTTCCGGAAGGAAAAATCCGACACTCACTTCTGAAAACAGCAGGGAGGTTTTTGAATATGACCGCATTGGAAAATCTGGAAGCCCGGGAAAAGCAGTTCCGGGAAACTTTTGAGAAGCACCTGAACAACGGAGTAGAGTTCTACTCCCGGGATGTATACATTGACCCGGAGGTGATCATTGCCCCCGGCGCCGTCATCCTGCCCGGCTGCACCCTCAAGGGAAACACCGTCATTGAGGAGGGCTGTGTGGTAGGCCCCCACAGCCTGCTCCAGAACACCCATCTGGGGAAGAACACCACCTTCAACCAGAGCCAGGCCTATGACAGCGACCTGGGCGAGAACAACAAAATCGGCCCCTTCACCCATGTGCGGGCCGGCACCGTTACCGGGGAAGGGGTACACCTGGGCGCCTATGTGGAGACCAAGAATGTGAACTTTGCCCAGGGGAACACCGTCAGCCACCTGACCTACATCGGGGACGCCGATGTGGGCAAGTACTGCAACTTCGGCTGCGGCACCGTCACCTGCAACTACGACGGAGAGGGCAAGTACCGGACCGTCATCGGGGATTATGCCTTCATTGGCTGCAACACCAACCTGGTGGCCCCCGTCAAGGTGGGGGACCACGCCTACACCGCCGCCGGCAGCACCATCGGGAAGGATGTGCCCGACGGAGCCTTGGGCATTGAGCGGGCCAAGCAGACCGCCATTCCCGGCTGGGGTGAAAAGAAGCTGGCAGCCTACATTGAAAAGAAGAAAAAGCTGGAGGAGTCCAGATAAATGTTTTTCCGGAAGAACACCGACTCGGGGGAAGCCTGGCTGATCGCCGGGCTAGGAAACCCGGAACCCAAGTATGACGGCACCCGCCACAACGTAGGGTTTGCCGCCCTGGACCTTTTGGGGGAAAAGTGGAACGCCGCCCCCAACAAAGGAAAATGGCAGGGCCTTTACAGCCAGACGGTGGTGGACGGGAAAAAGGTGATTCTGGTAAAGCCCCTCACCTACATGAACCTGTCCGGGGACTGCATTGCCCCCGCCGCCGCCTTTTTCAAAATCCCGCCCCAGCGGGTCATCGTTCTCTGTGACGACATTGACCAAAAGCCGGGACGGCTGCGCATCCGGCCCAGCGGCAGTGCCGGGGGCCACAACGGCCTGAAAAGCATTATTGCCCGGCTGGGAAGCCAGGAATTCGTCCGCATCCGAATCGGGGTGGGCCAGAAACCTCACCCTGACTACGACCTGGCCGACTGGGTGCTGGGGAAACCCGCCGGGGAGGACAAGACTGCCATTGAGGGCCGTCTGCCCGACATTGAAGCGGCCTGCCGCCTCATTATGGCCGGGGACCTGCCCGCCGCCCAGAACAAATTCAACACCAAGTAACTGAAGGAGGGAATTCCGGTTCCCTCCTTCCCTCTATATAAGGAATGCAGGTATGATTGGAAGCATCTTTCAAACCACATCCGAATATAACCGAATCAAAGAGTCCCTGACCACCCCCGGTCCGGCGGCTCTCTTTGGTCTGCCCCCTGCCGGCCGGGCCGCCCTGCTGGCCACCCTGGCCCAGGATACCGGCCGTCCCCTCTGCGTGGTCACCGCCGGGGAGGGAGAAGCCTCCCGGTTTGCCGCTGACCTGTCCGCTTTGGGGATTGAGACTGCCCTTTTCCCGGGGCGGGATTACCTCCTCCGGCCCATTGAGGGCGCCAACCGGGAAAGCGAGTACCGCCGCCTGGCCGTACTGGGGGACCTGGTAGGAGGCCGGGCCAAGGCGGTCTGCCTCTCGGCGGAAGCCCTGCTCCAGTACACCGTCCCCAAGGAGGAGTTCTGCAAGAACACCCTGACCCTGGAACCGGGCCAGACCATTGAGCAGAAAGCCCTGACCCAGGCCCTGGCCGATGCAGGGTATCACCGGCGGAGCCAGGTGGAAGGCCCGGGACAGTTCAGTGTCCGGGGCGGCCTGGTGGACATCTATGCCCCCGAAATGAAGCAGCCCGTCCGGGTGGAGTTCTGGGGGGACGAAATCGACAGCATCAACACCTTTGACCTGCTCACCCAGCGCCGGGAGGACTGGCAGGAAAAGGTGTATCTCAGCTGCGCCCGGGAAGTGCTGTTCGGGGATGCCGCCGAGACTGCCGCTGCCCTCCGGAGCGCCATTGCCGCCGCCCGGGGCCAGAAGCGGAAAGCTCTGGAAAAAGCCATGGAGCAGGACCTGGCCCAGCTGGACAGCGGCCTGGTGCCGGAAGCCCTGGACAAATACCTGGGGATCCGGTACAAGACCCCCGCCACCCTGCTGGATTATCTGGAAAACCCCATTCTGGTGCTGGAGGAGCCCTCTGCCATCCGGGATGCCATGAAGGCGGCGGAGTTCCGCCGGGGCCAGGAACTGGAAGGGCTTTTTGAGGAAGGGGTCCTCTGCCCCGGGCTGGATGTGCTCTATCCCCCGGACAGTCTTCTGACGGTGGCCGCCCACAAGCTGGCCACCCTCTGCACCGAGAACTTTACCCGGTCCATGCCCGACTTCAAGTTGAAGGAACTGTTCAATCTTCCCGGTCACGCCCTGCCCCCCTGGAACGGGGAGGTGACCGGTCTGGTGGAGGACCTGAAACCCCTGCTGGATCAGGGATACGGAATCACCATTCTGGCCGGGACCCAGAAGGCTGCCGCCGCTCTGGCAGGGGACCTGCGGGGACGGCTGCTGAAACCCATTCTCAGCGAGACCGACTCCCCCGCTCCCGGTCTGGTCCAGGTCCTTCCCGGACACATGGGCGGGGGCTGTCAGTTCCCCTTTGCCCATTACGCCCTCTTTACCGGGCGGAGCCAGGGAGAAAGCGGGAAAAAGAAAAAGGTCCGGAAAAACAAGAACGCTCTCAACAGTCTTACCGACATTGTGCCGGGAGATTATGTGGTCCACCAGAACCACGGCATCGGCGTTTATGCCGGAATCACCCGGATGGAGGTTCAGGGGGTCAAGAAGGACTACCTGAAAATCTGTTACGACAAGGGGGACAATCTCTATGTCCCCGTCACCCAGCTGGACCTGCTCAGCCGGTACACCGCCCCCGGTGACAACGAAAATGTCAAGCTGAGCCGTCTGGGGGGAGACAGCTGGGCCAAGACCCGGAAGAAGGTCCGGGCCGCCACCGTAGAACTGGCCCAGGAGCTGATCCAGCTGTACGCCCGCCGCCGTCAGGCCAAGGGGTATGCTTTCCCGGAGGACGATACCTGGCAGCGGGACTTTGAGACCCGGTTCCCCTACGACGAGACCGAGGACCAGCTGCGGGCCGTGGCCGAAATCAAGGGGGACATGGAAAAGGAATGGCCCATGGACCGGCTTCTCTGCGGAGACGTGGGAGTGGGCAAAACCGAGGTAGCCCTCCGGGCAGCCTTCAAGTGCATTATGGGAGGCAAGCAGTGCGTTCTGCTGGCCCCCACCACCCTGCTGGCCTGGCAGCATTACAACACCATCCTGAGCCGGATGGAGAGTTTCCCCATCAAGGTGGGGCTTCTCAACCGGTTCCGCACCCAAAAGCAGCAGCAGGAGACTCTGCGGGGGCTCCGCACCGGAGTGGTGGACATGGTGGTGGGCACCCACCGCATCCTCAGCCAGGATGTTCAGTTCAAGGACCTGGGCCTGGTCATCATTGACGAGGAACAGCGGTTCGGGGTAAAGCAGAAGGAGAAGCTGAAAGAAAGCTTTATCGGGGTGGACATTCTCACCCTCTCCGCCACCCCCATTCCCCGGACCCTGAACATGGCCATGAGCGGCCTGCGGGACATGAGCACCATTGAGGAGCCTCCCTTTGAGCGGCTCCCCATTGAGACCTATGTGCTGGAATATGATTCTGTTCTGGTGACCCAGGCCATCCGGAAGGAGCTGGCTCGGGGCGGGCAGGTGTACTACCTCCACAACCGGGTGGACACCATTGAAAACTGCGCCGCCCGGCTGGCCAAGATGGTCCCGGAAGCCCGCATCGCCATTGCCCACGGCAAAATGACCGAGGAGCAGATCGGCGCCGCCTGGAAGCAGCTTCTGGACGGGGAAATCGACCTGCTGGTCTGCACCACCATCATCGAGACCGGGGTGGATGTGCGGAACTGCAACACCCTTATTATTGAGGATGCCGACCGGATGGGCCTGTCCCAGCTTTACCAGATACGGGGCCGGGTAGGCCGGAGCAACCGGAAAGCCTACGCTTATTTTACATTTAAAAGAGACAAGGCCCTTACCGACGTAGCCGCCAAGCGGCTGTCCGCCATCCGGGAGTTCACCAGCTTTGGCAGCGGATTCCGGATTGCCATGCGGGACCTCCAGATCCGGGGAGCGGGAAGCCTGCTGGGCACCGGCCAGAGCGGCCAGATGATGTCGGTGGGCTACGATATGTATGTAAAGATGCTGGGTCAGGCCATTGCAGCAGCCAAGGGCGAGACCCCGCCCCCCGACAAGAGCCAGTGTCTGGTGGACATTACGGTGGATGCCTACATCCCGGAAAATTATATCCAGGACCCTGCCCACCGCATTGAGATGTACAAGAAAATTGCCGCCATCCAGGACCGTGGGGACGCCACCGATGTAATGGACGAACTCATTGACCGGTGGGGAGAACCCCCGGCCAGCGTGTCCGGGCTGGTGGATGTAAGTCTCATCCGGGTCACCGCCGCCCGGGTGGGAGTGGACGAGATTGCCCAGAAGGGGCAAAACCTCCTTCTCTACTCCCAGTTCCTCACCCCTGTCCGCATCAAGGACCTGGCCGCCCAGCTGCCCGGACGCATCACCCTGGGCGCGGTGGGCCGGACTTACCTTTCCATCCGGGTCCAGCCCGGGGAAAAGCCTACCGACCTGCTCCGGATGACCCTGGACCTTCTCCCTGCCCTGCCCCAGAACCCTTGATTTTTCCCCGCCGGGCAGGTATGATACCCTTATATTTTTCCTTTGAAAGGAGCTTTTTTCATGAAGCGTTTGATGGCTCTTCTGCTGGCCCTGGTCTTTACCCTGACCCTGGCCGGATGTGCCAATACCCAGGTTCCCGAAACAGTGGGAAGCCTGGGAAGTGTGGAGATTCCCGGCAGCCTTTACCGGCTGGTCCAGTACAACAACTATTCCGGGGCAGCCAGCCTGACCCCCTACGACCAGTCCCAGCTGGTCCAGGTGCTGAAAGCCACCGTCACCGACCCTGTATCAGGGGAGGAAGTGCCGGTGCTCCAGTACATTGAAGACCACAGCCTGGAACAGCTTTACTACTACGCCGGGGTATTGTCCTGGTTTGACGAACTGGGCCTTTCCCTGGACCAGGAGACCCTGGACACCATCAACACCAATGTTGACCAGATCTGGAACTACAACGGCTCCCACTATGAGAAAAACGGCATTGACCGGGACACCCTGGCCCTTTACATGGAGCAGGGGTACAAGGCCCAGGCCCTTCTGGAAGGGGTGTACGGCCCTGAGGGAATCACCCCCGTGACCCAGGAGGAATACCTGGATTACATGGAAAACCAGTGCTACGCCGGTGAGGTGCTCTACCTTCCCCTCTCCTCCATGGACGGCAGTGTCACCGCTGACCAGGAGACCATGGAGGAAATTGCTCAGTGGGCCGAGACTGCCGCCGGGGCCATCAACGGCCCGGAGGCCTTTACCGTGGACCAGGCCGCCCTGGAATACATCCCGGTGGTGATGGAACTGCTGGGCCAGGAGCTGCCCTCTGAGGAGGACATTCTCTCCGGGTACACCGGGCAGGGACTTTTCCTCCCCGAGGACCTGGCTTACTATGAGGAAGAAGACGGCACCAACCCGGTGCTGGATGTGATCAAAAATCTGGAAGTGGGCCAGGCCGGGGTCATCTTTACCGGCAGCGGCTATCAGGTATTCCTGCGGCAGGACCCGGTGGAGAGCTGTCCCCTGGACCAGTGGCAGGACCGGCTGCTGGAAGGGATGAAGGTCACCGCCATCCAGGACCAGTTTGTGGAAAGGGGCAAGAGCCTGGAAAATCATCTGGATCAGGAAGCCCTGGACCAGATCAGCCCCGGAACCATCCAGTTCTGATGTGCTTTTAAACAATATTAAAGAGGCCCCCTCTCCCTGGCCTGGGAGAGGGGGCCTTTTGTTATTTCTTCTCTTTTTCTTCTTCCTCGGGGGGAAGGGTGGGAGGCACCGTCCCTTGAGCGGCGGCTTCCATCCGGCTCATCCGGGCTTCCAGGGCCGCCAGCCGGGCATCCACCAGGTCGGGAATGTCCTGCTGGTCCAGGTCGTCGGCAGGGATGATATGCCGGTCATTGATCCGGACGATTTCCGCCGGGTTGCCCACGGCGGTGCAGTTGGCGGGCAGGTTGTGAAGGACAATGCTTCCGGCGCCGATCCGGGCGTTATCCCCGATCCGGACCGGGCCCAAGACCCTGGCCCCTGCGCCGATGAGAACATTGTTTCCCAGGGTGGGATGCCGCTTGCCCACATCCTTGCCGGTACCGCCCAGGGTCACCTGATGGTAGATGGTGCAGTTATCCCCGATCTCGGTGGTCTCCCCAAAGACGATTCCCATGCCGTGGTCAATGAACAGGCATTTCCCGATTTTGGCCCCGGGATGTATCTCGATTCCGGTCAGGTGGCGGGCCAGCTGACTGATGAACCGGGCCAGGAAAAAGCATTTATGCTGATACAGCCAGTGGGCAGGCCGGTGAAGCACCAGGGCATGCCACCCCGGATAGAGAAGCATGACCTCCAGCACACTCCGGGCCGCAGGGTCCTTCTTCTGGATATTTTTAGCGTCCGCATACAGTCCCAAAACAGATACCTCTCTTGCACTCTTTCCCACTCGACATTTTCCACAAAAACTGGCTTTAGTATACACCAAAAGTTTCCGTTTGTAAAATCCCTTTTTACATTGACAGAAGGGTGTTATATATGATACCATATCGAAAAGAATGTGCCAGAGAGGAGGCCCCCTTTATGCGTTGTTCCCATACTTCCGTACGGCTGATGGCAGGGGCGCCTTTTTTGGAGGCCCTTTTGTTTGTTTTTTGACTTTTCCTTTTTCGGAAAAGTCCTTTTTTTTGCCTGGAGGTACCAACCATGATTCTGAAAAATACCATGTCTGCCCAGGGTGTCCGGCAGGACATCTGGATGAAGGACGGCAAGATCTTCGCCCTGGGTCAGGACCTGTCCGCTCCCGGGGAGGAAGTGCGGGACTGCACCGGTCTGGTGGCGCTCCCCGCCTTCATCGACACCCACTGTCACTGGCGGACCCCCGGCTTTGAGTACAAGGAGGACATTGCCACCGGCAGCGCCGCTGCGGCCGCCGGCGGTTACACCTTTGTCAACCTGATGCCCAACACAAAGCCCGTCTGCAGTTCTGCCGCCATTGCCCACGAGGTGATGGAGAAAGCCCGGGAGCTGGGCATCTGCGACTGCAATCAGACCGTGAGCATCACCAGGGACTTTGACGGAAAGACCCTGGACCATCTGAAAACCCTGCCCGAGGACATCCGGTTCATCACCGAGGACGGGAAAGGGGTGGCTTCCAACGATGTAATGGCCAAGGCCTTTGCCCTGGCCGCCCAGAAGGGTCTGTGCATTATGAGCCACGCCGAGGAGATGGAGATCAGCCCCTGGGATTACCGGCTGGCGGAAAACCTGGAGACGGTGCGGAACCTCCACCTCTGCGAGTACTACGGCACCCGGCTCCACTTCTGCCATGTTTCCACCAAGGAGGCCATTCAGGCCATCACCGCTTCCAAGTACAAGGGCGCCCCGGTGACCTGCGAGGTCACCCCCCATCACCTCTGGTTCACCCAGGACACCTGCCAGTACAAGGTCAACCCGCCCATCCGGGAGGAGGCTGATGTGAACGCCCTGGTCCAGGCCATTATGGGAGGAATGGTGGATGCCATTGCCACCGACCACGCCCCCCACACTCCTGAGGAGAAGGAGAAAGGCGCTGCCGGAATGGTAGGGCTGGAGACCGCTTTCAGCGTCTGCTTCACCAAGCTCTGTGTCCAGAACCGGCTGCCTCTGGCCGCTCTCAGCGAGCTGATGAGCGCATCCCCCGCCGCCATTCTGGGCCTGACCACCAAGGGACAAATTGCTCCCGGCTATGACGCCGACATCGTCCTGGTGGACACCGAAGCGGACTGGGTGGTGGATTCTGCCAAGCTCCACAGCAAAAGCAAAAACTGCCCCTTTGAGGGACAGACTCTCTCCGGGCGGGTGGTCGCCACCTACAAGGCCGGAGTCAAAACTTACGAACTGGAACAATAAAGGGAGGAACCTGCTATGATGACCAATATGGATAAACTGTACCACGCCGTTGCCGAGAGAGGCCCCGTCTGCGTAGGCCTGGACACCGATGTAAGCTACATCCCCGCCGAACTGTACGACTCTGCCAAGACCCCCGGGGAGAACCTGGTGGCCTACAACCGGCAGATCATTGAGGCCACCAAGGCTGTGGCCGGCTGCTTCAAGGTACAGATCGCCTACTATGAGGCCCTGGGTCTGGACGGCCTGAAGGCTTACGCCGACACCTTGGCTCTGGTCCGGGCCACCGGCGTGCCTGTGATTGCCGACATCAAGCGGGGGGACATTGCCAAGACCGCCGAGATGTACGCCAAGGCTCACTTTACCGGAGAGCTGGAATCTGACATTGTGACCCTGGCCCCCTACATGGGTCTGGATTCCATCAGCCCCTACCTGCCCTATGTGGAGGAGAAGGGCAAGGGCCTGTTTGTGCTGGTCCGCACCTCCAACCCCGGCGCCAAGGACTTTGAGTATGAGAAGCTGGCTGACGGCCGTCATGTATACGACATGGTAGGGGACAAGCTGAACGCCCTGGGCAAGAAGTACCTGGGGGAAAGCGGCTACTCCAGCGTAGGTCTGGTCATCGGTGGCACCCACATTGAGGAAGCCTCTGAGATTCGTGCCAAGTACCAGGACAGCTTCTTCCTGATTCCCGGTTACGGTGCCCAGGGCGGCACCGCCAAGGACATTGCCCAGTATCTGACCCGCGGAAACGGCGGCGTTGTCAACAGCAGCCGTGGAATCCTGCTGGCTTACAAGAAGCAGCCCGGCACCACCCCTGCCGAGGCCGCTTACAACGAGTGCGTCACCATGAAGGAGGCCATCGCCCATGAGTGCAGTCTGCTGTGAGTGCCGGGTCCTGAGCCAGGAAGCTCTGGCCCAGGACATCCGCCTTCTGGCGGTGGAATGGACCGACACCGCCCACCTGCCCCATGCCGGGCAGTTTTACATGCTCCGGTCCTGGGGGGCTGACGAGGCTCCCTTCCTGAGCCGTCCCATCAGCGTTCACGCCTACGAGAACGGACGGCTGGAGTTTCTGTATCAGGTCAAGGGCCAGGGCACCGAAAAGCTGGCCCGCCTGACCGCCGGGGACACCCTGAAGCTCACCGGCCCTGCTGGCAACGGCTTTGATGTGGCTGCCTGTGCCGGAAAGAAAATCGCCGTAGTGGGCGGCGGCATCGGCACCGCTCCCCTCTACCAGCTCTGCCGGGAACTGGCAAAGGCCGGAAACAAGGCAGATTTCTTTGCCGGATACCGGGACCTGCCCTATGCCCTGGAGCCCTTTGAGGCGGTCTGCGGCAAGGTGGCTTTCTCCACCGACAGCGGCAAGGCCGGGCATCACGGGTTTGTCACCGACCTGTTTGAGGCGGGGGACTATGACCTGATCCTCACCTGCGGCCCTGAAATCATGATGAAGAATGTGGCCAAAAAGGCTGCTGCCGCCGGGGTGGAATGCCTGGTAAGCCTGGAAAAGAAGATGGCCTGCGGCATCGGCGCCTGTCTGGGCTGCACCTGCCACACCAAGGAGGGGCCCAAGTCTGTCTGCAAGAACGGGCCTGTCTTTAACGCAAAGGAGGTGTTCTGATGGCGGATATGCGGGTAAACCTGCTGGGCCATACTCTCAACGGCCCGGTCATCGCCGCCAGCGGCACCTTCGGCTTCGGCCCTGAATACGCCGACATCTGCGACCTGCGGGTGCTGGGGGGCGTATCCGGCAAGGGTCTGACCCTGAACGGTCAGGCCGGCAACCTGGGAGAGCGGCTCTACGAGACCCCCTCCGGGATCATGAACTCCATCGGCCTCCAAAACCCCGGTGTCCGCCACTTCATTGAGGTGGAGCTGCCCCAGATGAAGAAGATGGGGACCCTGGCCATTGCCAACCTGGGGGGCGCCGCCATTGAGGACTACATGGAAGGGGCCGACCTGCTCAGCCAAAGCGACGTGGACATGATCGAGCTGAACATCAGCTGCCCCAATGTAAAGCACGGGGGCGCCGCCTTGGGAATCAAGGCCGAGACTGCCGGGGAGGCCACCGCCCAGGTGCGCTCCCACTGCAAAAAGCCCCTTATCGTCAAGCTGAGCCCCCAGGCCGAAAACCTGGAAGCAGTCTGCAAGGCGGTGGAAGCTGCCGGGGCAGATGCCATCAGCCTGACCAACACCTTCTCCGCCTGCGCCATTAACCTGGAGAAGCGGAAACCCGTCTTCAACAACATTTTCGCCGGCCTTTCCGGTCCTGCCATCCGGCCCATCGCTCTGCGGATGGTCTGGCAGGCTGTGGGGGCTGTCTCCATCCCGGTCATCGGAATGGGCGGCATCGCCACCGGACGGGATGCCCTGGAATTCATTATGGCAGGCGCTGCCTGCGTTCAGGTGGGCGCTGCCAGCTTTGCGGACCCCGCCGCCTGTGTCCGTATCACCCGGGAAATGGAAGCCTGGATGGACAAAAAGGGGGTAAAGAACCTGGACGAGATCCGGGGCTGCGCCCGGGGATGAATATTTATTCATCCAGATTGCAAGGAACCGCCGGTTTTAAACCAGCAACAAGCCCTGTTTAGGGGGGTTAATATTTATGCAGTTTATTTATTTTAATCTGCATATTATACAAACAGATTCTTGAAATCGTCTGTGAAATAGGGTATACTGTATTTTTGAAGAAACATGAGGGAGGAAGTACCATGCGTGATGCTCGTGAAATTTTGAAGGAATGTGAAGCTTTTCTGGAGGGACATTTCCTGCTGTCCAGCGGACGGCATTCCAGCGCCTACTGCCAGATGGCTTTTCTGCAGCAGTACCCTGACAAGTGCGCTCAGGTCATGGAGCAGGTGGCCCAGAAGCTGAAGGACCAGAACATTGAGGTGGATGTGATTGTGGGACCTGCCATGGGCGGCATCGTTTACGCCTACGAGCTGGGCCGTCAGCTGGGCAAGCGGGCCATCTTCACCGAGCGGGTGGACAACGTCATGAGCCTGAAGCGGTTCGCCATCCATCCCGGCGAGCGGTGCATCATTGCCGAGGACGTGGTGACCACCGGTATTTCCAGCCTGGAGACCAAGCGGGTCATTGAGGAAGCCGGCGGAATCTGCCTGGGCATCACCTGCGTGGTGGACCGGACCAAGGCCGAGGCTCCCAGCCCCATTCCCATTCTGGCCAGCGCCCTCAAGCTGGACCTGCCCAACTATCTCCCTGAGGAGTGCCCCATCTGCGCCGAGGGCAAGCTGCCCCTGGTCCACCTGGGAAGCCGGAAGATGAACCAGCAGGCCAAGCAGACCCTGTAATGGCCCCTTCCCCTTTTCAAAACTAATGCCAGCGAGGTTTACAAGATGAACGCTTATCTGCTTTTAGCCAATGGTCAGGTCCTGACCGGGAAAAGCATTGGACAGACCGGAACCACCATCGGCGAGGTGGTCTTTGCCACCGGCATGGTGGGATTCCAGGAGACCCTCACCGACCCCAGCTACTACGGTCAGATCATTACCCAGACCTATCCCCTTATCGGGAACTACGGAATGAACGACCAGGACTATGAAAGCGACAAAATCTGGGCCAAGGGATACATTGTCCGGCAGGCCTGCCAGACCCCCAGCAACTTCCGCTGCCAGATGACCCTGGACGCTTTCCTGAAACAGCATAACATTATCGGCCTGGAAGGCATCGACACCCGGGCTTTGACCAAAATTCTCCGCACCGCCGGTGTTATGAACGGGGCCATCACCACCGAGTTTGATCCCCGCAACGACCAGGCCCGGACTGCCGCCCTGTTGGAGGAAATTCGCTCCTACGCCATTCTGGACGCCGTCAAGGCGGTGACCTGCGCTCAGCCCTCGGTCCACAATCCCCAGGGCCGGTACCATGTGGCCCTTCTGGACCTGGGCTGCAAGAACAACATTGTCCGGTGTCTGGCAAAGCGGGACTGCAAGGTCACCGTTCTGCCCGGCAACGCTTCCCCTGCCCAGGTGCTGGAGCTGAACCCGGACGGCATCATGCTCTCCAACGGTCCCGGAGACCCTGCGGAGAATGTGGAAATCATCGCCAACATCCGCACTCTTATGGAGAGCGGCATCCCCACCTTCGGCATCTGCCTGGGCCACCAGCTGACCGCTCTGGCCGCCGGTGCCAGGACTGAGAAGCTGAAGTTCGGTCACCGGGGGGCCAACCAGCCTGTCACCGACCACACCGACGGCCGCACCTACATTACCAGCCAGAACCACGGCTACGCCGTAGTGTCCGATTCTGTGCCCCCCGAGATGGGGAAGGTGAGCCATCTGAACGCCAACGACGGCACCTGCGAAGGGGTGGAGTACGCCGCCTGGAACTGCTTCACCGTTCAGTTCCATCCTGAGGCCAACGGCGGCCCCAAGGACACCGAATATCTCTTTGACCGCTTTGTGGAGCGGATCAAAGCCGGAAAGGAGGGGGAATAATGCCTAAAGACCCCAGTATTAAAAAGGTATTGGTGATCGGTTCCGGTCCCATTATCATCGGCCAGGCCGCCGAGTTCGACTACTCCGGCACCCAGGCCTGCCGTGCCCTGAAAAGCGAAGGGATCGAGGTAGTGCTGGTCAACAGCAACCCCGCCACCATCATGACTGACCCGGACATTGCGGATCATGTATACATTGAGCCCCTCAACGCCGAGACCGTCACCCGGATCATTGAGAAGGAGCGGCCCGACTCCATCCTGCCCAACCTGGGCGGTCAGACCGGCCTGAACCTGTCCATGGAACTGGCCCGTGGAGGCGTTCTGGATAAATACGGGGTCCGGCTGCTGGCCTGCCGTCCCGACACCATCGACCGTGCCGAGGACCGTCAGCTCTTCAAGGACACCATGGAGAAGCTCCACCAGCCCATCATCCCCTCCAAGGTGGTGGAGAACCTGGGGGATGCCCTCCAGTTTGCCGGCAAAATCGGCTATCCCGTCATTGTCCGCCCTGCCTTCACCATGGGCGGCACCGGCGGCGGCATCTGCGAGGATGCGGAAAAGCTCCACGAAATCGCCACCAACGGCCTGCGCCTTTCCCCCATTCATCAGATTCTGGTGGAAAAGTGCATCTCCGGCTGGAAGGAAATCGAGTACGAGGTAATGCGGGATTCCAAGGGGAATGTGATCACCGTATGTAACATGGAAAACCTGGACCCTGTGGGCATCCACACCGGTGACTCCATCGTTGTGGCTCCCAGCCAGACCCTCAGCGACCGGGAGTATCAGATGCTCCGCACCGCCGCTCTGGACATTATCACCGAGCTGGGCATTGAGGGCGGCTGCAACTGCCAGTTTGCCCTGAAACCGGACAGCTTTGAGTATGCGGTCATCGAGGTCAACCCTCGTGTGTCCCGCTCCTCCGCCCTGGCCAGTAAGGCCACCGGCTACCCCATTGCCAAGGTGGCCACCAAAATTGCCATCGGCTACACCCTGGACGAGATCATCAACGAGGTGACCGGGGAGACCTGCGCCTGCTTTGAGCCCGCTCTGGACTATGTGGTGGTCAAGTACCCCAAGTGGCCCTTTGACAAGTTCGTTTACGCCCACAAGGACCTGGGCACCCAGATGATGGCCACCGGTGAGGTCATGGCCATCGGCAACAACTTTGAACATGCCCTTATGAAGGCCGTTTCCAGCATTGAGCTGGGCCTGGAGACCATGACCCTGCCCGCCTTTGAAAGCTGGGAGACCCCCGACATCATTGACCATCTCCATGTGCAGGATTCCGAGCGTGCCTTCTGTGTCTACGAGGCCCTCAAGCGGGGCGTTCCCCACGAGGTCATCTACGACATTACCAAAATCGACCACTGGTTCCTGGACAAGATGCAGAACCTGGCCAACCTGGAAAATGCCCTCAAGTCCCAGCCCCTCACCCAGGAACTGTACAACCAGGCCAAGGAAATGGGCTTTTTGGACAAGACCATCTCCCGTCTGTACGGGGTGAAGGAACTGCCCTGGCACCGGACCGCCTCCTTCAAGATGGTTGACACCTGCGCCGCTGAGTTCAACGCCAAGACCCCCTACTTCTACTCCACCTACGATGAGGTGAACGAGGGCGAGGAGTTCATTGCCGAGCACAGCGACCCCAAGAAGAAGAAAATCCTGGTATTCGGTTCCGGTCCCATCCGTATCGGCCAGGGCATTGAGTTCGACTACTGCTCTGTCCACGCCGTATGGACCCTGAAACAGAACGGCTGCGAGGCCATTCTGGTCAACAACAACCCCGAGACCGTATCCACCGACTTTGACACCGGCGACCGGCTCTACTTTGACCCCCTGAACCCGGAGAGCGTGGACAACATCATTGCCACCGAAAAGCCGGACGGCTGTGTGGTCCAGTTCGGCGGTCAGACCGCCATCAAGCTGGCCACCCACATGGACAAAATCGGCCTGCCCATTCTGGGCACCCCCGCCGATGCCATTGACGAGGCCGAGGACCGGGAACGGTTTGACGAGCTGCTGGAGCGGTGCGGAATCCCCCGTCCCGAAGGCCGGACCGTCTTCAACACCGAGGAGGCCCTCAAGGCCGCTGACGAGCTGGGCTTCCCTGTCCTGCTCCGTCCCAGCTATGTTCTGGGCGGTCAGAACATGATCGTGGCCTACAACACCGCCGACGTGGTGGAGTACATGGGCGTTATTATGGCTCATGTGGACATGGACCACCCCGTCCTTATGGACAAATATATTCTGGGCACCGAGTGCGAAGTGGATGCCATCTGCGACGGTGAGGACTTCCTCATCCCCGGCATTATGGAGCATGTGGAGCGGACCGGCATCCATTCCGGCGACTCCATCAGTGTCTATCCTCCCCAGCATCTCAGCCCCAGCGTGATCCGGACCCTGGTGGACTACACCGGCCGGTTTGCCCGGGAGCTGAAGGTGGTTGGTCTGGTCAACGTCCAGTACGCTGTCCAGAACGGCAAGGTATACGTCATCGAGGTCAACCCCCGGTCCAGCCGTACCGTCCCCTACATCAGCAAGGTCACCGGCATTCCCATGGTGGAGCTGGCTGTCCGCTGCACCCTGGGCGAGAAGCTGAAGGACATGGGCTACGGCACCGGTCTCTTCCCCGACGCCCCCTATGTGGCAGTCAAGGTCCCCGTATTCAGCTTTGAGAAGCTCCACGGAGTGGACACCATGCTGGGACCCGAGATGAAGTCCACCGGCGAGGTGCTGGGCATTGCCCCCACCTACAAGGAAGCCCTTCTCAAGGGTCTGGTGGCCGCCGGTTACCAGTTCAAGAAGCCCGGTCCCGGCAGCTGTGTCATCCTGACCGTGAAGGACAGCGACAAGCCCGAGATTCTGGACCTGGCCTGGAAGCTGAAGGACTACGGCTACAAGCTGTACGGCACCGAGGGCACCTGCCGGTTCCTGAACAAGCACATGGTGGCCTGCAACATGGTCCGTCAGATGAGCGGCGACCGTCCCAATGTGGTGGACCTGCTGGAAAGCGGACTGGTGGATTACATCATCAGCACCAGCGCCAAGGGCCGTGATCCCAGCCGGGACAGCGTAAAGTTCCGCCGGAAGGCCTGCGAGCTGAGCATCCCCACCCTGACTGCTCTGGACACTGCCAATGTACTGGTGGATGCCCTGCGGGGTGACCATGACATCAGCACCATCCCCCTGGTGGACATTGCCGATCTGGCCAAGGAGAACGCCCGCCGCCGTCTGGCCAAGGGCTAACATTCCCCAATAACCTGACACTGACCGCTTGCAGCCCCTGCTTGTAAGCGGTCAGTTTTGATTGGAGGTGCTTTTTTATGCCTGATATGGAGGAATACCGGAAAGCCCAAAAAATGGGCCTGCGGGAATACCGGTCCAGTGTGGCCGCCGGAATCTATCCCTATCCCCAGGTCCTGGACGATATTCTCCAGAACACCGGCTCCACCCGGCAGGAGTCTTTGGGGGTAGTGGACATTCCCCTGGAACTGATCAAAGGGACCCGGTCTGAGGGGCGGAAAACCGCTTTTTCCCGGTCCTTCCTTCCCCTGCTGAGAGTGGACACGGAATTTGCGGTCAAGTGGGCCAACCTTTTCCAGGCCCAGATGGAGGAGGGCATCCGGGACCCCATCCAAGCCTATGAATTCATGGGCCGGTTCTATGTGGAGGAGGGTAACAAGCGGGTCTCGGTGATGGCCTATCTGGGAGCCGTCTCCATCTCGGGGCAGGTCACCCGGCTGGTCCCACCCAAGACCGGTTCCGTCCAGAGTATCCTCTACTACGAATACATGGACTTCTACCGGGACACCGGGATAAACTATCTCATTATGACCCGCCCGGGAAGCTACCGGCAGATCTGCCGCCAGCTGAACATTCAGCCCGGCACTCCCTGGACCCCTGACCAGCGGGCGGATTTTTACTCTGCCTACTACCGGTTCCGGAAGGTCTACCGCCAGTCCCCTCTGGAGGGGGTAACGGTGGGAGAGGCCCTGGTCACCTATCTGTCCCTCTACCCCTACCGGGAGCTGTCCCAGCTGTCCGACCAGGCTCTGGGCCGGCGGCTGGCCCGGCTCCGCCCTGAATTGCAGGCGGCAGGGCAGGACCCGGCCCGGACGGTTTCCATGGAGCTGGAGCCTCACCAGGAGCCTGCTCTCTCCGCCCCCGCCCGGCTTCTGGAAAAGCTGTATGCGCCCAAGCTGAAGGTAGCCTTCCTCTACGAGAAGGAACCGGGCACCAGCCCCTGGACCGCCGCCCACGAGTTTGGCCGGTGTCAGGCCGGGGAGACCATGGGGGACCGGGTGGAGACCTACGCCTATCCCAATGTGGAGGTAGGGGTAAACGATCAGGAAATGGTGGAGCAGGCCATTGCCAAGGGCTGTTCCATCATCTTTACCACCACCCCCAAGCTGATGCAGACCAGCCTGAAAGCGGCAGTGGAACACCCAGAGATCAAGTTTCTCAATTGCAGTCTCAACATGCCCTACCCCTCGGTGAAAACCTATTATATGCGGGTGTATGAGGCCAAGTTCCTGCTGGGAGCCATCGCTGGGGCCATGACCCCTGACGGAAAAATCGGATACCTGGCCCAATATCCCATTTACGGAGCGCTGGCCGAGATCAACGCCTTTGCCCTGGGCGCTGCCATGGTCAACCAGCAGGCCCGGATCTATCTCCGGTGGAGCTGTGTCGACCAGGAGCAGGACCCGGAGGAATGGTTCCTCTCCCAGGGAATACGGCTTATCTGCCACCGGGATATGAGCCCTCCCAGTGGTCCGGACAAACAGTTCGGCCTTTACCGGGTCCGGGAGGACGGCACCCGGGAGGACCTGGCCGCTCCCTTCTGGCACTGGGGCCGATATTATGAGCGGCTGTTGGAACTGCTGCTGGGCAGAGTCTGGCCCTCCCGCAGCCAGGAGGTCCAGGCGGTGAACTATTGGTGGGGAATGGCCAGCGGAGTGGTGGACCTGCTTACCAGCCGAAGCCTGCCCGCCCCGGTGGCCCGTCTGTCCCGGCTCCTCAAAGAGGGCATCAAGTCCGGAGAGCTGGACCCCTTTGACCTGCCTCTCACCGACCAGGCAGGGACACTCCGGCATGAAGGGGGCTCCATGGCCCCCGAGGCCATCCTTCACATGAACTGGCTGCTGGACCGGGTGGAAGGGTCTCTCCCCCGCCGGGACCAGCTGATCCCCGCTGCCCTGCCTTTGGTAGAGCTGCAGGGCATCCTTCCCCAGGAATCCCAAGAATAAATTGGAGGTGTCAGAAGTGAAAATACTGGCCATCTCGGACACAGAAGAAAAATACCTTTGGGATTATTACAAGCCCGGACGATTCGACGGCCTGGACCTGATCCTGGCAGCCGGAGACCTGGACCGGCGATATCTGGAATTCATCGCCACCATGTCCAAAGCTCCGGTGCTTTATGTGCCGGGGAACCACGACGGCAGCTATCTGACCCAGCCTCCCCAGGGCTGCCAGTGCATTGACGACAAGCTGGTGGTGTTCCAGGGCGTGCGTATTCTGGGCCTGGGGGGAAGCATGAAATACAATGGAGGCGCCTACCAGTATTCGGAATGGGAAATGGGCTTGCGGATCGCCCGCCGCCGGATGGATCTGTGGCGGCACAAGGGGATAGATATTCTCCTGACCCATTCCCCCGCCTTTGGCCGGAACGATGCCACCGACCGGGCTCACACCGGCTTTGACTGCTTCAATGACCTGGTCCAGGTCTACCAGCCCGCCTTCCACATTTACGGTCACGTCCACACCAGCTACATGGGAGGCAAGACCCCGCTGGAGCGTGTGGGCACCACCCGGCTGATCAACGCCTGCAGACGGGTGATCCTGGATTATCCGCCCCGGCCCTGAGCTTTTGAACAGACTAAAAGACACCGGGGATTTTCTTCCCCTGTGTCTTTCGGTTTGTTTCGGCATCCCATTTTTTAAGGTTTTCCAAAGGTGTTGAAAAAAAGAATCATTCGTGATATGATACATAAAACCCTATTAGAAAGGAGTCCTGCTTATGACCAAAAAGCGGCAGCTGATTCTGGATATTATCAACCAGAGCACCGACCATCTCTCCGCTGAGCAGATTTTCCTCAAGGCCCGGCAGGTCTATCCTCAGATTGCCCTTTCCACCATCTACAATAATCTGGCCGCCCTGGTGGAGATGGGAGCTATTCGGCAGCTTCGGGTTCAATCCGACTTTGACCGGTATGACCGGGCCACCCGTCACGACCATCTGGTCTGTCAGGAGTGCGGCCAGGTCTCCGACCTGTTCTGGGAGGACCTTACCCGCCGTCTGGAGCGGCAGGTGGGCGGAAAGGTGCTGGGCTATGAGCTGAACATCCAGTACCTCTGTCCCCGGTGCAAGGCCAAGCTGGAGGCCAAATGACCCATGCGGTTCAATCGACCTGACTATGGCGCTCCCCCAAAAAAGAAGCGGCTGAAATGGCTGCTCCTGGCCGGGGGAGTGCTTTTGATTCTCTTTTTAAGCTGGCGGACCTTCCGCCATCCGGCTCTGGAAGGGCTGGACGGTCCCTGGCCGGTGGAGCGGGTGGTGGACGGAGACACCCTGGTGGTGGAGCTGGACGGAGAATCCACCAAGATCCGGCTCATCGGGGTGGATGCCCCGGAAAGCGTCCATCCGGACCAGTCCAAAAACACCCCCGAGGGAGAACAGGCGGCAGAGTATGCCGCCGGGCTTCTGGAAGGGGAAAAGGTTTACCTGGAATACGACCTGAACCGGATGGACCAGTACGGCCGGACCCTGGCCTATGTCTACCTGGAGGACGGGACCATGGTCCAGGAACTGCTTTTGGCGGAAGGGTATGCCCGGCCCGACCCGGTAAAGCCCAACACCAAATATGCCCAGCGGTTTGACCTGCTGGCCCGGATGGCGGGATAAGCTTACTGTTTTTTATAGCCAGCAGAAATTCTGCTGGCTATAATTATAAGAAATATTTTCACCTACGTTGTGAATCATCCAAAGTCATGTTAAAATAAGAATGTCTATTTGTAGCTATTTAATTGATTTTTCATGTAACTAACTTTATGAGACTTCTTTCTTTATTTTCTGGTTGCGGCGGCATGGACATCGGATTTGAGGGCAATTTTATTTGCCTAAAAAAATCAATCAACGCCAAAATTCACCCCTCTTGGATCGAAAAAGATTTGGGTGATTGGGTTTCTCTTTCACCTACCGGATTTGAAACAATATTTGCCAATGATATTCGTCCAGCGGCAAAAGCGGCTTGGGTATCTTTTTTTGAGCAGCAATCCCACAATGCCAATGAACTTTATAGGTTAGAAAGTATTGTAAATCTTGTCAAAGCAGCCAAATCTGGGCTCCCTGTTTTCCCTGAAAACGTAGATATTGTCACAGGTGGTTTTCCATGTCAAGATTTTTCTATTGCTGGAAAGCGGTTGGGGTTTCATTCTTCCAAAAGCCATTTAGGGAAACTGTTAGACGAAAACCAACCTTCTTTGGAGAATCGCGGTCAACTTTATATTTGGATGAAAGAGGTTATTTCTCTTACATCTCCCAAGTTGTTTGTTGCCGAAAATGTGAAAGGACTTGCCAATCTTGACGATGTAAAGGAAATTATCGAGCACGATTTTGCACAAGCTGGAAACGGGGGTTATCTCGTAGTTCCCGCAAAAGTTCTCTATGCTCCTGACTATGGTATTCCTCAGTCAAGAGAAAGAATATTTTTTTTCGGATTCAAAAAAAGTTCATTAACCAAAACAGCGCTCAAAGCGCTTACGCAAGAAATTATTCCAGTGGAATATGATCCATATCCCCCGAAAACTCACGGAACATCATTGATTCCTTATGTCACTTGTTCTGATGCTTTTATCCAGCTAGACGAGCCAGAGTATAGCAAAGATCCTTCTCAGCAAAAGTATTCAAAGGCCAAGTATATGGGATCTCACTGTCAAGGACAAACAGAGGTAAAGCTCCATTCCCTTGCCCCTACTATAAGGTCTGAGCACCATGGCAATATTGAGTTTCGGAGATTAAGTGTTGAACACGGAGGTGAGCATTTTTCTGAATTGGCAGGAGGACTATCCGAACGAAGACTAACTGTTCGGGAGTGCGCCAGACTTCAAACCTTTCCTGACAATTACCAGTTTATTATGAAAAAAAGTCCGACATCTTGCGGTATCTCTGCCAGCGATGCATATAAAATTATTGGAAATGCGGTTCCTTGTGTTCTTGCCTACAACATTGCGCAAAATATTGCTTCAAAGTGGTCCTTGTATTTTAAGGAGGATTGAAAATGATTGTCTCTTTAAATCCACAGCCTTCCATGTCTGATTTTGTGTCTTTAATGTCCAGGACAGACCTTTTTCTCAACGAAGACGGAAAGAAGCGTCCCAACTACTATATGCAACGCAATGGTCGTCCCCTCGAGGAAGACGTCAAAGCTGCTTTAGATATTTGCGCTCAAGGCACCCCGTTTGAAGGGACCCTCAAAAAAATATCCGGCCAAAAATTTCCTGATATTGTAGCTGCAAATTTGTACGGTGTAGAAGTAAAAAGCACTAAAGAAGATCATTGGACTTCTACCGGCAGCAGTATATTGGAATCTTCCAGAATTTCCGGAGTTGAGCGCATTTACATGACTTTTGGAAAACTTGGCGGCAATCCAGTTGAATTTTTATCCAGGCCCTATGAAGAGTGTCTTTCTGGGATTGCTGTCACACATATGCCACGTTACCTCATTGATATGCGCTTACAAAAAGGGGAGACTATTTTTGATAAAATGGGTATTCCCTATGACACACTTCGTTTGATGGATGACCCCATAGCGCCGGTATCACAATACTATCGAAATCATCTACGTCCAGGCCAACGGCTTTGGTGGACTGGAGATAATGTAGAGCAAGCTGTTTCTCCCACCATTCGCCTTTGGTCTAACCTTTCTCCAAAAGAGCGAAAGAATTATATCGCTTACGCCTGTGTCAACTTTCCTGAAATTTTTGGCGGAAACTACGACAACTATGCTTTATGGCTCACTTCCCAAGGAGTAGTAGACCCTCATCTTAGAGACCAATTTTCAGCTGGAGGGCAAGAGTCTCTGTATTTGTCTGACGGTTCAACTTACCGTTTTCCTGGCATTTATAGAAGAGTAAAAGACAATCTCTTTTTAATTTTAGATTTTCTTAGTCAAGCGGACTCTTCTTACTTTGAAGAAAAGGAAGACATTCGCCCTACTCCCCTCGTCTCTCCACATAAACTAGAACATTGGATCGGACAAATTTCTCAATTTTCAAAAGTAGATACAGTTCTTTCTTCCGACGCTCTCTACACACTTTTTTCTGAATGGTTATAAATTTAGAAGGCCCTGGACCAACAACCTTATAGTGTTGGTCCAGGGCCTTCTAAGTTAATAAGGTACATTTTTTCCCTTAGACATATACTCCATATATTTCTGGAGATAGAGCTTGCCGGCCCAGGTCTGGGCGGCCCGGTCCAGGACCGGGTCTCCGGAAAGGCTCTCCTCCCCTGCCCCAAAGACCTGCCGGAGGGCAGCCTCCAGGGCATCACAGCTCCGGTTATAGTCCCGGGGATGAAGCACTCCCCCCGGCACCACCAGCCGGATCAGCTCCACACACTCGGGAAGGCTGAACACCTTTTTCAGGGCGTAAATCAGAATCAGGAGGGCCAGGTGCTGGCGCTGATACCGCTTGTTCACCGGGGCGGGAATGATTTTCTGCTTCACATAGTTGTTCACCATGCTCCGGGTCAGGG
>CALXGR010000009.1 GCA_944387885.1 uncultured Clostridia bacterium
AAGGACAGCCGTGAGCAGTTCGAGACCCGCACCCACAAGCGTCTGATCGACATTCTGAAGCCGTCCAACAAGACGGTAGCAGACCTCACCAGTCTGCAGCTCCCCGCCGGCGTAAGCATTGAAGTAAAGCTGTAAGAATTCTGAGGCGGCCCTACATTATATATACGGGCAAGGATCTTCCGTGAAGGGTCAACTACCCGTCCATGGAAAGGCCGAAACAAGAAAATACAGACGCTTCATCCGCAGACCCAACAGCGGAGAGGTCATGTTGTTGCGAAAGCACCAACCAATAACCTTATTTGGAGGAGAAAAAAATGAACAAAGGTATCATCGGCAAGAAGCTGGGTATGACTCAGCTGTTTGACGAGAACGGCAAGGTCGTTCCCGTTACTGTCGTCGAGGCTGGTCCCTGCACCGTAGTGCAGAAGAAGACCGTAGAGTCCGACGGCTACCAGGCAGTTCAGGTTGGCTTCGGCGACGTAAGCGCCAAGCACGTGAACAAGGCTGCCAAGGGCCACTTTGAGAAGGCCAATGTAGCTCCCAAGCGGACCCTGCGGGAGTTCCGCCTTGCTGATATCAGCGCCATGAACGTTGGCGACATCCTGAAGGCTGACGTCTTCGCTGCCGGCGACCACGTTGACGTGGTTGGCGTAAGCAAGGGCAAGGGCTATCAGGGCGCCATCAAGCGCTGGGGCCAGCATCGGCTGCGCGAGAGCCACGGTTCCGGTCCCGTTGTACGGCATGCCGGTTCCATGGGCCCCTGCTCCACCCCCTCCCGTGTATTCAAGGGCAAGAAGCTGCCCGGTCACATGGGCGCTGTGCAGGTAACCGTACAGAACCTGGTGGTCGTTAAGGTCGACCCCGAGAACAATCTGATCGCTATTAAGGGTGCTATCCCCGGACCCAAGGGTGCCGTGGTGACCATCTCCGACAGCGTGAAGGCATAAGGAGGGAAAACACAATGGCAAAATTCGATGTTGTCGATATGAACGGCAAGAAGGTTTCCACTGTGGAACTTTCCGATGCAGTGTTCGGTATCGAGCCCAACGAGAAGGCTGTACACATTGCAGTCGTAAACTTCCTGGCCAACCAGCGCCAGGGCACCCAGAACACCAAGATCCGTAAGGAAGTAAGCGGCGGCGGCCGTAAGCCCTGGCGTCAGAAGGGCACCGGCCATGCTCGGCAGGGTTCCATCCGTGCTCCCCAGTGGGTGGGCGGCGGTGTGTCCCACGGCCCCAAGCCCCGCAGCTACGTTTACCACATCAACAAGAAGGTAAAGCGTCTGGCTCTTCTGTCCGCTCTGTCCGACAAGGCCCTGAACGGCAACATGATCGTTCTGGACAACCTGAACGTGACCGAGTACAAGACCAAGAACGTGGTCAACATGCTCACCGCTGTGGGCGCCGGCAAGAAGAACCTGCTGGTAGCCGCTGAGGTTAACAAGATGCTGGTCAAGAGCGCCAACAACATTGTCGGCGTAAAGACCACCGTCGCCACCAGCGTCAACACCTACGACGTAGTGAACGCTGACAAGCTGATCCTGAGCGTGGATGCAGCAAAGAAACTGGAGGAGGTTCTGGGCTAATGAAAGCAGCACAAGATATCATCCTGGCCCCGGTAATCACCGAGAACTCTATGGCCGGTATTGCTGACAAGAAGTACACCTTCAAGGTCGCTAAGGATTCCACCAAGGTTGAGATCGCCCAGGCCGTTGAGAGCCTGTTCGGCGTAAAGGTCTCCAAGGTGAACACCATCAATGTACGGGGCCGTTGGCGCCGTCAGGGCATGCACGGCGGTTACACTGCTGCCTCCAAGAAGGCTATCGTAACCCTGAGCAAGGACTCCAAGGAAATCGAGTTCTTCTCCAGCATGACCTAATAGGAGCGGCCCGCCGAGGGCTGCGATTAAGGAGATATGACTCCGATAACATTCATAAGATAACAAAAAGGAGAAAACCATGGCAATTAAGAAGTACAAGCCGACTACGCCCGGCCGCCGCGGCATGACTGTCACCGATTACAGCGTGCTGAGCAAGGTAGAGCCCGAGCGTAGCCTGCTGGAGCCCATGAAGAAGGCTTCCGGCCGTAACAACACCGGCCGCATCACCGTTCGTCATCACGGCGGCGGCAACCGTACCAAGTACCGTGTCATCGACTTCAAGCGCAGCAAGCTGGACGTTCCCGCTACTGTTCTGACTCTGGAGTACGATCCCAACCGCAGCGCTTTCATCGCTCTCATCCAGTATGAGGACGGCGTCAAGAGCTACATCATCGCTCCCGACGGCCTGAAGGTTGGCGACACCGTTATCGCAGGCGCTACCGCCGATATCAAGCCCGGCAACGCTCTGCCCTTCGCCAACATCCCTGTTGGTACCATCATCCACAACATCGAGCTGTACCCCGGCCACGGCGCCCAGCTGGTTCGTTCCGCTGGCAACATGGCTCAGCTGATGGCTAAGGAGAATGGCTACGCTCTGGTCCGTCTGCCTTCCGGCGAGATGCGGAACATCCCCCTGAACTGCATGGCCACCATCGGCCAGGTTTCCAACCTGGATCACGAGAACGTGAACATCGGTAAGGCCGGCCGTACCCGTCACATGGGCGTTCGTCCCACCGTTCGCGGTTCTGTCATGAACCCCTGCGATCACCCCCACGGTGGTGGTGAGGGCCGCGCTCCCGTTGGCCGTCCCGGCCCTGTTACTCCCTGGGGCAAGCCCGCTCTGGGTCTCAAGACTCGCAAGCATCATAACCGCAGCGACAAGTTCATTGTCAAGCGCGCTAAGTAATTAAGAGAGGAGAACGAATATGTCTAGAAGCATTAAAAAAGGACCTTACGTCCAGCCCGTTCTGCTCAAGCGTGTGCAGGAGATGAACGAGTCCGGCAAGAAGCAGGTTCTCAAGACTTGGAGCCGCTCTTCCACCATTTTCCCTGACTTTGTAGGTCATACCATCGCTGTGCATGACGGCCGCAAGCACGTGCCCGTCTACGTTACCGAGGATATGGTCGGCCACAAGCTGGGCGAATTTGCACCCACCCGTACCTTCAAGGGCCACGCCGGTGGAAAGACCACTAAGTAAGAAGGAGGAACACAAACATGGAAGCTCGGGCAACTCTTCGCTACGCCCGCATTAGTCCCCGCAAGGTCTCCATCGTTATGGATCTGATCCGTAACCAGGACCTGGACAAGGCGCTGGCAATTCTGCAGTACACCCCGAAGGCCGCTTGTGAGCCCCTTCTGAAGCTGGTGAAGTCTGCAGCAGCTAATGCTGAGAACAATCACAACATGGACAAGAACAATCTGTACGTTGCAGAGTGTTATGTCTGCCCCGGTCCTACCCTGAAGCGGATTCGTCCCCGGGCACAGGGCCGTGCATACCGCATCCTGAAGCGCACCAGCCACATGACTGTTGTGCTGAAAGAGAAAGAGTAAGGAGGTAACCACATCATGGGTCAGAAAGTGAATCCCCACGGCCTGCGTGTAGGCGTAATCAAAGATTGGGACAGCCGCTGGTTTACTTCCAAGCAGGAGTTCGGCGATACCCTGGTAGAGGACAACAAGATTCGTAAGGTGCTGAAGAAGCAGCTCTACGGCGCCGGCGTTCCCAAAATCGAAATCGAGCGTACCGCTGATTCCACCGGTGCTCCTCGGGTAAAGGTCAGCATCCACTGCGCCAAGCCCGGCATGGTCATCGGCAAGGGCGGTGCTGAGATCGAGAAGCTGCAGGCTCAGCTGTCCAAGCTGGTCGGCAAGCCCGTTAATGTAAACATCGTTGAGGTGAAGAGCATCTCCACCAACGCCCAGCTGGTTGCTGAGGACATTGCCTCTCAGCTGGAGCGCCGCATTGCCTTCCGTCGTGCCACCAAGGGCGCTATGCGGAACGCCATGCAGCCCCGGTTCGGTGTGCCCGCCAAGGGTATCAAGATCCAGTGCTCCGGCCGTCTGGCTGGCGCTGACATCGCCCGGACCGAGACCTACCACGAGGAAAACATCCCCCTGCAGACACTACGTGCCGACATCGACTAAGGATTTGCTGAGGAAAACACCACCTACGGTAAGATCGGCATCAAGGTTTGGATCTACAAGGGCGAAGTCCTGAAGGGCGCAAAGCCCGTTGTGGAGGAGAAGCCTGCTCGCACTCCTCGCGCACCCCGCGCTCCCCGCGCACCCCGTAAGGAAGGAGGCAACAAGTAATGTTACTGCCTAAGCGTGTTAAGTACCGCCGCGTACAGCGTGGCCGTATGAAAGGTGTTGCCACCAGCGGCAACAAGGTGAACCAGGGCCAGTTCGGCCTGCAGGCACTGGAACCCGCCTGGATCACTTCCAACCAGATCGAGGCCGCCCGTATCGCCATGACCCGTTATATCAAGCGTGGCGGTAAGGTTTGGATCAAGATCTTCCCCGACAAACCCGTTACCGAAAAGCCCGCCGGCACTCGTATGGGTTCCGGTAAAGGCTCTCCCGAGTACTGGGTAGCCGTGGTCAAGCCCGGCCGCATCATGTTCGAACTGGCTGATGTATCCGAGGAGACCGCTCGTGAAGCCATGCGGCTGGCCAGCCACAAGCTGCCTGTCAAGTGCAAATTTGTAGTTCGTGAAGAGGAGGCTGCAGCAGAATGAAAGCAAGTGAACTGCGTGAAATGAGCGTAGCTGAACTGAACAAGAAGCTGGCAGATCTGAAGCAGGAGCTGTTCAATCTGCGCTTCCAGCACGCTATCAACCAGCTGGAAAACCCCATCCGTATCAATGCTGTCAAGAAGGACATCGCCCGTGTGATGACCGCTCTGGCAGAGAAAGCTTAAAGAGGGAGGTTAAACGATGGAACGGAATTTGAGAAAGACCCGTGTTGGCACCGTTGTGTCCGACAAGATGGATAAGACTATCGTTGTGGCCGTCATTGACAGCTTCCCCCACCCTCTGTATAAGAAGATCATGAAGCGGACTGTTAAGTTCAAGGCACACGACGAGAACAACGAGGCCGGTATCGGTGACCGTGTACAGATTATGGAGACCCGTAAGCTGTCCAAGGACAAGAACTGGCGCCTGGTTAAGATCATCGAGAAGGCAAAATAAGCCTGCAACTTTGAAAGGAGGATCTGACACATGGTTCAGATGCAAACTTATCTCAAAGTAGCCGACAACACCGGTGCTAAAGAGTTAATGTGCATTCGTGTGCTGGGCGGCTCTCGCAAGAGATACGCAAATATTGGCGATGTGGTAGTGGCTTCTGTTAAGAAGGCTGCTCCCGGCGGCAATGTGAAGAAGGGCGACGTGGTCAAGGCTGTTATCGTACGCAGCAAGCAGGGCCTGCGCCGTGACGACGGCAGCTACATCCGGTTCGACGAGAACGCTGCTGTTATCATCAACAACGACAAGAACCCGAAGGGCACTCGTATTTTTGGGCCCGTTGCCCGCGAACTGCGGGAGAACGGCTACCTGAAGATTCTGAGCCTTGCTCCGGAATCGCTGTAAGGAGGTTTTATCAGAATGAACAATCTGCATGTTAAAACCGGCGACAATGTCATGATCATCAGCGGTAAGGACAAGGGCCAGACCGGCAAGGTCCTGGCTGTCAGCCCCAAGGAGGGCAAGGTCATCATTGAAGGCCGCAACATGGTCACCAAGCACGTCAAGCCTCGTCGTCAGGGCGAGCAGGGCGGCATTGTGAAGGCCGAGAGCGCCATTTACGCCTGCAAGGTCATGCCTGTCTGCCCCAAGTGCGGCAAGGCTACCCGGGTAGGTTATTCCGTAAACGGCGGCAAGAAAGTCCGCATCTGCAAGAAGTGCGGCGCTGAACTGTAAGGAAAGGAGTAAACACTAATGGCACGTTTGAAAGATCAGTACGTCCAGGAAATTGCTCCTGCACTGTACAAGAAGTTCGGTTATAAGAGCGTTATGGAGATCCCCAAGCTGGACAAGGTTATCATCAACGTTGGCGCCGGCGAGGCCAAGGATAACGCAAAGGTCATTGACGCCATCGTCAAGGATCTGGGCCAGATCACCGGCCAGAAGGCTATTGTCTGCCGGGCCAAGAAGAGCGTTGCAAACTTCAAGCTCCGTGAGGGTATGCCCATCGGCGCAAAGGTTACCCTGCGCGGCGAGCGGATGTACGAGTTTGTTGACCGTCTGTTCAGCGTGGCCCTGCCCCGTGTCCGTGACTTCCGGGGCATCAACGGCAACAGCTTTGACGGCCGTGGCAACTACGCCTTCGGTATCAAGGAACAGATGATCTTCCCCGAAATTGACTTCGACAAGATCGACGCCATCCGGGGCATGGATATCTGCTTTGTTACCACCGCAAAGACCGATGAGGAAGCCAAGGAGCTGCTGAAGGCTCTGGGCGCTCCCTTCGCTAACTAAGGAGGACATCACAATGGCAAAGACTTCTATGAAGCTGAAGCAGCAGCGTGAGCCCAAGTTCAGCACTCAGGCCTACAACCGCTGCAAGATCTGTGGCCGTCCTCATGCATACCTGCGCAAGTACGGCGTTTGCCGTATCTGCTTCCGGGAACTGGCTTACAAGGGCCAGATCCCTGGCGTGAAGAAGGCCAGCTGGTAATCAGCCGGCAAGTTCCGAAACAACACTATTATTGATTAACCTAAGGAGGTTAGTGGCATGCAAATCACCGATCCTATCGCGGACCTGCTGACCCGCATCCGCAACGCTAGCACTGCCAAACACCCTTCCGTGGAAATCCCCGCTTCCAACACCAAGAAGGCTATCTGCCAGATCCTGCTGGACGAGGGATACATCAAGGGTATGCAGGTGATCGAAGACAACAAGCAGGGAACCATCAAGGTGACCCTGAAGTACCAGGAGAACGGCCAGCCCGTTATCTCCGGCATCAAGCGGGTGTCCAAGCCCGGTCTGCGGATCTACACCAACTGCAAGGACATGCCCAAGGTCATGAAGGGCCTGGGCGTGGCTATCATCTCCACTTCCAAGGGCGTTATGACTGACAAGGCTGCTCGCGAAGCAAACGTTGGCGGCGAAGTCATGGCCTTTGTGTGGTAAGAAAGGGGTAAAAGACAATGTCGAGAATCGGAAGAAAACCCATCGTCATTCCTGCCGGTGTGGAAGTGAAGGTCGACGAGGCTGAGCACACCATCGCCGTGAAGGGCCCCAAGGGCAGCCTGAATTCCAAGTTCCATCCTTTGATGAATGTCAAGGTGGAGGGCAACGAGATTCATGTTACTCGTCCTAACGACGACAAGGAAGCTCGCAGCCTGCACGGTCTGACCCGCACCAACATTGCCAACATGGTGGAGGGCGTTACCAACGGCTTCACCAAGGTCCTGGAGATCCAGGGCGTCGGCTACCGTGCCCAGAAGCAGGGCACCAACGTGGTTCTGAACCTGGGCTTCTCCCATCAGGTCATCGTTGCTGAGACCGATGAGATCAAGCTGAATGTTCCCGACCAGTACACCATCGAGGTCGTTGGCATCGATAAGCAGAAGGTCGGCCAGTTTGCTGCTGAAGTGCGTGAGAAGCGGCCTCCCGAACCCTATAAGGGCAAGGGCATCCGCTACCGTGGCGAGTATGTCATCCGCAAAGAAGGCAAAACTGGTAAAGGCAAATAAGATAAGGAGTGAGAGACAATGGTTAACAAGCCTGACAAGAACGAAGCTCGTCTTCGTCGTCACCGCCGTGTGCGCGGTAAGATCAGCGGCACCGCTGAGCGTCCCCGTCTTGATGTGTTCCGCTCCGCCAAGCATATCTATGCCCAGATCATTGATGACGAGGCCGGCGTAACCCTGGTAAGCGCATCCACTATGGATAAGGATTTCGAAGGCTTCGGCGGAAACATCGAAGCAGCCAAGAAGGTTGGCCTCAAGATCGCTGAGAAGGCTCTGGCCAAGGGCATTGAAGAGGTCGTTTACGACCGTGGCGGTTTTGTGTATCATGGCCGTGTCAAGGCACTGGCCGAGGGCGCCCGTGAAGGCGGCCTGAAGCTGTAAGGAAGGAGGATACAACAAATGGCAATGAACAGAAATCGTGAAGACAACGATATGATTGAAAAGGTTGTATCTATCAACCGTGTGTCCAAGACCGTTAAGGGCGGCCGTGTCATGAAGTTTGCTGCTCTGGTAGTAGTAGGCGACGGCAAGGGCAACATCGGCTACGCCATCGGCAAGTCCGGTGAAGTTCCCGAGGCCATCCGCAAGGGCCTGGAAGCTGCCAAGAAGAACATGGTCCATGTAAACCTGCGTGGCACCACCATCCCCCACGAGATCGTGGGCGCCTACGGCGCAGGCCGGGTTCTCATGAAGCCCGCTGCTCCTGGTACCGGTGTTATCGCCGGCGGCCCCGTCCGTGCCGTGCTGGAGTGCGTTGGCATTAAGGACATTCGTACCAAATCTCTGCGGAGCAACAACCCCATCAATGTTGTTACCGCTACCTTCCAGGGCCTGACCAGCCTGACTACCGCTGAGGAAGTGGCAGCCAAGCGCGGCAAGTCCGTGAAGGAAATTCTAGGTTAAGGAGGTAGCTGAAAATGGCAGAAAAGAAAGCTCCCAAGAAGGCTACCGGCACCGTCACCATTAAGCTGGTCCGCAGCCTGTCCGGCCGCTCTGTAAAACAGCAGGCAACTGCTGAGAGCCTGGGCCTGAAGCGGATCGGTGATGTGACTGTCCAGCCCGAGAATGATGCGACCGCTGGCAAGATCAATGTGATCGCCCACCTGGTTGAAGTTACCAATGCGTAATAGCAAGGAGGTGCAGCAATGAAACTTCATGAGATCAGAGCACCTAAGGGTGCCAACACCCCCGCTACCCGGAAGGGCCGTGGCGCAGGTTCCGGCAACGGCAAGACTGCCGGTTTCGGCCACAAGGGCCAGAAGGCCCGGTCCGGCGTGAAGAAGGCCGGATTCGAAGGCGGTCAGATGCCTCTCCAGCGTCGTCTGCCCAAGCGCGGGTTCAACAACATTTTTGCCACCCGGTATGCTACCGTTAAGGTAAGCGACCTGGAGAAGTTCGAGGCAGGCAGTGTCATCGACACTCAGGCTCTGCTGGACAAGGGCATTATCAAGAAGGCTCTGGATGGCGTTAAGGTCCTGGGCAACGGCGAGCTGACTAAGGCAGTCACCGTTCAGGTTGCCGCCTACACCGCCTCCGCCAAGGAGAAAATCGAAAAGGCAGGCGGGAAGGCTGAGGTGATGTAAGGTGTTTGAAACCTTCCGTAATGCGTGGAAGACCGAAGAACTCCGGAAACGGCTGATCTTTACCTTCATCATCCTGGTACTGTTCCGTCTGGGATGTGCCATCCCCGTTCCCTTCATCAACAATGTAGCTCTGGACGCCATGTTCTCCACCGGCAACATGCTCACTTACCTGAACATGATGAGCGGTGGAGCCATGAGCCAGTGCACCCTGTTCGCTCTGGGCATCATGCCCTACATCAATGCTTCCATTATCATTCAGCTCCTGACCGTGGCCATCCCCGCTCTGGAGAATATGGCAAAGGAAGGCCCTGAAGGACAGAAGAAGATCCAGCGGATCACCCGGTACTCCGGTGCGGTCCTGGGTGTTCTCCTGGCCGTAGGTTACTACTTCATCCTCCGTCGTATGGGGGCTCTGAAGTACACCGAGGGCGCCGCCGGCATCTTCGCCGCTGTGGTCATTGTGCTCTGCTTCACCGCCGGCTCCATGCTGGTGGTCTGGCTGGGCGAGCAGATCGATGACCGGGGTATCGGCAACGGTATCTCCCTCATCATCTTCGCAGGTATCGTAGCTCGCTGGTCTGATCTGTACAACACCTTTATGGGTATCCTGTACATGGCTCAGACCCAGCCTCTGTACTATGTGCTCATCCCTGTTCTGGTCGTGCTGGCAATCGCCGCTATCGTCTTCGTTGTTGTTTTCACCAACGCAGAGCGGCGGGTTCCCGTCCAGTATGCCAAGCGGGTGGTTGGCCGTAAAATGTACGGCGGCCAGGCCAGCTATGTGCCCATCAAGGTAAACATGAGCGGCGTTATGCCCATCATCTTTGCCAGCTCTCTGTGCAGCATCCCCGGAACCATCGGCAGCTTCATCAGTGTGGATGCCGCCGAGCATCCCCTGCTGTACAGCTTCTTCCACAGCTTCAACTACACCAGCGTGCTGTATGTAGTGATCTACCTGATGTTGATCGTGGCTTTCAACTACTTCTATGTGGCTATCCAGTATAACCCCGTAGAGATCGCCAACAACCTGCGGAAGAACAACGGCGCTATCCCCGGCATTCGTCCCGGCAAGCCCACCAGCGATTTCATCGTTCGCATCCTGAATAAGATTACCCTCATCGGAGCCTTCTTCCTGGCTCTGGTAGCCGTAATGCCCATTGTTCTGGGTAACCTGACTGGTGTGTCCATTCAGCTGGGCGGTACCAGTCTCCTCATCGTAGTAGGCGTGGCCCTGGATGCAGGCCGGAGCATGGAAAGCTTCATGCTCATGCGCCATCACAAAGGCTTCTTAGAGTAAGCAGAAAGGAACAAGATATGAACCTGATTCTGTTGGGCGCCCCCGGCGCCGGCAAGGGTACACAGGCAGAGGTCATCTGCGATGCCCTGCACATTCCCTCCATCTCTACCGGCAACATCCTGCGTGCCGCCGTCAAGGAAGGTACGCCCATGGGTTTGAAAGCAAAGAGTTACATGGAATCCGGCGCACTTGTTCCTGATGAAGTCATCATTGGCATCGTCAAGGAGCGTCTGTCCCAGGACGATTGCCAGAATGGGTTCATCCTGGATGGAGTCCCCCGTACCATCGCCCAGGCGCAGGCTCTGGACGAGATGGGGGTCCGGATCGACAAGGTCATTGACCTGGAGGTCCCCGACCAGGATATCATCCAGCGGATGAGCGGACGGCGGGTCTGCACCGGATGCGGCGCAAGCTACCACATCCAGGTAAAGCCCACCGCCAAAGAGGGGATCTGCGATCGCTGCGGCGCCCCTGTAGCCATCCGGAAGGATGACGAGCCCGCCACCGTTCTGGACCGACTGAACGCCTACCATCAGCAGACCGAGCCCCTCATCCAGTATTATGAGAAGGCCGGGAAGCTGGTAGCGGTGGAGGGGGTAGCCTCCATTGAAGAGACCACCAAAAAGCTGTTCCAGGCTTTGGGGGTAGAGGGTTGATCCAGATCAAGAATGCAGCCGAGATCGAGAAGATGCGCCGGGTGAACGCCATCAGCGCAGCTGCTCTCAAGGCTGGCGGTGAGGCCATCGAGGCCGGTATCACCACCGCCGAGATCGACAAGATCATTGAGGATTTTATCCGTCGGCACGGAGCCAAGCCCAACTTCAAGGGGCTGTACGGTTTTCCGGGGTCTGCCTGCATCAGCGTGAACGACACGGTGATCCACGGCATTCCTTCCCGGAAAATCGTGATCCGGCCGGGCGATATTATCAGCATCGACACAGGCGCCAAACTGGACGGCTTCAACGGCGACAATGCCTGCACCTTTGCCTGCGGCAAGGTGGACATGGAAGCCCAGCGTTTGATGGACGTGACCAAGGCAAGCCTTCATCTGGGAATCAAGGCCGCACTGGCCGGAAACCGGATCGGAGACGTAAGCCACGCCGTTCAGAGCTATGTGGAAGAAAACGGATTCTCTGTGGTCCGCACCTTTGTGGGTCATGGAGTAGGCAAGGAACTGCATGAGGAGCCTGAGGTGCCCAATTTCGGCAACCCGGGCCGGGGCCCCAGACTGGTGCCCGGCATGTGCATTGCCATTGAACCCATGGTGAACCAAAAACACCATGCTGTGAAGACCTTATCCGATGGATGGACGGTCAAAACCTGTGACGGCGGACTGTCCGCTCACTTTGAGCATACAGTCCTCATTACACCCAACGGACCCGAGGTTTTAACCCGAGACTGGGAAGGTGCTGACTTCCGCCTGTAAGGGCGGAAGTCAGACCTACCTGTTTGGGTCCCTGTAAGTGGGTATTGGCCGTGGTAGGCCAGATGCTTTTTCTGGCAAAGGCACTTGCAAAAACATTCCTGATCCTGTATAATAGGAGGGTTGGGAGGAATAAGCATGTGGCCCCCACAACCACCGTCCAAAAAAGGCGGGATTCTCGCCGAACACCACTGTTATTTGAGGAAGCCCCGGCTGTAAGGCCGGACAACCCCATTTAAGGAGGCAAGGAACTTGTCCAAAGAAGACGTCATCGAAGTAGAAGGTATCGTGCGGGAAGCTTTGCCCAACGCTCAGTTCGTAGTGGAAATGCTGGGCGGAGACGGAAAGCCCAACGGCCACAGCGTCCACGCACACATCTCGGGAAAGCTGCGGACCAACTTCATCCGTATTCTCCCCGGGGACAAAGTAACAATGGAAATGTCGCCCTATGATCTTTCTAAGGCGCGCATTACCTGGCGTTCCAAATAAGAGCGTCAGCGAATCAAAGGAGGTTCAGCATCATGAAGGTTAAACCTTCCGTTAAACCCATCTGTGAGAAGTGCAAGGTCATCAAGCGCAAAGGCCGTGTTATGGTGATCTGCATCAATCCCAAGCACAAGCAGCGCCAGGGCTAATACCTGGACTTGGGGGCCAAGTATGTAGACTTCCGGCGTAGGCCCCGACACTGACATGGAAGGAATTGGAGGATATAACTATGGCTCGTATTGCCGGCGTTGACCTGCCCCGTGAGAAGCGGGTAGAGATTGGCCTGACCTACATCTATGGTATCGGCCGCAGCACTGCAGACCAGATCCTGGCTGCTACTGGCATTAACCCCGACACCCGCGTAAAGGACCTGACCGCTGAGGAAGAGGCTCAGATCCGTGACTACATCGATAAGAACAATATCCTGGTGGAAGGCGACCTGCGTCGTAACGTCCAGATGGATATCAAGCGTCTGGTGGACATCCAGTGCTACCGTGGCACCCGTCATCGTAAGCACCTGCCCGCCCGTGGCCAGCGCTCCAAGACCAACGCCCGTACCGTTAAGGGTCCCAAGCGCACCGTTGCCAACAAGAAGAAGTAATTGAGGAGGAAGGAAAATGGCTAAAGTTGCTGCTAAGGCTCGCACCAAAAAGCGCGAGCGTAAAAATGTAGAGCGTGGCGCTGCCCATATTCAGTCTACTTTTAACAATACCATTGTTACAATTACTGATCTTCAGGGCAACACCATTTCTTGGGCCAGCTCCGGTGGACTGAACTTCCGGGGCAGCCGTAAGAGCACTCCCTTTGCCGCTCAGTCCGCAGCTGAAGTTGCTGCCAAGGCTGCTGTGGACCAGGGAATGAAGACTGTTGAAGTATATGTAAAGGGCCCCGGTTCCGGCCGTGAGTCCGCTATCCGTGCGCTGCAGGCCACCGGTCTGGAAGTAACCATGATCAAGGATGTTACCCCCATCCCCCACAATGGTTGCCGGCCTCCCAAGCGCCGCCGTGTATAATCTGTAAGGAGGAAATAGACTATGGCTAAGAATATGCAGCCTATTGCTAAGCGTTGCAAGACCCTGGGCATTTCCCCTGCGGTTATGGGCTACTCTAAGAAGACCACCACTCGTGACCCCAAAGGCGGTATGCGCCGTAAGCAGAGCGAGTATGCTATGCAGCTGAACGAGAAGCAGAAGGTCAAGTTCATCTACGGCGTGGGCGAGAAGCAGTTCCACACCTACTATGTGAAGGCCGCTGCTGCCGCCGGTATGACCGGTGAGAACCTGCTGACCACCCTGGAGCGCCGGCTGGACAATGTTGTGTTCCGTCTGGGCTTTGCCAAGACCCGCCGTGCTGCCCGCCAGCTGGTGAGCCATGCTCACTTCACCGTTAACGGCAAGAAGGTAAACATTCCTTCCTACCTGGTCAAGGCCGGTGACGTGATCGAGGTTCGTGAGTCCAGCCGTTCCAGCGCCGCTTTCAGCAGCCTGGTAGGGGAGGATGCTCCCGTTGTTCTGCTGCCCGCTTGGCTGACCCGTGAGAAGAATGCCCTGAAGGGCACCGTGGCCAACCTGCCTGTTCGGGCTGACATCGACTTCCCTGTGGAAGAGCACCTCATCGTCGAGTTGTACTCTAAGTAATCCCTTTTCCCCTAGTTCGAATTGTGATTATATCAGACCGCCCTCATCAGGGGGGCGGTACCACAAGGAGGGTTTTTTATGATGGAGATTGAGCGCCCCAAAATCGAGACAGCCAGCCTCAGCCCCGACGGCCGCTACGGCAAGTTCGTGGTAGAGCCCCTGGAGCGTGGCTTTGGCACCACTTTGGGCAACAGTCTGCGGCGTGTCCTGCTCTCGTCCCTCCCCGGCGTAGCCGTGACCAGCGTCAAGATCGACGGTATCGTCCATGAATTCTCCACCGTTGAGGGTGTCAAGGAAGATGTCACCGAGATCGTACTGAACCTGAAGGGCGTTGCAGCCAAGCTTTACTGCGACGGCCCCAAGAGTGTCCAGGTGGAGGCAGTTGGCCCCTGCGAAATGACCGCAGGCAACATCAAGCAGGGCGATGATATTGAAATCCTCAACCCCGAATGGCATATTGCCACTCTGGGCGAGGGCGCCAAGCTGGTGATGGAGCTGACCTTTGACAAGGGACGGGGCTATGTGCCTGCCGAGCGTAACAAGCAGGCCATGGAAGAGAAGATGGATTTGTCTACCCTGGCTGTGGACAGCATCTACACCCCCGTTCTGAAGTGCAACTACACTGTGGAAAACACCCGTGTAGGGCAGATCACTGACTACGACAAGCTGACTTTGGAGGTTTGGACCGATGGTACCATCAATGCGCAGGAGGCTGTAAGCCTGGCTGCACGGGTACTCACCGAGCATTTGAACCTGTTTGTCAACCTGAGCGAAGAGGCTGCCAAAACCGAGATCATGATCGAGAAGGATGATTCCGGCAAGGAGAAGGCTCTGGAGATGACCATCGAAGAGCTGGATCTCAGCGTTCGGTCCTTCAACTGCCTGAAGCGTGCAGGAATCAACACCGTTCAGGATCTGATCAACAAGTCCGAGGACGAGATGATGAAGGTTCGCAACCTCGGCCGCAAGAGCCTTGAGGAAGTGCTGGCTAAGCTGGACTCCCTGGGCTTTACCCTGACCAAAGACGACGAGTAATTATAAACGGGATGCCCGGTACCAGAAAGCTCGGTAGAACCAGCGACAGCCGGAAGGCAATGCTGCGTGCAATGGTGACCTACCTGTTTGAAAACGGCAAGATCGAGACCACCGTTACCCGTGCCAAGGAAGTTCGTTCCATGGCCGAGAAGATGGTGACCCTGGGTAAGAAGGAAGACCTGCATTCCAAGCGGCAGGTATTCTCCTACATCACCAAGGAAGATGTAGCCAAGAAGGTGATCGACGAGATCGGTCCCAAGTACGCCGAGCGCAACGGTGGTTACACCCGGATCATCAAGACCGGTGTTCGCCGTGGTGACGCCACTGAGATGGCAATCATCGAGCTGGTCTGATCCAGCATATAAAGGCTAAAAGACAGCCCTGCACCTAATGTGCGGGGCTGTTTTCTTATGCTGAAAAATGGGGAAAATCCGCATAACAAAGGGATTTTTGGCAAAAGCAACAGAAAGAATTACCACAGGGATGGGGGCACTGTGCAAGCCATAGAAAATATTGTTAAAACCATAACAAATGTAGAAAAAAAGTAAAATTGTGCTATGATAAGGGTGAAAATGGTTGACCCTGCGATATTTTCAGGAAGCCAGGAAAACCTAATATAAACTGAATGAATAACAGACGGTTGAAGAGGAGAATGAACATGTCAAACAACGGATATGGCCCCAGAGACTTTTTCCGGGAAGAGAAGAGCATTGCAAGCCTGGGATTGATTGCAGTGCCCGGAGCAGAGGAACTGACCAATCTCATTGACAGCCACCTGGTGCGCTGGAGCCGGGAGGCCGGTACCCCCACCGAAAGCTTTATTATTCCCTGCGACTGCCCTCGTTTCCAGAGCGGCGACGCCAAGGGCCTGGTGAAGGAAAGTGTCCGGGGCTACGACCTGTACATTGTGGTGGACCCCGGCAACTACAGCATTACCTACAAGCTGTTCGGGTATGACAACCACATGTCTCCTGACGACCATTTTGCCAACCTGAAGCGTATCATCCAGGCTGTGGCCGGTAAGGCTCACCGGATCACTGTCATTATGCCCAGCCTCTACGGCGGACGGCAGCATCGCCGGGTCAGCCGGGAAAGCCTGGACTGCGCTGTGGCTCTTCAGGAACTTCAGACCATGGGCGTTTCCAACATCATCACCTTTGACGCCCATGACCCCCGGCTCTGCAATGCTGTGCCCCTCATGAGCTTTGACAACGTTATGCCCACCTACCAGGTACTGAAGAAGGTCTTCAAGGATATGCCTGACGTAGAGTTCGACAAGGAGCACTTCATGTGCATCAGCCCCGATGAGGGCGCCATGAACCGGAACCTGTACTTTGCCAGCGTTCTGGGCGTAAACCTGGGTATGTTCTACAAGCGCCGGGATTACAGCCGGGTAGTAAACGGCCGGAACCCCATTGTTGCCCACGAGTACCTGGGCGAGAGCGTAGAAGGCAAGACCGTCTTTATTGCCGACGACATCATTGCCTCCGGCGACTCCATGCTGGACATTGCCTACGAGCTGAAGAAGCGTGGCGCCGCCAAGGTTCTGGCAGACGCAACCTTCCCCCTCTTCACCGCCGGCCTGGAGAAGTTTGACGAGGCTTACGAGAAGGGAATCATCGACGGCGTGCTGGGCACCAACCTGACCTACCGCAGCCCCGAACTCCTGAAGCGTGAGTGGTACCATGACGTGGACGTGTCCAAGTACATCAGCTACTTTGTGGCCGCTATGAACCACGAGATGAGCGTTTCCAGCCTCTGCGATCCTCACCAGAAGATCGCAGCCCTTCTGGAGGCTCACGGCATGAAGATTGCCAACAGCTGATTTTATCAGAAACAAAAAGGCAGCAGAGAGTTTCTCTGCTGCCTTTTCCTTTTCTCAGGGGTAAAACGCATGATTCAGGTCAGGGCTTCCCGTGTAGGGAGAAACCCAAAGTCCTTCCACCGGCTGACTGGTTTTCAGCCGGAAAACCTGATGGAAGAGGGGAATCACCCGGCACTCACTGAGAAGCCCCTTCTGAGATTCAGCCTTGGACCCGGCCAAGGCTGCCCACCGGGCAAACAGCTCCTCCCCGGACCCGGACCTGGGCTGACAGGGAACCAGAGCCAGGTCATATTCTCCTGCTTCTATCCGCTCCAGCAGGACAGAGCTTCCCACCCGCTCCACCGAACAAAACACCCCCAGCTGCTGCTGTAATTCCTGGTTTATACCGTTGACCAGATCCTCAAACCGGGAATCCTCCGGAGCCAGCAGGGTGAGCCCCTTTATCCCGTCCTGGTCCAGGGATTTCAGCCCTTCCCAGAGAAGCGGGCCCGGCTGACCCAGATCCGGGAGACAGTCCTCCTCTCCCAAAGTGGGAGGGAAAAGCTGCCGGGCCGGGATAAACCCGGGACCGGGGGAGAGATCGGCGGAATAGAGAGCGGAGGCAAAGGCCTGACAGATTTGGGGCTGGGCAAAGACCGGCTGGTCTGGATTGAGAAGAACGGCCCAGGTGACCATGGGAATCCCCTCGTCGGCGGTTTCCAGCCACCCGGTGGGACTGCCCTCCCACTGGGGCGAAGCAATTCGGAAAGTTTCGATTCCTTCCCCCTGACACCGGGTCAGGGTCATGGTCTCGGTGCCCCAGGAGGAAAGCCGGTAATATCCGCAGCCCAGCACCTTCTCTTTGGAGAGTCCATAGCTCCCTTCACAGGAACGGAAAAAATCCTCCCGGCAGGGATAAGTCCCGGGCAGGGCAAAAAGCCGGGCCGGGTCGGCTCCCTCCGCCAGGGTGACCACCAGGGTCCGGTCATCGGGACAGTCCAGGGAGAGTATCCCCTCCAGCTCCTCCCGGTACGGGCTGCCGGTGTCCGGGTCCTGAGCCCGGCTCACCCCAAAGGCGTAATCCCGGCTGGTGACCGGGACCCCGTCCCACCAGGTCAGGTCCTCCTTTAAAGTGAAGGTGACGGTGGAACCGTCGGGGGAGAGGGTATATTCCCCACAGCCCTCCGGTTGAGGCTCCCCGGTTTCATCCAGGGCGAACAATCCCCGGTAAAGGTGCCGGATGGCCAGCAAATCTCCTTCCTCCCGGGTGATCTGGGGGTCCAGATTCACCGGGTAACTGTCTGCCTGCCAGATAAAGGGCTCCTGAGAAGAGCCGCAGCCGGTAAAGAGGAGACAGAACAAAAGACAAAGCCAGACCGGCATAAAAATCCCCTCCCTGAAAAAGATTCAATGGTATTTTATGTAGAACAAAAAGACTCTATTCTCATTGCAGAATAGCCGGGAAGGCGGTATAATAACCATATATATGCCTATGAGAAGGAGGAACAGCCATGCAGCCAGCAGAGCAGCTCCGGGCCATGATCCAGGGCCGGAAGGTGGCGTTCATTGGATGTGGGGTCAGCCATAAACAGCTGATTCCTCAGTTTGTGGAAATGGGGGGAGAGGTCACCCTTTGTGACCAGAAAGCCTCCCTGGAGGAATTTGGAAAAACCGGGGAAATGCTGAAGGAACTGCCCATCCGCCTTTCCCTGGGCCGGGATTACCTGAAAGGACTGGAAGGTCAGGATATTATTATGCGGACTCCCGGCTTTGAATATTACACTCCTGCTTTGCAGGAAGCCGGGGCCAAGGGGGCCAAAATCACCAGCGAGATGGAACTCTTCTTTGAGTTCTGCCCCTGCCCTCTGGTGGCGGTGACCGGCAGCGACGGAAAGACCACTACCACCACCCTGATTGCCAAGATGTTTGAGGCCGCAGGCCGGAAGGTCTGGCTGGGGGGAAACATCGGTACCCCTCTCCTGCCTCTTCTGGACCAGGTAAGCCCCGAGGACGTGGCAGTGGTGGAACTGTCCAGCTTCCAGCTTATCAGCATGCGGAAGAGCCCCAAAATCGCAGTGGTCACCAACGTGACCCCCAACCACCTGGACCATCACAAGGATATGCAGGAGTATATTGACGCCAAGCGGAATATCCTCCTCTACCAGGATGCCCACAGCCGTCAGGTCCTGGGCCTGGAAAACGATGTGAGCCGGGGAATGGCCTCCGACTGCAAGGGGACCCAGGTCTGGTTCACCCGGCTGCGGGAAACTGACCGGGGAGCTTTCCTCCGGTCCGACGGCTGGCTCTGCTATGCCCAGGACGGAGTGGTCACTCCGGTGTTGGAACAGAGCAAGGTCAAACTGCGGGGGCTCCACAACATTGAAAACCTCCTGGCCGCCATTGCCGCCGTCTGGGGCAGTGTGCCGGTGGAGGCCATGGCCCAGGTAGGCTCCACCTTTACGGGGGTGGAACACCGGATCGAGCCGGTGCGGACCCTGGACGGGGTGACCTACTACAACGACAGCATTGCCTCCAGTCCCACCCGGACCATTGCAGGGCTCCGGAGCTTTGACCAGAAAATCATCCTCATTGCAGGGGGATACGATAAGAAAATTCCCTATGAGCCGTTGGCTCCTGAGCTGCTGGCCCATGTAAAGACCCTCATCCTCATGGGAGCCACCGGCCCCCGAATTGAGGCTGCCCTGAAAGCCCACCCCGACTATAAGGAGGGAGCCATCAACATCCTTCACGCAGAGGGAATGGAAGAGGCTGTGGCCCTGGCCCGCCAGGCCGCTCAGCCCGGGGATGTGGTCAGCCTTTCTCCCGCCAGCGCCAGCTTCGACCTCTACCCCAACTTTGAGGTCCGGGGCCGCCATTACAAGGAAATCGTCAACAACCTGAAATGATTTCACAGGTGACCACCCCTGCCCAGCAGGAAAAATTCCGGGAAATGGTCCGGGACAGAATCTGCCTTGAACCCATGATGGAAACTGCCCTGAACCTGTTCGGGGAGAAACCGGCCGCCGGATTTCAGTTTTTCCTCTCCCGGGAAGGCGCCCTGATGATACAGGGGAGCCTGGCCACGGCGGCGGGGAAATTTGACCCGGAGGAACTGGACAGCTTTCTGGGCTTCCTGGGAATCTCCCGGCTGATGGGGGAGAAACTCTGTCTTCCCGGCTGGGAAAAAAAGGAGACCCTTACCGCCTGCCGGGGAATGGGCCCGGCTTTGGAAGAACCTCCTGCCGGGACCCGGCTGATCACCCGGCCTTCCCTTATGGAGTTTTCCCGGCTGGTGCTGGAAGGGAAAAGTTCTGAGGAACAGGAGAACTTTTATGCCCAGTCCTGCATCCGGGTCAACCATAATATGGGCCGGTGCTGGGCGCTGACCCTGGAAGAACGGCTGGTCTGCGGGGTAAGTGTTTCCGGGATGACCGACCAGTGGGCCTACCTTACCCAAGGATATACCCGCCCGGAGTTTCGGGGACAGGGCCTGGGAGGCTGGCTCATCGCTGCCCTGGGAAACCGGATGATGCAAGAAGGGAAGACTCCCTGCCTTCTTTGCCTTCCGCCTCGGAAGGCCTTCTATAAGAGATTGGGAATGACCGTCGAAAAAGAATACTATTTGTATAATAAAAGGGAATAATACAAAATGATAGAAGAATTTTATGATTTGCCCCAGGAACTGCTGGACCTGGATGCCAAGGCTCTGGAACTCTGTAAAGAGCAATTTGCCCACCTGGAGGAGATTCAGGATTACAATCAGTTGAAAATGCTTCGGGCTTTCACCGACAACAAGGTTTCTGCCACCCATTTGGTGGGGTCTACCGGCTATGGTTACGATGACATGGGCCGGGAGAAGCTGGACCAGGTGTTTGCCCAGGTGGTGGGGGCAGAGGATGCCCTCTGCCGGAGCCATTTTCTTTCCGGGACCCATGCCCTGACCGTGGCCCTCTTCGGACTGCTCCGGACCGGGGATACCCTCCTGGCTGCCACCGGCGCCCCCTATGACACTCTGGAAAGCGTCATCGGAAAAGGGGAGAGCGGCCGGGGATTCGGCACCCTCCAGGAGTATGGCATCCATTACAAGGAGGTTCCCCTGACCCAGGACTGGCAGCCGGACTATGAGGCCATTGCTGCCCAGGCTCCCGGGGCCACCGTCTGCCACATCCAGCGGAGCCGGGGCTATATGGTGCGGAATGCCTTTGACCTGGATACCATTGAAAAGGTGATCAAAACCGTCAAGGCCGCCAACCCGGATATTGTGGTCATGGTGGACAACTGCTACGGAGAGTTCACCCAGAAACGGGAGCCGGTCCAGGTGGGCGCCGACCTGATGGTGGGCAGCCTGATCAAGAACGGGGGCGGCGGCATTGCTCCCACCGGCGGCTATATTGCAGGCCGGAAGGACCTGGTGGAGAAATGTGCCCACCGGCTTACCTGCCCCGGAATCGGCCGGGAACTGGGCTGCACCCTGGACGTGCTGCGGCAGCTCTACCTGGGTCTTTACTACGCCCCCGGTGTCACCTGTGAGGCCCTGAAAACCGCCGTCTATGCCCAGTGCATTCTGGAACTGATGGGAAAGAACCCCACCCCCAAATACTGGGAAGACCACAACGACATTGTCACCTGCTTTGAGGCAGGCAGTGCCCAGGCCCTCACCGGCTTCTGTGTGGGGATCCAGAGCGGCAGCCCGGTGGACAGCTATGTCTCCCCGGAACCCTATGCCATGCCCGGATATGACAGCGAGGTGGTCATGGCAGCGGGAGCCTTCACCCTGGGCAGCAGCATTGAACTGAGCTGCGACGGACCCATCCGTCCTCCCTACGCCTGTTTCCTCCAGGGAGGCCTCAACTTCACCGCCAGCCGGGCCGGAGTGCTTCTGGCCCTGAAAAAAGCTTATTTCTCTCAGGATTGACTTGACTAAAGCCAAAAGACAGGAGGAAGAATTATGAAACTCATAACCTTTGGAGTACCCTGCTACAACTCTGCCGCCTACATGGACAAGTGTATTGAAAGCCTGCTGGTGGCCGGGGAGGAAGCCGAAATCATCCTCATTGATGACGGCAGCAAGGACGAAACCCCTGCCATTGCGGACCGGTGGGCCAGGGAGTACCCCGACATCATCCGGGTAATTCACCAGCCCAACGGAGGACACGGGGAAGGGGTCAACCAGGGACTGGCCAACGCCAGCGGCCTTTACTACAAAGTGGTGGACAGCGACGACTGGCTGGACAAGGACAGCCTGCTGGCCGTTATGGCAAAACTCCGCCGGATCGCAGCCATGAAAAAGCCCCTGGACATGATCATCTGCAACTATGTGTATGAGCATGTGGAGGACAACACCCGGAAAGTGATCCGGTATAAGAATGTGTTCCCGGTCAACCGTCCCTTTACCTGGCGGCATACCCGTTCCTTCCTGCCCGGACAGTTCCTGCTCATGCACAGCGTTATCTACCGCACCCAGCTTCTCCGGGACTGCGGGGTCAAGCTGCCCAAGCATACCTTCTACGTGGACAATGTGTTTGTCTACCAGCCTCTGCCCTGGGTGGAGAGCATGATTTACTATGACCTGGACCTGTACCGGTACTTCATCGGCCGGGCAGATCAGTCGGTAAACGAGAAGGTGATGATGGGTCGGATGGACCAGCAGCTGCGGGTCACCAAAATCATGGTGGATTCCCCCGACCTGTTTGCCCTGCGTCCGGAGCAGAAACGGCTTCAGAAATATATGAAGCAGTACCTGGCCATGATGGTCACCATCTGCAGCGTGTTCCTGGTGCTGGAGGGCAGCGAGGAAAGCCTGAAAAAGCGGGAAGAGCTGTGGAACTATATCCGGGAAAAAGACCAGCGGCTGTATGATATGCTCCGGCATACCATCACCTGTGCCGCCACCAACCTGCCGGGAGCAGGGGGCCGGAAACTGGGCGTTGCAGCCTACCGCCTGAGCCAGAAGCTCTTCAAGTTCAACTGATTTAAAATAAAAAGAGCGGCGCTCTTTCCCGTAAGGGAGAGAGCGCCGCATTTTGTTTTTGAAGGGGGAATCCTTACCGTCCCCGTACCACCCGGGAAAGCTGGATGAAAAGGGTGGGCAGGAAGGCCAGCAGAAGGATATATCCCAGCTGAGCCCCGGTAAGGGGAGCCACCAGGAAGAGACCTTCCAGTGCGGGAACAAAGAGGACCAGGGAGAGAAGGAGGATCCCGGCGGCAAAGGCCATAAGGGAGAAGGGGTTGGAACCCAGCCCCAGCCGGAAGATGGACTCCTTTCCCCGGCAGTTGAAGCCGTGGAAAAGCCGGGCCAGGGTAAGGGTGGCAAAGGCCATAGTGCTGGCCAGGGCAGCACCCCCCTGGGCGAGACCAATGTGGAAGGCAGTCATGGAGGCGATGCCAATGAGAAGGCCCTGGGCAAATACCTGGGTAAGCATGGGCCGGTCCATCATGGAAGCGTTGGGGTCCCGGGGCTTCTGGTCCATAAGACCGGGCCGGGCGGGCTCCATTCCCAGGGCAATGGCGGGAAGACTGTCGGTAAGCAGGTTGATAAAGAGCAGGTGTACCGGCTGGAAGGGCACGGACAGTCCGGCCAGGGAGGCGTAGATGACAGCCAGAATGGCGGCCATGTTGCCTGACAGAAGGAACTGGATGGCGCTGCGGATGTTGGCGTAAACGCTCCGTCCGTTGAGAACTGCCTTTACAATGGTGGCAAAGTTGTCGTCGGCCAGGATCATGGCGGCGGCATCCTTGCTTACCTCGGTGCCGGTGATGCCCATGGCTACGCCTACATCCGCCTTTTTCAGGGCGGGGGCATCGTTGACACCGTCGCCGGTCATGGCGGCAATGCAGCCCCGGCGCTGCCAGGCGGAGACGATCCGAATCTTATGCTCGGGAGATACTCGGGCGTAGACCGAGATCTGAGCCAGCTTTTCGTCCAGATCTTCGTCACTCATCCGGGAAAGCTCCACTCCGTCCAGGGCCAGGTCACCGGGCTGGAAAATCCCGATCTGCTTGGCAATGGCGGTGGCGGTGACCTTGTGGTCGCCGGTGATCATGACAGTGCGGATGCCGGCCTGACGGGCCTGGGCTACAGCCTGGATGCTCTCGGGCCGGGGCGGGTCAATCATGGAGACCAGACCTACAAAGGTGTAGTCCTGTTCGTCCTCCAGGGTGAGGAGCCGGGCCTTTTCCAGAGGCCGCTGGGCAAAAGCCAGCACCCGGAGACCGTTTTCCGACTGCTCTTGGTTTACCCGCTGAATCTCCTGGCGCAGCTCCGGGGTCAGGGGAACAGCGCCCCGGGCGGTAAGGAGCCGGGTGGAACGGTCCAGCAGCACATCGATGGCGCCCTTGGTGTAGAGCATGGGGCCCTGGTCGGTGTCGTAAAGGGTGCTCATCAGCTTCCGGTCCGAGTCAAAAGCCAGCTCGGCCAGACGGGGATGCTGACGGCGGTAAGCCTGCTCCTCCACCCCGAACCGGGCGCCCAGCTGGACCAGAGCCACCTCGGTGGGATCGCCCACTGCGGCCCCGGTGTGGGGGTCCAGGGTAGCGTCGCTGTCCAGCAGGCCGATTTTCAAAAGGGTGCGCTGGGCGTCGTTGGCCAGTTCCAGGTCAGTGTCCTTGGTAAGCTTTCCGTCTGCCCAGAGATTTTGTACTGTCATCCGGTTCTGGGTCAGGGTGCCGGTTTTATCCGAGCAGATGACCTGGACGGAGCCCAGGCTTTCCACAGCCTTCAATTCCTTGATAATGGCATTCTGGCGGGCCATTTTCTGGGTGCCCATGGCCAGCACAATGGTGACGATGGAGCTGAGTGCCTCAGGAATGGCAGCCACGGCCAGGGCCACTGCGAACATGAGGGAATCCAGCAGGCTCATGTGGCTGCGGAAAACCGAGAGAAGGAAGACGCCGGCACAGATGACCATAATGACGGCGGCCAGCTTGCCGGAGAAATCGTCCAGGTTTTTCTGAAGAGGAGTCTTCCGCTGCTGGGTCTGGTTCATCAGGGTGGCGATCTGGCCCAGCTGGGAGTTCATGCCGGTGGCGGTGACCACCATCACGCCGCGGCCGTAGGTGACCAGGGAACCGGAGAAGAGCATGTTTTTCTGGTCGCCCAGGGGAATTTCTTCCCCTTCCAGAGCCTGGCTGATTTTTTCCACAGCCTCGGATTCTCCGGTAAGGGAACTTTCATTGATTTTCAGGGACCAGCTGTTGAGAAGCCGTCCGTCGGCTACCACCAGGTCTCCGGCTTCCAGCTCGATCACGTCTCCGGGAACGATCTGATCGCTGGACAGCTCCATCCGCTGACCGTCCCGGAGAACCTTGGCGGAGGGGGCACTCATGGCTTTCAGGCTTTCCAGGGATTTCTCCGCTTTAAAATACTGTACGGTTCCCAGGATGGCGTTCATAATAAGAACGGCAAAGATGACCAGGGTGCTTTCCAGGTTTCCCGAAACCATGGAGATGATGGCGGCGATAATGAGAATCACCACCAGCAGGTCCTTGAACTGGGACAGGAATACCTGGAGAACGCTTTGCTTTTCCCCCTCGGCCAGCTTGTTGGGGCCGTACTGCTCCAGCCGCTGAGCGGCCTGCCGGGAGGAAAGTCCGCCGCTGGTGGTTTCCAGCAGCTGAAGGGATTCCTCGGGAGAACGGTTGAAATAATTTTTTTCCATACTCTGTTCCTCACTTTTATCTGGATTTCTGTCTGCCGGAAATAAAAAAAGACTTCCCGGCAGGGGGCACTACGGCCCTGCCGAAAAGTCTTGTTACCTCCAAAAAAGCGGTGGCCCGCTCCGCCAGACGGACTCCGGATGCCCCGGAATACATCGAGATGTTGGCAGAACGAATTGCAACTACTCCCTTTTCATGGGCTCATTATAGCATAAGCTTTGCACAAACACAAGAAAAAATTCCCGGAGTTTGGAAAAAAGAATCCGCCCTGCTGCCGGCAGGGCGGATAAAATGTTATTCCTGGGATTCCTTCACGAAGAAAGCAATGCCGCAGGCACCGGTACCCACATGGGTGCCGATGGCGGCGCCGATGCCGCAGACGGGGACCCGTTCCGGGGGCATCTTCAGGTTCTGAGTCAGGTACCGGCGGATGGGTTCGGCGGCAGCAGGGCTGTCACTATAGGCAGTGTAGATGGGCATGGAGAGATCCATCCCGTCCTGGTCGGCCTCCAGCAGCTTGAACATGGCTACCAGGGCGCCGGGCATACCCCGGGCCTTTCCGGCCAGGCCCAGCTTGCTCTTGTAGAGCTGGAGCACCGGCTTGATCCCCAGGGCGCCCCCCGCAATGGTGGCAGCGGCGGAGAGCCGGCCGCCTTTGTGGAGGTTTTTCAGGTCGTTGGCAATGAGCAGGATACGGACCCGGTCTTTCAGCTGCTCCAGGTCCTGGGCAATCTGGGCGGCGGACAGTCCCTGGCTGCGAAGCTCCAGAGCCCGGTCCAGCAAAAGCCGGAGACCAATGGAAGCAGAGTGGGTATCTACAAAATAGGCATCCTCGTATTCTACTGTCTCGGCAGCCATCCGGGCGCACTGGAAAGTGCCGGACAGGTTGCTTCCGATGAGGATGGCCACGGTCTCGTCGCCCAGAGCATGGGCATCCTCAAATACCCGCATAAAGGCTTCGGGGCTGGGCTGGCTGGTCTTGGGCAGATGCTTGCACTGGGCCAGCCGCTGGAAAAATTCCTTGTTGGTTATATCCACGCCGTCCTGCACAACGGTGTCGTCCTCAAAGGTGACGTTCAGGGGAATCACTTCAATGTTCAGTTCCTTGGCTTGCTGGGGGGTAAGGTTGCAGGAAGAATCAGTAATAATGCGAACCATAAGGCGCCCTCCTTCTTTTTCACTTATTGTAGTATATTCGGGGGGACAGGTCAAGACAAAGGGGCGGATTTGTCCAAAACCTCGTGAAAAGTCAGGGGAGGGAAAACCGGAATTTCGCTTCCCCGAAACAGGGAAGGTATTTACCTGTCCGGAAGAAGGAATATTTGGCTAATACTTCCAAAAAAGTCCGGGGAAATATTTGCAAAAGGCAGAAAAAGGATGTATACTAAACTGTGTATGTTTTTTTATCCATCCGTCATGGGAAAGGAAGGTCTCCCGGCTATGACCGCACCCCAGCGCCGTGAACAAATACTGGCTATTTTACAGCAGACCGATGCGCCTGTCAGCGCCACTGCCCTGGCCGGACGGCTGGGGGTCTCCCGCCAGATCGTGGTAGGGGATGTGGCCCTGCTCCGGGCAGGCGGAAAACAGATCCTGGCTACCCCTCGGGGGTATCTGCTGGAAGGGCGGAGCAGCTGCACCGCCACTCTGGCCTGCTGCCATGACACCGGAGAAAAAATGCTGGAAGAATTTTATGCAGTGGTGGACCAGGGGGGCCGGGTAGAGGATGTAACGGTAGAAAATCCTCTCTACGGCCAGATCACCGGCCAGCTGCAGATAGGGACCCGGTACGAAGCCCAGGAATTTGTCCGCAGGGCCAACCGGGACCCGGACGGCCTGCTTCTGAATATGGCGGCAGGAGGCGTTCACCTTCATACCATCAGCGCCCCGGACCCGGAAAGTCTGGAGCGGATCCGCCGGGCTCTGGCCCAGGCAGGAATATTGTACGAAACCTGAGAATCAAACCACAGGAGAAGAGAAATGAACAAGAGGACCAATCGTTATTTCCATCGGTTCGGCTTGAGAAGCTGGCCCATTTATAAAGTATGGATCGCCGGGTTCATGGCGGTGGTGCTGCTTACCGGCTCTTTGCTGGGAGCCGGCTACGGCGCCCAGCTGGTGGCCTGGGCAGAAGGCGTGATCTCTACTCCGCTGCCCAGCGCAACTCCCGTGGTTACTGTGGCAGTTACCCCTGAACCGGAGGAAGAACCTGAGGCGCCCAAGACTCTGGAAATGGAGGTCACGGTCATCCAGCAGGATATCGGTATCGACCTGTTCCTTGTAGAGGAGGAAGCCCAGGAAGAGGCCGACCAGGACAAGGATGCCCAGCAGGACGGAACCTCCCAGGATAAGGATACTGCAGAGGACAAGACTGACGACCAGGATAAGGATGCTCAGCAGGATACCACTGAGGACGGGGAGGACCAGGAGGAAGAGAACATTGTTCCTCTGCTGAATACTCCCTTCAATGTGCTGGTCACCGACAGCGAGGATAATACCGAGACCTACCCCATTGACACCGAAACCGGCACCCTCCTGCTGGAGGATGTGGAACCGGGCGACTACACCATCACCCTGGAGGAGCAGGAGGGATACATAATCCCCGAAGCCCAGACTGTGACCGTCAAGGAAAAGGTAGTCTACACCGTCAAGGAAGAGGATGTGGAGGAAGTCAAGGACAAGGTGGTCCAGTCCAATGAGGTAGTGGAGTCCCAGGAAGATAACGCCTACGGCGATGACTCCGTCATCGTGGAGGAACTCCAGGACACTGTATCCTATGCAGATTCCAAGACGGAAACCGTGGCCGGACCCACCCTGACCAAGGCCAAGACCGATTCCAACGGATTCATGGTTCTTGCCGATGGAACTGTCACCGACTACAAGCCTGTCTATGACAGCGCCGGAAACCTCTCCGCTGCCCAGCGGTCGGGAAGCCGTGAGATTCAGGGAGCTCCCGTGGAACCTCTGACGGAGGGAACTGTTCCTACCGAGAGTCCTGAAGAAACTGCCGCTCCCACTGCTTCCCCTGAAGCTACCGTTGCCCCCACCACCGAGCCCACTCCCACCGTTGCCCCCACTGAGGCCCCGGAAGTGACTCCTACTCCCACCGCTACCCCCACTCCTGCCCCCAGTGCGGAGCCCAGCGCTACTCCTACAGCTGCTCCCACGACTACTCCTACTGTCACACCTTCTGCCACTCCCACCCCCACAGCCACTTCGGCTCCTGCCTACACTACCTGGCCGGATACCATTAAGGCTGCCGATATGAGCAAGTACAGCTTCGCTACCACCACTGAAAAGACTGAGCAGGTAGTGTACACAGGATGGCAGACCATTGACGGAAAGACATATTACTATGATCCTTCGACCCATAAGCCGGTCACCGGCCAGCAGGTCATCCAGGGAATCATGTACAACTTTGACGCCAACGGCGTTAAGACCAACCAGCTCCGGGGCATTGACGTTTCCAAGTATCAGGGGAACATCAACTGGAGCGCAGTCAAGTCCTCCGGCATTGGCTTTGCCATCATCCGGGCCGGCTACCGTGGCTACGGCACCGGCGCACTGGTAGAGGACAGCAAGTTCAAGGCCAACATCCAGGGCGCAACCGCTGCCGGCATCCCGGTGGGCGTCTACTTCTACAGCCAGGCTGTCACCGAAGAGGAAGCCCGTGAGGAAGCTCTCATGGTCATTGGCCTGGTGAAGGGATACAAGATCAGCTATCCCATCTACTTTGATACCGAGAAGGTAGCCGGAGATACCGGCCGTGCCGACGGTCTGTCTGCTGCACAGCGGACCGCCTGCGCCGTGGCCTTCTGTGAAACCATCCGGGCCGCCGGTTATACCGCCGGCGTGTACAGCTACCGGGATTGGTTCTACTACAGCCTGAACTACGCCAACATTTCCAAGTATCGCATCTGGATCGCCCAGTACCGCTCCACCCTGGATTTCAAGTATAACTACCAGATTTGGCAGTATACTTCCAGTGGAAGCGTGAACGGAATCAGCGGCCGGGTGGATATGAATATCACTCGCTGAACAACCAGACCGGTCATCCGGGGCGCTCCCCCTGATGACCGGTTGGCTTTAAAAGAAAACTTATGACAGGACCTACCAGTCAGCGTACCGGGGGAGGGATTTCTTACACCCTTACCCGGAAAAAAGTGAAAAACATCAACCTCCGGGTAAGGGGAGACGGCTCTGTCTGGGTCAGCGCTTCTCCCCGGGTCCCCCTGGCCCAGATAGACCGGTTTGTGGCTGACCATGGACTCTGGATCGCTCAGGCCAGGGAAAAGGCTCAGACCCGGCGGGAAAACCGGATGGCCCAGCCTCTTCCCGAACCCGGCCAGGCACTGGCTGAGATGGAAACCATCTGCCGGGAGTTCTACCCCTGTTTCCAAAAGGTGCTGCCCCGGGGAATGCCCCGGATCATCATCAAGGATATCTCCTCCAGCTGGGGCATCTGCCGCCCGGGAAAAGGGGAGATCACCTTCGCCCTCCGGCTGGCGGCCCAGCCCCGGGCTGCCCGGGAATATGTGGTGGTCCATGAGTACTGCCATTTCCTGGTCCCCAACCACAGCCCTGCCTTCTGGGAGGAAGTAGAAAAAATCCTTCCAGACTGGAAGGAACGCCGGGCTCTGCTGCCCTGACCCCCCATCTACCGGAAAGGAGTTTTGCCTATGTCAGGAGCCGACCGATACTCCAAACTCATGAGCAATACCCTGCTCTTTGCACTGTCCAACTTCAGCTCCAAGCTGCTGAACCTCTGCCTGACCCCCTTCCTCACCTTTGCGCTCCAGGAAACCAGCGTGCTGGGCGTCACCAAACTGACCCAGCAGTGCGCCAACCTGCTGATTCCGGTGGTAGGACTGGGAATGAGTTTCTCCGTCATTCGATTTGGACTGGACAAAAACCAGAACAAATCCCAGGTCTTTACCAACGGCCTGGTGACCATTCTCTGCGGTTTCAGCCTGATGGTGCTGGCCTATCCGCTCCTGAGCATGATCCCTCTGGTCAGTGACTATGCCCTGCTGCTGTATGTGTATGTGCTGGTCTCCTGCCTGCGGACTCTCTGCACCCAGTTTATCCGGAGCCGTCAGCTTAACCGGCTGGTAGCCCTGGACGGAGTGCTCACCACCTTCACCCTGCTGGGATTCAACATCCTTTTCCTGGTGGTGTTCAAGTGGGGAGCCGCCGGTTATCTGCTGGCCACCATCTGCAGCGACTTCGGCAGTGCTGTCTTTGTGTTTATCACCGGAAAACTCTGGAACTATCTGGACCGCCGGTCCTTCAACCAGCGGCTCTGGAAGGAAATGCTCCGGTACAGCCTGCCCATGATCCCGGCCCAGATCAGCTTCTGGGTCATCAATGCCAGCGATATGTTCTTTGTGGCCTCCATGTGCCAGGGCTACCAGGGCCAGTCCGGTACCCACTGGACAGGACTGCTCTCCACCGGATATTACCTTCCCACCATTGTCAGCACTCTGGGAGGCATCTTCTACGAGGCCTGGCAGCTCTCCGCCATCACCGAGGAGGAGGACCGCTCTGCCTTCTTCTCCCGGATTTTCAAGGTGTATCAGGGGGGCATGTTCTGCTGCGGGGCAGGCATTATCTGGCTCTGCCGCCCGGCCATGTTCATCTTCCGGGAAAACTTTTACGAGGCCTGGCAGTTTGTGCCATTCCTCACCATCGCTTCCATCTTCACCTGCTTCAACCAGTTCTTCAACACCATCTACATGGTTTATAAGCGGAGCGGGTACAGCCTGTTCACCATGCTGTCGGGGGCAGTGGTCAACTGCATCCTCAACTTTGTCCTGATCTGGACCATGGGCCCTGTGGGCGCTGCTCTGGCCTCTGCCCTTTCCATGGGTCTGGTCTTTGTCCTCCGGGTCATCAGCACCCAGAGCCTGATTCCGGTGGATTACGGTTCCGCTTCCCTGGGACTGGACCTGGTCCTCCTGACGGCAGAGGCAGTGGTGCTCCTGCTGGACCTGCCCGGGGCTTTCTGGATCACCGGAGCCATTACCCTGGTCATTATCCTCCTCAACCTGAAGGAGGTCTGGAGCATGGCACAGCTGATCCTGGACAAATTGTTCAAACGCCGGAAGGCTTCCTGAAAAAGAAAAAAGGACCGCATCACTGCGGTCCTTTTTTTTGATGAAATCAGCGGCGGATCTTGAATACGGCCTTTTTCAGGTTTCCGGTCCCGGCGGCACGGATTCCCGGCTTGTGGGGCTCCTCCACCATAAAGACGGCAAACCGGTCCTCACCCAGAACTCCGGCAATGCTGGGGCTGGCCTGGAAGAAGGCGCAGTCGGTTTCCGGGTCATAGGGTTTGGTGGTTTTCAGCTGGCCCAGGGCCACCTGGAACAGCTCGCTGCCCTCCAGGTCCATCTGGAGATCCATGTACTGGGAATGGCTTTCAAAGGGAATCTCCTCCTCGGCCTTGGGGGTAATTTCCATGACGTTTACAAAAAAATCTTCCCCCAGAATTTCGGTTTTTCCCAGGGGCAGGGCGTATACATCGTTTTCCTGGATCCATTCAATGCACCGGTCCAGGTTTTCAAACAGGCCGGTGTACTGCTCCAGATTTTCAAGACGGTCGTACAGCATAAGGGTTCTCCCTTCTTTTTCGTTTTTCTTATTCTACCACCAAAACCGGGACTTGTAAAATTCTTTCATGGCAAGGATATTTCTTGCAAGCCAGGGGATATTCCTTGCAAAACCGGTTTGGCTGGTGTATCATGAGGGCAAGAACAAACTTAGAAAAGGAGCAAACAGCCATGTCCATTTTAGTCAGCGGCGGCGCCGGTTACATCGGCAGCCATACCTGTGTGGAACTTCTCAACGCAGGATACGATATCGTGGTGGCAGATAACTTTTACAACTCCTGCCCCGAGGCCCTGAACCGAGTGAAGGAAATCACCGGCAAGGACTTCCCCTTTGTGGAAGCGGATATGACCAACCGTGCCCAGGTGGAGGAAATTTTCCGCAGCTATCCGGACATTCAGGCCGTCATCCAGTTTGCAGCCTATAAGGCGGTGGGGGAGAGCGTAGCCAAGCCCATCGAATACTACACCAACAACCTGAACTGCACCCTGGTGCTGCTGGACGTAATGCGCCATTACAACTGCAAGAACTTTGTGTTCTCCTCCAGCGCTACCGTCTACGGTGACCCCGCCACTGTGCCCATCACCGAGGATTTCCCCGTGGGTGCAACCACCAACCCCTACGGCACCACCAAGGCATTCACCGAGCGGATCCTCACCGATGTCTGCCATGCTGACCCGGAGCTGAACGTGGCTCTGCTCCGTTACTTCAACCCCATCGGCGCCCATCCCAGCGGACGGATCGGGGAGGACCCCAACGGAATCCCCAACAACCTGGTCCCCTACATTGCCAAGGTGGCAGTAGGCAAGCTGGAAAAGGTCCATGTGTATGGCAATGATTACCCCACTCCCGACGGCACCGGCGTCCGGGACTACATCCATGTAGTGGACCTGGCCAAGGGCCATGTGGCCGCCATCAAAAAGCTGGAGACCGGCTGCGGACTCTTTATCTGCAACCTGGGCACCGGCAAGGGCTACAGCGTGCTGGACGTGATCCACGCTTTCAGCAAGGCTTGCGGCCGGGAGCTGCCCTATGTAATTGACCCCCGCCGTCCCGGAGACATTGCGCAGTGCTACGCCGACCCCGCCAAGGCCAAGAAGGAGCTGGGCTGGGAAGCTGAGTACGGCATTGAGGAAATGTGCGCTCACAGCTGGAACTGGCAGAGCCACAACCCGGACGGGTATAAGACTCAGGCATAAAGAAAAATCCCCTGACCTTTGGTCAGGGGATTTTACGTTTAAATGGTGGGTTTGGGCCGGTCCTCCAGGGCGGGCTGCGCCGCCTTGACCAGGTACTCCGCAGCCTGAGCCGGATAAAGGCCCACGGCGGTCTCTCCGGTGAGCATAAGACTGGAAGCGCCGTCCATGACGGCGTTGTAAATGTCGCTCATCTCCGCCCGGGTGGGAAGGGGATGGTCGGTCATGGATTCCAGCAGCTGAGTCACTACCATATAGGGGACACCGTTGGAAAGGCACACCTCTCCCATCTGCTTCTGGAACCGGGGAATCAGCCAGAGGGGAATCTCACTGGCCAGGTCCCCCCGGGCAATGATGATCTCATCCGCCAGGTCCACAAACTGGGCCAGATGTTCCACCCCTTCCAGGGATTCCACCTTGGCAAACACCCGCAGGTCTCCGGCTCCGCAGCTGTACATGGCATCCCGGAGATTGTCCAGGTCGTCCCGGCTCCGGACAAAGGGCAGGATCACCCCGGTGACGCCCAGGTGCTTGGCCAGGGCCAGGCTGTTGTGGTCCTCCAGGGTCAGGGTGGGCAGGTCCAGCTTGAGCCCGGGGGCGGTGATCCCCTTCCCGGACTGGAGCACTCCTCCCTGCTGCACCACACAGAAGGCGCACCCGGGGGAGACACTGGCTACCTGAGCCACTACCTGGCCGTCATCAAATACCAGCTTCTGGCCGGGGGTAAGGGCATCCAGCAGCAGCTCGGAGCAGTACACGCCCCCCAGCCCCAGGGTCAGGACCGAACCTTCCGGCAGGGAGAGGGGAGCTTCCAGTTCGCCCACCCGGAGATCGGGCCCCTGCAGGTCGATGAGCAGCTCGCAATCCCGCCCGGCGGCTACCCGGCGGACCATATCCATCCAGGGGACAAAGTCCTCCAGATGGCCGTGGGAAAGGTTGACCCGGAATCCGTTGATCCCGGCCTTGATCATTTGGTCTATAATGAGAGGGTCTGCACAGGCAGGCCCCAAAGTTGCATAATAACGCATAGTTGAAACACATCCCTCGCTCTGTCTTGTAATAAGCATATCCTAAAATCCGACAATTGTAAAGGGAAGAGAGCAGATAAAAAGATGGAAAAACCTATTGACAAATACAGGTTTGAATGGTAGAATAATTACTGCACTTAGGCGGTGCCACTAGGGAGAGATGTCCGAGTGGTTTAAGGAGACGGTCTTGAAAACCGTTGACCAGGCAACTGGCCGTGGGTTCGAATCCCACTCTCTCCGCCATTTTTGCACACAACTGAATCTCTTGACAGGATTCGACTTTGCAGAAATACCCAAGAGGTCGAAGGGGCTCCCCTGCTAAGGGAGTAGGCGGGCTTAAACCCGCGCGAGGGTTCAAATCCCTCTTTCTGCGCCAAAAAATCCCGGATACCAGCAGGTGTCCGGGATTTTTTATTTGTGATTTCAAGCAAAGATAAGGCCGCCGGCTTTCCCGAAAGGGAAGACCGGCGGCCTTTTTTAGGTTTCTTTATTCGCTTTTGGGGGCGCCAGATACGTTCCGCTTGCTCATGCTCCGAAGCAGGTTGTGGCGGATGTCCCACAGCTTCTGGCTCAGGTCCACATAATGGGTATGGGGGTACTCAAACCGCTTTACCTCGTCCCAGAGGGTGTCCACCTGCTGGGCGCAGAACTCCCGAATTTCCTGGAGACTGGGGCTGTCATACACCCGCTTGCCCTCCTGGTAGATGGGGGTGGAAAGGCACTGAGCGGTGCAGTTGATGTAGGTGACTTCCTTCCAGGTTTCCACCGGGTCAAAGAGGGTGATCCCGTTGGAGGTGTCCACTTCCTCGTCATAGACGGTGATGTAGTCGGCCATGGCCTTTCCGTCCCGGTCGTAGATACGCCACACCTTTTTCAGGCCGGGAATGGTCATCTTTTCGGCGGTCTCACTGATTTTGATTTTGGGAGTGTAGCTTCCGTCCGCTTCCTTCACGGCGGCCAGCTTGTAGACACCTCCAAAGACAGGGTCACTCTTGGCGGTGATCATGTTTTCACCGATGCCGAAGCTGTCCAGCTTGGCCCCCTGAAGGATCAGGTCCCGGACAATGTACTCGTCCAGACTGTTGGAGGCGCAGATGGTGCAGTCCTCATACCCGGCGGCATCCAGCATGGCCCGGGCTTTCTTGGACAGGTAGGCAATGTCGCCGCTGTCGATCCGGATGCCCTTGGGCCGCTTGCCCATGGGGGCCAGCACCTGGTCAAAGACCTTGATGGCGTTGGGTACGCCGCTTTTCAGTACGCTGTAGGTATCTACCAGCAGAACGCAGTTGTCAGGGTAGAGCCGGGCGTACTTCTCAAAGGCGTCATACTCGGAGGGGAACATCTGGACCCAGCTGTGGGCCATGGTTCCGCTGGCGGGGATTCCGAAATCCCGGCTGGCCATAACGCAGCTGGTGCTGCTGCATCCGGCAATGTAGCTGGCACGGGCGCCGAAGTAGGCGGCGTCGTACCCCTGGGCCCGGCGGGCGCCGAACTCCATGACGGGACGGCCGGCGGCGCTCCGGACAATACGGTTGGCTTTGGTGGCAATAAGGCACTGGTGGTTGAAGGTGACCAGCAGCAGGGTCTCCACCAGCTGGCACTCAATGGCGGGGCCTTCCACCGTTACAATAGGCTCGTGGGGGAAGATGGGGGTACCTTCCTTGATGGCCCAGATGTTGCAGTGGAACTGGAAATTCTCCAGGTAGTGGAGGAACTTCTCGTTGAAAACCCCGGTGCTCCGGAGATAGTCAATGTCCTCGGGGGTGAAATGGAGGTGATCCACAGCGTCAATGAACTGCTGCAGTCCTGCCATAATGGCATAGCCGCCTCCGTCGGGGACCCGGCGGAAGAACATATCAAAGACACTGATTTTGTCCTGATAGTCCTCCTCCAGATAGCCGGCGCTCATGGTCAGCTCATAAAAATCGGTCATCATGGTCAGGTTCCGTGTTACGTCCAACATAATTTTCCTCAATTCTCCGAAGTTTTTAACGGCGCTTATTTTGGCGGCGGCTGTTGCGATACTGCCGTGTAGCAATGGTGTAAAGGGCGGCGTAACCTCCCACCAGAACCAGGGTGGTGAGAAGGAATACCTTGAAATAGGTGGTGGAGAAGAATTCCCCGATTTTGGCCAATACAAAGAGGAAGTCGTTCCGTGCCACATCGGTGGTGGCGATCAGGTCCACGGTTCCCAGTTCCTGGCCCGAAAGCTGGAGGGTGACGGTGCCGATCACATCTCCTGCCTTGATGGGGGCGGCCACGCTCTCGGGCAGGTCAAAGATTTTCACGCTCTCGGAGCCGTCCCCCTCAATGGGCAGCAGGGTCATAAGCCCGTCTGCCGGATAAAGGATGATGCTGTCGGTCTGGGTGGAGTATTTTACCGGAATCTCGGTGAGAGGTTCCGAAATATCAAAGGCAGCGTGAACGCTGAAGGTGTCATAGATCCAGTCCATCAGCTCCCCGGTCTCGTAGAGGGCGGGGCGCTCGGTGGGGTAGTCGTAGGGCTCGCAGCTGTCCGGGCTGTGAAGCACTACGCTGATATAGGTCTCTCCGTTCTGGGTGTGCCAGCCGGCAAAGTTCTGCCAGTCTCCCAGGGTCCCGGTCTTGCCTCCCTGGTTGTAGCTCCGGGTGAACTCCGCACCGTTGGCCCCGGGGAGCATTTTGTTGGTGGTGTGGAGGTAATAGGCGCCACTGGCGTACCGGGGGTTCTCTCCCATGTAATAGCTGGGGGTGCCGCAGGCCTCCACAAAGGCATCAAAGCTCATGGCATACCGGAGGATGAGATAGGCATCCCGGGCGGTGATCATGTTCCCCTCGTCCAGGCCGCAGGGGTCGGTGAAGACAGTGCCGGTGCAGCCCAGCTTCTGGGCGGTGCTGTTCATCCGGGCCACAAAGTTGTCGATGCTTCCCCCTCCCATGTAGTCGGCCACCATGTAGGCGGCTTCGTTGCCGCTGGGCAGGAGCATGGCATAGAGAAGCTGGCGGAGGGTCACCGTCTCCCCCGACCGGATGTCGGCGGTGGAGGCGTTTTTCCCGTAGAGAATATCATAGATATAGGCGGGTGAAGTCACCGAGATGGAATCCAGCTGGTCCTGATAGCTTTCCAGCATAAGAATACAGGTCATCATCTTGACCAGACTGGCGGCCACCATGGGGGTCTCGCTTTCCTTCTCGTATACAATGATGTTGGTGTCCAGGTTGACAATGTAGGCTGCCTCGGCGTACACCTCAAAGCTGGGGGTGTAGCCCACCGCCCCCGCAGGGAGGAGGGCAGCCCCTACCAGGATCACCAGGACTAAAAATACAGAGCAGATTTTCTTCATAGAATATCCCTTTCGGCCCTCCGGGGCCGGGTGTCTTGACAGGTTAGTACCATTATAGCAAAGATAAGGATTTTTTCAAGATTTCCTTATCCTAAGAATAGGGCAGTGAAAGGAAAATTATGCCCTAGTTCAGGGGGCCTACCGACTCAAAAAGCCGTTCGACCTGGTCGGCCAGACCCTGGTGCTGGGGAAGTGCCAGCCGGGGGTCCTCCTCCAGAATCTGTTTGGCTTCGGACTGGGCGGCGGAAAGGACCCGGGTATCGGTGGCCAGGTCCGCAATATGGAGACTGGGCAGTCCGTGCTGGGCGCTCCCGAAAAAGTCTCCGGGACCTCGGGTCTCCAGGTCATACCGGGCTACTGCAAAGCCGTCAGGGGTTTGGCAAAGGAAGTGAAGCCGCTGCCGCACAGAGTCGTTCTGGTTATCGCTGATGAGGATGCAGCAGGCGGCGGCGCTGCCCCGGCCTACCCGGCCCCGCAGCTGGTGGAGGGCGGAAAGGCCGAACCGCTCCGCATTCTCAATCACCATGACGGTGGCGTTGGGCACATCCACCCCCACCTCGATGACGGTGGTGGAGACCAGAATGTCCAGCTTTCCCTCCTTGAACTCCTCCATGACGGCGGCCTTTTCCTGGGGTTTCAGTTTCCCGTGCATCAGGCCGATGCGGCGGTGGGGAAGCAGGGGACGGGCCACCTCCTCCAGGTAAGTGGTCACCGCCTGGAGGTTCTCGTCCTGCTGATTCTCCTCAATGGCAGGGCAGACAATGTAGGCCTGATGCCCGGCGGCAATTTGCTTGTCCAGGAAACCGAACAGGTCCCGCCGCTTCTGCCCGGTGATGAACCAGGTCTTTACCGGCTTTCTCCCCGGGGGCAGCTGGTCCAGGATGCTGATGTCCAAGTCTCCGTACAGGAGAAGCCCCAGGGTCCGGGGAATGGGGGTAGCACTCATGACCAGCAGATGAGGCTGATGGGCCTTGTCTGCCAGCAGATTCCGCTGCCGTACCCCGAACCGGTGCTGCTCGTCCACCACGGCCAGCCCCAGCTTGGAAAAGGTCACCTTGTCCGAGATGACCGCATGGGTCCCCACCACCAGCCCGGCCCGTCCGTCGGCAATGGCGGCCAGGGCGTTCCGCTTTTCGGCGGCTTTCATTCCTCCGGTCAGGAGGACCACTGCGATTCCAAAGGGGGCCAGCAGCTTGTCCAGGGTCTCGGCGTGCTGCCGGGCCAGAATCTCGGTGGGAGCCATCAGGGTGGACTGGTACCCGTTCCGGGCTGCCAGCCAGACGGCTGCGGCGGCCACCAGGGTCTTGCCGCTGCCCACATCTCCCTGGAGCAGCCGGTTCATGGGAGGACGGCCGGTCATGTCCCCGAAAATCTCCCCGGCGGCCCGGCGTTGGGCCTGGGTGGGGGAGAAGGGCAGGCTCTCCCAGAAGGGGGCAGGATTGTACCCAATCATGGGGGCGCCGGTAGCTTTGCTGCTCCGGCCCCGCATGAGGAAAATCCCCAGCTGGAGGGTGAGCAGTTCCTCGTAAATCAGCCGCCGGCGGGCCTGGGCCACATCCTGGGGCTGGGTGGGAGCATGGATGGCCCGGACCGCCCAGGACTTTTCGGGCAGCCGGAACCGCTGCCGCATTTCCTCGGGCAGGGGGTCCACCAGGGTGTCCGCCAGGGGAAGCACCCGGCCCACACACCGGCCGATGACGCTGCTGGGCAGGCCCTCGGTGGCGGGATAGACTGCAACCAGAGGCTGACGGTCCACCTCCTCCTGGGTGCGGATAAGGGGATTGATGACCTCCCGGCGGGTAAGGTTCCCGCCGAACCGGCCCTCGAAGAAATAGGTTTCCCCCGGCACCAGTTTTTTGGCAGCGTAAGGATTGTTGAACCAGGTGATGGTGAGAAAACCCCAGTCATCCCGGGCCAGAGCCTTCTGGAGAGTCCGTCCTCCGGGTATCCGGCGGGCAGGCTCCACCTTTTCCAGCTCTGCCTTGACACAGCAGTCTATGTCAAAGGGAGCCTGGGAGATGGGATAGGCCTGGGTGTAATCAATGTACTTCCGGGGGTAGTGGTCCAGCAGGTCGCCCACAGTGCGGATTCCCAGCCGGGCAAATTTTTCCCCCAGCTTGGGCCCCACTCCCTTGATAAACTGGATGTCGGTATTCAGTTCCTGGTCCATGGGTGACCTCCTTTCCCTAAAGCGGTGCTTTTAAGAGAATCGCCCTGACGGTTCCCCGTCAGGGCGGATTTTCACTTCTTGGTGCGGAATAAGGATTACTCTACACTGATCATGTAGTAGTAAACCGGCTGACCGCCCACAATGTGGCTTACCTCCACATCCCCGCCTACCTTGCTCCGAACCAGGTCGGTGGTCCGCTCTGCATCCTCGGCGGACACATCGCAGCCGGAAATAACGGTGATGAACTGGGTATCCTTCTTTTTCATGCTCCGGGCCAGACGGTAGGTGACCTTGGTAATGTCGGTGCCTACGCTGACAATTTTTCCGTTCTCCAGGGCCATGATTTCGCCCTTCTTGATCTTCTTGCCGTCGAAATCGCTGTCCCGGGCGGCAAAGGTGACCAGACCGGTGCTGACCCGGTCGGCGGCCTGCATCATGGCAATGGCATTGGCGTCGGCGGCGGAATCGGGGTCAAAGTTCAGCATGGCGGTAATGCCCTGGGGCACGGTGCGGGTGGGCAGAACCACCACGGCACGGTCAGCCAGCTTCTGAGCCTGCTCGGCAGCCATAATAATGTTTTTGTTGTTGGGCAGCACAAAGACGGTCTTGGCAGGCACGCTCTGAACGGCAGCCAGAATGTCCTGGGTGCTGGGGTTCATGGTCTGACCGCCGCTGACCACAGCGTTGGCGCCCAGGTCCATGAATACATTCTTCAGGCCCTCGCCGGCAGCCACAGCCACAAAGCCGTAGGGCATGCTGTCATCCACGGCGGCGTAGACAAACTCGCTCTGCTGGGGGGCTTCCTCAGCGGCCTTCTGCTTCTCCAGACCCTTGCCCTGGGCCTGGCGGGCCAGGAACTGCTCGTGCATGTTCTCGATCTTGAAGTTGGTCAGGTAGCCGTGCTTGATGGCCTCGGACAGGATAACGCCGGGGTCGGAGGTATGAACATGCAGGTTGATGACGTCGTCGTCCTCAATGCAGACCACGCTGTCGCCGTTGCTCTCGGCAAAGGCACGGAGCTTCTCGGCGCTGGCGTTCTCACCCTTGTTTACCAGGAACTGGGTGCAGTAGCCGTTGGTGATGTCCTCTACCTTCATCAGGTCGTCGGTAAAGACGCCCTTGCCAGCTTTGTCGGTGCCGGGCTTCTTGGTCACAGGCTCCTGAGGCTGAACCATCTCGCCCCCGTTGAAGACCTGCTGCATGCCCTGGAAAATCACCATAAGGCCCTGTCCGCCGGCATCCACTACCCCGGCCTTTTTCAGAACGGGGAGCTGGTTGGGGGTATTGTCCAGAGCAGCCTGACCGGCGGTCATGACCACTTCCCACAGAGCGGGAACTTCCTGGGCATCGCACTTGGCGGCTTCCTCACTGGCTACCCGGGCTACGGTGAGCATGGTGCCTTCGGTGGGTTTCATAACAGCCTTGTAAGCGCCTTCCACGCCCATCTGGAGGGCGGCCACCAGGTCGGCAGCAGAGGCGGTGCGCTTCTCCTTCAGGGCCTTGCTGAAGCCCCGGAACAGAAGGCTGGTGATAACGCCGGAGTTGCCCCGGGCGCCCCGGAGCATGGCACTGGCGGCAGCCTTGGCGGCTTCCTCTACAGTGCAGTCATCTCCCATGGCGGACAGCTCGGGAATGGCGGCACCAATGGTCATTCCCATGTTGGTGCCGGTGTCTCCGTCAGGAACAGGGAATACGTTCAGCTCGTCCACCCGGGAACGCTGATTGTTGATATTATTTGCGCCGGACAGAATGGCGTCCCGCAGAATTTTACCGGTAATCATTTTTAACAAACTCCTCCTGGTCCCCTGGGGGGATTATTCGTCGCTTAAAATATCGTCCACGCAGACGTTGATACGGGCAACCTTCAGCCCGGTGGCACGCTCGACGGTATGGCGCACCCGGTGGGTGATGCTGGCCACAATGGACTGGATGTTCAGTCCGTAGCCAACCATAATATGCAGCTCAATCACCAGCTTGCCGTCTTCCTCAGTGACCCGGACACCCTTGTTCTTCTGGTTGCCCCGAAGGATGAAGCTCTTGATATCTTCCCCGGCACCCAAAGAGGTGAGGGCAGCCACTCCATAGCAGCTCTGAGCGGCCTGAGCGGCCAGGCAGGCAAAATAGTCGTTGGACAGGCTGATGCTGCCCAGCGGATTGATGGTGGTAATCATGGCGGGCTCCTTTCTGTAAAGCGATGTTTTGTACACGAAACACTCTACCCTAATTTACCAATATCTATTATACACAGTCAGGACAAGATTGTACAGAAAAAATTTACAGGAATTTGGGCGAAAAATGAGTTTTCATTTTTCGGGAAAGATAGAAAAAACTTCTTTTGAAGAGATGAAAATTATGTTAGAATAAACTCCAGGAGCGGTCTTTCCCGGCGGGGGAGAGACCAGAAAGGAAAAGGACCAGGAATGATGGAACAAAAACCTACCAAGGCACGGCTGGCACTGGCCCTCAAGGGACTGCTCAACCACAGCAGCATGGATAAAATCACCGTAGGAGATATTGCAGAGGCATGCGGCATAGGGCGGCAGAGCTTTTACTACCATTTTAAAGACAAGTACGCCCTGCTGGAATGGATGATCCGGCAGGACCTGGAAACCTGCCTCAACCCCTGCCCCGGCCTGGAACAGTGGCAGATCTACACCCTGAACCTGCTGGAGCATATCCGCCGGCAGGAACGGTTTTATACCCGGGTGGTCAGCGGGGAGAGCCAGCTGTTTTTCCACCAGTACAGCACCCTGCTGGAAAGCCAGCTGCTCCGGGTGCTGGTGGGGGAGGACCAGGTTTCTCCCGCCGTGGCCCGGCGGCTGCGGTTTGCGGCCCGGTTTTTCAGCTACGGTTTTGCAGGGGCGCTGGTCCAGTGGATCAGCGAGGGAATGAAGATCCCTCCCCAGGAATGTATCCTTCACCTTCATCAGATCGGAATGGATGCCGGGTATCTCCAGTCCCTGAAAACCGCCTGCCACGAAAATTTAACATTGCCGTCACACAATCCTTTGGGGGAACAGGTATAATGGAATTAGGAACAGGAGGCGAATACAGGGAATGAACATCCTATTCTTCATGACCCCCAAACAGGATATTGCTTACATTTATGAGGATTCCACCCTCCGCCAGGCCCTGGAAAAATGGGGCCGGCACCGGTATGCCACCATCCCCGTCATCAAGCGGACCGGGGAGTATGTGGGAAGTATCAGCGAAGGAGACCTTCTCTGGGGAATCAAAAACACAGCGGGAATGGATATGTCCAAGTGTGAGGATACCCCCATTTCCTCCTTCACCCGTCTGCGTGACTACAAGGCGGTCCCCGTTACCACCAGCATGAACGACCTGCTGGCTGCGGCGGTGACCCAGAACTTTGTACCGGTGGTGGACGACCGGCAGATTTTTATTGGAATGGTCCGCCGTCAGGCCATTCTGGAATACTTTTATAAAAATGAGAAAAAGTCTCCGCTTCCCTTGACTCAGAACCAGAAATAACCTTTGCCCGGCCCGGTTTTTCCGGTCCGGGCATTTTTTTGCAAAAGAGAAAAAGTCCTTATTATAGTACTTTAAATCGGGTATTCTTTAGCCATGGAAAGAAACCCGAAACATTGGTACAGGAGGTAAGGACCATGAATGTAGAGATCCGTTATGTAGCCGGTCATGTGGAGGTGTACCAGGGCGGGGAGTTCTGGTTCAGCGCTGATACCGCCCGGGAAGCCATGGAAGAGATGGCAGGCTGAGAAAAACAATTGTAAAAAATAAGGCAGAAAAATAAAATTAAAGTAAAGAAAATATAAAATAATGGTTTGTCAACCGGCAAAAACTTTGGTATAATAGCCCTTGAGTGGCTGTTATACCACTTTTTTTGTCCGAAATTTGGGGGAATTTCCTCCATACCATAGACCGTCCCACCAAGGAAGGGAGGAAATACTTCCATGACCCTGTTCGATGTGATTACCCTGCTGGGAGGAATCGGCCTGTTCCTGTACGGCATGTCCATTATGGGCACCGGCCTGGAAAAGGTGGCGGGTGGAAAAATGCAGTCCATCCTCCAGAAACTTACCAGCAGCGTCCTTCGGGGCGTTTTACTGGGCGCATTCATTACCGCTATCATCCAGTCCAGCGCCGGCACCATTGTAATTGTGGTGGGCCTGGTCAACTCCGGAATCATGGCCCTGCCCCAGGCGGTTGGGGTGATCATGGGCACCAACATCGGCACCACCATTACGGGGCAGATCATCCGGATGGCGGATATCAGCGGTGACAGTCTGCTCCTCACCCTCCTGAAACCCACCACCTTCAGCCCCATTGTGGCCTTTATCGGCGCAGTCCTCTTTGTGTTCTTCAAAAAGCCCAGCCAGAAGAACATCGGCCAGATCATGATGGGATTCGGAATCCTGTTCACCGGCATGTCCGCCATGGATACGGCAGTGGCTCCCCTCAAGGACAGCCAGCTCTTTATGGCCGCCTTTACCAGCATGGAAAATCCTCTGCTGGGATGCCTGGCCGGGGTGCTGGCCACTGTGGCCATCCAGAGTTCCAGCGCCAGCGTGGGCCTGCTCCAGGCGCTGACCAGCACCGGGCTGGTCACCTGGGGAAGCAGTTTCCCCATCATTATGGGCACCCACATCGGCACCGCCTTTACCCCTCTTATCGCCTCCACCGGGGCCTCCAAGGATGCCAAGCGGGCTGCTTTTATCCACCTCTACTTTAATCTGATCGGCAGCACCATTATGCTGGTGGTGGTCTGCACCACCAACTATTTTGTGGGGCTGCCCTTCTGGGACAGCGTTATGAACAAAGGCAGCATAGCCAATGTCCACAGCTTTTCCAGTATCATTGCAGTGCTTTTCCTGCTGCCTTTCAGCGGTGGGCTTCTGAAACTGGCGGAAAAAACCGTTAAGGACCGGTCCGGGGAAATGCAGGACATGGACCTGCCGGTGCTGGATGAACGGCTTTTCAAAAGCCCGGCGGTGGCCATCCAGCAGGCTCGGAGCGCCGTGGCCAAGATGGCCCAGCGGGCAGGACGGAATTTCCATCTCTGCACCCAGGACCTGCAAACCTATAACCCGGAAACCGCAGGGGAGATTGCCCGCCGGGAGGACCTGATCGACAAGATGGAGGTATCCATCAGCAACTATCTGGTCAAAATCAATGAACAGCAGCTCAATGAACGGGAGGTCCAGCAGACCAACCAGCTGTTCAGTTTTATTACCGAGTTTGAACGGATCGGGGATTACTCCATCAACCTGATGGAGATCGGCCGTACCATGTGGGAGCGGGACCTGGCCTTTACCGAGACTGCCCGCCAGGAACTGAGCGTTCTGGTGGCGGCGGTGAGCGAGGCCATCAATCTGGCTGCCAAGGCTTTCCGGGACAACGACCTGGAGGCCACATACCACCTGGAACCCCTGGAGGATGTGGTGGACCAGCTCTGCGAGACCCTCCGCACCGACCATATCAACCGGCTTAAGGAAGGCAAGTGTGAGATTCGGGCGGGTATCCAATATCTGGATGCAGTGACCCAGCTGGAGCGGATCAGCGACCATTGCAGCAATATAGCGGCCCGAATCCTGGGATGGGAATACGGGTATGAGGACCTGGATATGCACCGGATGAAGCGGGAACTTCACCGGGGCGCCCCCCAGCGGTTCGCCCGATACCGGAGCGAGTACGAGAACCTCTACTGCTCCATGCTCTCCCTGGAAGACCGGACCCCCGCTAAAGTTTCCTGAAAACACAAAGGCCCCGCCTTGGCGGGGAAAACATAAGAAAACAGCGGCTGTTATCCGGAACGGATGAAACAAAAACGCCAGACCAAGAGTTACTCCCTGGTCTGGCGTTTTTTATTATTTCTCTTCCCTGTGCTGGAGACAGGCTCCGATAAAGGCCCGGAACAAAGGATGGCTCCGGTTGGGCCGGCTCTTGAATTCCGGGTGATACTGGACCCCTACATGGAAGGGCCGCCCGGGCAGTTCCACCGCTTCCACCAGCCGTCCGTCCGGGCTGGTGCCGCTGATGACCAGGCCCTTTTCCTCCATCTCCTGCCGGTACTGGTTGTTGAATTCATACCGGTGCCGGTGCCGCTCTCCGATGGAGAGGGTCTGGTAGGCCCGGGCCATCCGGGTGCCGGCCTGAATCTGGCAGGGGTATCTGCCCAGCCGCATGGTGCCGCCCTTGGGAATGTTCCCCTGCTGGTCGGGCATCAGGTCAATGACACAGTGTGGACTGTCCGGGTCAAACTCCCGGCTGGTGGCATCGGCATAGCCCAGCACGCCCCGGGCAAATTCCATCACCATCACCTGCATTCCCAGGCAGATGCCAAAATAAGGAAGGCCGGTTTCCCGACAATACCGGGCGGCCTGAATCATTCCCTCGATGCCCCGGTCACCGAACCCGCCGGGAAGAATCACACCATCGCAGTCCTGGAAGGCGGCGGCGCAGGCCTCCTGGTCGGTAAGGTCCTCGCTCTCCACCCATTTGATTTTTACCTGGCTGCCGTTCTCAAACCCTGCATGGTAAAGGCTTTCCATCACCGAAAGATAGGCGTCGTGGAGCTTCACATACTTTCCCACCAAAGCCACGGTGGTGGTCCGGGTCCGGCCTTTCATCCGGGCCAGCATGGCGGTCCACTCGGTCAGGTCGGGAGGGGGGACTTCCAGGCCCAGCTGGCGGCAGACCACCCGGCCCAGACCCTCCTTTTCCAGCATAATGGGGCATTCATAAAGACTGCCCAGGGTCAGGTTGGAGATAACACAGTCCGGGGGCACGTTGCAGAAAAGGCTTACTTTCTGGACGATGCTGGGGTCCATCTCCTGGTCCGCCCGCAGGACAATGACATTGGGATGGATTCCCATCCCCTGCAATTCCCTGACCGAGTGCTGGGCAGGCTTGGACTTGTGCTCGTTGCTGCCCTGAATGTAGGGGACCAGCACCACATGGATGTAACAGCAGTTTTCCCGGCCCTGCTCCAGGCCCACCTGCCGGATGGCTTCCAGGAAAGGCTGGCTTTCAATGTCGCCGGTGGTACCTCCGATTTCGGTAATGACCACATCCGCCCCGCTGGTTTTGCCTACATTGTAGATAAAACTTTTGATTTCGTTGGTGATGTGGGGAATGATCTGAACGGTCTGGCCCAGGTAAGCGCCCTGCCGTTCCTTGTTCAGCACATTCCAGTACACCTTGCCGGTGGTCAGATTGGAATATTTGTTCAGGTCCTCGTCAATGAACCGCTCGTAGTGGCCCAGGTCCAGGTCGGTCTCCGCCCCGTCCTCGGTGACGAACACTTCTCCGTGCTGGAGGGGACTCATGGTCCCCGGGTCCACGTTGATGTAAGGGTCCAGCTTCTGGGCGGTGACTTTCAGTCCCCGGGCCTTGAGAAGCCGTCCCAGGCTGGCGGCGGTGATGCCTTTTCCCAAACCGCTGACCACCCCTCCGGTCACAAAAACATACTTCACAGACATATTATCTTTCCTCCCCCTGGGGGACCCACTGTCCCTCCAAAATCTGCCGGGCCACCTCGCCCCGGTTGGTACGGGTATCCATGGCCCTCTTTTCAATCAGCCGGTGGGCGTCCTCCTCGGTCATGGCCCGGTGCTGGATCAGGAAACACTTGGCCCGGTCCACCAGACGGATCTGGGCCATCTTTTCCTGCAGGGCATGGTTTTTCTCCTCCAACAGCAGCAGCCGCTGATGGCAGGCTTTGGCCATCCGCACTGCCTGATGGAACTGGGAGACGCTGAAAGGCTTGGACAATACCAGCACCCCGTACTCCTCCACCCGGTCTCCCATCTGGGCGGCGGTTTCTCCCTTGGCCAGAAGAAGAACCCCGGCCAGGGAATGCTCCACCCCGAAGATTCCCAGCTCATGGCCGAACTCATCGGGCAGGGGTGCGTTGATGACAATCAAATCAAAACCGGAATCGGTCAAAAGCCGCCGGGCTTCGCTGCCGCTGGCGGCCATCACCGGCCGGGGATAGCCCAGGGCAGTCATCTGCCGGGCCAGATATTCGTTGCTGTTGGTGCCTGCTGAAACGATCAAGGCCCGTCCCATGGACCATCCTCCTTTCCAGAGTAGTTTGTGCCGGGAAAAGACGATTACAACACTTCAAAATACCGTTCCCGCTCCAAAGCCTGGGGGTCCGGTGCCTGGCGGAGCTGGATGCACTCCTGGCTCAGCCGCTGGAAATACTTGGCGGCCATCAGGTCAGGCAGTTCCCGGGCCACCAGCTCGCTCTGGTTGGCCAGGGCAATGGCCTCGGGCAGACTGCCGGGCAGCTGCTCGATGCCCTGGGCCTGACTTTTCAGGAACAGATTCCGGTTTACCGGCTGGGGCAGGGGAAGCCCCTGGTCCAGACCCTCCATCCCGGCGGCCAGCATAAGGCCCATGGCCAGATAAGGGTTGCAGGTGGGATCGGGACTTCTCAGCTCCATCCGGCACTCACTGCCCTGGGCGGTGGGGATACGAATCATGGGGCTCCGGTTCTGGCGGCTCCAGCTCACATACTGGGGAGCCTCATAACTGCCGAACCGGGCATAACTGTTGGGAGTGGGATTGAAAAAGCAGGTCAGCTCCCGGGCGTGCTTCATGACGCCTGCCATGAAATGTCCTGCAGGCGAATCGGAAGTGATCTCCTGGGCAAACAGGTTTTCCCCCTGGGCGTTCTGAAGGGAAAGGTTGATGTGAAGCCCGCTTCCTGCCTGGGTGGGCAGGGGCTTGGGCATAAAGCTGGCATACAGGCCGTTCCGCTGGGCAATGGACTTTACCACACTTTTGAAGGTGATAAGGTTGTCCGCCGCTTCCAGGGCGGGGGCATACCGGAAATCCACCTCGTTCTGCCCAAAGCCGCTTTCGTGATGGCTGTGCTGGGGATGCAGCCCCATGTCGGACAAAGCAAAGCAGATCTCCCGGCGGATATTTTCTCCCTTGTCCAGGGGGGCAATGTCAAAATATCCGCCCCGGTCCATGGGGATCCGGGTGGGATTGCCGCTGTCGTCCAGCCGGAACAAGTAAAACTCGCACTCGGTTCCGATGTTGCAGGTCAGTCCTCGCTGGGCCAGCCGGTCCACCACCCGTTTCAGATATCCCCGGCAGTTTCCCTCAAACTCCTCCCCGTTGGGACGGCGGATATCACAGAACATCCGCATGACCCGGCCTTCGGTGGGCCGCCAAGGCAGGATGGAAACGGTGGAGGGGTCAGGCCAGAGGACCAGATCGCTTTCCTCCACATTCATAAACCCGGGCACACTGCTGCCGTCAATGCAGATGCCCTGTTCAAAAATCTGGGGCAGCTCATCCGCAAAGACCGCAATGTTCTTCTGGGTGCCGAAAATATCGCAGAAGGCCAGACGAACGAATTTTACATCGTTGTCCTCTACGAAATTCAGTATTTCCTGAAAGGTAGTCATAACAGTACCTCCGGTGATTTTCTGGAAAAATAAAAAGGGCGCTCCGTCAGGGGACAGAATCTCCCCGGACGGAACGCCTTTGTTCACTGATTTGTATTATACAAAACCGGGGCGGGAATGTCAATAAAAAGCCAAAAAAGAACTGCCGCCCCCTGGCGGGGGCGGCAAAGAAAAGATCAAACGTAGTAGAGCATCCGGCTGTAGCTGGGCAGAGGCCAGATCTCCTCGCTGCAGAGGGTCTCGGCCTTGTCGGCGGCGGCACGCAGGGTCCCCATGGCGGGGATAACTTCGTCATGGTAGCACCGGGCGGTGGCCAGGCTGTCGGAGCAGGCCTCGGCCTTGGCCACAGCGGCCTCCAGGGCATCCACACCATCGCTCATGGCGTCGGCCTGGGCACTGAGAGCCTCCAGGGTCTTGGTCTCGGACCGGACACTGATCTTCTCGCTGACAGACAGCTTGGTGGCGGCGCTGCCGGCCACTTCAGCCATGTAGGAGTTCACGGCGGGAAGCAGCTGCTTGCGGGCCATCTCCAGCATGGTCATGGCTTCAATGTGGAGCAGCTTGCTGTAATGCTCCAATTCCACCTCGTACCGGCTGTGGACTTCGGCCTCGCTCATAACACCGAACTCAGAGAAGAGAGCAATGTTCTTGGGGCTGATCATGCAGGGCAGGGCATCCACGGTGCTCTTCAGGTTGAACAGACCCCGCTTCTCGGCTTCAATGGGCCATTCGTCGCCGTAGCCGTTGCCGTTGAAGATGATCCGCTTGTGGTCCCGCAGGGTGCGGCGGACCAGGGCGATGACAGCCTTGTCGAAATCTTCGGCCTTCTCCAGCTCGTCAGCGTAACCCTTCAGCTCCTTGGCTACAGCGGTGTTGAGAACGGTGTTGGCATCGGAGATGTTCATGGAAGAACCGGGCATACGGAACTCAAACTTGTTGCCGGTGAAGGCAAAGGGGGAAGTCCGGTTCCGGTCAGTGGTGTCCTTGCTGAACTTGGGAAGGACGGCGGTGCCCAGGTCGATCTTGGCCTTGGCGGGAGCGTTGTACTCATGGTCATCGGCAATGGCGTCGATGATGGCGCTCAGCTCGTCGCCTACAAACATGCTGATGATGGCGGGAGGAGCCTCGTTGGCGCCCAGACGGTGATCGTTGCCGGCAGAAGCGACACTGATCCGGAGCAGGTCCTGATACTCGTCCACAGCCTTGATGACGGCGGCCAGGAAGATAAGGAACTGCAGGTTTTCCATGGGGGTCTTGCCGGGGTCCAGCAGGTTCATGCCGGGAGCGGAAATAGACCAGTTGTCATGCTTGCCGCTGCCGTTGACCCCCTCGAAGGGTTTCTCGTGGAGCAGGCAGACCAGGCCGTGCTTCTCGGCGGTCTTTTTCATGATCTCCATGGTCAGCAGGTTGTGGTCGGCGGCAATGTTGGAGGCATCGTAGATGGGGGCCAGTTCGTGCTGGCAGGGAGCCACCTCATTGTGCTTGGTCTTGGCGCTGATGCCCAGCTTCCACAGCTCGTCATCCAGGTCCTTCATATATTCGGAAACGATGGGACGGAGGGAGCCGAAGTAATGCTCCTCCAGCTCCTGACCCTTGGCGGAAGGTGCGCCGAAGAGGGTCCGGCCGGTGAGGATCAGGTCCTCACGGGCTTCGTAGTCCTCTTTCCGGATGAGGAAGTACTCCTGCTCGGGACCCACGGTGGTGGTGACCCGCTCCACGTCCTTGCCGAAGAGTTTGAGGATACGACAGGCTTGCTGGCTGATGGCATCCATGCTCCGGAGAAGGGGAGTCTTTTTATCCAGGGCTTCGCCGGTGTAGCTGCAGAAAGCAGTGGGGATGCAGAGAACATCGTCCTTGACAAAGGCGTAGCTGGTGGGGTCCCAGGCGGTGTAGCCCCGGGCCTCGCAGGTGGCGCGCAGGCCGCCGTTGGGGAAGCTGGAAGCGTCAGGCTCGCCCTTGATCAGCTCCTTGCCGCTGAACTCCATAATGGCGGTGCCGTCGGGCATGGGGCTTACGAAGCCGTCATGCTTCTCACTGGTGATGCCGGTGAGGGGCTGGAACCAGTGGGTGTAATGGGTGGCACCCTGCTCCATGGCCCACCGCTTCATGACACTGGCCACCACGTTGGCGATCTCCAGGTCCAGGGGCTCGCCCTTTTCCAAAGTTGCCTTGATGCTCTTGTAGGTGGCGCTGGGCAGACGTTCCTTCATAACGTGCTCGTTGAACACTTTGCTGCCGTAGATCTCCATGACATTTGCTGCCATAATCGTAAGCTCCTTTACTGTTTTTTTGCAGCGGATCTATGAAAACCCACCCCTCTATCCATGTGGGTCCAACAAAAAAGGCGCTGTGGGAAAAAAAGACCCACAGCACCTTTGCTGCTCTATGCGTTTATTATAAGGGATTTGCCGCCGGGATTTCAATGGGCAAACTGCCAAAATTGCGAGGAAATTTTGACTTGAATTTTAGATGACCTGGAAAAGGAAAAACTTCAGATAATTGGTTTCCTCCACTCCCCAGAGGATGGGATGGTCGGGGGCCTGCTGGCGCACCTCGATCTGCCGCAGCTGGCGGCCGGTGTCATGGGCGGCGGACCGGAGCATTTTGATGAACATCTCCTCGGTGGCAAAATGGCTGCAGCTGGCGGTGGCCAGATATCCGCCCCGGGGCAGCAGCTTCATGGCCCGGTAGTTGATCTCTTTGTATCCCCGCATGGCGTTCTGGGCAGTCCGCCGGGCTTTGGTAAAGGCGGGCGGGTCCAGGATAATAAAGTCGTAGGGATGTCCCTGGGCTTCCAGCCGGGGGAGAAGGTCGAACACGTCGGAACAGACAAAGTCCATCCGGTCCTCCAGCCTGTTCCGGAGGGCGTTGGCCCGGGCCATCTCCACGGCGCTCTGGCTTACGTCCACCGCCGTCACATGGGCGGCGCCCCCCATGGCGGCGTTGAGGGCAAAGCTGCCGGTATGGGTAAAGCAGTCCAGCACCCGGCGGCCGGCGGCCAGCCTGGCTACGGCCAGGCGGTTGTATTTCTGGTCCAGGAAAAAGCCGGTCTTCTGGCCGTTTTCAAAATCCACCAGATATTCCACTCCGTTCTCCCGGATGGTGGTCTGGGTAGACTGAGGGTGCTGTTCCCCGGGCAGGTCAAACCAGCCCTTGTACTGGGTCAGCCCTTCCTTTTCCCGGAGGGCCACATCGTTCCGCTCATAAAGGCCGGTGATGGTCTGGCCGTCCCGGCGGAGCACCTCCACCAGAAGGGGAAAGAGCAGAGGCTTGAGCACCTCCATCCCCACACTCAGGGTCTGGGTCACCAGAATGGGACCGAACCGGTCCACGGTCAGGCCGGGAAACTGGTCCGCTTCCCCGAAAATCACCCGGCAGCACTGGCAGTCCACCGGGCCCATCACCTGTTTCCGGTAAGCCCAGGCATATTCCAGCCGCCGCTCCCAGAAGGCTTTGTCGAATTTGTCGTTGGCGTTCCGGCTGAACACCCGGATCCGGATCTTGCTCTGGGGGCTGTAAAATCCGGTGCCCAGCCACCGGCCCTTCTGGCTCAGCACGTCCACCAGGTCCCCGGGCTGGGGCAGGGGGTCAGGCTGGCCGGTGATTTCGTCAAAATATACCCAGGGATGTCCGCCGGTCAGGCTGGCTTCCCCTTTTTTGGTAATGGTAAAGCTGGGATATCCGCGCTCTGCTTTCATTTTTTACGCTCCGTTTACAATAGTATGATAGAGGTATATTATAGGCTTATGCACCGCCCCTCTTCCCCAAAGGAAGAAAAGGGACCAAAAGACTTGCTTCGCATCTTTTTCCACCGTTCTGTCAGGGAACGGTTCAAAAAGAAGATGTAACGGCCATTATACCGGAAGCGACAGCTGGATGGTATAATTCGCCGTCCTTTTCGTCTGCCCCGGAAGGGCAAGAAAAAGGGCGGTAAAATAAAAAGGTATAATGGCTGTATTGCGACCATTATACCATGATGATGGCACAATGAAAAGAAAAACCGGGGAGGAAAGAAAAATGGAAATTGAGCGGAAATGGCTGGTGGAGGGGCTTCCCCCTCTGGAAAAGGCGGAAAACGTGTTCCGGATGGACCAGGGGTACCTGACCGTCCGGCCCACCGTGCGGATTCGCCGGGAAGCCCTGGAAGGGGGCGACACCCATCATATTCTCTGTATCAAAGGGGAGGGGGGCCTTTCCCGCCGGGAGGTGGAGGTGAAACTGACCCAGGCCCAGTTCGGGGAGCTGGAGGAAATTCTGCCCGCTGCCCTTATTCCCAAGACCCAGTGGAGGTATCCGCTGCCCGGCGGCCTGACTTTGGAGGTAAACCAGGTGGACCAGGGACGGCCCACCGAATTCTGGTATGCGGAGGTGGAATTCCCCACCGAATCCGCCGCCCTGTCCTGGAACCCTGAGGCGGCGGGACTGGGAGAATACCTTTCCCATGAAGTCACCGGCCAGAAGGGCCAGAGCATGGGAGAATACTGGATCAAGACCCGGCTGTAAGCCTCTTTTCTTCCGGAACACCCTCTTTTTTCCCTGCATAGTCTGAGGGAAAAGAGAGGAGTGGTGTCATGGAAGGGGTATTCTATGCCCTGGGGGCAACAGCCTTTCCCTGCCTGTGTACGGCGCTGGGGGCCGGGGCTGTCTTTATCATGGGCGGGGGCGAAAGTCCCCGGCGCAGACGATGTATGGACGGGTTTGCCGGCGGCGTTATGATGGCGGCCAGCCTGTTCAGCCTGCTTCTCCCTGCCCTGGAAACGGCCGGGACTTCCGGCTGGCTGGTGGCAGGGCTGGGAGTGGGCGGCGGCGCGCTGCTGGTGCTGGGGGTGGACCGGTTTACCCGGGAATACCTGGTCTGGGAGCCGGGCCACCGGGGCCGGGTGGTGCTGGCCATTGCCATCCATAACCTGCCGGAAGGAATGGTGGTGGGCCTGTCCGCTGCCCTGGCCGCCAAAACCGGGGGAGAGCTGGCAGGCACTGCTGCTCTGGCCCTGGGAATCGGACTGCAGAATATCCCGGAGGGGGCTGCGGTCAGCCTGCCGGTGCGGCAGAGCGGAACAGGCCGGGGAAAGAGCTTTTTCTGGGGCGTGGCCAGCGGATTGGTGGAGCCGGTGGGCGGTGTGCTGGCGGCTCTGCTGGCGGGAGCAGTGGCCGGATGGATGCCCCTGCTTCTCTGCGGTGCGGCGGGGACCATGATATGGGTCACCGCCCGGGAGCTGATACCTTCCGCTTCCAGCCGGGCGGACGGGACCCTGGCATTTCTCACCGGGTTTGTGGTTATGATGATGATGGACCTGGCTTTGGGCTGAAACTGCAACCGTTCGGCTTTTTTCGGGTCTTTAAAAAAGAGCCTGTTAAGGAAATCTTAAACCCTTCCCCCATAGTTTCTTAAAGGGGAAGTTGATAGAATAAAGACACTGGAGGAATCACAAATGTACAACATTTTGATCTGCGATGATGAAAAGGATATAGTGTCAGCCTTAAAGATTTATCTCTCCCCGGAGGGATACAATCTTTACGAAGCCTACAATGGGGAGGAAGCCCTGGAAGTGGTCCGCAACCATGAGATCCATCTGATCCTCATGGATATTATGATGCCCCGGCTGGACGGAATCGGCGCCACCGTCAAACTGCGGCAGGAATACAACATTCCCATTATTCTCCTCACCGCCAAGAGCGAGGACAGCGACAAGGTCCTGGGGCTGGACGTGGGAGCGGACGACTATATCACCAAGCCCTTCAACCCTGTGGAGGTGATGGCCCGGGTCCGGAGCCAGCTTCGCCGGTATACCCGGCTGGGAGCACTGCCGGCCCAGGCGGAACATCAGTTCCAGTGGGCTGGGCTGGTACTGGACAGCGACAAGAAAGAGGTGTCGGTGGACGGGGAACCGGTCTCCCTCACCCCCATTGAATACAATATCCTTCTTCTTCTCATTAAAAATCCGGGCAAAGTGTTCTCCTCCAGAGAAATCTACCGGCAGGTCTGGCAGGAAGCGCCCTACGGCAGCGAAAATGCCGTGGCGGTCCATATCCGGCACCTGCGGGAGAAGATTGAGATAAATCCCTCTGATCCCCGGTACATCAAGGTGGTCTGGGGTCAGGGGTATAAACTGGGAGGAACCTGAAAATGGAAGAAAAGACCCGCATTCCCTTTACCCACAGAGGATGGGTGAAAATTCTGTCCATGGTGTTGCTGCTGGCCTTCGGGGCCATGACGGTGATGGGGGCAGCGGGGGCCTTGATCGCCTACGACTGGGGAATGTTCTCCGGCAGCTACCTGGAAAGCCGTTCCTGCTCCGTCATTTGCGGACAGATGTCGGACCTGGCGGTGGAATATCATGAGGGCAGTATGCAGGACAGCGAATCTGCCCGCCGGAGCCTGAGCAGCGAAGAAACCAATTACCGGTATATTATTTATGCCGATGAAAACTTTGAACAGCCGGTGGCCACCAACTTCACCGCTTACGCCCGTGCAGGGGGCAAGGTGGAGCTTCGGCAGAAAAATGTAGACTACATCGGCGGGGAACTGCTGGAAGGAGCCCGGTATGTGGGCTGGACCTCCATGACCGTGACAACGGGCCAGACTACCCAGACCCAGGTCATCCCGGCGGACCAGGTCCTGAACGAGGAATACCGGAACCTGCTGAAAGGGGAGGGCTGGGTCTACTCCTATGAGGACCAGGGCCTTTACCTGAATAATTATGAATATGTTCCCCTGGAAGTGCGGGAAGGAGTGTTCTACAGCTCCGATTACGACCAGTGGTATTACAGCCCCAGCAATTTCATGGAGCAGTTTTCCAATGGCCAGTTCTGGACCTATCAGGTGACCTATGAGCAGGGAGAAAGGGCCTTCGCCACCACCCAGACCCTGGACGAGGAGACAGGGGAACTGACCCTCTCCTGGACCGAACCCAAGTATGACTCCTTCTTTGTGGAACAGTTTGTGGACATGGACTTTTCCGCCAATGACGAACTGGCCCGGGAATATAATACATGGCAGCAGCTTTACTGGCTGCCCAGCACCTCCCTGGTCTTTTTGGGCATTGGCCTGGCGGGATGCCTGGTCTTCCTGATCCTCTGCCTCTACGGCTGCGGCCGGAAGGCCGGGGTGGAGGAGATCTGCCTCAATCCCCTGGACCGGATTCCACTGGACCTGTACGCCGGAATCCTGGGGGTGGGCGTGGCCAGCCTTATCACAGTCCCCCTCAATGTTTTCCCCGGCTACTACAGCTTTTCCAGCCAGGAATACTGGATCTGCCTGGGAGTCGGCACCGGATCGATTTATCTGGCCTGCGTGCTGGTGCTGGCCTTTATCCTCTCCTTTGCCACCCGGCTCAAAAAGGGTCAGCCTTTCCGGAATACCCTCTGCGGCTGGTTGGTCCGGGGCATCTGGAAAGCCCTGCGCTGGTGCGGCAAGGTCCTGGTCCAGGCGGTGGGCGCTCTGCCCCTGGCCTGGCGATGGGGACTGGGGGTAGGAGGACTTCTGATACTTCAGATTATTCTGATTTGGAATGTACTTTGGAACGGCCTGTTCCCCCTTCTGTTGCTGCTGATGATGGATGGAGTCATTGTGGTGGCTACCTGTCTTATTGCAGGGCAGCTCTCCCGGCTGGAAGCCGCCGGAAAAGCCCTGGCGGCAGGAGAGATCCTCCCGCCCATGGACACCACCGGGATGCTTCCCTCCCTGGCCCGCCACGCACAGAACCTGGGAGAGATCGGCCAGGGAATGGAACGGGCGGTGGCCCAGCGGCTGAAAAGCGAGCGGATGAAAACCGAGCTTATCACCAACGTGAGCCACGACATCAAGACCCCCCTTACCTCCATCATCAATTACATTGACCTTCTGGAGAAGGAACCCCTGGAGGATAAGGCGGCAGAGTACTGCCAGGTCCTTTCCCGGCAGGCTGCCCGGCTGAAAAAGCTCACCGAGGATGTGGTGGAAGCCAGCAAGGCCTCCACCGGGAACATGGAGGTCCATCTGGACCGGGTAGAGCTGCGGGAACTGCTGGAACAGGCGGTGGGCGAATACCAGGAACGGATGGAGGCCGCAGGCCTTACGGTGGTGCTGGATGCTCCCGAAGCCCTGGCGGTCCAGGCAGACGGACGGCTCACCTGGCGTATCATTGATAACCTGCTGGGAAATGCCTGCAAGTACGCCCTGCCCGGCACCCGTGTCTATGTGATGGCGGAGCAGGCCGACGGAAAAGGCCGGCTTATCGTCAAGAACATCTCCCGGGACCCCCTGAATATCTCTGCGGATGAACTGATGGAGCGGTTTGTCCGGGGGGATACCAGCCGGAGTACCGAGGGCAGCGGCTTGGGGCTGAATATTGCCAAGAGCCTGGCCGCTCTCCAGGGAGGAAACCTCCTTCTGACGGTGGACGGCGACCTGTTCAAAGCCCAGGTCATTCTGCCTCTGGCGGAATAAGCACCTTTACAATAGAAAAGCGGCATGGCACCTCATGTAGGGCGCCATGCCGCTTTTTCTTTTGGATGTTACTCCACCCGGAGCATCCGGTAGCCCACCCCAATGTGGGTCTGGATGTATTGGGGGGAGCCGGGTTCCTTTTCCAGCTTCTTCCGCAGGGTGGCCATAAACACCCGAAGGGAGGCCACATCGTTGTCCCAGCTGCGGCCCCAGATCTGCTGGGTAATGTAGGTGTGGGTAAGCACTTTCCCCACATTCTTGCAGAGAAGACAGAGCAGCTTGTACTCGCTGGGGGTCAGGTGAAGTTCCTGCCCGTCCAGGAAGGCACACCCGGCGGCATAGTCCACCTTCAGCTTCCCGTTGGTGAATACAGACTGGCTGGCGGTCTCCCCGGGAGGAACGGCGGCCAGCCGGCGCTGGGTCACCCGGAGCCGGGCCAGCAGCTCTTCCACCGAGAAGGGCTTGGTGAGATAGTCGTCCGCACCGGCATCCAGGGCCTGGATTTTGTCAGTGTCCTCGCTCCGGGCACTGATGACGATAATGGGCATGTTGGACCAGGAACGGACCTTCTCAATCACTTCCACCCCGTCCATGTCGGGAAGCCCCAGGTCAAGAAGGATGATCTGGGGGTTGTGGGAGGATGCCTCCAGAAGGGCGGCCTCCCCGCTTGGGGCGGTGAGGAACCGGTAATCGTGGGCTTTCAGGGTGGTGGTGATCAGGTTCCGGACGGGAACATCGTCCTCCACCACCAATATCAAGGGTTTATTCATGCAGCTCTACCTCCCCGGCGGGAACCGTAAATGTAAAGATGGAACCATGGGGCTTCTGGTCAGCGACCGAGATTTCGCCCCCATGGGCGTTGACAATGGATTTGCAGAGAGCCAGACCCAGCCCCATACTCCGGCGGCTGTCGGCAATCTGGTTGGCGGCAGTATAGAACATATCAAAGATATGGGGCTTGGCCTGGGCGGAAATCCCCGGTCCGTTGTCCGCCACCCAGACGGCGATGAACTGTCCCTGCTGCTTCCAGCCTATGGAAATGCGGGACCCGGGGGGAGTGTATTTGATGGCGTTGTCCACCAGATTGATGATGACCTGAACAATGAGCCGGGCATCGATCCGGGCCAGGAGATACTCCTCCGAGTTCTCCACCTGAATCTGGTAATTGGCCCTCTTCCGGCTGATGTGCCGCAGGGCTTCCCCCACCACATCGTCCATCAGTTCGGTGGAAAGATGAAGGTTCATCCGCCCCTCCTCCAACCGGCTTACCGAGAGCAGGTTTTCCACCAGGTTAATGAGCCAGATGGAGTCCTCGTAAATGTCGGAGTACATCTGGTTCTTGGTCTTTTCATCAAAGAGGGCCCCGTTGGAAAGCAGGTTGCTGGCATTCCCCGAAATGGAGGTGAGGGGAGTGCGCAGATCGTGGGAGATGGACCGGAGCAGGTTGGCCCGAAGCTGTTCGTTTTTGGCCAGCAGGGCGGCAGCTTCCTTTTCCTCCAGGTTCCACCGGTTTTCCAGGGCCAGGGCACATTCACCCAGAACCGAGAGAAGAATGCTGTTTTCAAAGGAATCCAGGGGCTTCTCCCCCGAAGTGATTCCCACCACTCCGTACACCCGGTCCCCGGCCCAGACAGCATAATAGGTGCACTGGGCATCGGAAAGGGTCTGGGTGCCGGCTCCCGCCCGTTTCCGGTTGGCGGCAGCCCACTGGGCGGCCTCTACCTCCCGGGGAACGGTGTAATTCTCCCGGGTCTGCCCCGGGTCCATGCTGAAAAGGGCTGGACCTTCCAGCCCTTCACCGCCCACGGCGTAGGCCAGAATATCCCGCTGAAAAATCTTCAGCAGCTGTTTTGCGGTGGTGGAAAGAATCTCCTGCCGGGTCCCTGCCCGCTGTAAGCTCTGGCTGGTCTCAAAGAGAAGCCGGGTCCGCCAGGCAACCTGGGCGGAGTGCTTGGCCAGACTTTTCAGCCGGGAGGCCAGGGAACCGGTGAGAAGGGCGGCCAGGAACATGATGAGGAAGGTAACTGTATAGTCCCGGTCGTATGCGTGAAGGGAAAACCGGGGCTGGGTAAAGAAGAAGTTGAAAGCCAGAACGCTGGCAATGGACCCCATAAGGCTGCAAATGGAACCCCGGGTAAACACCGAAATCAGCATGACCCCCAGAATGTAAAGGGTGATGATGTTGGCATCGCTGAAATCAAAGGCGTAAAAGAGAAAGCCCATCCCGGTGACACCCAGCAGAATCAGAATGCTTTTGGCCAGGTCCAGCGGGGAGAGGGAGAACAGACTGGAAACTTCCTCCCGCCCGGGGGTGAGCCGGCTGGACATTCCGGTGTCAGGAATGATGTGGATGTCCAGCTGGGGGCTCAATTCAATCAGCCGCTCGGTCAGGGGAGACTTCCGAATCAGATTCCGGCGGGGAATCAGGCTGCGGCCCAGGACGATTTTGGTCACCCCGGCCAGACGGGAAAATTCCGCGATTTGGTAGGCTACATCATCCCCGTATACGGTCTCCACCGTGGCGCCCAGCTGCTGGGCCAGGTGGATGTTGGCCTGAAGCCGCTCCTTGTTGGCAGCGCTCATACCCTGGAATTCCTTGGTCTCCACAAACAGGGCGGTAAAGCTGCACCGGAAGGCGGCGGCCATCCGGGCAGCGGTCCGGATGATGGTGCCGTTGGAAGGGGCGGAGGAGAGACAGACCAGAATGTGTTCCCGGGTCCGGTATACTCCGGATTTTTCCCCCTCTCGGTACATCCCGGCCCGGTCGGCACACCGGCGCAGCCCCATCTCCCGCAGGGCGCTGAGCTGGGAAAGGGTGACCGGAAGACGGCGGTCCTGGTCAGCCCACCGCTGGCTCAGTTGGTCCGGTTCAATGTCTACAAACTCTACCCGGCCTGCCCGGTCAAAGACCCGGTCGGGAATCCGCTCCGGGCCGGGCTGGCCCAGAATCCCGTCCACCGTGTCCTGCAGGCTTTCGATCTGCTGGATGTCCAGGGTGGTGTAAACATCCATCCCCGACTTGAGCAGTTCCTCAATGTCCTGGTACCGGCGCATGTGCCGGGAATCCTCCCCGTTCCGGTGGGAAAGCTGGTCGATGATTACCAGCTGAGGTTCCCGCCGGAGACAGGCATCCAGGTCCAGCTCCCGGCAGGGTTTGCCGCTCCGTACTACCTGACGGCAGGGGAGAGTTTCAAACTCCCGGGCCAGGGCCGCAGTGCGGGGCCAGTCTTCCTCCACCAGCCCGATCACCACATCCAGCCCTTCCTCCCGGGCTTCCCGGGCGGCCCGGAGCATGGCGTAGGTTTTTCCGGTACCGGAAAAGTAACCGGCAAAAATAGTCAGGGTGCCCGCCTTTTTTCCGGCGGGCCGGACCACATCCTGTTCCATCTCTCTGCCTCCCTTCTCCAAGTGGATAAAATAAAAAAGTATAATGGCTAGGTTGTAGCCATTATACCATGTAAAATCTCTCTTGAAAATCCGTCAGGGCTTGTGGTGACATACTTTCAGAAAGTGAAAGGGAGGCTTTTTCTCCTTCTTTTCGGAAGCAGACCGGCAAGGAAAGCGTTTTTCTTCCTCTTCCTCCTCCATATAGTTGTCCAGCTTGCCCATAAACAGGTAGCCCAGGAAAGCAGCAAAGGCAAAACCGCCCACAAAAATCAAATCTTCCATACTTTACCCCTCCTTAGTACCGGGGAAAGGGAAGTCCCCGGATCAAATGCGGAAGCACTTTTGAATATCGTGTTCCTCTCCCATGACCAGGATGGTGCAGCCTTCGGGCAGGCAGGTGTCCGGGGTGATCACGGTCATAGAGAACTTCCCGTTCTTCTTGATGGCCATAATGTTGATGTGGAATCTCTTCCGGACATCCAGCTGGCCGATGGTCTTGCCTACCCAGTCGGGGGGCAGCTCCACCTCGAAGATGGCGTGGTCGTCCCCCAGGGAGATGTAATCGAAAATATGGTCGGAGCTGTACCGGATGGCGGTCCAGACAGCCATCTGCTTTTCCGGATATACCACCTCGTCGGCGCCGTTCCGGAGCAGGAACTTGGCCTGTACATCCCGGGCGGCCCGGGCCACCACCTTCTGGGCGCCCAGCTCCTTGAGAAGGGAGGCGGTCTCCAGGGAACTCTGGAAGTTGTCGCCAATGGCTACAATGCAGACATCAAAATTCCGGACTCCCAAAGAGGAGAGGAATTCCTCGTTGGTGCTGTCCCCGATCTGGGCGTTGGTCACATAGGGAAGCACGGCGTTTACCCGCTCCTCATCCTTGTCCACCGCCAAAACCTGGTGATTCAGATCATTCAGCTTCATGGCGGTGTGACGGCCAAAACGGCCCAGACCTATTAACAAAATGGATTTCATAATTCCTCCTGAAAAAGTTTTGGTTTAACCAACGGTGATTCTCTCCTGGGGCAGCCGGGAAACATTGCCCTTGAACCGGGAGAGAGCTGCGAAAATCAGGGTAAGTCCGCCCACCCGACCAAAGAACATAAGACCGATGAGAATCAGGTGGGAAACGGTGCTCAGGCCGGGGGTCACGCCCAGGCTCAGGCCTACCGTGCCAATGGCGGAAGCGGTTTCAAAAAGACAGGTGAGAAGGGGAAGCCCCTCCACCCGGCTGATGATAAATCCTCCGGTGAGGAAGAGGACCATATACATCATGAGAATGGTGGAAGCCTGGGATACCACCTCGGCAGCAATTCTCCGGTTGAAGAAGCTGGCACTTTCCCGCCGCCGGAAGACGGCCAGGGAGTTGGCCAGCAGAACGGCCAGGGTGGTGGTCTTCATACCGCCGGCAGTGGACCCGGGGGAACCGCCGATGATCATAAGAACCAGAATGATGGCCTGACCGGTCTCGCTGAGAAGGGTCAGATCAGCGGTGTTGAACCCGGCGGTTCTGGGGGTCACCGACTGGAAGAAGGAGAGCAGGGCTCTCCGGCCCAAAGGTTCTGTCCCAAACTCAAAGAAGAAGAAATACAGGGCAGGGATCAGAATGAGCAGCCCGGTGACGGTGAGGATCACCTTGGTCTGCATTCTGTACCGGGAAAACTGGAGCCGGTGGCTGTAAATGTCTTCCCAGGTCAGGAAGCCAATGCCGCCCACCACAATGAGAAGGGCAATGACAATGGAAACCACGGGATTCCCTGCGTAGTCCACCAGGGAAGAGAAGGGAGCTTTGACACCCATCAGGTCAAATCCGGCGTTGCAGAAAGCAGAAATAGAATGGAATACGGAATACCAGATTCCTTTCAGGTATCCGAACTCCTGGGAAAAGACCGGGTAAAGCAGGATGGCGCCGATCAATTCCACCGCAAACACGGTTTTCAGAATGAACCCGGTAAGCCGGACGATACCGCCAACGCTGGGGGCGGCAATGGCCTCCTGCATGGTGCTCCGCTGCATCAGGCCGATTTTCCGCCCGGACAGAATGGCAAAGGCTCCGGCCACCGTGACTACGCCCAGACCACCGATCTGAATCAGCAGGATGATGATGAACTGGCCAAACCCGGACCAGTAGGTGGCGGTGTCGTGGACCACCAGCCCTGTAACGCAGACCGCCGAGGTGGAGGTGAACAGGGCATCCAGGAAGGGAGTCACCACCCGGTCCTGGGAGGAGATGGGAAGCATGAGAAGAAGGCTTCCCAGCAAAATCACCAGCATGAATCCCAGGATGATGACCTGGAAGGGAGAACGATTTTTTCTATGTAAAAACTGCCACATGATATCCTCAATATGATTATGGTGCTATTTTTCTTATATCCATTATCCATATTTCATCTAAAAGGGGGATAAATGTATTGAGAAAGGTATTAAGACCGCATTAAGATTTCACCCTTTTCCGGTATGAAAACCTTGAAAGTTTTGTGTGAGACCCCTTAAAATCCCTGAATTTTGTGGTAAAATCCAGAGAAGAGATATTCTTTCGGGCATTAACATTGTGAAAATACCCTGCCCGGGAAGGTAAATATAAGGAGGTCGTTAAGATGGAGAAAGAATGTGGTTTCCGGTTTGCAGAGCGGAAGGACACTCCCCTCATTCTGGAATTTATAAAGGAACTGGCCGACTATGAAAAGATGCTCCAGGAGGTGGTGGCGGACCAGGCCACCCTGGAGGAATGGATTTTTGATAAACAGAAAGCGGAGGTCATCTTTGCCCTGGAAGGGGAAAAAGAGGTGGGATTCGCCCTCTTCTTCCATAACTTTTCCACCTTCCTGGGCCGTGCGGGAATTTACCTGGAAGATTTGTTTGTAAAACCGGAGTACCGGGGAAAGGGTTACGGCAAGGCACTTTTGAAGAAACTGGCCTCCCTTGCGGTGGAGCGGAAATGCGGACGGCTGGAATGGTGGTGCCTTGACTGGAATGAACCAAGCATCGGATTTTACCTGTCCCTTGGGGCAGAGCCCATGTCAGACTGGACCGTCTACCGCATTGCGGGAGACACACTTGCAAACCTCGCCCAATAAACATAAGCGGGAAAAGACTTTTTCTTTTCATAAAGCTGTGGTATACTGTGGGGCGGGAAAAGGCAGGTGGGAAAGGAGTAATATATGTACATCTACAAGGAAAAAACAGGCCCCTGGATTTGGGTATTGCGGGTCCTGTTTACCTTGGCCACTGTTTTGACCATCGGATTCATTTTTTATAACTCAGGACAGATCGGGGAGGTCTCCGGTTACCGCAGCCAGCAGGTAATGGAATTCTATAACTCCCAGATCGCCCCCTTGCTGGGGCTGCCCCACCTTACCCATTTTTACATCAGAAAGCTGGCCCACTTTGCGGAGTACGCCATGGAAGGCTTTTTTCTCATGCTCAGCCTTCGGGTGTACACATCCCGGTTTATCCGACATATCAGCTGGCCGGCCCTCATCGGGCTGCTCACTGCTCTGACGGATGAGACCCTTCAGAAATACATGGCAGGCCGGACCAGTCAGGTCACCGATGTATGGATCGACAGTCTGGGTCTCTGCGCCGGGATGGGGCTGGCATTACTCCTGCTTCTCCTTCTCCGGGGAGTGGAGCGAATCATCTTTGGAGTCAAAAAGACCCATTTCAAAAACATAGAGGAAATTCAGGCATTTGAGGAGGAACGGGAACAATGACAGCTGCCCAGACTATACAGGCACTCCAAAGCCTTCCCCGGATGGGAGGCGGCGGTGAAGGTCCCCAGAGAATGGATCTTCTGCTGGACCGGCTGGGGAAACCCCAGGAAAAACTCAAGTTCATTCATGTGGCGGGAACCAACGGCAAGGGAACGGTCTGTGCCATCACCGCCAATATCCTGACCCGTGCCGGGTATAAAACAGGATTGACCATCAGCCCCTATGTGGTGGATTTCCGGGAGCGGTTCCAGATAGACGGCCAGCTGATTCCCATGCGGACCCT
>CALXGR010000010.1 GCA_944387885.1 uncultured Clostridia bacterium
GCTGGGAATCTACCTGGTGGGAACTTTGGCCTACAATTACGGCAAGGCGATGGGATGCAAAATTCCTCTCCTGACCACTCTGGAAGCCCTGGTCTGTTTTCTGCTGGCTGCCGGGTACAGCGGCGGCTTAAAGCCGGACATTACCTATCTGGGCAGTCGGGGAATCTTTCTGGGCTTTATTGTGACCTTTGCGGTGGTGCAGGTAAATTACTTCTTCCAGGAGCGAAAAACCAGTTCCCCGAAGGCGGCAGCTATTGTTCCGGCAGCTCTCAACCTGGGGATTTGGCTGGGTGTGAGCCTGGCAGTCACCAGCCTTGCGAAAGTGAACCTCTGCGCCCTGATTGAAAATATCCTCAGCGTTCCCATGGAACTGCTCCTATCGGTGCCCGGCATGTTTGTTCTGGGAGCATTTTCCTGCTTCCTCTGCTTTTTCGGAATCCCGGGCACTGCGATCCTCAGTGCGGTGCTCATGCCCTCTCTTCTGGAAGTGACTGCTGCCAATGCCACCATCTGGCAGGAGGGGGTAGCAGCCGGAATGACCCCTCTGGAATGCCATCAGGCGCTTATTTTCAGTCCGGTCCTTCTGTTCAGTTCCATTGTGGTCTGCGGCGGTGCCGGAAATACCCTCCCCCTCTGCGTTTTCGGGCTGCGTGCAAAATCTGCCCGGGTCAGGAGAATGGCTAAAATGGGAGTGGTGCCCGGCTGGTTTGGAATCAGTGAGCCGGCGGCTTTTGGAATGCCGGTTATGTATAATCCCATCCTGTTCATCCCGTATCTGCTCAATGTGCTGGTGGTCATGGGATGCACCCTGCTGGCCTACAAGGTGGGGATTCTCTACCCTGTGCATGTATTTATCGGGACTGTTCTGCCCATGGGATTTGCCCAGTTCCTGGGAACCTTCCGGTGGCAGAATGCGATCTGGGATTATGTTTGTGCCATTCCGGCCGGCCTGATATGGTATCCCTTCCTCAAAGTTTACGACAATCAGCTCTACGCCGAAGAACAGGCGGCCCTTACCGAGAAGGAATAAATTATATAAAAGAAAACCCCCGGGATTTTACTCCCGGGGGTTTTTGATTATCACAGACTCAAAACAGAGTGCAGGGGATTACAGGCTGAAGTAACGCTTTGCGTTGTTGAAGCTGATTCCCTTGACCATCTTCTCCAGAGCCTTGTCGTCGTTGGGGTACTCGCCGTTCTCGACCCAGTTGCCCATCAGGTTGCACATAAGGCGGCGGAACAGCTCGTGACGGGTGTAGCTCAGGAAGCTGCGGCTGTCGGTGAGCATGCCGATGAAGTTGCCGATAACGCCCAGACGGGCCAGGGTCTTCATCTGCTGGTTCATGCCGTCGTTGGTATCGCAGAACCACCAGGCGCTGCCCAGCTGGATCAGGCCGGGGGTAACATCGGTCTGGAAGGGTCCCATGAGGGTGGCCAGCATATCAAAGTCGGAGGGGTTCAGGCTGTACAGAACAGTCTTGGGGCAGGCGCCGGCCTCGGTGAGGGCGCTGAGCAGGCCGCTGATGGTGGCGCTGCAATCGGTGACAGCAATCATGTCCAGACCGGTGTCGGGGCCCAGCTTCTTGTACAGGGCGGTGTTCACGTTCCGCAGGCAGCTGTAATGGAGCTGCATGACCACATTGTACTTGGAGTACAGCTTGCCCAGCTGGGTCAGCACATAGGTGGTGTAGCCGTCGCCCTCTTCCTTGGTCAGGGGCTCTCCGGCCATAGCCTTCTTGAAGGCAGCAGTGGCTTCCTGAGTGGAAACGGGGGTGTAGGGGATGTAGTCCAGGCCGTGGTCAGAAGCACGGCAGCCCATCTTTACGAAGAACTGGAGACGCTCGTCCAGAGCATCCACCACGCAGTTGACACAGGAGAATTCCCGGCCCACTACCTTTTCCAGCTGATGGATGTAGTCGGCAAAACCGGGCTTGAGAATGTTCAGGACCTTGCCAGGACGGAGGGAGGGAGGCACCACAAGGTCGATGGTGGGGTCGTTCTTGATCTTCTCATGCCACTCCAGGGAGTCGATGGGGTCATCGGTGGTGCCGATAAAGGCCACATTGCTCTGACGGATCAGGCCCCGGACGGTGGTGTTGGGGTCGTGCTGGAGCTTGTCATTGCACAGGTTCCATACTTCCTCGGCAGTCTCACCGTTGAGGACACCCTCGTAGCCGAAGAACTTCTTCAGTTCCAGGTGGCACCAGGTGTAGATGGGGTTGCCGATGGACATTTCCAGGGTCTCGGCAAACTTCTGGAAACGCTCCCGATCGGGCTCGTCCCCGGTAATGTACTTCTCAGGCACACCGTTGGAACGCATGAGACGCCACTTGTAGTGGTCGCCGAAGTAGTAGTCGCTGCCGTCCTCCAGAACCTGGTGGCCGCCCAGCCATACCTGGCAGATGTTTTCAAACCGGCGGTCTTCGTAGATCTCCCGGGGAGGAATATGGCAGTGATAGTCGCAGATAGGCATATCGGCCGCATAATCGTGATACAAATGTTTGGCAGTTTCGGTTTCCAGCAGGAAATCCTTGTCCATAAATGCTTTCATTTCAGCAGCTCCTTTTTCCGAGTATTGGGAGGAAAATCCATCCCTAATTAAGTCTATTATACTAGAAAACAAGCTCCTAAACAACCCAATTCCAAGGGGTTTTTTCAATTCGGCAAAAGGGTGAAAAGCATCTGAAAGAATTGGGCAACATGTTCAAAAAATCCCGAGATGAGACCCGCTGAAACAGGACAAAATTTGTGCGATATGCGCAAAAAATTCCGGAGAGTTTGGGCAACAAAACAGAGTGAAAACAATTTCGTTGACAGTCTTTTTGAAAGGATTTATTATAAGAATAGTGCAGTGTAGGGTACTCTGCCCCAAAGGAAAAAGACGGGGAAATTGAGGCCTTATGACTTTAAATTTTCAGAACAAAGGAGTAGGAACATTCATGGAAACTTTGAATTACCAGGTGCTGGAAAAGTCCGGTTACAAAGGTTATATCAAAAAGAGCGCTCCTGAAAAGGTGCTGCAGTTCGGGGAAGGCAACTTCCTGCGGGCCTTTGTAGATTACTGGTTTGACCTGGCCAACGAGAAGGCCGACTGGAACGGCAAGTGCGTTCTGGTCCAGCCCATCGCCCCTGGCCTGGCCAAGATGATCAACGAGCAGGAAGGCCTGTACACCCTTTACCTCCGGGGCAGTGAAAAGGGCCAGAAGGTGGACGACAAGCGGGTCATCAGCTCTGTCAGCCGCTGCCTCAACCCCTATGAGGCTGAGGACTACAAGGCTATGATGGAAGTGGCTGTCAGCGACGATCTGGAAATTATCGTCTCCAACACCACCGAGGCCGGTATCGTCTATGATCCTGCCTGCCAGAAGGATGACTGCCCTCCCAGCAGCTTCCCCGCCAAGCTGACCCAGGTGCTCTACAACCGGTTCAAGGCCGGTAAGCCCGGCATCATCATGCTGGCCTGCGAGCTGATCGACAACAACGGCAAGGAACTGCTCAAGTGCGTCAACCAGTACATTGACCAGTGGGGCCTGGAAGAGGGCTTCAAGAAGTATGTCAACGAGGACTGCACCTTCTGCGGCTCTCTGGTAGACCGGATCGTTCCCGGCCGGATCCGTGACCCTCAGGAAGTAGCTGCCCTGGAAGAGAAGCACGGCTACGCCGACCCCCTGCTGGACGTGGGCGAAGTGTTCGGTGTCTGGGTCATTGAAGGTCCCGACTGGCTCAGCGACAAGCTGCCCTTCCGGAAGGCCGGTATCGAGGACAAGGTCTTTGTTACCCCCGATATGAGCCCCTACAAGAAGCGGAAGGTCCGGATCCTCAACGGCGCTCACACCGGCTTTGTGCTGGGCGCATACCTGGCCGGCCAGGATATTGTCCGGGACTGCATGAACAACGAGACCATCAAGGGCTTCATGAACAAGATGCTCTATGATGAGGTGATCCCCACCCTGCCCCTGGACAAGGACGACCTGATGAACTTTGCTGCCGCCGTGCAGGACCGGTTCAACAACCCCTTCGTAAATCACGAGCTCATGAGCATTTCCCTCAACTCCACCTCCAAGTGGAAAGCCCGGAATATGCCTTCCTTCCTGGAGTACATCAAGGAGAAGGGCCAGCTGCCTCCCTGCCTGACCATGAGCCTGGCTGCCTACATTGCCTTCTACAGCAATGACATCCAGGAACTCACCGATGCAGGCCTGATCTGCAAGCGTCCCAAGGGGAACACCTACACCGTCAGCGATGACCGTTGGGCTCTGGAGTTCTACTATGCCCATAAGGACGATTCTGCCGCTGACCTGGTCAAGGCTGTTCTGTCCAACACCCAGATGTGGGACCAGGATCTGACCCAGATCCCCGGCCTGGAAGCTCAGGTAACTGCAAACCTGGAGCTGATCCGCACCCAGGGTGCCGAGGCTGCTTACGCTTCTGTTCTGTAATATCACCCCAACCCAGGCGGGCCGGAGTGTCCGGCCCGCCTGTCTTCTGAGACAAGGAGAAACGTATCCATGAAAACCATTCAGATCAGCCCTCTGGACAATGTGGTAGTGGCCCTCCATCCCATTGCAAAGGGAGAGGTGATTCAGGCCGGAGAGCTTCAGGTCACCGCCCTGGAGGATGTGCCTCAGGGTCATAAAATGTCCATCAAGCCCATTGCCCAGGGCGAAAATATCGTCAAGTACGGGTTCCCCATCGGCCACGCTCTGGCAGATGTGCAGCCCGGCACCTGGATGCACACCCACAACGTGAAAACCAACCTGGAAGGGGAGATGGAGTACAGCTACCATCCCAACATTACCTTCCCGGAAAAAGTGGAGCCCGAGACCTTCCAGGGATTCCTGCGGAAGGACGGCCGGGCTGCCATCCGGAACGAAATCTGGATCATTCCCACTGTGGGCTGTGTCAATGACATTGCCAAGAAGATGGTAGCCGACAACCAGGATCTGGTCACTGGCTCCATTGAAGGACTTTACACCTTCACCCATCCCTTCGGATGCAGCCAGACCGGACATGACCACGCTCAGACCCGGAAGCTGCTGGCTGCCCTCACCCGCCATCCCAATGCCGGCGCTGTGCTGGTCCTGAGCCTGGGCTGCGAAAACCTGACCCATGAGCAGTTCCTGGCTGAGTTGGGAGAATATGACCCGGACCGGGTGAAGTTCCTCACCTGCCAGGACGTGGAGGACGAGTTTGAAGCAGGGCGGAAACTGCTGGAGGAGTGCGCCGCCTTTGCAGGCCAGTTCCACCGTCAGCCCATCCCGGTCAGCGAACTGGTGGTAGGCATGAAGTGCGGCGGTTCCGACGGTCTGTCCGGCATTACCGCCAACCCCACCGTGGGACGGTTCAGCGATATGCTGGGCGCCCGGGGCGGCTCCACCGTGCTCACCGAAGTGCCTGAGATGTTCGGCGCCGAGGGATTCCTCATGGACCGCTGTGTCAATGAGGAGGTATTCCAGAAGGCTGTCAACATGATCAACGGCTTCAAGAACTACTTTATCAGCCACAACGAGGTGGTCTACGACAACCCCAGCCCCGGCAACAAACAGGGCGGTATCACCACCCTGGAGGACAAGAGCTGCGGCTGCGTCCAGAAGGGCGGCACTGCCCCCATTATGGACGTGATCGGGTACGGTGACCCTGTGGTCACCAAGGGACTGAACATGCTGTACGGCCCCGGAAACGACCTGGTCTCTGCCACCGCCATGACTGCCGCCGGCGCTCACCTGATCCTCTTCACCACCGGACGGGGCACCCCCTTCGGGGCTCCCGCTCCCACCCTGAAGATCGCTACCAACACCCAGCTGGCCGAGAAGAAGGCAGGCTGGATCGACTTCAACGCCGGAACCGTGGCCGACGGCGAGCCTCTGGAGGAGGCCGGCAAGCGGCTGCTGGATCTGGTCATTGAGGTGGCCAGCGGCAAAAAGACCAAGGCCGAGGAAAAGGGCTTCCGGGAAATCTCCATCTTCAAGGATGGGGTAGTCCTGTAACCCATGGAACGGCAGGATGGGCTCTGGCTCTTCCATCTGGAAAGTCCGGCCCGGCCCATGGAACTGGAGAACTGCTGGCAGATCTGCCTGCTGGCGGCAGGGTGGGGAAGGATCAACACCCCCCAGCTGGCCGCCACTATTTCCAGGGGACAGCTTCTTCTTATCCCCCCCGACCATCTTTCGGGGCTGGAATTTGAGGCGGGCAGTCAGTGGTACCAACTTTTTCTCACCCCGGAACTGATGGAAAGTTCTATGGAAAAATCTCCTCTGTCCCTTCCCCAGGAGCCGGTTCTTCTTCGAATCAGTCAGGATGGGCAGAACCGGATGAGCCTCCTGTTGACCATGCTGGCAGAGGAGGAAAGCGGCCAGGAACAGTATGCAGACCGGGCCAGGGAGTGCCTGCTGGGGCTGATGATGGTCTGGATCAGCCGGGCAACAGCCCCCCGCCGCCCCAACGGCGGAGAACTGATTCCCATGGTGCTGGACTACATAGAGGAGCATTATGGAGAACCCCTCAATCTGGAACAGCTGGCAGCCAGCTTCTATGTGAGCAAATATTATCTGAGCCACCTGTTCAGCAAAAAGACAGGAATCAGCCTGTTCCGGTACCTGACCCAGAAACGGCTGATGGAAGCCCGGCAGCTGCTGGCCCGGGGGGTTACCCCCTCAGAGGTATGCCAGCGGTGCGGGTTTGGAGATTACGCAAATTTCTATCGTGCATTCAAGGAACAATTCGGCCAGTCTCCCCGGGACTTCTCCGGAAAAGAAACCGGCCGATGAAGTGATAGTAAGGAGGAATACCAGAATGGCTATTATTACCGAACAAATTTATCAGGAAGGTGGCGCCTGCTACCCTCAGATCGTCATGAAGGACGAGAACGCTACTGTGACCCTGACTCCTTCCAAGGGAGGAATGATCACCAGCATGACCCTGAACGGGGAGGAATTCAGCTGGCTCCGCAAGCCCAATTTCAACCTGGTGGAGCGTCCCCGGTGCGGCGTGCCCGTGCTGTTCCCCAACTGCGGAACTCCTGACGACGGTGTCCACATTTTCAACGGAAAGGCATATCCCATGGAGAACCATGGCTTTGCTGATCTGCTGCCTTGGGATGTGGAGGAGATCACCGGGGAAGGCGTTACCCTGTCCCTGTCTCCCAACGCCCTGACCAAGTTCCTTTACCCCTATGATTTTGACCTGTCTGTCACCTACAATCTGGTGGGCAGCACTGTGATCATTACCACCACCGTAGGAAACAACGGGGAAGAGGATATGCCCTTCAGCCTGGGCTTCCATCCTTACTTTGCCGCTTCCGCTCTGGAGAATGTGGACTTTGACATCCAGGCCAAGACCTGCGGTCAGAACCCCAAGGCTCCCCAGCCCGCCGCTCCTGCCAAGATCACCCTGACCCGCCAGGAGGGCAGCGACAACTCTGTACGGCAGCTTACCGGAGTGACCAGCCCCATGGTCTTTACCGATAAGGGGAACGGACACAAGGTGACAGTGGGCTTCGACGATGCCTTCACCAACGCTGTTCTCTGGCAGCAGGATGCTGAGAGTTTTGTCTGCATGGAGCCCTGGAACGGCTGGCCCAACAGCCTGAACGAGGAGGGCAAGCACGAAGTGCTGGCTCCCGGTGAATACTGGACCTGCACCTGGTCCATCACCATGGAAAAGGAATAATCGCCGTAAAAAGCGACAGCCCCCGGTCCTTTTACCGGGGGCTGTTTTTCTGTAATTAAAAACCCGCTCCGGGGGTGCCGGAGCGGGAAGCTGGATTCAAGTGGCCGTAACTCAGGGCTGCTTGCCGATGTAGGAAGCGATACCGCCGTCTACATAGAGGATCAGACCATTGACAAAGTCGGAAGCGGAGGATGCCAGGAAGACAGCGGGTCCACCCAGGTCATCGGGCACGCCCCAGCGAGCAGCGGGGGTGCGGCTTACGATAAACTTGTCAAAGGGATGCTTGCTGCCGTCAGCCTGGGGCTCACGGAGGGGAGCAGTCTGGGGAGTGGCAATGTAGCCAGGTCCGATGCCGTTGCACTGGATGTTGTACTGAGCGTACTCAGAAGCAATGTTCTTGGTCAGCATCTTCAGGCCGCCCTTGGCAGCAGCGTAAGCGGAAACGGTCTCACGGCCGAACTCGCTCATCATGGAGCAGATGTTGATGATCTTGCCGCTGCGGCGCTCCATCATGCCGGGCAGAACAGCCTTGGCAACGATAAAGGGAGCGTTCAGGTCAACATCGATAACCTGACGGAAGTCCTCAGCCTTCATCTCGACCATGGGGACGCGCTTGATGATGCCAGCGTTGTTGACCAGAATGTCAATGGGACCAACCTCGGCGTTGATCTGGGCGACCATAGCCTGAACGGCAGCCTCATCGCAGACATTGCAGACATAGCCGTGGGCCTTGATGCCGTCAGCCTCGTAGCTGGCCAGACCTTTGTCTACCAGTTCCTGCTTGATGTCGTTGAAAACGATGGTGGCGCCGCAGCCGGCCATAGCCTTGGCAATGGCGTAGCCGATGCCGTAGGAAGCGCCGGTGACGAGAGCGACCTTACCGGTCAAATCAAAAGAGTTAATGGTGGTGCTCATAGGTATCTCCTCCTATTTTTTCTGTTTTATTTCAAAAAGCCAGGCTTTTTAAAATCGATTTCTTACTTCAGGTCGGGAGTGGCGATGTTGTCCATGTCGTCAAACTCCATGTTCTCGCCGCCCATGGCCCAGATAAAGCTGTAGTTGCTGGTGCCTACACCGCTGTGGATGCTCCAGCTGGGGCTGATGACTGCATCCTCGTTGAGCATGACCAGGTGGCGGGTCTCGGTGGGTTCGCCCATCATGTGGAAAACAGCCTGTCCCTCGGGAATCTCAAAGTAGGTGTAAATTTCCATCCGGCGCTCGTGGGTGTGGCTGGGCATGGTGTTCCAGTTGCTGCCCTCGTCCAGGCAGGTCAGGCCCATGGACAGCTGGCAGGTCTTGAGCACATCGGGGTGGATGAACTGGTTGATAACACGCTTGTTGCAGGTGGCGGTGCTGCCCAGGGGGCGGTGGTTGGCATCTGCAATCTTGATCAGCTTGTTCTCGTAGCTCACATGAGCGGGAGCGCTGACCATGTAGAACTTGGCGGGCATAGCGGGGTCATCGCTGGAGAAAATGACTTCCTTGTGGCCCTTGGTGATGTAGAGACAGTCCTTGTAACCCAGCTCGTATACTTCGCCGTCCACGGTGATCTTGCCGTTGTGGCCTTCGCCGCCGATGTTGAAGATACCGATCTCCCGGCGCTCCAGGAAGTAATGGGTGCCGAAGTTGGCCCACACATCAATGCCCTGGTCGATGCTGACGGGATGGGTCACAGGCATGCAGCCCAGGGTGACCATCCGGTCTACATGGCTATATACCGCTACGATCTGGTCAGCCTGATACAGGCCGGTAATCAAAAACTCGTCCCGCATTTCCTGGGTGGTATACCGCTTGAAATCCTTCTGATTGCAGGAATACCGAATATCCATGGGAATAAATCCTCCTTTTTCTGAAAAGGGCTATAGTCGCCCAACACTATCTAGTCTTATTATACTCTATCTGTTTTGGTAAATAAAAGGGCAAACAAGCACAAAAAGACCCTGCATTTTTGGATATAATGCGAGTTCTGTATCCAAGTTTCAGGCAAGGAAAAGGCCGGCAGGGAAGTCCCTGCCGGCCTTTTACTTGGAAGGTAAAATGTTAAGAAAATTGCAAAGGAAAATCAGCGCTGAATACGGCCGGAACCGTCACCACCAGCCAGCTTCTCCACCTCAGCAACAGTCATCATGTTGTAGTCGCCTTCGATGGAGTGCTTGAGAGCGGAAGCAGCTACTGCAAACTCAACAGCGTCCTGAGTGGACTTGCCGGTGAGCAGGGAGTAGATCAGGCCGCCGCCGAAGGAGTCGCCGCCGCCTACACGGTCAATGATGTGCAGGTCGTACTTCTTGGAGAAGCAGTACTCGTCGGAAGCAACATCGTAGAGCATGGCGCTCCAGCCGTTGTCGAAAGCAGAGTGGCTCTCACGCAGGGTGATGGCAACCTTCTCGAAGCCGAACTTGTCAGCCAGCTGCTTGGCAACGCTCTTGTAGCCCTCGTGGTTCAGGGAGCCGCCGTAGATATCGGTAGCCTCAGCCTCGATGCCGAACACGTCCTTGGCATCCTCTTCGTTGCTGATGCAGACATCAACATACTGGCACAGGTCGGTCATGGCAGCACGGGCCTGGTCACGGGTCCACAGCTTGCCGCGGTAGTTCAGGTCGCAGGAAATCTTGATGCCCTTGGCCTTGGCAGCCTTGCAGGCCTCACGGCAGATCTCAACCACATTCTCGCCCAGAGCGGGAGTGATGCCGGTGAAGTGGAACCAGTCCACGCCCTCGAAGATCTTGTCCCAGTCGAAGTCAGCAGTGGTGGCTTCCTGGATGGCGCTGTGGGCACGGTCATAAATGCAGACGGAGCCACGCTGAGAAGCGCCCTTCTCGTTGTAGTAAATGCCAACACGGTCACCGCCGCGGGTGATCAGGCTGGTGTCAACGCCGTAGCGGCGCAGGCTGTTGACAGCGCTCTGGCCAATGGCGTGAGCGGGCAGCTTGGTGACGAAAGCAACATCCAGACCGTAGTTGGCCAGGGAAACAGCCACGTTGGCCTCGCCGCCGCCGAAGGTGAACTCCAGGGTGTTGGCCTGAACAAAACGCTCGTAGTTGAAGGGCTGCAGACGGACCATCAGTTCGCCGAAGGTAACAACTCTCATGATAGTAAACTCCTTTTTGGTGATTTATTTTTTAGTGTGGAAGAAAATGACTTATTTCTGGACCAGGTGAATGGCAAAGCCGGCAACCTCCTCAGCCATGTAGACGGCGATGTTCTTGCCGTTCTTGTTGACCATGCTGTCCATGTCGAACTTGACACCACGGCGGCCCAGGTGATATACGGCACGGTCGATGTTGTTGCACTTGATGGCAATGTGGCCATGGGTGCCGCGGCCGGGCTTCTTCATGATCTCAAATTCCTTGTTGCCTACAAAGACACTGCTGTTGCCGGGAGCGACCTTCTTGCTGAGCAGTTCGCCCAGCAGCTGGGCAGTAGCCATAGCCTCGGTGTCGTCGGCGCAGTTGATGCCGATGTGGCCCAGTTCCAGGCCCAGCATTACATCAACAGCCTCTTTGCACATAGCGGTGATCTCATCCCATGCGCCGGCCTTGATCTTGTCGGCCTTGCACATCCAGGTGCCGCCTACGGCAATGATCTGGTCATAGCCCAGGTAGTTGTTCACGTTCTTGGCGTTGACACCGCCGGTGCACATCCACTTGGCACCCTTCAGGGCAGCGCCGATGTTCTTCAGCATATCCACGCCGCCGTTGGCCTCGGCAGGGAAGTACTTGATGGCCTCGCAGCCCTGGTTCATGGCCTGCTGCATTTCACCGGCAGAAGCGGTGCCGGGCATCATGAGGCCGCCCTTGTCGATAACGTGCTGAGTCACATGGGGGTCATAACCGGGAGCAACAATAAAGCTGGCTCCGGCAGCCATGGCACGGTCAGCCTGATCGCAGGTGAGAACAGTGCCGGCGCCCAGCAGCATTTCGGGAACCTCGTCATGGATCTTCCGGATGCAGTCCTCAGCGCAGGCAGTGCGGAAGGTGACCTCGGCAGCAGGCAGACCGCCGGCAACCAGAGCCTTGCACAGAGGCACAGCCTCGTCTACGCTGTTGAAAGCGATGACGGGAATAATACCAATTTCGTACACACGCTGAATTACAGGATTCATAGTACATTCTCCTTTTCTAAAAAAGTGAAATCTGGCAATTCCACATGGCGGAACACTGTTCCGCAAACATTCCTAGTCTCATTATAATCTACCTGGTTTTAAAGTCAATTGATGAAATCCTCGCAAACAGCACAACATTTTTTGAGCGTTTTTGGTTGAATTGCAAAACATTCCGTACTGTGGCATATCCACTTGAAAATGGAATGATTTTGGAGTATCATGTTCCATAATACGGAACGATCGGGAGGAAAAAATTATGGCAGAAGACCGGGGCGTACAGAGTGTAGAACGAATTTTTCAGATCATTGAGGTGCTGAGCCGCCACCCTGCCGGGGTGAATTTGCAGACTGTGGCCCAGGAGACCGGGCTGGCCAAGAGCACTGCCCACCGGCTGCTGGCCAGTCTGACCCACCTGGGCTATGCCATGCAGGACAGCGTTACCGCCCAGTATAAAATGACCCTGAAAATGTTTGAGATATCCAGTGGGGTCGTGAATGATATGGACATTATGTCCACTGCCAAACTTCACCTGGACCGGCTGGCCCAGCGCACCGGGGAGGCCGTCCACCTGGTGATTCGGGACGGAAAAGACATTGTATATATCTATAAAGCGGTGGGAAGCCCGGTGCGGATGAGCAGCCGTATGGGCCTGCGGGCGCCCCTCTACTGTACCGGGGTGGGAAAGGCGATCCTGGCTACTCTGCCCATGTATATGGTAAAGGACATCTGGGACGAGAGCACCATCCAGAAACTGACCCGGAACACGGTGGTGGACTGGAATGTTTTCACCGAGCAGCTCAAGCAGGTGAATGCCCGGGGATACGCCGTGGACGATGAGGAAAACGAGCTGGGCATCCGGTGTGTGGCGGTAGCCATCCCGGGACCGGGAGGAAAGGCGGAGAGCGCCTTCTCCATCAGCGGACTGGTTCCCTACATGACCGAAAAACGCCAGCGGGAAATTGCCCAGATGGCCATGGAAGCCCGGGACGACATTCTGCGGGATATGGGCCTGACCTGACAAAAAGAAAGCAGCCGGAGAAATCTCCGGCTGCTGTTTTTTATTCTTTGTCCTCTTCCTGGGGCTGGTGGGAGCGAATCCACTGGACCACAGGCTCCATGACCCGGGCCATAACTCCTTCCTGGAAAGGAACCTCCATCCCGGCGGCCTTTACCAGACCCTGATAGCTGGCGGCACCGCACTGGTTGACCAGAGCCAGATACCGCTTCCAGGCATCCTTGGGGTCCTTCAGATGGGCGGCGAAGAACTGGAGAGCCACAGTCTGGGCCAGGCAGTAGTCGATATAGTAGAAGGGATAGAGATAAATGTGGAGCTGACGCTGCCAGCCGGCACCCCGGCCATAGAAAGGCAGACCGTCAAAGTCGTTCCAGGGACGATACTTCCGCTCCAATTCCATCCAGACAGCGTTCCGCTCGGCGGGGGTAAGGCTGGGGTTCTGGTAGGCAATGTGCTGGAACTCATCCACCATGCAGCCGTAGGGAAGGAAGAAAACGGAATCCTCGGCATGCATGAGCTGATACCGGTCGGTCTGGTCCCCGAAGAAGAGGTGGTGCCAGGGGCTGGTGAGGAACTCCATGCTCATGCTGTGAATCTCGCAGCTTTCCATGGTGGGGCTGCGAAGCTCCTGGGGAAGCTGGGTGTGCTGGGCCACATATCCCTGGAAGGCGTGGCCCATCTCATGGGTGATGGTGTCCACATCGTCAAAGGTGCCGTTCCAGTTGGCGAACACAAAGGGACCATACCCTTCAATGTCGGTCATATAACCGCCCTGGCTCTTGCCCGGCTTGGAGAGAACATCAAAGGTCTCATTTTCAAACATCCAGTCCACAAACTCTGCGGTCTCGGGGCTGAGCTCGTGGTAGAGGGTGCGGCAATGGTCCAGCAGCTCCTGGGGCGTGCCCTGAGGCTGGGGATTTCCCTGGGGGAAGCTGATGGAGGCATCGTAGTATTTGGCATCGGTAAGTCCCAACCGTTGGCGGCGGAGGGCTACCAGCTGGGCTACCAGGGGGACAACATCCCCGGCAATCTGCCGCCGGTACTCGGCTACACTGTTCATATCATACCCGATCCGGCCCATCCGGAGATAGCTCAGCTGGCTGTAATCCTCATATCCCAGAATCTGGGCCTGCTGGTTCCGGTTCTGGATCAGCTGGGTATAAAGCTGGTCCAGCTCCTCCTGATGCTGGTCAAACCACCGGCCCTCCGCCTCGTAGGCCTGACGGCGGGTAGCCCGTACCGGGCTCATCTTGTAGGGGGCCAGCTGGGGCAGGGTCAGTTCCTTTCCCTCAAACTCCACCATGGCGGAGGCGTAGAGAGTCTGGTACTGGCTGCAAAGGGCGTTTTCCTGAGCCATCAGCTCTACCACCCGGTCATCGGCGCTCTTGACTTCAATTTCCAATTTCTGGAGGAGAATCGGACTGTAGGTTTCTCCCAGGACCGCTCCATGGGGGCTGGCCAGGACTGCCCGGTAAAACTCCAGAGTGGCGGCGGAAACCGCAGGGGACTGGGCGTCGTAGAAATCATTTTCCCCTTTCCAGAAAGGGTCCTGGGTATTGATGCTGTACCGGATGCTGGCCACTGTGGCCATCCGGGAATATTCTCCCGACAATTCCTGATGCCGCTGCCAGAGGGCCAGAATGGTCTGGCTTTCCTGAGCCTGGGCCACCTGGGCGGCCAGGGACTTGTATTCCGCTGCAATGGCCTGAGGGTCAGGACGGGAGTAAGGATATTCACTGAATTTCATGGTACACCTCCAAAAAGATGACTTGATGTTATTGTAGCACCGGAAAAGAAAAGTTGCAATCGAGCCGGGAAGGATTGCAATGGGGAAGGAAAGGGAGTATAATCCCAGGTATGCAGAGTAGGAAGACCTGCGTTAAGTGCCGTACCAACGGGGAGTTGTGGACGGACGAAGAAGGCATCAGCCTTCGCGGTGGGCTTCCGCATCCCGCTGCTGCACTCCATGGCCTTACAGCCCTTCTGTGCAGCATTGCTGCACAATATTTGGGTCAGGAGGTCATTGAAAAAATGGAAAAAAATTATTGGTCCGCAGCGGCCCGGGAGTTGAAGAATTCCCGGTCTATTGCATTTGCAGGGTTGGTGGCAGCCTTCAGTGTTTTGCTGGAGAGTATGCCCATTTATATTATGGGCCCTACCCTGAAAATCTATTTCAGCTTTCTCTTTACTGCCTTGGGCGGCTGGGTTTATGGCCCCATTATGGGAGCCATGACCGGCGGCGTGGTGGACACGTTGAGCTTTCTGCTGGCAGGGTACGGGGAACCTTACTTCCCGGGATTTTTCCTCTCGGCGGTGCTGGCCGGATTTTTCACCGGACTGCTTCTCTACCGCCGGCCTGTCAGCCTGTGGCGGGTGGTTCTGCTCCGGGTGATAGTGGACTTTGGCGTAAATGTGGCCCTGGGCAGTGTCTGGAAGGCCATGCTCTACGGAAAAGGGTATTATTACTACCTGGTATCCGGGCTCTGGAAAAACGCTCTGCTGCTGCCGGTGGAAGTGATTTTGATTTATCTCCTTCTGGGCTTTGCCCAGCGCCAGAAGCTGGATAAAAAGTATATCCATAAAAGCTGAGGACAGGTCCTGCCTGAGAGGGCCGACTCCCCCAGCCTCCGGACAGGATAAGAACAATCAAAAAAAGCCGCTCATCTGAGAGCGGCTTTTTCTTTTTGGCTTCCGGGAATCAGTCTTCCCGTTCCTCCCAGCCTACGATGGGAGCGGTTTCCCCGCCGTGGGCGGCCATGTAGTCCTCGAAGTTGGCGAACTTCTGGGCAGGCGGCTTCCGGGAAATCAGGATAAGACCGGGGTCCTGGGAAGGTTTGGCTTCCTTTGCAGGCTTGTTCTGAGGATTCCGGGGCTTCTGGGGAGCAGGCTGCTCTGCCTTTTTGGGAGCATCTGCTTTCTTAGGGGCGGGCTGCTCGCTCCGGGGAGGTTTGGGGGCTGCCTTCTGAGGCTGAGCGGGCTTCTCCTTGGAAGCCTGTCCCTTGGGGGGACGGGGAGCCGGGGCAGTGGGCTGCTGAGTCTGAGCCTGGGCCTGAGCCGGGGCTGCAGCCTCAGCGGAATGCTGGGCAGCCTTCCGGCGGCGGCGACGGCGCTTGGCGCTGGCGGAAAGCCCCTGAGCAGGAGCTTCCCCTGCGGGATGGTTGGCTTGATTGTTTTCCACCTTGTTCTCCTTTTCTGTTTGTTCGGGTAATTTCAACGGAGGCTTTTTGGGGGCGGGCAGCTTTCCCTGAGGTTGCTTGGAAGGGAGCTGCTTGGGCTGAGGGGCTTTCTGGGGAAGGGGAGCCTCCGGCCCCTCCTTGGCCCAGGGATGATTTTTCACAACGGGAATCTTTTTCCGGTTCAGTTTTTCAATTCCTGCCAGATATTCCAGCTCGTCGGGACAGCAGAAGCTGATGGCGGTGCCCTCCGCACCGGCCCGGGCAGTCCGCCCAATTCGGTGTACATAGGTCTCGGGGACCTCGGGCAGGTCAAAGTTGAATACATGGCTCAGGTCGTTGATGTCAATGCCCCGGGCGGCAATGTCGGTGGCTACCAGTACTCGGGTCTGACCGGCTTTGAACCCTTCCAGAGCGGCCACCCGGGCGGTCTGGCTCTTGTTTCCGTGGATGGCGGCGGCGGGGATGCCTGCCTTGGTCAGGTCCTGGGCAATTCGGTTGGCTCCGTGCTTGGTCCGGCTGAAAACCAGGGCATTTTTCACATTCAGGTTCTGGATAAGGTAGGGGAGCAGCTTCCGCTTGTCCCCCTTGTCTACCAGATAAAGGCTCTGGTGAATACGGTCCACCGTGCTGCTCACCGGGTCCACCTTGACACTGGCCGGGTCAATGAGGAAGCTGGAAGCCAGCTGCTCAATTTCACGGGGCATGGTGGCGCTGAACAGCAGATTCTGACGGCGGCGGGGCAGCTTGGCCAGGACCTTCTTCACATCATGGATAAAGCCCATGTCCAGCATCCGGTCCGCCTCATCCAGCACAAAAATTTCCAGACGGCTCAGGTCAATGAATCCCTGGCCAATCAGGTCGTTGAGACGGCCGGGACAGGCAATGAGGATGTCCACCCCTTTTTTCAGGGCATCCACCTGAGGCTGCTGGCCCACGCCCCCGAAAATCACCAGATGGCGGAGGGTCAGATATTTTCCATACATGGAAAAGCTGTCCCCGATCTGGAGGGCCAGTTCCCGGGTGGGGGTGAGAATCAAGGCTCTAATCTTGTTGTGACTGGTGGGATGATTGGCCAGAAGCTGGAGAATGGGCAGGGCAAAGGCGGCCGTCTTTCCGGTGCCGGTCTGTGCACAGCCCAGGAGATCCCGTCCCTCCAACACGGGAGGGATGGCCTTGGCCTGGATGGGGCTGGGGGTCTGGTAACCGGCATCAGCCACCGCCTTGCTCAGGGCCGGGATCAGATTCAGTTGTTTAAATGTCATGCAAAAACCTCGGCTTCATCTTAAATCCGGCGGCACTCCATATAGTACCGCTTTTCCTGGGCATGACCCATGCTGAAGGTCTTCCGGGGAAGGACCCCGCCCAGGACGACCCCCTTGAAGAGGTCGCTTTTTTCAAAGTCAGGGAGAAGGAACCCTACGGCGTTCTCCTTGGCCAGGTCCCGGACCGCCTGAGTGCCGTGGATGTAATCCACCGTCAGTTCCGGGCTGCGGGCCAGCAAATCTTCCAGGAAGGTCTCCAGGCTTCCCACAGCCAGGGGATGCTCCGGATTGTCCAGCCCCAGGGTGATCTCCTTCTGGCCGGACACCATGGTGAGGGTCTGTTCTCCGGACAGGCCTACTTTCAGGGTGACCCCGTGGGCTTTGGCATAAGCCTGCCACTGGTCAAGCAGGGCAGCACAGTCGGTCCCGAACACCACCCGGTGGATGGGCTCCATAGCCAGGGCAGGGGAGTGGACGTTTACCACCTCGGCCAGGCAGTACCGGGCAGGATGGTTTTCCTGTTCCTCAGGAGTGAGGGTGGACTTGATTTCTTCCCAGTAGGCTTTGGCGGTGGCCAGACTGTGGTTTCCGTCCCCCACTGCCATGGTCAGGGGCTGGGACCCTGCGGCCTGGGGATACTTGGCATCAAAGCTTTCCTGGCTGCCCAGGGCATCCAGGGTCTGAAGCACCTGCCCCATGAGGGCGGGATCCTCCACGGCCCAGCCGGTGAGATGGCCTCCCTCCAGCATGAGGGGGGTGTCATACACCTGGGTCAGGTCGGATTTGCTCCGGGTGAGCGGCCCCAGGAGTGCATCCTGGGGGTCATCCACCAGCATCATTACATGAGGAGTCTCCAGGGGAGCGCCTCTGCGGACGGCCAGCCGGGGAGGAATACGGCTTACCACCGTGTTCTCGCTGGGACGGATGGGAGGGGTAGCCCCGGGAGCGTAGCTGTAGGCTTCCAGGTCAATGGCCCCTACCAGACCGCACCGGATGGAGCCGTCCATCTGGGTCCGCTCCAGGTAGATGAAGCCTTCCACCTTCCGGGTCAGGACCTCTTCCAGATACTCGTTCATGGCCTGGTGGATCCGGGCAATTCGGGTCTCCACCCCCGGCTGCTCCAGATAGAGCTCGGGAAGGATCAGATTGAGGGTGCTGGGGGCATCCCCTACCAGCCGGGCGGCACTGGTCCAATACTCCGGCTGACTGGTGAACTGGTCGCAGGCCACGCAGGCCCATTTTTCCAGGTCCACCTGGGTATGGGGGAGGAGGATGGAAGCGGGAGCAAAGTAATGACCCATAAGGATGTTCCTTTCTGAATTAAAGGGTAATGGTGTGGCCGGTAAAGCCGTAGATGGCCAGGGCCAGAATGCCGATGTAGACCAGGGTGATGGGCATTCCCCGGAAGATGGCGGGGACGGTATCATTATCCAGCCGGCGCTCCGCCTCGTCCACCAGAAGCACAGCCATCAGGTAGCCCAGGCTGGTGCCTACACCAAAGCCAATGTGTTCCATAAGGGTGTAGCCCTGGGTGGAGCAGATGATAAGGGTGCCCAGCACATTGGTGTTGAAGCTGGCCAGGGGAAGGGTGCGGAGAAGTTTCAGTTTGTGTTTGAAGGGAGCCAGGCAGAGGAATCCCAGCACAATGAGATAAGCTACCAGGGCGCAGCCCAGGTAAAGGAGGGGCCGCAGGGGCAGACGAAGCTCCGCAGGCAGCCCGGGAACCACCCGTTCCAGGACGAAAAAGCCCATGGGGGCGGTGAGCAACTCCACCAATGCCAGCAGCACCCAGAACTGGAAGGTGCCCACGGCATCATCGTTTACCAGACGAATCAGCCGGGAAACGCCCAGACCACGGGTGAAAACTGCGTTTTCTGCAAAAACTGCCAGGACGGCAAAGGAGAGAAAGATGGTAAGATCACGAATCATTTCCACACAGCCTCCTGGGTCAGATGAAGTTTCCGGATGTTGGCAGCGTACCGCCAGATGGCGCAGATAAGACCCAGCAGGATGAATCCGCCGGAGGGTTGGTTGGCCAGAGGCATAAGATTGGTGGAACCGAAGTAGACCTGATGTTCAAACAGGCAGCCGGTGGCCAGGAATTCCCGGATGGCGCCCATGAGGAACACCACTACTGCAGCACCCAGGAAGGTGCTGATGCCCTGTTTCAGGGCGGAGGTGATGGTTTCCAGCCGGGTCCGTTCGTTCCGGTTGATGATAAGTGGGTCTACCACCAGGATGGGAAGGTAAAGGCCCAACAAAAGCAGGTCGGTGCTGAAAATCTCCAACAGAAGAAGATAGGCGGGAATATAAATCAGGGCCGCCATAAAGGGGTAGAGCACATAGTGGCCGCGGTTTCCGGTGATGGTAAGAATCGACACTGTCAGTACCCGGGTGGGGACCAGAAGAAGGGCCAGGGCCGCAATGAGCATGACCGCATTCCGGCAGCTGGTATCTGCCACCACAATGGGGGCAAGACCCAGGCCCTGGAGCATGACCGGGTTGTTCATAAAGACCCGGTCGTTCTGAATCCGGTGGAGGACCGCCAGCTGGGCGGGAGTGGGGTTAGTGTTATGCGTTGCCATCGGAATCCTCCTTTCTGTCCTGGGCGGTGGGAATGTTTTTCAGGCTGGGAATCATAAGGGTCAGGCCGTCGTCGGCAAACCGTTTCTTGGGCGCCCGCTTGGGAGCAGACTGCCGGGCGGCGGGCTGCTGAGGTGCGGCCTTGGGAGCGGCTGCCGGCTGGGGAGCAGCCTTGGGGGCAGTCTGTTGGGGCGCAGCTGCCCTGGGCGCAGGAGCCTGCCGAACGGCGGCAGCTTTCTGGGCCGGTGCAGCCTGGGCAGCAGGCTTGGTCCGGGCAGGAGCGGCAGGCTGAGCTTTAGCCGGGGCAGGCTTGGCCTGGACAGCGGGAGCCGCTGGAGGAACTGCTGCCGGTGCGGCATGGGCAGGGACAGGAGTTTTGGCTTTCCGGCGGGCCAGGAAGGCCAGAATCTTTTCCACGGTCAGGTCAAGACGGTCGGAGAGGGCATTCAGAATCAGAATGGCAAAGCAGGCGCCGATCTCGTATGCGCCGAAGTACCGGATCATCATGGTCAGGATTCCCAGGAAGAAGCCGTAAACGATCTGGCTGCTTCGGGAACGGGGATGGGTCACCGGCTCACAGATGAGGAAGAGGGCGGCAAAGAGGGTGGCGCCGGTGAGAAGCTCATACTTTGCCACTGTCAGCCGCTGGGGCAGATAGGTCCAGGGCAGGGAGAAGAGAGGCATATCTCCGGTGCCTGCCCGGGGAAGGATCCAGACCACCAAAAGACAGGCAAACAGGAAGGACAGGATGGTGGTCAGCCGGATCCGCTTGCGGAGAAGCAGGAAGGCCCCGCAGCCAATGAGAATCAGGGTAAATCCGGCACCCAAAGGTCCGGAGTAGTTGCCAACCAGAAGCTGGACGTTGCTCAGGTTGGGCAGACCGCCGTTCCGCAGGGTGGCACTGGCACTCTCATAAAGGGTAAGGGAACCGGTTCCGGTAATGGGGATTTTCCCCAGGGCGGGATAGCGGAACACTTCCTGAGGCCAGGCGACCGCTACCAGACTGTATCCCACTGCGGCGGGGTTGAAGGGATAGTTTCCGGCGCCGCCGAAAATCTCCTTCACCACCACGGCGGTGAGGACCGCAATGGCCAGTACATAGGCGGAAATGTTGGGGGGCATCAACAGGGTGAGGAGGACGGCAAAACACTCGCTGCTCAGCTCACCGCTGTCGTAATCCGGGCCGTGAAGGGGTGCCAGAAGACGGTCACACACGTAGGCCATGAGATAGCTGACGGCGGCCAGGATCACTGGACGGGGACCGTACAGCACATAGCTCATTACAAGCAGGGGAATGGTGCAGAAGAGCACATCCCGGTAAAATCCGGCGTTAGGGGAGAGGGTAACAGGCTTCAGTTCAGGCATGACATCCTCCTTCCTGGCCGGCGCTCTTAAGGAGGGTGCAGGCCCGGGCAGGGTCCTCTGCGCCGAATACCGCACTTCCTGCCACCAGCAGGTTGGCACCGGCGCCGATGCAGAGAGGAGCGGTATTCATGTCAACGCCGCCGTCCACCTCCAGATAAATCTCCCGGCCCCGGGCTTTGCATTCCCGGTCCAGGATCTTCAGCTTGTCCAGGGCCTGGGGCATGAACTTCTGCCCGCCGAAGCCGGGCTCCACGCTCATGACCAGGACCAGCTCCAGACGGTCCAGATAGGGGAATACCTCCTCCACAGGGGTGCCCGGCTTGACCGAAAGTCCGGCCTGGCAGCCGGCGGCATGGATGGCATCGATCACTGCACCGGGGTCATCCTCGCTTTCCAGGTGGAAGGTAATGAGGGTGGCCCCCGCTTTTGCGAAGGCTCCGATATAGTCCAGGGGGTGGGAAATCATAAGATGAACATCATAAAAAGCCTGGGGAAGGGCTTTGTGAAGGCTGGCCAGTACCGGAACACCAAAGCTGATGTTGGGAACAAAATGGCCGTCCATTACGTCAAAGTGAAGCATATCTGCCCCGGCATCCAGCACCTGGCGGCAGGCCTGTCCCAGATTGGCAAAGTCGGCGGACAGAATGGAAGGACTGAGTTTGATCATAATAATTCCTTTCGGATCAGGGGAGGAGAAACACCCTCCCACGGTAACTACATAAGTAATATGATTATACCTTAATCAAGGAGAAATTGCAAACCCAACCTCCCCGGCCTTGTGCAGGGAGAAAGGCCATGGTAGAATGAAACAGGAAAACAGGCCGCAGGCCAAAGGGAGGATAAACCATGATTTGGGGACTGGGACAGGATCTTTGCCGGATAGAACGGATACGGTCCAGCCTGGAGCGGGAACATTTTTTCCGGCGGGTGTTCGGCCCGGAGGAACAGGCCTACCTGGAAGGGTTGGCCGAGGCCCGGCGGGGGGAGAGCGCAGCGGCAAACTTTGCCGCCAAGGAGGCTTTCCTGAAAGCAGCAGGCCGGGGTCTGGGCAGCTTTGACCTGGCCCAGATACAGTGCCTGCGCCGGGAGAGCGGCGCACCCCGGCTGGTATTGTCCGGCAAGGCGGCGGAATATATGGAGCAGAATCACCTGCGGGCACTGGTTAGCCTGAGCCACGAAGGGGGCCTGGCGGCGGCAGTGGTGATTCTGGAAGGAAAAGATTTTCCCTCCGAGGATGATTAAATCCTTTTCCCTCTGCTTATACTACCAACAGAAGAACTGTTGGAGGGCAGAAAGATGGAAGTGCACAGAGGAGAAGTGTTTTACGCTGATTTAAGCCCTGTAGTGGGCAGTGAACAGGGAGGCGTGCGGCCGGTACTTATTGTCCAGAACGATGTGGGAAACCGGCACAGCCCTACCGTCATCGCCGCTGCCATCACCTCAAAGCAGGATAAGACCCGGCTTCCTACCCATATCCGGGTGCAGGCGGAACGGTGCGGCCTGACCAGGGACAGCATTGTCCTCCTGGAACAGATCCGCACCCTGGATAAAAGACGGCTGCGGGAACGGGCGGGATGTATTCCTCCCGAAGATATGGCCCGGGTGGACCAGGCCCTGGGGGTGTCCATTGGACTGAACCAGACCAGCTGAATCCTTTACATACAGAGTTTTTCTGTGTGTAAAGGAGGGTAAAATATGAAAGCAATGGCAGGATGGATGGCAGCTCTTATGCTGCTGGCCGCCCCCGCAGCCTTCTGTGACGAACTTCCTCCCGGCGTGGAGATCCAGCGGGTGGAAGGGGTGGAGCCCCAGCAGGCCGCCCCTCAGCAGGAGGAACCGGAGCAGGAGGCTGCTCCCCAGGTCCAGCAGGCCGCACCCCAGGAAGCCGCACCCCAGGAGACGGTCCAGGAACAGGCCGCTCCCCGGCAGGCACCCCAGACGGGGGATGACTCTCTGCTGGCAGTGGCGGGACTGGGAGTCAGTGCCGGGGCCCTGGCCTTGACCCGAAAAGGGAAAAAGGATTCCGGGGACCAGGATGCGGCTCAGTGAGCCTTTCAGGACAAATTTGGTGAAAACGCAAAAAAGTTACCGGGAATTTTTGTCACCCGGTAACTTTTTTTTAATGAAAAGGGGACGGGAATCAGGTATAATAAAGGTAACGATTTCCAGGAGGTGGACCGACCATGAAGCTGACTTTTTTGGGAGCCGACCATGAAGTGACCGGCAGCTGTACCCTCATTGAGGCCTGCGGCAAGCGGTTTTTGGTGGATGCAGGAATGGAACAGGGAGCAGACATCTATGAGAATGCCCCGTTGCCCCTGCTGGCGGGGGACGTGGACGGGATTTTCCTGACCCACGCCCACATTGACCATGCGGGCCGAATCCCCTTCCTGTACAAACAGGGGTTCCGGGGGCCCATCTACTGCACCGAAAGCACCCGGAAGCTCTGCAGCATCATGCTCCGGGACTCCGCCCATATTCAGGAGTTTGAAGCAGAGTGGAAAAACCGGAAGAACGCCCGAAGCGGCGCACCTCTGGTGGAGCCCCTCTATACCATCCAGGACGCCCTCAGTGTCATGGAGCAGTTCTCGGGGTGCAGCTACGACACCGTCATCACTCCCGCCCCCGGATTCCAGATAAGGTTCATCGACGTGGGCCATCTGCTGGGGAGCGCTTCCATTGAAATCACCGTGACCGAGGAGGGAGAGACCACCCGAATCGTGTTCAGCGGAGATATCGGCAACACCCATCAGCCCATTCTCCGGGACCCCACCCCCCTCCAGGGAGCGGATGTGGTGGTGATGGAGTCTACCTACGGGGACCGGCTCCACGGGGAGCGCCCCGACTACGTGGGAGAGCTGACTAAAATCATCCAGACTACCTTTGACCGGGGCGGCAATGTGGTAGTGCCCTGCTTTGCAGTGGGCCGTACTCAGGAAATGCTCTATTTCCTCCGGCAAATCAAGGAGGAGGGCAGGATCAAGGGACATAAGGACTTTGAGGTCTACCTGGACAGTCCTCTGGCGGCGGAAGCCACCCAAATTTTTATGGAGTGCAGCGACCAGTGCTATGATGAGGAAGCCGCTGCCCTGCTGGATGCAGGTATCAACCCCATCACCTTCCCGGGGCTGCGGCTCACTGCCACCAGCGAGGAATCCAAGCTGATCAACGGGGACACCCGCCCCAAGGTGATCCTCTCCGCCAGCGGCATGTGCGAGGCGGGCCGAATCCGCCATCACCTGAAACATAACCTGTGGCGGCCGGAATGCACCATCCTTTTTGTGGGATATCAGGCCCACGGGACCCTGGGCCGGGCCCTGGTGGAGGGAACCACCCGGGTCAAGCTGTTCGGGGAGTCCATTGAGGTCCGGGCCCAGATCCGGCAGCTGACCGGCATGTCCGGCCACGCCGACCAGAAGGGGCTGGATCAGTGGCTGACCAGCGCCCCGGAAAAGCCCAGATTCGTCTTTGTAAACCACGGGGATGACCAGGTGTGCGACCAGTACACCGCCCGGCTTCAGGCCATGGGCTACCAGGCCGAAGCCCCCTATAACGGGTCGGAGTATCAGGTCACGGCCCAGGGCGTGGAATGTCTGGTGAAGGGCAATACCACCCGAATCCAGAAAAAGCCTGCCGCCCAGGGACAGGAATACCGGGATACTCCCGCCTACCTGCGGCTGGTTGAGATGGGCAAGCGGCTTATGGCTGTCATTACCCACAACAGGGGAGGAGCCAACAAGGATCTGGCAAAGTTTGCGGATCAAATCGCCTCCCTCTGTGATAAATGGGAACGGTAAGAAGGGAATCAAGGTTGCATCCACTGAAACATCTGAAAACCATCAACCATCACAAATGGCTGGTATTCGTACATTGCTGGAAGTGCGGGCTGTATAAACAGGCGTTCCTCCATGACATGAGCAAGTATTCTCCGGTGGAGTTCTGGGCCGGAGCAAAATATTACCAGGGGGTACGCAGCCCCAACAATGCCCAGCGGGAGGCGGAGGGAGTTTCCACTGCTTGGCTCCATCACAAGGGCCGGAACAAGCATCACCTGGAATACTGGGTGGATTACAGTCTGGAGGACGGACAGCTGGCCGGCATGGAGATGCCGGTGAAATATGTGGTGGAGATGATCTGTGACCGGATCGCCGCCAGCAAGAATTATCAGGGAGCGGCTTACACCCAGCATCATCCCCTGCAGTATTACAACCGGGGAAAGGGCCATTACCTTCTCCATCCCAAGACCAGAGCCCTGATGGAGGAGCTGCTGGAACTGCTGGACCGGGAAGGGGAGGAAGCCCTTTTCCGGTACATCCGCACCCAGGTGCTCCACAACGCAAAAGGATAATAGAAGAAACGGAGAGAGCCCCCGGTCATAAGACCGGAGGCTCTCTCTTTTCTATTTGGCGAAGGAGTGATGTCAAAGAAAAGGCTCATTCGTACCGAAGGGCCTCGATGGGGTCCAGTCGGGCGGCTTTCCGGGCGGGATAATACCCGAAGAAAACCCCGATGGCCATGGAAAAGCCCACTGCCAGCAGAATGGCCACCAGGCTGGGCTTGGCGGCATATCCCAGAAGAGAAGCTCCCAGGCTTCCCAGCCCTACCCCAAAGGCTACCCCCAGGGCGCCGCCTACCAGGCAGATGACCACGGCCTCGGTAATAAACTGAAGAAGGATGGCGCTCTGCCGGGCACCCAGGGCCTTCCGGGTGCCGATTTCCCGGGTCCGCTCGGTAATGCTCACCAGCATAATGTTCATGACCCCGATGCCGCCTACCAGAAGGCTGATGGCGGCAATGGCGGCGATGGCCAGCTTGACGGTGTCCAGCATCTGGGTCATCTCCTCCAGCATGGATTCCATACTGGAAGCGGTGACAGTCCAGCTCTCATTCCGGGTGTAGAAACTGGAGAAAAAGTCCTCGGTCTCCTCCATGAAAGCAGTGGTGTCCACATCGGTGGAGGCCACCACTGTCAGATTTTGATAACCGGAGGAAAGATTCCCCAGTTTCTGGGCAGTGGCCAGGGGAATGTAAAGCTGGGTGACCGGGTCCTCCCCGGTCAGGTTGTAATATCCGCTGTCGTCGTAGGTGTATATCCCCACGATATAGAAGGTAAAAAGCTGCCCGTTTACGGTCAGACGAAACTCACTTCCCAGAAGGGAAGAGTCCGACCGGCCGAAAAGGGCTTCGCAGGCCAAATCACTGATGACGGCAATCTGCCGTTCCCCATCCGTGTCCTGGATGAACCGCCCGGCGGAAAGGTCCACCTGGTTGGCTTCGGCGTACTGATTATTTACACCGGTTGCAAGTACAGAAGCGGTGTCCTCCCCGGTCCCCACGGTGCCGCTGCCCAGATTGGCTTCCAGGCTGATGGCGTGAATTTTATCCTGGAAGGCCTGGGAAAATTCCTCTATCATGTCCTCGGTAATTAAGTCCTCCTCACTGGGCTGGCTCATGCCGAACAGGCGGACGGCGCCGCCCCGGGTCTCATCCGAGGAACTTTTCTGCTGAAGGCTGACGGTAATGTTGTTGATGCCAAAGCCCTGCAGGCTGTCGGTGATGGAGCCGGAGAGGGAATCTCCCACCGTCACAATGGCAATCACCGAGCCAATGCCGATGATGATTCCCAGCATGGTGAGAAGGGCCCGCATTTTGTTGGCCCAAAGGCTGCTGAAAGCCAGGCGGATATTGTCAAGCATGACGGCCCGCCCCCTTTCTTTCCCCGATGAACAGCCCGTCCTGAAGGGTGAGGATTCGCTGACATTCCTCGGCCAGCTGCTGGCTGTGGGTAATCAGGACAATGGTCATTCCCTGGCGGTGGAGCTGGTGGAAAATATCCATCACCGACCGGCTGGTGGCGGAGTCCAGGGCACCGGTGGGCTCGTCTGCCAACAGCAGGGAAGGCTGGTTGGCCAGGGCCCGGGCAATGGCCACCCGCTGTTTCTGACCGCCGGAAAGCTCGTTGGGCTGGTGGCTGGCCCGGTCGGACATCCCCACCATCTCCAGCAGCTGGGAGGCCCGCTGGGCCCGCTGCCGGGCGCTTATCCCTGCATAAAGCATGGGAAGCTCCACATTTTTCTGGGCGGTGGTCCGCCCGATCAGGTTGAAAGTCTGAAATACAAACCCGATCTTCTGGTTCCGAATCTGGGACAGAGAGCTTTCCCGGGCCTGGCCGATATCCACCCCGTCCAGAATATAGCTGCCCTGGGTGGGCCGGTCCAGCACTCCGATAATATTCATAAGGGTGGATTTGCCGCTGCCGCTTTCACCCACAATGGCCACAAACTCCCCGGGGTAAACGGTCAGGTCAATGCCGTGAAGAATCTCCAGCTCGTTGGGTTTGCCGGGATAGTACCGTTTTACAATTCCTTTCATGGAAATAATAGGCTCTGCCATGAGAATCAGCCTCCCATGGGGCCGCCGCCCATTCCGCCGCCACCGCCGACGGCGGGAGCAGCTCCCACAATAACGCTGCCGCTCATGTCACCCATTTCCATGGACATTTCTCCCCGGCCGGACTCCCCGAAGGGAAGTCCCTGGGTGATGGTTTCATCCAGAACGGAAGCCTTTACCACCATTCCCTCTTTCGGGGAATCACCACTGATTTCAGCGTAGTAGTCGTTGGTCTCGCCCACGGTGACAGACACCGGCTCAAAGGTGTCCTCCTGGGTTTCGGAGCGGACATAGATCTGGGTGGTGCCGTCCTCCAGGGTCTCAATGGCATCCAGGGGTACGGTAAATACATTTTCGGTGGTGGACTGGATGATTTCCACCGAGGCGTTGGTCCCGACGAGCAGGCCGCTGTCGGCGCTGTCCACCGTCACTTTGGCGGAGAAGGTGCTGGAGGAATTGCCGCCCCCGGAGGCAGTGGGGGAAATCTGGGTCAGGGTGCCGGAAATCTCCCCGTCGATCACATCGCTGGTGATGATGGCTTTCATGCCTTCCTTCACATTTTCAATGTCATATTCCGCAATATTGATGGAAATCTGGAGTTTGGAGGTGTCCTGAATGGTGGCGACGGCTCCGTCCACCACACTGCCCACTGTGGCATTAAGGGAGGTCACCTTGCCGTCGGTCTGGGCTTTCAGGGTGCATTTGTCCAGCTGGTCCTCCAACTCCTCCAGCTCGTCGCTTTCGCCTGCTTTGTTGTAGTTGTCCAGGGCTTTGTCCCGGGTGTCCTCTGCATTTTCCGCAGCAGTCAGGGCGTTTTCATAGGTGGACTTGGCCTGGTCGTAGGCGGTCTGAGCCTGAGTGTAAGCGGAGGACAGGGAGTTATAGTTGGAAGTAGACTGGGCAGTCTGAAGCTGAGACTGGGCATCGTTCAGGGTAGTCTGGGCCGAGTCATAGGCGCTCTTGGCCGTACTAAAACTGGTCTGGGCCTGGTCCAGGGCAGCTTTGGCTTCCACCGTCTCAGGGGCATCCGCACCAGCGGAGGCTACAAGCTGGTCATAGGCGGCCTGAGCCTGGTTCAGGGTGGTCTGAGCGCTGTTCATGGTATTCAGAGCGGTGAGAAGGGCGCTGTTGGCGAAATCTACCTTGGACTGATAGGGTTTTACAATGGAGTATGCCTTGTCGTAGGCGCTCTTGGCGTCATCCAGGTGGTCCTCCGCTTCCTCCATGTCATCGTAAGTTTCGGTGACCTTTTCCTGAGCTTCGGTCAGAGCGGTTTGAGCATCCTCATACTGCTCCTGGGCATCGGCCTTGTTCTCGGCCAGGTCCTCCTTCATTTTCTGGATGCTGTCCTCCAGTTCCGAGGTGTCCAGGGTGCAGATGATATCGCCCTCTTTCACCGAGTCGCCCACCTGTACATGGACTTCTTTCACGGTATATTTCAGGTCGGTGGTGACGGTGGAGACCTGAGAACTTTCCACAGTGCCGGTGGCGCTGATGGAATCCTCCAGAGTACCCCGTTCCAGGGTAACGGTCCGCACATAGCCTTCCCCGGCAGCTTCCAGCGCACCACTGCGGCGGGGCCGGAGAACCAGCAGGGCAATAAGCCCCAGAATAACCACCAGAATCAGGGCGGTGGCTGCGATTTTGTGCCGGAACAAAAAGGTCAGCAGAGCCGAACCTTTTCTCTCCAGTGCCCCCAAAAAGGCAGAAGCCCGGGTCCGGGCGGATTGGATGATATTCATGATTCCTTCCTCCAATGATTTTGAAGTTTCCCGCCGGCAGGATAGTCCTGGTGGGCGGTCATACCGGCATTTTACAGGGAAGCTGTGAAATCATCCGGGAAGAGAAGTGATAATTTTATGGAAAAATAAAAAGAAGGACCTTCCGGCGGAAGATCCTTCTGAAAAAAGTGAATTTGCAAAAAGCCCCGGAGGGTGGGCTGTTCTGATCTGAACAGGGAATAAGAATCAGTCCTCATCCTGGGAGACGATCAGCCCTTCCTCTTTGAGAAGCCGCTCATTGGGCTTCTGGCGCTGGCCGTGTTCCCGGGCAAAGTCGATCATAAAGCGGTGGATTTTCAGTTTGTTTTCCTGGTAAAGATCCAGGTTCTGATAGAGGTCCTTGTAGTGGTCAAACAGCTCCAGCCGGGTGGAGATGATCTTGCCCTGGGTAGCCGCCATGCTGGACAGGCTTCCCTTGGTCTTTACATAGTAGTAGAGGGGCTCCTTGAGGATATAAATCTGCTCGGCGTATTGGAGGTATTCCAGGTTGAAGAGGAAATCCTCGCACCAGTCCAGATGGCGGGGAAACTCCAGACCGTTGGCCCGGATGATATCCAGACGGAAAAACTTGTTCCAGACTACCCCGTAATAGAAGTCAGCAGGGTTATCCATCATGATTTCGGCCAGTTCCTTCCGGGAATAAAGCCCCTGGTCGATCCGGCCCATCTGGTAGCACCGGTCCCCAATGATCCGGTAGTAGTCGGCAATCACCAGTTCACAGCCGGTGGTCTCGGCGGCAATGACCAGCCGTTCGGCGGCGTTGGGCTCCAGCCAGTCATCACTGTCTGCAAACATGATATACTCGCCCCGGGCCAGGGAAAGGCCCAGGTTCCGGCAGCTGGCAGGACCGCCGTTGGGATGGGTGATGACCTGAAGACGGGGGTCTTTGGCGGCGTACTTTTCCAGAACTTCCAGGCTGTTGTCGGTGCTGCCGTCGTTGATGAGGAACACTTCCAGCTGGGAATAGCTCTGGCCCAGAATGCTGTCCAGCAGCCGGGGAAGGCTGGCGGCACTGTTATAGACCGGGATAATGAGACTGACCAGAGGAAGCCGGCCTTCCCCTTCGAATTCGGGGTGAGTGGGGTCCTCCAGAATGGCCCGGCCTCCGTCTCCCAGCACCAGGGCGGCCTGTCGGGAATATTTCAGGTAAAAGACATCAAACTGCCCCAGGTAGTGGTCGTTCCAGGGCTTGTTCCGCCCTGCATAGTGGAAAATGACCGTATTCTTTTTTACCCAGTCCGGATTGAAGTCCTCCCGGGCAGGGTTGGCCCGGCGGTGGGCGTTGTAAATTTTCTCGGACAGATTGTACCGCAGACTGTCCAGAGGAAGCACCCGGTCCCCGTAAAGACGGCTGAACAGATCGGCATCTGTCCGGAAAAGGAGATTCTGCCATTTTTTCAGGAAGAGGGAAGCCTTTTCCAAGGTCTGTTCCTGGCGCAGCCGTCCCAGATTGTAAAGAAGCACTCCCCGGTTGAAGTAGAGACTGTCCTGGGGGAGAAGCCGGGTAAACCGCTCCATCCCGGGAGGGGTGGCGGTGGCGGCGGCAAAGAGATGGTCTCCCAGGTCCAGGTCATACAGCTCCCGGATGGGTTTGAGAACCACCAGGTCCGGGTCCAGGAAAAGGATGCGGTCCAGGTCATCGGGCAGGTAAAGGGCGGCAAAAAGCCGGTAATAAAGGCTCCGGGGAAGCCGCTCGCTTACAGGAAGGGACCGGAACAGATTCTGGGGAGCCTGTATTGGAATCAGCTCACTGCCGCTGGGTTCCAGGATACGGCGGATGGGAGTCTGCTGGTCCTGGCTCAGGTCATTGGATACCAGGTAAACCCGGAACTTTTCCCCGGGGTTGTTTTCCTGAAGGCTGGTAAGCATGGTGCAAAGGGGAAAAAGATAGCTTTGATTCAGGGAAATCAAAAGATTCATGGGCTGGGACATGGATGATTCCTCCCTTACAGCACAAATTGTTCGATGGCTTTGGCTACTCCGTCATGGTTATTGTCGTCGGTAATGAACTTGGCCGTTTTCTTGATGGATTCCTCGGCGTTCCCCATGGCCACGCTCAGCCCTACCGACTGAAGCATGGCCAGGTCATTGCTGTTGTCTCCGCAGGCCATAATGTTTTCGGCTCCGCAGCCCAGCTCTTTGGCCAGGGCCAGCAGGGCGGCGCCCTTGTGGACTCCGTGAGCGTTGAGTTCAATGTTGTTCTCAAAGCTGCTGGTGATTTCCACCTGAGGAAATTTTTCTGCAATCAGATCCCAGGTTTTGCGCCGCTGTTCCAGGTCCTGGAACATGGCGACCACCTTTTCCACACGGCCCTCATGATCCAGAATGTACTGGCGCAGGTCCTTGACCTTGCGCCGGGTGTCCTTGATGTAGGCACGGATATTGGCAGGGGCAAATTCCTCCAGCAGATGAGCGTTCCGCTCAGGGGTGTAGCTCTGCCCGCCAATAAAGACATTGCAGATGCAGTCTATGGGATCCAGCAGGTCATAGAGCCCCAAGGCGGTGGGGGTGTCAAAGGGCATGAAAACCACAGGCTCACCGTCCGACAGCCGGGTGATGGTGGCACCGTTGCTGGTTAGAGCGTAATCCACCCCGGGAATGTCCAGGAATTCTTTGGGAACCCCGGAAGCAGGGCGCCCGGTGGCAGGAAGGACTGCGATGCCCTTGGCTGCTGCGGCTTCGATGGCAGCCAGAGTCCGGGGTGTGATCTTTTTTTGGTCATTAAAAACAGTACCGTCCAGATCCAGACCAATGATCCGGATGGGATAAGGATAAGCGCTCATACTCCCTCCTGAAAGTTGTCTCATTTTGATTTTATTGTACTATCCCGGCGGGGCCTTTGCAAGATTGGGCCGGTCGTGTTACAATAAAAAATATTCTGCCGGGGAAAACAGATTTTCCCGGAAGGATAAGGAGGAAAAATTTTGAAAAAATGGCTGACCGTCAGGCCGGGCCTTCAGTGGCAGCTGCTCTGGATTCCCTACCTGATCATCTTTTTTCTGGAGAACAATTATACGGTTCCCAAGTATATTATCCACACTCCCCTGGACGACCTCATTCCCTTCTGCGAATGGTTCGCCTTCCCCTACTGCAGCTGGTTCCTGCTCCTGGTAGGGGTCACCGCCCTGCTCTGGTGGTATGACACCCAGGCTTATTACAGGCTGGTCAAGATGATGTTCAGCGGAATGTTCTTCTGTTTGTTCATCTATATCATCCTGCCCAACGGTCTGGAACTCCGGCCCCCGGTGGTGGAGCGGGAGAATATTGCCACCTGGATCATGAACTTCCTCTGGCAGGTGGATGACCCGGCCAATGTCTGCCCCTCCATCCACTGTCAGACCTCTGCCGCCATGGCCCTGGCTTTCAGCGGTTCCCGGCTGGGCAGGGAAAAACCGGGACGGCAGATTCTGGCCTGGTGCTGGGCGGGGCTGATCTGTGCCTCCACCGTCTTTACCAAACAGCATTCCATCCTGGATGTGGTGCTGGGGGTGGCTCTGGTAGTGCCCTGGTATTTCATCCTCTACCGGAAAGAAAAAACTGCTCTGTAAAAGGAAAGCTTTATGGAAATCAAAAGGGAACAAGAGGGCTGGAGCCTGTATAAAGAAGGGGAGAAGGTGGGCTGGTGCCGGGTGACCGGAGAAGAGGCCCTGGAACTTTGGGTGACCCCTGAATGGAGGCGGAAAGGCTATGGTAGCTTTCTGTTAAAGCAGGTCCTTCGTCAGACCGGGGGATACCAGCCCCGGCAGCCCAGCTGCCACCGGGCGGTCCTGGCCCGTGAGGAGGAACTGCCTTTCTGGGAAAAGTTCGGTTTTGTCCGGGAGGATGGGAACAGGCTGGTCCGCCGCCGTCAGCCCGACCTGAGCGGGATGGAACTGTCCCACCGGCTGGTGCGGGACCTTTGCCCGGCTCCCGGCCTGGCCATTGATGCCACCTGCGGAAACGGGTACGACACCCTGTTCCTATCTACCCTGGCCCGGCGGGTGATTGCCCTGGACATTCAGCCCCAGGCAGTGGAAAACACCCGCCGAAGACTGGAGGAGGCAGGGGCGGACAATGTGCAGGTACTCCTGGAAGACCACGCCAACCTGGACCGGGTGGCAGACCCGGGGGAGGCGGACTGTATCCTCTTTAACTTCGGGTGGCTGCCCGGAGGGGACCATGCCATTTTCAGCCAGCCGGAGAAAAGCATTGCCGCCTTGGAAAAGGCCCTGGAACTGCTCCGCCCCGGCGGGGTCCTCAGCGCTGTTCTCTACAGCGGGGAGGGGATCGGCACCCGGGAAAAGGAGGAAATTCTGAAATTCTTACAGGGACTGTCCCTGACCCGGTACACCGTTATTGTCTGCCGGTATGCCAACTACCATGATACGGCGCCATTGCCCTGTATTGTGTTGAAAAAAGGATAAAAGAAAAACTCCCGCAGGTTTCCCTGCGGGAGTTTTATTGTTATTTCTTGCCCACGCTGCTTCGGACCAAAGCCCGCTGGAGCTTGGCAGAGGCCATGGCCAGTTCCCGGTCATCCAGATCGGTCCGGTGGAGAAGGGCTTCAGCCTTGGCCTTGGCAGCCTCGGCACGAGCCACATCAATGTCCTCCGACCATTCCCAGGTGGTGGCCAGCAGGCGGCAGTGGTTATCCAGCATGGTGACCATTCCGCCGATGCAGGCTGCCCGGTGGACGGTTCCGTCCTCCATGGTTACCCGGGCTTCCCCCATTCCCAGAGCGGAGCAGTAATCGGCGTGGTTGGCCAGAATGGCCACATCCCCGTCGATGGTCCGGCAGAAAAGCCGCTGGGCCTGCCCGTCAAAGGCGGGGCCGTCCACAGTCTGAACCGTCAGGTGAAAGGTGTTCATAGGCGTTCACCCCGGTTCACTGTTTGGCCTTGGCCAGCACATCATCGATGGTGCCGGCGAAGAGGAAGCAGCTTTCGGGAATGTGGTCGCATTCCCCGCTGAGAATCATCTTGAAGCCCCGGATGGTCTCTTTCAAAGGCACATACTGTCCGGGCATACCGGTGAACTGCTCGGCAACATGGAAGCTCTGGCTCAGGAACCGCTGTACCTTACGGGCACGGTTGACGGTGAGCTTGTCTTCCTCGCTCAGTTCATCCATACCCATAATGGCGATGATGTCCTGGAGTTCCTTGTACCGCTGAAGCACCTGCTGTACGGCACGGGCGGTCTCGTAATGCTCCTGTCCCACCACTTCGGGACTGAGGATACGGCTGGTGGAATCCAGGGGGTCCACAGCGGGATAAATGCCCTGGCTGGAAATCTCACGGCTGAGAACCGTGGTGGCATCCAGATGGGTGAAGGTGGTGGCGGGAGCAGGGTCGGTCAAGTCGTCGGCAGGCACATAAACGGCCTGGACAGAGGTGATGGAACCCTTCTTGGTGGAGGTGATACGCTCCTGCAGAGCGCCCATTTCGGTGGCCAGGGTGGGCTGGTAACCTACGGCGGAGGGCATACGGCCCAGCAGAGCGGATACCTCGGAACCGGCCTGGGTGAAACGGAAGATGTTGTCAATGAAGAGCAGCACGTCCTGGTTCTTCACGTCACGGAAGTATTCAGCCATGGTCAGACCGGACAGGGCCACCCGCATACGGGCTCCCGGGGGTTCGTTCATCTGGCCGTAGACCAGGGCGGTCTTGTTGATAACGCCGCTCTCGGTCATTTCGCCGTACAGGTCGTTGCCCTCACGGGTCCGCTCGCCTACGCCGGTGAATACAGAGTAACCGTTGTGGGCGGTGGCAATGTTGTAAATCAGTTCCTGGATCAGAACGGTCTTGCCTACGCCGGCGCCGCCGAACAGACCAATCTTACCGCCCTTTGCGTAGGGGCAGATCAGGTCGACGACCTTGATGCCGGTTTCCAGGATCTCGGTGGTGGATTCCTGCTCGTCATAGCTGGGGGCAGGACGGTGGATGGGCCAGTAGTCGGCGGCCTTGGTAAAGGGCTTGTTGTCTACCGGCTCACCCAGCAGATTGAATACCCGACCCAGGCATTCCTCGCCTACGGGCACTGCAATAGGAGCACCGGTATCCACGGCTTCTGCACCACGGACCAGGCCGTCAGTGCTGCTCATGGCGATACAGCGCACCACATTGTCCCCGATTTCCTGGGCGACCTCCACCACCAGCTTCTTGCCCTGATTGTCGATCTCAATGGCGTTGAGCAGGGCAGGCAGCTGTCCGTCGGGGTATTTGATGTCCAGAACGGGGCCGGTGATCTGGATCACCTTGCCGATGTGTTTTTCAGACATGGACATTCTCCTTACTTGTTGGATTTTTCATCTAGCCGGTCAGCTGGCGGAACCACCCACGATTTCGGTGATCTCCTGGGTGATGGCTGCCTGGCGGGCACGGTTGTAATACAGATTCAGGCTTTCGATCATCTCCGCTGCGTTCTTGCTGGCGGCATCCATAGCGGTCCGGCGGGCGCCCTGCTCGCTGGCCACGCTTTCACACATGGCGCCGTACACCAGCCCGGACAGATATTCGGGAACGATGGCGTTGAACACCGTCTCGCTGTCCGGCTCGTAGAGGATGAGCATCCGGGGCTTTCCATCCCGCTGGGGCTTCTCTTCCTTGGGCTCCACAAGGGTCTCCAGGGGAAGGAGGGGAAGCAGGGCAGGGGATTGGGTAAGCATGGATACAAAATTGGTGTAACCAATGGAGATACGGTCAAACTCTCCGGCCAGGAATCCCCGGCAGAGCAGATCCGCAATGGCAAAACAGTCGCTTACCGAAATGTCCGCGGCCACCGCAAACTGGGTGGTCAGGATGGGAACACCCAGCCGCTGGTAATGTTCCAGGGTCTTTTTCCCGATGGGAAGGACGCAGTAATCCTCCCCTTCGGTCTGGGCGTCCATCATTTTGAACAGGTTGGAGTTGTAGCCTCCCGCCAGTCCCCGGTCGCCGGCAATCACTACATAGCAGGAGCGTTTGACCTCACGGGAGCGGGTGTAAGGGGAGGTGAACTCGGTATTGGAAGCGGCAATATCTGCCAGGGTCTTATGGAGGGTATTGAAGTAGGGACGGCTGTTTTCCGCCCGTTCCTTAGCCCGGCGCAGCTTGGAGGAGGCGACCAATTCCATCGCCTTGGTGATCTGCATGGTGCTTTCAACACTCTTGATCCGCAGCTTGATTTCCTTCATGGAACCAGCCATGCCATGCTCCCTCCTTACTTAGAATCAATGAATTGCTGGGTGTAGGTGGTAATGACCTCTTTCAGAGCGGCCTCGGTGTCGGCGCTGAGATCTCCGGTGTTCCGGATGGCATCCATGGCGGCGATTCCCTGGGGAGTGGTGTCCAGAGCCTCGTACAGGCCCTGCTCGTACTCCTTGATCATGGGAACTTCCACCTGGGCCAGATGGCCGTGGATAACGGCGTAGAGGATGGCAACCTGCTTTTCTACGGCAACAGGCTGGCTCCGGTTCTGCTTGAGGACCTCGACGATCCGGGCGCCCTGGTCCAGACGGGACCGGGTGTCGGCATCCAGGTCGGAGCCGAACTGGGCAAAGGACTGAAGTTCACGGTACTGGCTGTAAATCAGCTTCAGGGTACCGGCCACCTTCTTCATGGCCTTGATCTGGGCGTTGCCGCCTACACGGCTGACCGAAATACCGGGGTTGACAGCGGGCATAACGCCGCTGTGGAACAGCTCGGTTTCCAGGAAGATCTGACCGTCGGTGATGGAGATCACGTTGGTGGGAATGTAGGCGGATACGTCGCCGGCCTGGGTCTCAATGATGGGCAGGGCAGTCAGGCTGCCGCCGCCTTTTTCATCGCTGAGCTTGGCGGCACGTTCCAACAGACGGCTGTGAAGATAGAAAACGTCGCCGGGGTAAGCCTCACGTCCCGGAGGACGGCGAATCAGCAGGGAAAGGGCACGGTAAGCAACGGCGTGCTTGGACAGGTCATCATAGATGATGAGCACATGCTTGCCCTTGTTCATGAAGTACTCGCCCATGGCACAGCCGGAGTAGGGGGCGATGTACTGAAGGGGACTGGTCTCGCTGGCGGTAGCAGCCACCACGATGGTGTAATCCATGGCGCCGCCTGCGGCCAGGGTCTGGACCAGGTTGGCCACGGTGGACCGCTTCTGACCGATGGCTACATAGATACAGATAACGTCCTTTCCCTTCTGGTTCAGGATGGTATCGGCAGCGATGGTGGTCTTACCGGTCTGACGGTCGCCAATGATCAGCTCACGCTGGCCCCGGCCGATGGGAATCATGCTGTCGATGGCCTTGATGCCGGTCTGAAGGGGCTCTTTAACGGGCTGACGGTCAATAATGCCGGGAGCGGGGCTTTCAATGGCCCGGAACTCCTGGGTGTCAATGGGGCCTGCACCATCGATGGGCTGGCCCAGGGCATTGACCACACGGCCGATCATGGCTTCGCCTACGGGAACGGATACCACCCGTCCGGTCCGCTTGACCACGCTGCCCTCGTTGATGCCCACATCGCTGCCCAGCAAAACGATGGAAACGCTGTTTTCTTCCAGATTCTGGGCCATTCCGAATTCGCCGTTGGCAAACTCCAGCAGTTCGCCGGCCATGCACTTGCCAAGGCCGCTGGCCCGGGCAATGCCGTCACCTACCAGGATAACGGTGCCGGTCTCGTCCTGTCGGATGGCGTTTTCGTAATGCTTGATCTGGCTGCGGATGATTTTGGAAATTTCTTCCGGTTTCAGCTGCATTGCTTTGTCACCACAACTTTCTTTCGGTGTTAATTAGAGTACGGCCTGGCGGATAGAAGCCTTCAGGTCGGCCAGGCGGCGCTCCACCGTGCCGTCCAGCTGTACCCCGTCCATCTCCAGACGGATTCCTCCCAGGACACCCAGCTCCACACGGCAGTCCAGATATACGGTCTTGCCGGTGATGGATTCCAGTTTCTTGGTCAGAGCCTTCTGTTGGTCGGGAGTGAGGGCCAGAGCGGTAACCGCCTTGGCTTCCAGGATTCCCCGGTCCAGATTATACCGGCGGCGGAACTCTCTGGCGCAGTCTTTCAGCTGGCCCAGGGTCCCGTTTTCACAGAGAATCTTGAGAAAATTGATGAGATAAGGGTGGACCTGAGACCCCAGGGCTTCCTGGATCAGGCCGCAACGTTCCCCCTTGGGAATACTGGGGGTGGAGAGAAGCCGGAGATAATCCTCCTGCTGGTCAAAGAGACCGCAGACCACTTCCAGTTCCTCCAGCAGCCGGTCCTCCAGCTGCTCGGACTGGGCCAGGTCGTACAGGCTTCCTCCGTAGATTTTGGCAACCTGGGTCATCGTGCTTCACCTACATTCTCGATGAACTCGTTGATAAGTGCCTGATGGTCGGCGGAATTGATCTCCCGCTCCACCACCTTGGCGGCGATCTCCAAAGCCATATCCCCGATCTCGTCCTTGATCTGGTTTACGGCCTGTTTACGCTCCTGGGCAATGTCGGCCTCAGCCTTGTTCTTGATCTCCACCGCCTGAGCCTGGGCAGCCCGGACAATTTCCTCGCTGCGGGCGTTGGCGGTCTGCTGAGCGTTGGCCAGGATCTGGCTGGCCTGGGCTTTGGCCTGGGCCATATTTTCCTGATACTCCGCCTTGATGGCTTCTGCCTCCTCACGGGACTGCTTGGCGTCCCGGATCTGGGCATCTGCGGCGGCCTGGCGCTTTGCCAGAATATTCATAACGGGTTTGTAGAGAAATTTCTTGAAGAGAAATAACTGAAGCAGCAGGTTACAGATCTGAAAAATAGTAGTCCAGGGGGCTAAAGTAACCAGGGACTGAAACATGGTATTTCCTCCTTTGTATTAATTTGGAAATCCCCAGGATCAGCCCAGATAGTTCATGAACATGCCGGGTGCTACAAAGATGAGCAGCAGGCCGGTAACGAAACCGTAAATACCGGTGGTCTCAGCAATGGCACAGCCCAGGATCATGGTGCTGGTAACATCGCTCTTGCACTCGGGCTGACGGCCGATGGCCTCACAAGCCTTAGCAACAGCAGAACCTTCACCGATACCAGGGCCGATACCTGCGATCAGAGCGCAGCCGGCGCCGATGGCGCAGCCAGCCAGAGTGATACCTTTTGCCAGTACAGTGTAATCCATAATCGTAATCCTCCCAAAAAGTTAAGTTGGTTCTTTATTTCATGCTTCACAAGCACTTTTAATGAAGATGGTGGTCAGGGTACAGAAGATAAATGCCTGAATGAGACCGCTGAACCAGTCGAAATAGAGGCTGAGAATGGCAGGAAGGCCAAAGTTCAGCACCGGGATGGCGGCGGCAATGGGCTGGATGCTGCAAAGCAGGGCCCAGAGCCCAATGAAGCCCAGAACTCCTCCCAGGATCCGGAGCTTCCCTTTTTTCATCCAGAAGAAGACCCCGACGGCCAGAAGCACCAGCCCCGAGACCACCGTGGAACCCAACAGCCCGAACAGGGCGCTGCTGGCGGCGGTGAGGGCTCCGTAGATGAGCAGGGTGATGACCATGCCGGACAGGATGTTGCCGAAGTGACGGCAGGCCATGCTGACGGGGGTGGCCAGCTCCGAGATGACGTTGAGGGGAGCCATCACAAAGATGGGGGAGAGGAACCCTTTCAGGTATCCCGGAATTCCCTGGGCCTTCAGCTTGTTCCGGGTGATGAGGACAAAGACCACCAGAGCCCATGCGGCTTCGGTGGACAGGTCTGCGGTGGGGCTGAATACCCCGAACAGACCGATCAGGTTGCTCACCACGCTGGTAGCAAAGATGGCCCCCACCAGGGGAATGTAGCTGTCAAAGCCGGTCTCACCCATATTGGCGTGGACAAAGCCGTTGAGCTTTTCCACTGCCATCTCGGCCAGAGCCTGCCGTTTGGAGATGTTCTCCACCTGCAGGTTATGCCCCAGCCAGATACACAGGCCGGTGACAATGGCCAGGACCACCCAGCTTATGACAATGGTCTGGGTGATGGGGATGGGACCAAGATACCCCAGTATCTTAGGACCGTTGATCGAAATATCCATAGATTTTATGACTCACCTTCCTTTTCGTCGGAGCGAAACTGCCCCGTGATCTGCAACAGATAGATGGTGATCCGGGGGAAGGTAAGGGGAAGAATTGCGGCCACCCAGTTGAAACAGGGCAGAAGCAGGGACCCGACTACCCAAGCCCCCTGAAGGAGCATCCGGCGGGTGTAGCTGGCCTGCACCAGCCGCCGGACAGCTTTTTCATCCCCGAGCTCGGCAGCCTTCTGCACCGTCAGAGCCAACAGAAAGAAGTTGGCAATGGCTGCGGCAGAACCGGCCAAAAGCCCCAGAATGACCCGATAGTCCATAGGGACGTAATCGGGGAAAAAATAATGGCCCGCCCAGAACAGGACAAACAGGACGCAGCTGCACAGAACCGTGCCCTGGGTCATCCGGATCGTCTCCTGCCGGACGGCCTTTTGTACATTCACAGAGAAAAACCTCCTTTACCGGAACTGGTCAGCGGTGACGGTTGAACGCCGGGGGAGGGGGATCGCCCTTGTCCCGGATACTCATTTTGTAAAACCGCCAGGCGTTGGTAAAGCCGCTGCCAAGGCCCAGGATAAAGCCCGGCAGATAAACCCAAAGCCCCACGCCCAACCGGGCGGTGAGCCACCAGCAGCCCCAGAGACAGAGAAGAAGCGGGGTGATAAGATTCAGCCCCAGCTGCCCCACCCAGACCAGGTATTCCAGAGCCCGGTGAAGCCCCTGCACCTTCTTCATGAAACGCCTCCCTACTGACCATATTATGCAAGTTATTATACCAAAAACAGCCTTTCCCTTGCAAGGAAGGGCGGGTAAAAACACCTGTATGGAAAGGAGAAAATAGGAGGTGTTTTTTGGTGGTTTTTAACAGGGTGGCGGGATTTTATCTGGTAAAAAAGAAAAAAATTGCCAACAAACATAGGATGTGGTACAATGGTCGGAGAAAAAACGGGAGGGTGTGAAATCCCGGAAAGAGGTCATTTTATGCTGATCAGTCTTATTGTCCCCTGTTATAATGAGGAAGAGGCCCTTCCTCTCTTTTATAAGGAAGCAGCCGGGGTAGCCCAGACCCTGGCCGAGACCCACCAGGCTCAGGTGGAATTTATTTTTGTGGACGACGGCAGCCGGGACAAAACCCTGGAAATTTGCCGGAAGCTGGCCCGGGAGGACCAGCGGGTCAGATATATCAGCTTCAGCCGGAACTTTGGCAAGGAGGCTGGAATCTATGCAGGCCTCAAGGCAGCCAAAGGCGACTATGTAGCCATGCTGGATGCAGACCTGCAGGACCCGCCTGCCCTGCTTCCCGAAATGCTTCGGAGCCTTCTGGAGGAAGGATACGACTGTGCCGCCACCCGCCGGGCTACCCGGGAAGGGGAACCTCCCGTCCGGAGCTTCTTCGCCAGAATGTTTTATCGGATCATCAATAAGATGAGCGACACTCAGATCGTAGACGGAGCCCGGGACTTCCGGCTTATGAACCGGAAGATGGTGGATGCCATTCTGGAACTGGGAGAGTACAACCGGTTTTCCAAGGGAATCTTCAGCTGGGTAGGATTCAAGACCAAGTGGTACAGTTACGATAATGTGGAGCGGGTGGCCGGAAAGACCAAGTGGAATTTCTGGGGACTGCTCCTCTACTCCTTTGAGGGAATCATCGGATTTTCCACGGCACCCCTGGCCCTGGCCGCCATTGCGGGGATCATGTTCTGCCTGCTGGCCTTCATTGGGATGATTTTCATCATTATCCGGGCACTTCTCTTTGGCGACCCCACTGCCGGCTGGCCCAGCCTGGTCTGCATTATCCTGATGGTGTCGGGGGTTCAGATGTTCTGCCTGGGAATCGTGGGAGAATATCTGGCCAAGACCTATCTGGAGGTCAAGCGGCGCCCCCTTTACCTGGTAAATGAGACGGAAAAAGACCTGTCCCGGGGAAAAGAACAGCCCGCTGAAAAATCTCAGTTGACTAATAACTGAATAATTTGTTATACTATTAACGTTGCTCTGCCGAGACAAAGGCAGACGGTAATTATAAAGCGTATAAGGAGAATATACAAATGAAGAAGTGGATTGCACTCGTGCTGGCCCTGGTGCTGGCCCTGTCTCTCACTGCCTGCGGCAAGAAGATGGCCGACGGCGTTTACACAGCAGAGATCGACGATGCCGCTGCCGAAGCCGCTTATGGCTGGCGGGACACCCTGGTTGTAGAGTATAAGGATGGAAAGATGGTTTCCGCATCCTTTGAGAGCTACGACGCCGACGGAAACAAGAAGAGCGAGACTACTCCTGAGACTTACCCCATGGACCCCGCTCCTTCCCAGTGGATCCCCGTCCTCAGCGCCAACGTGCTGGAGGCCGGCGAGGCCAAGCGGATCGACAATATTGCCGGTGCTACCCTGGCCAGCAACAATGCCAAGGCCCTGCTGGAAGCCATTGAGGAAAACGGCGTTGCCGGTGAGACCATCCAGGTATCCGTTTCCGCTGCTGAGTAATCTGTAAAACAAAAAATCGGAGAGCCAAACGGCTCTCCGATTTTTTTATGTTTAAGCTTCCGCAGTTTCCGGAACAGGGGCGGGGTCGCTCTCGGGGACTTTCCGGCAGACGATCTGCTGACGGTAGAAGATGAGGGAGAGGACGGCGGCCACAGTCCAGCCCACAGGCCAGGCACACCAGATTCCGGTGGAACCCAGGGTGGTGCCGGACAGCAGGAAGGCCAGACCCACACGAAGGATCAGGTCGGTGAAGGTGGCGATCATAAACTTGCCCATGATGCCGCTGCCACGCAGGATGCCGTCTGCCACCAGCTTGGCGGATACGATGAAGTAGAAGGGAGAAAGGATCCGGAGGAACTGGATCCCGGTGTCCAGAGCGGTCTGGGTGGGATTGTCGATGAAGAATCCCAGCAGAACATTTCCGCAGAAGAAGTAAATCAGGAAGAAGGGAATGGTCAGAAGCCAGACCAGCTTGATCCCGGCCTTGAAACCGGCCCGGATACGGTCCCACTTGCCGGCGCCCATGTTCTGGGCGGTGTAGTTGGAGATGCCGTTTCCGATGGTGGTGTAGGAGGTGATGACCAGGTTATTGATCTTCACCGAGGCGGAGTAACCCGCCATGACGCCGGAACCGAATCCGTTGATAACACCCTGAATCAACAGGTTGCCCACAGAGATGAAGCTCTGCTGAAGGATGCTGGGGATGGCAATGATGACGAACCGCCGGAGAAGGGGCAGAGAGAAGAGTTCCACCTTGCCGGTGGTATGTACTCCCTTAAGCCGTTTCCAGACGGTAGCAACTGCCAGAACACAGCTGACTCCCTGGCAGAGGAAGGTGGCCCAGGCCACACCGGCGACCCCCATGTCAAAGGCAGTGACAAAGAGGATATCCACCGCCACATTGGCTGTGGAGGAGAAGGCCAGGAAGAGGAAGGGGGTCCGGGAATCTCCCAGAGCGGAGAAGATACCGGTGGCAATGTTGTAGAAGAAAACGAAGGGAAGGCCCCAGACGTAAATGTCCAGGTAGATTTTGGAATCCTGGAACACCTCCGCAGGGGTGTGGATGGCTTCCAGAATGGGGTCGCAGCCGAAATAACCCAGCAGCATAAGGAGAATGCAGACCCCGGTACTGAACAGCCCCGCCGTGTAGATGGCGGTCTTCATCCGGTTGTACTCCTTGGCGCCGAACAGCTGGGAGACTACCACCGAGCAGCCTATGTTGCAGCCGAAGGCAAAGGCAATAAAAATGAGGGTGACTTCATAGCTGTTCCCGATGGCAGCCAGAGCGTTCTCACCCACGAACTTTCCCGCTACCAGGCTGTCCGCAATGTTGTAGAGCTGCTGGAAGATAATGCTGCCGAAAAGGGGCAGACAGAATCGCCAGAGCACTGTTTCAGGACGGCCTGTGGTCAAATCCTTGTTCAATACAAATACACCTACTTTTCCCACAAAGTGTGCCGGCACATACCGGTACCGGGATTATTGTAGACCTTCCCGTAAAGTTTGTGAAGGGCAATACTCCACAAGATTTTTTCAACCAAAAGGGCCGGACACTGTGAAGCTTTCCACAGTGTCCGGCCCTTGTTTGCGTCAAAAAACGGTATTACATCACTTCGGGAACAGTGATCTTGAACATGGTGAGAATATTCCGGATGACAGCCCGTACCCCCAGACAGAGGGCCAGACGGGCCTGGAGCAGCTGAGGCTCAGCGCCCTTGATCCGGCAGCTGTTGTAGAACTTGTGGAAGGCGGCGGCCAGGTCCACGGCGAACCGGGTGATCCGGGCAGGGTCATACTTCTGGGCGGCCACCACGATCTCGGCGGGGAAGGCAGCCAGCATCCGGATCAGCTCCATCTCAGCGGGCTGGGTGAGGAGGCTGGGGTCTACGGTATCCACTCCGACGAAGGGAGTGCCTTCCTCCTCCATCTTTTTCAGGATGGAGCAGATGCGGGCGTGGGCGTACTGCACATAGTAGACAGGGTTGTCGCTGTCCTCCTTGATGGCCAGGTCCAGGTCAAAGTCCATGGGGCTGCCGGCCTCCCGCTGGTTGAAGAAGAACCGGGCGCTGTCGATGGGCACCTCGTCCAGCAGGTCGGTGAGGGTGATGGCCTTGCCGGTCCGCTTGCTCATCCGGACAGGCTGACCGTCCTTGATCAGGTTGACCAGCTGCATGAGGACCACATCCAGGCGGCTTCCGTCCAGGCCGATGGCATCCATGGCGCCCTTCATCCGGGCTACATGACCGTGGTGGTCGGCGCCCCAGATGTCGATGGCCTTGTCAAAGCCCCGGACGGCCAGCTTGTTGTAGTGGTAGGCAATGTCGGCGGCAAAGTAGGTGGGGATCCCGTTGGCACGGACCAGAACCTCATCCTTTACCTCGTCGGTGCCGTCCTCGTTCTTTTTCTTGTTGGCAACGCCGTACTTCTCGGCGTACTGGGCGCTGCGGTACATGATGCTTCCGTCCTCGGCCTTATAGCAGGCACCGTTGTCCAGCAGCTTCTGGACAACCCCCATGACAGCGCCGCTGTCGTGGAGGGTGCTTTCCCGGAACCAGACGTCATACTGGATCCGGTACTTGAGCAGGTCACGCTCCAGTCCGGCCACATTCTTGGGCAGGCCGTATCCGATAAGGGCGTTTTTCAGATCTTCAAAGGGAGCGCTGGCATACAGCTCGTCCCCGGAAAGGTCCTTGCAGGCCTGGGTCTGGGAAGCGTACTCCTCCCCGTGAAGCTGGGCAAATTCCTGGGCCAGGGCAATAATGTCGGCGCCCTGGTAGCATTCCTGGGGCAGGGGGAAGGCTTCCTCCCCGAACTGACCCTGGAGGTACCGTACCCCCAGACTCTTGCCAAACTTCTGGATCTGATTGCCGGCGTCGTTTACATAGAACTCCCGGCAGACCTCATGACCGCTCCAGTCCAGCACGGCAGCCAGGCCGTCGCCCAGGGCGCCGCCCCTGGCATTGCCCAGGTGCATGGGACCGGTGGGGTTGGCAGAGACGAACTCCACGTTCATCTTCTTGCCCTTGCCGAAATCAGTCCGGCCATACTCCGGGTTGGTGGCAGCTGCCAGAACCACCCCGTCAAACCAGCTCCGGGAGAGGAACAGGTTGATGAAGCCGGGACCGGCCACCTCTGCCCGGTCAAAGCAGCTGCCGGACAGGTCCAGATGGGCCAGCAGGGTGTCGGCGATCATCTTGGGGGCTTTCCGCCATACCCGGGCGCTGGCCATGGCAATGTTGCTGGCCACGTCGCCGTTCTTGGTGTCTCCGGGAATTTCGGTGATAAACTGGGGCAGGTCTCCCTGGGGGAGGCTGCCGTCGGCCATGGCGGCCTGGGCGGCCCGGCTCAGGAAGCCGTAAGCCTCATCCAGGGCGGCCTGGCGGGGGTTATAGTTTTTGTAGTCGGTTGCCATAGACATAGTGCAGAAATCCTTTCTCTTTCTTAGTTGAGCAGTGATTTTACAGTGACCTGGACCAGATTCCGGCTGAGGAGCGCCTCGTTGCCGCTGTCCAGAGTATAGCTGAAGTGGATGTCGCCCCCGTCCTCACCGAGAGCGTGGGTGATCTCGTCAGCGGAGACCCCCAGATTCATGCTGCCGTAACCGGTTTCATAGTGGCATACATGGCGGACGCCCTTCTCAATAATGAGCTGGCTGGGCATGGGACCGTGGCGGAGCATGGAGACCTGATGGGAATCCTCACTCACCTTCAGGGTGGTGGTACAGCCCTCGTAGCCGGTGGTCTCGCTTTCTTTATAGGTAATATAGTAATTGCCGTCCCGGTGGGTGAAATAACCCCGGGTCATCAGCTCTACGGTGTCGTTGTCGTCTCCCTGTTCCATGGTTCCCCGAATGGTGATCATGCAGTTTTCAGGCAGATTCATAAAACCGCCTCCCTTCCTTATTACATTTATATACAGGGCCCGAATGGGTCAATAGGTGTCAATGGCGATCTGAATCACCCGGCCGCCGGCATACTCTCCCAGGAAAATATCCGCATTGGCCGCAAAGCTTTCGGTGGTATCGCTGACAAAATAGGTGGCTTTTCCTTCCCGCCCCGGCTGGGCCAGCAGGTCCAGGTCCGCCAACGCCAGTTTGACGGCGTCGGCAGTCTCCCGGCCCACGTCAATGAGGGTGACCTGAGGCCCCATGAACCGGGCGATCATGGGAGCCAGCAGAGGGTAATGGGTGCAGCCCAGAATCAGGGTGTCCACTCCCGCAGCCTTTACCGGTTCCAGATACTGGGCAATCACCAGCTCGCTTACCTGGTTGTGGTCCCCGAAGAAGCCGTTTTCCACCAGGGGAACGAAGAGGGGACAGGCCACCGAAGTGATTTGATACCGGGGATCCATATCCCGCAAAGCGGCGGGATAGCTGCCGCTGCGGATGGTGGCGGAGGTGCCGATGACTCCGATTTTACCGTTTCGGGTGGCTTTGGCCGCAGCCCGACAGGCACAGCTCACCACCCCGGTGTAGGGGACAGGAAGCCGGGCGGCCTCATGAGTGGGATAGGTACTGCTGATGGTGCCGCAGGCGGCCAGAAGGAATTTCACATCCTGCTTGAGAAGGAACCGGATATCCTGCCGGGCATACTGGAGGATGGTTTCCCGGCTCCGGGTACCGTAGGGGACCCGGGCGGTGTCTCCGAAAAAGACGATGTCCTCCCCGGGAAGGATTTTCCGCAGCTCCTTGACGGCGGTCAGCCCGCCCAAGCCTGAATCAAATACCGCAATGGCCCGATTGTCCATTTATACACCTGCTCTTTCAAAGGCCAGCTGGACCAGAGCGTCCAGCAGACGGGGGACGGGCAGACCGGTGGCTTCCATCAGCTGGGGATACATGCTGATGGAGGTGAAACCGGGCAGGGTGTTGATCTCGTTGATAAGGACCCGCCCTGTTTCCTTCTCCACAAAGAAGTCACACCGGGCAAGACCGGTGCAGCCCAGGGCCCGGTAAGCCTTGATGGCCAGACCTTTGACCTCTTCCAGCTTCTGAGGGGCCAGACGGGCAGGGATCAGGGTCTTGCTCACTCCGTTCTTGTACTTATCATCGTAGGTGTAGAACTCAGCTCCGGCCAGAATCTCTCCGGGAAGGGTGGCGCTGACCAGGTCATTGCCCAGGGCGGCGCATTCCACTTCCTGTCCGTCCACGAACTCCTCAAAGATGACCTTGTCGTCCTCCATGAGAGCGGTGCGGACTGCCTGCTCCAGCTCGGCCCGGTTGTGAGCCTTGGAAATCCCCACGCTGCTGCCGGCGTTGGCGGGCTTGACAAAGATGGGGTAGGACAGCTTTTCCAGAAGCCGGGCTTCCAGGGCGTCCAGGTCCTTGGCCTCGCTCCGGACACAGCAGTCCCAGGCGCAGTGGGGAACACCGGCTGCATCAAACAGGGTGTTGGCCAGGGCTTTATCCATGCAGAGGGCACTGGCAGCCACGCCGCAGCCTACATAGGGGATGCCGGCCAGTTCAAACAACCCCTGGATGGTGCCGTCCTCGCCGTTCTTCCCGTGGAGGGCAGGGAAGACCACGTCGATGGGGCAGGGGGTGATCATCCCGTTGGACTGACGGATGAAGATGCAGTGGTCGGCCCGGTCGGCGCTGAACATGCACTTCCGGTTGCCGGGGTTCTCCTCCCAGCTGCCGTCCGCCACCTGCTCCGGGGTGGAGGGGGTGTGGAACCATCGCCCGTCCCGGGTGATGCCCACCGGAATGATCTCATACCGCTGGGGGTTCAGATTCTTCATAATAGTGCTGCAGCTCAGGCAGCTTATCTCATGTTCGCTGGAAACTCCGCCAAACAGCAGAGCAATACGGATTTTACTCATACTCTCTTCTCCTGGCGGGCTTTTTTCGGAAAAACTTGAAAAAAGCCCACACTTACACTATTATAATTAAGCATACTATAACATAAATACTTTCCTAAATCCAGCCTTATTCCAGAAAAAGAAAAATCCCCCTGAAATCCGGCAAAAATCCGTTGACAGGGAGAAAAAAGTATGCTAATATGATAGCACCTCTTTTTGTGGGGTTATTTTTTTGTGCCTGTTTTTGGCAGACACAAGGCAGTGCCCACATACCGAGGGAGGCTATGAAGCAGGCGGGTTTCCTTTACAAAATCCGCCTGAGAAACCGTTAAATGGAGGTGCCGAGAATGCGTGTAAAGATTACTCTTGCCTGCACAGAATGCAAACAGCGTAACTACAATACCATGAAGAACAAGAAGAACAGCCCCGACCGGCTGGAGATGAAGAAGTATTGCCGTTTCTGCAAGAAGCACACTGTACATCGCGAAACCAAGTAAGAAAGGCGGAGCGGTAAGATGGCTGACAAGAAAGAAACCAGCGCCAAGAAGCATGGCTTCCTGGCAGGGGTCAAGGGCTTTTTCGCTCGGATCGGCCGTTTCCTGAAGGAAACCCGCAGTGAGCTGAAGAAAGTTGTGTGGCCCAGCAAGAAGCAGACCAAGAACAACACCATCGTGGTTATCGTGGTAATTATCATCGCCGCTTTGGTGCTGATTGCCCTGGATTTCGCTTTCGGCGGAATCATTCGTCTGCTCATCGGCGCATAAGCGCTCTGCAAACAAACGGAGGATACAAGCATGGAACAACAGGCATTGTGGTATGTGGCCCATACCTATTCCGGCTACGAGAACAAAGTGGCCCAGGACCTTTTGACCATGGTGGAAAACCGTCACTTGCAGGATGTCATCTGCGATGTTAAGATCCCTACCGAGACCGTCATCGAGGACCAGCTGGACAAGCAGGGAAACCGGATCGGTCAGAAAGAGGTCCAGCACAAAATCTACCCCGGTTATGTATTCATCAAGATGGTCATGACCGATGAGACCTGGTACATTGTACGGAACACCCGTGGCTGTACCGGTTTTGTGGGCCCGGGAAGCAAGCCCGAACCCCTCAGCGAAGCCGAGGTGGCCAAGCTGGGCGTGGAGATGGTTTCCATGGCTCAGGTAGACTTCAATGTAGGTGACAATGTGGAGATCGTCGCCGGTCCCATGGAAGGCTTCGTGGGCCTGGTGGAGGAGATCGACACCCAGAACCGGAAGGTTCGGGTCAAGGTATCCATGTTCGGTCGGGAGACCCCCGCAGAGCTGGATATTGCACAGGTGAAACTCCTGTAAAAGGGTGGCCGTCCCCTGACGGTCAAAGCCGAAGATTCATCAATAGTTCGGATCATAACCGCATGCGGTTTTGATAGGGCGCAGCATTCCGCCGTGCCCGTGGGAGGTTCCCCCAAACGGAACCGAACGAACCACAAAATTTGGAGGTGCATTGAACATGGCACAGAAAGTAACTGGCTACATTAAGCTGCAGATCCCCGCCGGCAAGGCAACCCCGGCTCCCCCTGTTGGTCCCGCTCTGGGCCAGAAGGGTGTTAACATCGTTGCCTTCACCAAGGAATTCAACGAGCGTACCAAGAACGACATCGGCATGATCATTCCCGTTGTCATCACTGTTTACGCCGACCGTTCCTTCAGCTTCGTCACCAAGACCCCTCCCGCTCCTGTCCTGATCAAGAAGGCTGCTGGCATTGAGACCGCTTCCGGCGCTCCCAACAAGACCAAGGTCGCCAGCATCACCAAGGCTCAGGTGGAAGAGATCGCCAAGACCAAGATGCCCGACCTGAACGCTGCTTCCCTGGAAGCTGCCATGAGCATGATCGAAGGTACCTGCCGCAGCATGGGCGTTACCGTCGTCGAAGGCTAAGGAGGGAACAGAGAATGAAATTTGGTAAGAAGTATGTAGAGAGCGCCAAGCTGGTTGAGCGCTCCAAGCTGTACGAAGTAGACGAGGCTCTGGCTCTGGTTTGCCAGACCGCCAAGGCTAAGTTTGACGAGACCATCGAGCTGCACGTTCGTCTGGGCGTTGACGGCCGTCACGCTGACCAGCAGGTCCGCGGCGCCATCGTTCTGCCCAACGGAACCGGTAAGAAGGTTCGGGTAGCTGCCATCGCCAAGGGCGACGCTGCCAAGGCTGCTGAAGAGGCCGGCGCTGTGATCGTGGGTGATGAGGACCTGATCGCTAAGATCGCTGACGGCTTCATGGATTTCGACGTTCTGGTCACCACCCCCGACATGATGGGTAAGGTTGGCCGTCTGGGTAAGGTTCTGGGCCCCCGTGGTCTGATGCCCAACCCCAAGGCCGGCACCGTGACCCCCGATACCGGCCGTGCCGTTCGGGAAGCTATGGCTGGTAAGATCGAGTACCGTCTGGACAAGCAGAACATTATCCACGTTCCCGTGGGTAAGGCTTCCTTCGGTGCCGAGAAGCTGGCTCAGAACCTGAACGCCGTTATGGACGCTATCGTTAAGGCTAAACCCGCTGCTGCCAAGGGCAAGTATGTGAAGAGCGCCGTTGTGGCTGCTACCATGGGCCCTGGCGTTAAGCTGAACAGCCAGCGTTACCTGTAATTTTTCTTCTGGTTTCCAAAAGAAAAAATTACAAACTACTTGACAAGGCCGTGTTTCCACGGTATAATACTCTTGCTGTTTTTAAGACAGTAGGTGCGTATCGCATAAGAAGGGATTCCTTCGCCTACCGAGAAACGTGGCTTTGAACAAGAGGCAGTATGCTGCTTTTCAGGACCTTTTCTCGGTGCGCCGGGGAAAGGTCCTTTTTGTGTTACGGTATGATGTTGATTTGAAACGAGGTGAAACCGAAATGCCCAGTGCAAAGATTCTGAACGAGAAGCAGGCTTACGTGGCTTCTCTGAAGGAAAAGATCGCTGCATCCTGCGCCGGTGTTGTGGTGTCCTACAAGGGTATCACTGTTGAGAATGACACCAAGCTGCGTAAGGAGCTGCGTGAAGCTGGCGTAGAGTACATGGTTGTCAAGAACACCATGCTGCGTCTGGCTTTCAAGGGCACCGAGATGGAAGCTCTGCTGGATACCTTCAAGGGTGATACTGCTATCGCCTTCTCCAACGAGGATCCCATTGTTGCCGCTCGTGTCCTGAACGACTTCGCTGAAAAGGACAAGTCCAAGCAGTTCGCCATTAAGGGCGGCTATGTGGACGGCGAGGTTCTGAGTGTTGATAAGATCAAGGAGCTGGCCAAGCTGCCCGACCTCAAGGGTATGCTGTCCATGTTCGCAGGCGCTCTTACCGGCACCCTGTCCGGCCTGGCTGTTGCTATGCAGGCCTATGTGGATAAGCAGGAGAACGGCGAAGCCGCTTGATCTGACTGCCTGAACCACACCAAAACAAAAAACAAACTATAAAATGGAGGATTAATACCATGGCTTCTGAGAAGATTACTGCTATTATTGAAGAAGTAAAGGGTCTGTCCGTTCTGGAGCTGAAGGAACTGATCGACGCTTACTGCGAAGAGTTCGGCGTTTCCGCCGTTGCCGCTGCTGCTCCCGCTGCTGCTGGCGCTGCTGCTCCCGCTGAGGAGGAGAAGAGCGAGTTCGACGTTATCCTGGCTTCCGCTGGCGACTCCAAGATGGGCGTCATCAAGGCTGTTAAGGAGATCACCGGTCTGGGCCTGAAGGAGGCTAAGGCTCTGGTTGACGAGGCTCCCAAGCCCGTTAAGGAGAAGGTTTCCAAGGCTGAGGCTGAGGAGATCCAGAAGAAGCTGGAAGAGGCTGGCGCTAAGGTTGAGCTGAAGTAATTTCGGTTTTTAATCAACACCAAGTTTCAGGGAAAGCCGCTGCAAACGCAGCGGCTTTCCTTTCGTTTTAAAGTAAAAAGCAGGAGACCCGGAAATTCCAGGCCTTCTGCTTTTGTTTATTCGGTGAGCGGTCAAACAGGGAAAATCCAATCCTGTGGGTGATTTTTGAAAGGGGCGCTCAGCCTCTTTTCAGCGCCCCAACAGATTGTTGGCATACCGGTTCAGGGCTTCGCAGGGGTCGTATTTGCACCGGTAACCTACTCCGTCAATGATGATAAAGGGATTGAAGGCGGTGACCTCCAGCACCGTTCCGTCAGTTTTGGTGATGGTAAAGGTGCAGGTCTGACCGGCGTACTGGGTGTAGGAATCATCCTTTCGGTAAATCACCACCTGGTTCAGGCAGTCGGTCAGCTCCTTGATTTCCGTTATCTGGATGGTCTGGTCAGGGGGACCCAGTCGGACCTGGGCGGATTGGATTTGGGGCGGGTCCAGGTCCTTGAAGGGCTTTCTTCCCAATACCCCCGAAGCCAGGATAACTCCCAGAATGACAATAAGGCAGACAGCAAAAATGGAAATGCGTATTCCTCTTTTCATAAGGCCCCTCCCTCCAAAGTCTTTCTATATAATAAAGACACCAACCGGGCAAAAAAGTTCCCGAAAGGGAAGAAACGGCAAAAGAAAACCGGACCCAGAACGGGTCCGGAAAAGGGATGGCATTCAAATCAAACCAAAGTGAGACATGCCGTTGTAAATGCCGCCGTGGTCAAGGTCGGTGGTCTGGTACTGGGCGTGGGCCTCCACTCCGTGGCGGCTGTTTCCCATGGCGATGGCAGTGTGGACCACCTGGAACATTTCCAGATCATTCATGCTGTCTCCAAAGGCAAAGCTGTCCTGAGGACAGATTTTCAGGTAATCCAGCAGACATCGGATGGCAGAGCCCTTGTTGACCCCGGGCAGGGAAATCTCCCCGCCCCATACACCCGGGATCTCGGGACCCCAGGATGCCTTTACCAGGTGATACCGGGAGGAAAGGTCTGCGTAAATCTCATCGTAATTCCGGGTCACCGAGGTGAAGGAAATTTTGTTCACATCCTCCCTGTTGCACAGGAATTCCGGCTGCTGGCGCATGAAATAGGGGTCCTTTTTCATGTCCACAAAGGGCATGGCAATTTTGATCACCTGGGCCATGTTGTCGCTGGCATAAAGGCCACTGTTGCATTCCAGATGGTAGGCTATCCCTGCCTGGGCCAGGTAGGAGGAAACTTCCTCCACCTGCTGCCGGGAAAAGGTTTTTTTGAAAAGGATTTCTCCCCGATACTGGATAAAAGAACCGGCACCGCCCACAACTCCGTCAAATCCGATGGAGTGAATTTGCGGGGAGATCTCGGAGAGAGAACGGCCGGTGGAAAGAAAAACCAGGTGGCCGTTGGCCCGGGCCTTGTGAATGGCGGCCACAGCGCTTTCAGGAATGTACTCTCCCCGGTTGAAATCATAACTGCAAAGGGTTCCGTCTACATCCAAAAAAATAATTTTCTTTCCCATATTCTGTCTCCTGCGGGGTTGTTTCTGCCCTTTCAGTATAAGAAGGAAAAAGAGTTCTGTCAACGCAGGAAAGAGGGAATTGGTGATTGACAAATGGAGCGGGGAATAATACTCTTAGAGCAGAGAGAATGTTTTTCAGGGAGGTCTTACCATGAAAAAGCGAGTAGGAATTTTGACATCCGGGGGAGACTGCCCCGGCCTGAACGCCACCATCCGGGGAGCTGCCAAAGCTCTCTATGAACGGATGGGAGACGATGTGGAGATCATTGGGGTAGCCAACGGCTACCACGGCCTGATCAACGGAGACTGGCGGGAAATGCAGCCTTTCGAGTTCAGCGGAATCCTGACGATGGGCGGCACCATCCTGGGCACCAAGCGCACCCCCTTCAAAATGATGCGGGTAGTGGGTGAGGACAATGTGGACAAGGTTGCAGCCATGAAAAAGACCTATAAGGATGCCAAGCTGGATTGTCTGCTCTGCCTGGGTGGAAACGGAACCCATAAAACTGCCAACCTTCTGTCCCAGGAAGGTCTGAACATCATTGGTCTGCCCAAAACCATCGACAACGATATCTATGGCACCGATGTGACCTTTGGCTTCCACACCGCTGTGGACATTGCCACCGAGGTCATTGACCGTATCCACACCACCGCCGGCAGCCACAGCCGGGTCATGGTCATTGAGATCATGGGCAACAAGGCCGGATGGCTGACCCTTTACTCCGGCATTGCCGGCGGCGCTGACATTATCCTTCTGCCCGAGCTGCCCTACAGCATTGAGAATGTTATCACCGCCGTGGAGAAGCGGGCCAAGAACGGAAAGAACTTCTCCATCGTGGCTGTGGCCGAAGGCGCCTTTGATGCAGAGGAAGCCCGGATGAAGAAGAAAGAGCGTGCTGCCCGCCGTGCCGAGGCAGGGGAGACCACTGCCACCGCCCGTATTGCTCGCCAGATCGAGGAAGCCACCGGCTTTGAAAGCCGTATCTGCGTTCCCGGACATATGCAGCGGGGCGGCAGTCCCTCCGCCTATGACCGTGTGCTGGCCACCCAGTTCGGTGCCTATGCCGCCAAGCTGGTGGAGGCAGAACATTACGGGGTGACTGTGGCCATGAAGAACAACCATGTGACCCAGAACCCCCTGAGCGAGATCGCAGGCAAGAGCCATCTGGTTCCCGAAAGCTGCGATATGCTCCAGGTAGCCCGTCGGATGGGAATTTCCCTGGGCTAATGCCATTGACTTTTCCACGGCCCAATGGTAGAATTATGGTCGTGTAAATGCGTGGAAAAAGAGGGCATGGAACCAAGCCTCCTTTCAGCGAGCCGGAGAGGGTGTAAGTCCGGCAGAGGAAGTCTGTGCAGTCGCTTTTGAGCAGACAGGGTGAACCGAGAGTAGCTCTGTCCGGTTTTGCCGCCGTTATCCGGGCGGGCGGGGTGTTGGCCCTGCCGTAAGAGGTCCTGCATTGACAGGGCAATTTGGGTGGTACCGCGACCGATAGCAATATCAGCCGTCCCAAGGTTTTGAAAAACCCTGGGGCGGCTTTTTTATGCCGCCCCGCAAAGAAAAGGAGACCGTAACCATGAAAGAACTTGCTGCAAAGTACGATCCCTCCCAGGTGGAGGACCGAATCTACGACAGCTGGCTGAAGGGTGGATATTTCCACACCCAGGCCGACCCCAAAAAGAAGCCTTACACCATCGTTATGCCCCCGCCCAACGTGACCGGACAGCTCCACATGGGCCATGCCATGGACAACACCTGGCAGGACATCCTCATCCGTCACAAGCGGATGCAGGGCTACGCTGCTCTCTGGGTACCCGGCACCGACCATGCCTCCATTGCCACCGAGGCCAAGGTGGTAGCCGCCATGAAGGAAGAGAGCCTGACCAAGGATATGCTGGGCCGGGACGGATTCCTGGAACGGGCCTGGGACTGGAAAAACAAGTACGGCAACCGTATCGTCAGCCAGCTGAAAAAGCTGGGCAGCAGCTGTGACTGGGACCGGGAACGGTTCACCATGGACGAGGGCTGCTCCAACGCCGTCAAGGAGGTCTTTGTCCGGCTGTACAATGAGGGCCTCATCTACCAGGGCAACCGGATGGTCAACTGGTGCCCCGTCTGCAACACCTCCATCTCCGATGCCGAGGTAGAGTACCAGGAGAAGGAAGGCAGCTTCTGGCACCTGCTCTATGAGGTGAAGGAGACCGGCGAGAAGCTGGAACTGGCCACTACCCGTCCTGAGACCATGCTGGGCGATACCGCCGTGGCCATCAACCCGGAAGACCCCCGGTTCACCCATCTCCACGGCTGCCATGTAATTCTGCCCCTCCTGAACAAGGAGATCCCCATTGTCTGCGACGAGCACGCCGACATGGAAAAGGGAACCGGCGTGGTAAAAATCACTCCCGCCCACGACCCCAACGACTTTGAGGTGGGCAAGCGGCACAACCTGCCCATGATCCGGGTCCTGACCTATGACGGAAAGATGACCGGCGCCGCCGACAAGGCCGTCGCCGATGAACTGTTTGAGTCCGGCCGGGCCGCTGCCGACGAGCCCCGGGTTCTGGACTGCGGCAAGTATGCCGGCATGACTGCCATGCAGGCCCGGAAGGCTATCCTGGCTGACCTGGAGGCCATCGGCGCCCTCAAGGACACCGAGCCCCTCACCCATGACGTGGGTACCTGCTACCGCTGCCACAGTGTCATTGAGCCTATGGTGAGCAAGCAGTGGTTCGTCAAGATGGAGCCCCTGGCAAAGCCTGCCATGGAGAGCGTGGAAAAGGGCGAGATCAAGTTCATCCCCGAGCGGTTCACCAAGAACTATATGAACTGGATGAGAGGCACCCGTGACTGGTGCATCAGCCGTCAGCTCTGGTGGGGCCATCAGATCCCTGCCTGGTACTGCGACGACTGCGGTCAGACCATGGTAGCCAAGGAGGCTCCCACCGCCTGCACCAAGTGCGGCAGCACCCACCTGACCCAGGACCCCGATACCCTGGACACCTGGTTCTCCAGTGCCCTCTGGCCCTTCAGCACCCTGGGCTGGCCCAACGAGGAGAGCGAGGACCTGAAGTATTTCTACCCCACCAACACCCTGGTCACCGGCTATGACATCATTGGATTTTGGGTCAGCCGGATGATTTTCAGCGGCCTGGCCTACACCGGCAAGGCTCCCTTCGACACCGTCTGCATCCACGGCATTGTCCGGGACAGCCTGGGCCGGAAGATGAGCAAGAGCCTGGGCAACGGCATTGATCCCCTGGAGGTCATTGACCAGTACGGCGCCGATGCCCTCCGGTTCATGCTGGTCATGGGCTCCACCCCCGGCAACGATATGCGGTACAGCGAAGAGAAGGTAAAGGCTGCCCGGAACTTTGCCAACAAGCTCTGGAACGCTGCCCGGTTCGTTCTTATGAACCTGCCCGAGGACTTCCAGCCCGGCCTCCCTGCTGAGGACCGTCTGGACATGAGCGACAAGTGGCTGCTCAGCAACCTGAACCGGGTGGCCCGGGAGATGAACGATAACCTGGAGAAGTATGAGATGGGTCTGGCTGCCGCCAAGATCAACGACTATATCTGGGATATCTACTGCGACTGGTATATTGAGATCGCCAAGGTCCGGCTGAACAGCGGGGACGAGACCCAGGCCGACACCGCCCGGAAGGTGCTGGTGTATGTGCTGGATAAGATGCTCAAGCTCCTCCATCCCTTCATGCCCTTTGTCACCGAGGAGATTTACCAGGCTCTTCCCGGCAGCGCCGAGACCATCATGACCCAGGAATGGCCCACCTTCGACCAGGCTCACGACTGGCCTGCCGAGGAAGCCGACTTTGCCAAGGTCATGGACCTCATCAAGGCCATCCGGAATATCCGGAACGAGATGGGGGTTCATCCCGCCAAGAAGACCACCCTGGTCATTGAGACCGGCGAGCCCCAGGCTTTCGAGAAGGGCAATGTCTACCTGGCCAAGTTCGCCTTTGCCACCGAGGTCACCCTCACCGACAAGTACACCGGTTCCACCGACGGAATGGTCCAGGTGGCCACCAGCGCAGCCCGTGGCTTCATCCCCATGATGGAGCTCATCGACCGGGAGAAGGAACTGGAGCGTCTGAACAAGGAGCTGGAAAAGGCTCAGAAACAGGCCGACAGCTTCAGCCGTCAGCTGGAGAATCCCAACTTTGTCCAGCGTGCCCCTGAAAAGCTGGTCAATGACACCCGGGCCAAGCTGGAAGCTGCCCAGGAAAAGAAGGAGAAGATCCTTCAGGCCATTGCCGCTTTGGGCTGATTTCCCTTATAAAACCAAAATCCCCCGCCGGATAATCCGGCGGGGGATTTTTCTTGTGTAAGTCTTTAAAACACCAGGGCCGCTGCGGTGAGACAGCGGCCTTGGTGTTTTCAGAAAAAAGGAAGAGAAGTGTTCCGTGAGGAACACGGGGTTGGTTTGGTTGGGTCTATTAAAGGACCGTAATATCATCATATCATAGATGAGCGGCAATATCAACAATATAAATGTAGAATAATTAGGTATGTTGCTTAATTTTTTACCGTAATATGCACAAAAGAAAAAGGAGAAAGGAAAAGCCCTTAAAAGAAAGGAAAAAATCCCCGGAAAAAATTGAACCTGTGGGGCGAAACGCCTTGAAAAAGGACGGGGCATTGCGTATAATAAAGGTAACTGTGAATGATTTCACAAAAAAGTGGAAGGAGAGTAATCTACAATGACTCATTATTCTAGTGAAGTAGAACGGATGTGTCCTCTGACCAAGGGTCCTCACCACGGCCCCGCACCCATCCCCGAAGAGGGTGCCTGGATCAAGGCATATAAGATCGAAGACATCAGCGGCTATACCCACGGTGTGGGCTGGTGCGCTCCCCAGCAGGGCACCTGCAAGCTGAGCCTGAACGTTAAGAACGGCATCATCGAGGAAGCTCTGGTGGAGACCATCGGCTGCTCCGGTATGACCCACTCTGCCGCTATGGCCGGCGAGATCCTCCCCGGCAAGACCATTCTGGAAGCTCTCAACACCGACCTGGTCTGCGACGCCATCAACGTTGCTATGCGTGAGCTGTTCCTCCAGATCGTTTACGGCCGTACCCAGACCGCTTTCTCCGAGGACGGCCTGCCCGTAGGCGCTGGCCTGGAAGACCTGGGCAAGGGCCTGCGCTCCATGACCGGTACCATCTTCTCCACCAAGGCCAAGGGCGTTCGTTACCTGGAGCTGACCGAGGGCTACATCCTCAAGACCGCTCTGGACGAGAACAATGAGGTCATCGGTTACCAGTTCGTCCGTCTGGGCAAGATGCTGGAGGCTATCCGTCACGGCGTTGATCCCAAGACCGCTTACGAGTCCAACATTGGCACCTACGGCCGGTTCGACGGAGCTGCCAAGTATATCGATCCCCGGGAAGAATAAGGAAGGAGGAGTAAAACAATGGCTAAGTTTGAATCTATGGAGCGGCGTATGCCCAAGATCGAGGCCTGCCTGAAGGCCAACGGCCTGGAGTCTCTGGACGCCGCCAACGAAATGCTCCTCGCAAAGGGCATTGACTGCGACGCAATCGTACGGGGCGTACAGCCCATCTGCTTTGACAACGCTGTCTGGGCTTACACCCTGGGCACCGCCATCGCTGTAAAGCGTGGCCTGAAGGACGCTGCCGAGTGTGCAGCTGCCATCGGCGAGGGCCTGGAAGCCTTCACCATCCCCGGCTCTGTTGCTGAACAGCGTCAGGTAGGTCTGGGCCACGGCAACCTGGGCGCTATGCTGCTCAGCGAGGACACCACCTGCTTCGCATTCCTGGCTGGCCACGAGTCCTTCGCTGCTGCTGAAGGCGCTATCGGCATTGCCCGTACCGCCAACAAGGTCCGTAAGACCCCTCTGCGGGTCATCCTGAACGGCCTGGGCAAGGATGCTGCTTATATCATCAGCCGTATCAACGGCTTCACTTATGTGGAGACCGACTTCGACTTCGCTACCGGCACCCTGAAGGTTGTCCGTGAAGTTCCCTTCTCCACCGGCGAGCGTGCCGCTGTTAAGTGCTACGGCGCCAACGACGTTCTGGAAGGCGTTGCCATCATGAAGGCTGAGGGCGTTGAGTGCTCCATCACCGGCAACTCCACCAACCCCACCCGGTTCCAGCACCTGGTTGCCGGCACCTACAAGAAGTGGGCTATCGAGAACGGCAAGAAGTACTTCTCCGTTGCTTCCGGCGGCGGCACCGGCCGTACCCTGCATCCCGACAACGTGGCTGCCGGCCCCGCTTCCTACGGCCTGACCGACTCCATGGGCCGTATGCA
>CALXGR010000011.1 GCA_944387885.1 uncultured Clostridia bacterium
GGCGGTGGTGGTGGACGAGTACGGCGGCACCGCCGGACTGGTGAGCATGGAGGACATCCTGGAGGAAATCGTGGGCAACATCCAGGACGAGTACGACAACGAGACCGCCGAGATCCAGCAGACTGCCGACGGCTTTATCTGCGACGGCAGCACCCGCCTGGAGGACCTGTTTGCCGCCTTTGGGCTGGAACTGCCCGAGAAAGCGGAGGAAGAGGAGTTTGACACTGCCGGCGGTCTTATGACCGATTTGCTGGGCCGTATCCCCGAGCCAGGAGACCAGGCCAGCGTAGTCTGGGGCGGACTGCGGTTTACCCTGGCCCAGGCGGGGCACAACCACATTGAGCAGGTAAAGGTAGTCCGGGAAGAGGAGGGCTGACAGGCCCCCAAAGGAGCTTATTATGAACGAGCATTTTGAAAAGACCCTCACCAGCGAAAAGGTATTTGACGGCAAGGTGATCCGGGTCTATTACGACACGGTGGAGCTGGAAAACGGAGACACCAGCTTCCGGGAGGTAGTCCGCCACCATGGCGGCGCCTGCATTCTCCCCCTGACCAGCGAGGATGAGATTTATCTGGTAAAGCAGTACCGGTATGCCCTGGATGAGGAAATTTACGAGCTGCCTGCCGGGAAACTGGAAGAGGGAGAAGACCCCCTCATGGCTGCCCAGCGGGAACTGGAGGAGGAGTGCGGCCTGACCGCCGACCGGTATCTGGACCTTCACCCCATCTACCCCACCGTGGGCTACGACGATGAAGTGATTTACTGCTATCTGGCCACCGGGCTTCATCCTGCCCAGATGCATCTGGACCCGGACGAATTCCTCACCCCCCAGAAAGTCCCCTTTGCCAAAGCCTATGAGATGGTGGTGGACGGAACCATCCGGGATGCCAAGACAGTAGCCGGCATCCTCAAACTCTATGCCATGAAAGCGGAGGGAAAGCTGTAATGTACGACGAGCTGACCCAGGTGGACATCAAGAAAATGCAGGAGGAGCTGGATTACCGGATTCTCACCCTCCGGCCCAAGCTGATTGCGGATGTCCAGTTTGCCCGCAGCTACGGAGATCTGAGCGAGAACTTTGAATACAAGGAAGCCAAGCGGCAGCGGGGCCGGAACGAAAGCCGCATCCGGTACCTGCAGCGGATGATCAAGACCGCCCGGGTGGTGGACCCCACCAACACCGGCCCCGGAGTAGGCCTGTTTGACACCGTCACCCTCTATCTCCCCGAGGACGAGGAGGAGATGACGGTCCAGCTGGTGACCACCCTGCGGACCAAAGCGGACCAGGGCCGCATCAGCCGGGAAAGCCCTCTGGGCCGGGCCATCTTCGGGAAGAAGCCAGGCGACCAGGTCCAGGTAAAGGTGAACGACACTGTCTCCTACCCGGTGGTCATCCGGGCCATCCAGAAGGGCCAGGACGACGAGTCCATGGAAATCGCCAAATACTGACCCCCAAAAAAGGCAGTTTTAAAACCGAAACGCAATAGAAAACCGACCCCCGAAAGAAGGAGAATCACTTCTCTCGGGGGTCGGTTTTTACATTATTGAGCAATACGCTTTTCAGCCATTTTCCTGCCTGTCTTTCCTATTCAAACACAAAACTTTTTCGATGGAATCAGCCCGTTGTCAGGAATACCGTGTACATAGCCTGTCCTTCTTCCCAGACGGTCAGAGAACTGTCTTCCGCAGAAAACGCAAACTCCTGTTCATCAGTCGACAGCGAGGAAACAGCCTGATAGGTACTTTCTTCCAAAGGTTCCAGACTTCCCTGGTCCAAAGGATAAAATCCGTTCCCGGTTTCATTGAACAGGTTTGAATCAAAGCCGTAAGTAATATAGTTCAGTCCCGTTTCATCCTGAAAAATCTCAATCTGAACACTGCCGCCTATGTCCATGTAGGTTCCCAAAATTTCGGAGTTCTCTCCCTTCAAAAGTTCCAGGAGTTCGCTTTGTATTGCTTCTTTTGAAGGGTCTCCTTTGGCATCTGTTTCCAAAGATAACTCCAGCTGGTCAATGACATTCTGTTTGACTTCCGCCCTGTTTATATAGACGACCAAAAGTATCAAAAGGACACAGCCCCACCAGATAGCAGACCCAAACCGATTGAAAAAATCCAAAACTTTTCTCATTCAACCCATCGCCTCTTGTTTTGAAATCCAGTATATCTTTCAGCTTTTTGTTTTGATCGCAATCGCAACAACAACCAGGATCAGCACAACCCACCAGAACTGAACGGTCAAGACGGTCAGCACCGAACCTATCAGGGCACTGACAAAAAGTTCTTTCAAAAGACCGTCCATCAGACTGAAATAAACAACATTAAATATTTTATGGTAGAGTGTCATCAAAATAACGATCCAACCTATCCACACTGCCACCAACAATACTCCCGCAATAGTTCCCATATTTTTCCTTCTTTCTTTTCTTTATTTCGATTTTTTCTGTGGCATGGGTATATTATATAGCTTTCCAAATCAAGTTGTCAACTATTAGAGTACTATTTGTTCACCAACTGCGTACCATAATCCTTCATACTAGAAGCGACAGGAGGGGATTTGCTTGGTAGATTTTGGAGAAAGGCTAAGGCTCCTTCGCAAGAGGGCAAATCTTTCCCAGGAGCAGCTGGCTTCTCGGTTATCCGTTACTAAAAGCGTGGTTTCATCCTATGAAACAGGGATGCGGATGCCCAGTTATTCTGTTTTGGGAAAGATTGCCCGTGTTTTCAATGTAACCACGGACTACTTGTTGGGGATTGACAACACAGAAACCATGGATATTTCGGGATTGACAGAAGCCCAGAAAGATATTCTTTCCAGCATAGTGAGTGAATTCAGAAAAAACAGTTCCATGAACGGATAAACTCCTGCAAATAGCCTTAAATAAAAAAGAGATAGATTTCCTCCAAATGGAATCCGTCTATCTCTTTTTTGCTATATAAGAGGGACTGCCGCTCAACAAAAGTTGAGCGGCAGTCCCTCTTATGTTTTAATATTCCGCAATGATTTTCCTTACCGCTTCAAGGTCGGGGCTGCGGTTGGGCTCCACGGGGGCCTCTTCCCCTTCCCGGAGCCGGTAACACCAGGTGGACAGTCCCTGCCAGGCTCCCAGCTTGTACCCGGTCCGGGGACTGCGGCCCTCGCAGTGGTATCCCAGCCGGCGGTGAAGGGCTTCACTGTCCGGGTTGGGGTCGGCCAGTAGGGCATAGGCGTTCCAGTATCCCTGCATTTCCAGCACCGCCAACAGGGCGGACATGAGCCGGGTCCCCACTCCCTTTCCCCGCACATCGTGGGCGCAGTAGATGGTGGTCTCCACATCCCACCGGAAGGCTTCCCGGGGGCGGAAGGGATGGGCGCAGGCATATCCCAGCAGCTTTCCGGTCTGGTCCTTCATCACCAGAAGGGGAGCTGTTTTCATGGTATCTTCCACCCACTGCCGGTACTCTTGGTCGGTGGGCAGGCTGGTCTGAAAAGTGGCGGTGCTGTTGGACACATACCACCGGTAAAGCCCGGCGATCTGGGGAGCGTCCTCCACCCCGCCCAGCTGGATGGGAGGGCGGTTCTCCCGGCACCATTCCTGAACCAGGGCCTCCTTCTGCGCCTTGGGCAGGGCCTTCAGCTGGGCTTCCCTGCGAAGGGCGGCGCTTTTGTCCTCCAGCTGTTCCAGGTAGACCACCCCTTTGGCACCAAAGCCCCGGGTGTATTTGGCCCCTTTGCCGGTACGGTGGGCCCGAATCCGGCGGCCCAGGTCATTGGTCCAGCCGGTGTAAAGGCTTCCGTTCCCGCACCGGACCAGGTATACATAATTTTTTCCGCTCATGGTCAGTCTTCCACCTTCCGGCCGTTCAGGCGAAGGGTCAGCTTGCAGGCCTGGATGGCTTCTTCCCGGGTATCGGCGGTAATGAGGAACCGGGCCGCATGGCAGAACTTCATTCCCGGAATGCCGCTCTTCTCCTGGATGACCGCCGCAGGCTGGCCTGCCCAGCTCTGGGGGAAGGAGACCTTGTTTTTCTTGGTTTTCCGGTCCACGCAGCACTGGGCGCTCCATCCTCCCCGCTGGCTGGGGTAGACCACAAAAATGGCATCGGTACGGTAAAGGCCGTTTTTCCAGGGCATATATCCGGGCAGCACCACGATTCCGTTTTTGCTTTCCCGATAAGCCTGCTGGACTAGGGCGTCCGCCCGGCTGACCGCCAGGGCATCCTGGATCCGGTTTTCCAGCACGATTTGGGCAAAATCCACCGCCCGCCAGAAGCACTCATCACTGCTCTGGTGGGAATCCCACCGGGGATTGAAGCTGCCGATGGCATCGGCCAGGCTGTCCTGGACCCCCTCGTTGTCGTTCAGGTCCAGGGGCTGGATAAAGTTTTCATCAATGAGACGGGCCTGGTTCTCTCCCACCAGTCCGGGGCCCAGTTCCCGCCACAATTTTCCCAGGGCAGCATAGGGCACCCCGTTGGGCCGCTCCTCCCGGGGATAGGCGTGATGGTCAAAGGGGCCGTCCCCGATATCGTATACGATTCCCTCAAAATCCTCCGGCACCTGGAATCCCCGTTCCACCTGGATGTCGGGGCGGATGATTCGAAGCAGGGCGGTGCTCAGCACATCGTCTGCGTGAAATTTTCCTCCGTGGGTAAAGCCTTTTGCTGGTATCTCCATGGCTCTTCTTTCCTTTCTTTCCCCGCCGGGTCTTCATTCCCCCGGCGCCTTCCGTCCAGTATACCACACCCCGCAAAAAAATTCCAATCTCTTTCCTCTGGTCATACGCCCCGGAACATGGTACAATGGATTCATATATCTGAACTTTTGATTTTCTTTTTCTGCCCCGGCAGGGAAAGGCATACCATAAAAGGGGAGGGATTCCATGAAACGATCTTCGAGGGGCACAGCCCTGTACATTTCCAGCCTGATTTTAGGTGTCTTGCTGGGGGCCGCCGCCTACCTGGTGTTCAGCCTGGTCACCCGGGTCACCCTGAACGCCTCCGGTCCCGGCAGCCGTGCCGTAGTGCTGGACCAAAGCTGGTCGGACTGGTTCAGCCAGGAGGCCACCCTGGAGGAGCAGAAGGAATACCTGGACACCGCCCTGGACACCATCCAGACCATGGGAGCGGACAGCGTGCTCTGGGCCGCCCGCACCTCCTCGGGGGAAGCCCTGTTCCGGGACCGGAGCGGGGAAAAGCTGGAGCTGGCCGCCGGCGTGGCCGCCAACAACTCCCTGATCCAGAAATTCGACCCTTTGAAATACCTTGTTGAGGGGGCCAACCATCGGGGCATGTCGGTGAACCTTCTGGCCACCGACCAGGATGGGGCTGTTCTGGATTATTCCCAGACCCAGTCCTCCCTCTCCCCCTCTGTAAGCTGGGCCGCCCAGCGGTACGGGCTGCTGCTCTGCGCCCCCGCCCCCTCCCAGGGCACCGGGTCCGAGTATACCCAGCTGGGTGACCGGCTGGAGACCTACTACTTCTACCCCGCTTCCGGGAAGGGCCAGGAGACCCTGCTCTGGGGGCTTCGGTGTGACGACAGCGTGGAAGCCCTGGCCGCCGCCCTCACCGAGGGCAGTCTGGACGGCACCGTGATTCTGGGGAATTATTCCGGCCTGTCCCAGCGGCAGGAGGAGATTGCCCTCTTCACCTCCTGGACCACCTCCATCGGTTCGGGAGCCCCCAATCTGACCGCCCAGGCCCTGGGGGGCAAATCCCAGTCCACCGCCCTGGCCATCACTTACCCCAACACTCCCAACAAGGAAGGAAGTTACACCATCACCACCGACACCTGCTTCTTGATGGGAACCAGTGATCCCTCCCAGAGCCTGACCATCAGCGGCAACGGCATTGAAGGCCAGGCTACGGTGGAACGGTTCGGAGCCAAAGGCGCCTGGGGATACCAGGTTCTGGTTTACCAGGGGAACAACACCTTCACTCTGACCCAGGAGGACGGCACCACCACCCAGATCGTCCTTTACAAGCCGGCCCCCTCTGGCGGCGGCAGCTACACCCCGCCCCAGGCCGACGACAGCCAGGCCGCTCTGCCCGGACAGCGGCTCCAGATCACCGACACCATTGCCAGCGCCCTGTCCGACCCCACCAACAGTGATTCCATCTCCCAGACTCTGTACAAGGGAGCCATTGCCCAGGTGGTAGCCAGCAAGCAGATCACCTTTGGCGGGAAACTCACCTATGCCTATCAGCTCTCCACCGGGGACTGGGTCCGTTCCTCCACCTGCCAGCTGCTGGACATGGAGTCCAGCCAGCGGTTGATGACCAGCGCCGAGTTCCAGGACCAGCTGGAAGCGACCCGGACCGCCATTGCCAAGGAAAAAGGGGTAAAGGAGAGCAAGGTCACCGAGGAAGAAATCATGGAGCGGCTGGGCCTTTATGTGGAGGAGCAGGTCTCCACCGTAGGGAACGCCGCCTTTACCGGAATCACCGTTTCCCAGGATGCCGAAACCAACTGTCAGGTCCTCACCTTTGAGGGGACCGGCACCCCTGCCGTCTACCACAGCTGGGAAGGCAATGTTCTCTCCCTCACCTTCCTGGATGCCGGCTTCTCCGGGGAAGTTCCCGGCGGGGACGGGTTTGTGACCCAGTACCAGGCTTCCGCCCAGGGTTCCAACTTTATCCTGACCATGACCTTTGAGGAATCCAATCCCCTTTGGGGCTGGTGTGTGGAGTATGACACCGAGGCCAATGTCACCAGAATCTACCTGAAAAAGACTCCCGTCCTGAGCCAGGCCGCCACCGGCCCCCTGACCGGGGTGCGGGTGCTGCTGGACCCCGGCCACGGCGGGGATGACGGCGGTGCCATGGGCACAGCCGGATATGACGCTCCCATTGAGAAGGAGCTGAACCTGGCAGTAGCCCTGGCAGCCAAGTACCGGCTGGAGCAGCTGGGCGCCACCGTTTTGATGACCCGCAGCGACGACACCTATCTCACCCTGGACCAGCGGCTGGAAGCCATCGAGGATCTTCGTCCCGACTTCTTTATCAGTCTCCACCACAACAGCACCGCCCTGACCGGGGATGCCAACCAGAGCAAGGGCACCGAAGCCTACTGGTTCTACACCGAAGGTCAGCCTCTGGCAGCCAAGCTGGTGGCCAATGTCTGCGAAGTCACCGGGCGGCAGAACCGGGGAGACAACTACGATTACTATTTTGTGACCCGGACCAACCTCTGCCCCAGCGTATTGCTGGAGACCGGGTTCATCTGCAATCCCGGCGAGTACGAGAGTGTCAGCGACCCCACCACCCTCTGGGCGGAAGGCGCTGCTGTAGCCCGTGCCGTGCTGGAATCCGTTTCCGGCTGAATTCCATAAACAAAAAAGCGCCTTTCCCGCGATGGGAAAGGCGCTTTTGTTTTAAGGATTATTTTCAGGGAGCCGTCTGCTTTTTGGAGCCGAGGAAAGGCAGGGATTTCAGGTCCAGCTGAGCGGCCAGGATGGCTCCGAACATGAGGGCACAGCCCAGGAACTCCCGGGGAGTCAGGCTCTCCTGAAGGACCAGCCATCCGGACAGGGCGCTGAACACACTTTCCAGGCTCATGACCATGCTGGCAATGGGAGGTTCCACCCCTTCCTGGCCCACGATCTGAAGGGTGTAGGCCACGCCGCTGGACAGGATGCCCGCATAGGCAATGGGGAGAATGCAGTCCCAGATCTGAGCCAGGGTGGGATGCTCCAGAATGAGGGAGAAGGCTCCGGACCAGACGGTGACGGTAAAGAACTGGGCGCAGCTGAGCCGTACCGCATCCACCCGAGTGCAGAAGTGGTCCACTGTCATGATCTGGAAGGCAAAGAGGAGGGCGCAGGCCAGCACCCAGCTGTCTCCCATGGAGAGGGAAAATCCGCCCTTCATGGAGAGCAGGTAAAGTCCTGCCACGCAGACCACTACGCAGGCCCAGATTTTTCCCCCGGGGCGGCGGCCCAGGAACACTCCCAGCACCGGCACCAGCACCACATACATGGCGGTGATGAATCCGGCCTTGGCGGTGGTGGTGGTTCCAATGCCGATCTGCTGGCAGGTGGAAGCGGCAAAGAGAAGGGTGCCGCAGAGGAACCCGGCCTTATACAGTTCCCGGCGCTGGGCGGGAGTCTGAGGTTTCCGGATTCTTCCCTTTTTCCGGTCCATCCGGTCAAGAACCAGAATCACCGGAATGAGGAAGAGAAAACCCAGAACGCTCCGTCCCATAAGATAGGTGAAGGGGCCCAGCTTATCTGCCCCCAGGCTCTGGGCCACAAAGGTGGTGCCCCACAGGAAAGAGCAGACAAAAAGCATGAGAAGATGGGTACGATTGTTTTTCATATAGACTTCCTTTTCTGAAAAAATCAGGGCAGCAAGAAAGCCCGAGAGGATTTCTCCCGGACCTTTCTGCTCAGGGTATGAGGCAGTATTTTACTCCTCGGCCTGGATGGAGGTCAGTTCCTCGGTAGCCAGGGGGCTGACAGTCAACGCACCGTTAAGATAGTAGGTAGCGGTGGCATAGCCGATGGTCAGCTTATACTCCCGGCTGGTATCCAGCCCGGAGAAGGAGATGGAATAGCAGCTGCCGTCCGCATTCACCAGGGTCATGGCATCCCCCACATACTGGGCACGGCCGTCGTCGGTCATCATCCAGAGACTGAGCCGGAAGGAGGGAACCACCGAAGATTCAGAGGTAGAGGTTGCCTGGCAGACCACCGAAATGGTATCACTGCCGGGGCGGAAATAGTCGGTGCTCTTATCCCGGATCCCATTGAACACAGCATACATGGTGCCGTCCTGAGCTGCACAGCTCATCCGGGCAGTCTGGTCCAGTCCTTCCACGCCGGTGGTGTCAATGGAACCGCCGGGAGTGACCGGGAGATAGTTGCTCTCAGTTTCAGCCACAGCCTCATCGCCGCAGCCGGCCAGGGAAAGAGCCAGCACCAAAGCCAGGGCCAGCGCCATCACTTTCAAAAGTCGTTTCATATTCTAATCCTCCCGCTTTGCATTTTCAAAGCTGCCGGGTAATGATAACCCGTTTTGGATAGTGGGTCATCGTTTATTATATCCGATTTTCTCTTTCAGGGCAAGGGGTTTCAGGCCACTCCGTTGAGCTGAGCCAGGGCCTGGACCTCCTGCTGGGCCAGATCCGGCCAGGCGGAGTTTCTTCCCAGGAAATCGTACCGGTAAAGGGCATATCCGTCCGCTCCCTGTTCCAGGGCCAGGTCTGCCTGGTCGGCCAGGTTATGCCCTGTATTCCACTGGGACACGCTGTCCGGGTTGGCTCCCCCGTCCCCGTCTCCGATGCGGTAGGCGCCCAGACCGAACATCAGCTCCACCCCTTCCCGCCGGGGCATGGCCATCCACTCGGCGGTGATGTTCTCAAAGGCGAACCGGGTGCTGCCTCCCGACAGCTGATACCCGAATCCCCAGTATACCTGGGGCAGCACATAATCCAGGTAGCCTTCCTCAGTCATCCAGAGCCCCACATCGCTGTACTGGCCCTGGTAGTTATTGTCCGGGTTACCCTGAGGGCTGATTCCGAACCGGCAGTCCGGGGCAGTCTCCTTGACGGCGGCGTACAGCTGGGACACCAGGGCGGAGACATTCTCCCGCCGCCATTCCTCCAGGGAAAGGCTGGTGCCGCTGGCTTCGTATTCCCCGGCATCAAAGGAGGGGTCGGTGGTGGGGTAGAAATAGTCATCCAGGTGGATTCCGTCCACGTCATAGTTTTCCAGGATTTCCACCACGCCGTCCACCACCATCTGGCGAATTTCAGGGAGGGAGGGGTCATAGTAAAGGCCCTCCCCCACGGTTTTCACCCGCTGGGGGTTGAGGACTGCCGGGTTATCCTGGCTCAGTTCACAGCCCGGGTAGGTGCTGTTCAGCTGGATGCGGTAAGGGTTGATCCAGGCTTCGATTTCCAGACCGGCCCCGTGTGCCAGCTCCACCATAATAGCCAGGGGGTCGTATCCCGGGTCCTGGCCCTGGGTGCCGGTGATGTAGTTGCTCCAGGGGTATATCTCGCTTTTGTAGAAGGCATCCCCGAAGGGCCGTACCTGAACGTAAAGCACGTTCACGCCCATGGCGGCGCTCTTTTCACAGATTTCCGAGAACCGGGCGGTGAATGCCTCCTGGCTGGAAAAATCCGTGTTGATCCATTCCAGATAGGAGATCCACATCCCCACCCGGGGATTCTCCACCCGCTGTGCGGTCTGGGCGGGAGCGTCAGTCACAAAGGGGGAAGCCTCCCCTTCCTGGGGAAGGGCGTCTCCTTTTCCGCACCCTGCCAGAAGGGTCAGGGCCAGAGCCAGCATAAGGCCCAGGGCGATCCATCGTTTCATCTTGTCATTCTCCTTTTTCTTGCTGCCGGCGGTCCTCCTGCCGGTAGAGGGTGAGGGCCAGCCAGCCCCGGGCTGTGCAGGCCAGTATTTCCATGGCATAATAGAGCCAACCGCTCCGGCCCAGCCCCGCCACATTCAGGGCCACTGCCACCCGGGCCACGGCGGCCAGGGCTTCCCCGAAGGCCAGCAGCCGGAGCTGGCGAACCACCGGGTTTCCCCGGTTCAGCTCAAACCAGCCGAACAGGGGCCAGGGCAGAGCCATCAGGATATAGTTCAGGGTGGGAAGTCCCGGAAACAGGACATTGGCGGCCAGGGTCACCAAAAAGCAGAGGAAATATTTCTGCTTTTCCCTGGTGGGGCTGCCTTTTACGGCGGCCAGGAAAAGAAACATCAACCCGGTCAGGGCAAAGGCCACGCTTTCCAGGGGAGCGATGGGGTCCCCCGACAGAGCGAAGAAGGCCCCCGCCATGGTGCAGCAGGCCGCAACCAGCCCCATCAGGTAGTAGGTTTTCCGTGTCACAGTGGCTTTCATGGGCTACTCCTCTTGTGGGAAAATTCCGGTCGTGAAAAAAGACCGATTCTGCCGCCTATTATAGCATATCCGGGAAGATTTTGCACTTTCCCCGCGAAAGTGTTATAATATCTTAATAAACTTTTCAGAAAGGAGGGGGCAGGTATGTGGATTTCTCTGGCTTTGGCCCTTCTGCTGGTGGGAGGAATCTTCTGGGTGCTCCGGAAAAAGGAGCTGGACCGCCGGAAAGGGGACGGCCCCTGCGCCCCTCTGGAATACCGTACCTCCCTGGCCTTTGATGAATGTCTGGACCGGCTGCGGGACCCCGGCCCCCGGGACCTGTTCCGGTACACCTGCCGCCGGGAGCGGGACGGCAGCTTCACCCTCCATTTCACCGCCCATCAGCCCACCAACCAGCCCCTGGATACCCTGTACAGTTTACGGCTGGACAGCGGAAAACAGACCATCGTCACCCTTATCTTCCTCCGGGAGGCCTTCGGCTACGGGGAACCGGTCTTTCCCCGGGAATTGCTGGACCAATTTCTTTTGGAAAAGCTGGAAGCCCGACCGGCTCAGACAGAAAAATAGGCTTGCAATACCGGCCTTTTTTGGTATAATGGGAAGGTAACCTTCACGGGCCAGTAGTTCAGTTGGTTAGAACCCCCGGCTCATAACCGGGTTGTGGCGAGTTCGAGTCTTGCCTGGCCCACCACCAATGCCGCAGACATTCCGTCTGCGGCGTTTTTTATTTTAAAAATCGGGGCCGCCCCTCCTTGCTGCAAAGCCGGGAGCGGCTTTTTTTACGCAAAAGTCCCCCGCCTGCCGGTTTCCCGGTCAGGCGGGGGACTGATTCTCAGAGATTGACTGTCCCGGTTTCAGGGGGCATCAGTCGTAAAGGGAGCGCTTGAACCGCAGGAACGCCACGCCTCCGATGAGGAGGACGGCAGCGCCGCCGCCCAGGGCGATCCAGAGCAGATTTCCGCTCTTCTCGGAATCTTCCTTATCCTCAGGCTGCTGGGTGGGCTGAGGGGTGGGCACCGGGGTAGCCTGGGCAGGCTGCTCCACGGTAAAGGTGGTCTTGGCGCTGGAGTTTTCCAGTGCGATGACCAGGGTGTAGCTGCCCGGGTCCAGAGTCTTTAAGTATTCCTGGGTCAGGGTGACGGTGTTCCCCTGCTGCTGGTACTGGCCCTCTTTCAGGGTGGTCCCGTTTACCTGGACCCGCAGGAACTTGCCATCCCCTGCATAGGTGAAGGAAAGGCCTTGGGTACTGTCGGTCTGCCACTTGCCATTGGCGCCGGTGGTGACGGAAGCGGTGGCGGCGGGCTTGGCGTCAGGGTCAGCCTGACCGCACCGGGTGCACTTGCCGTCCTTGTAGTTGTGGCCCAGGGCAGACAAGGTCACATTGCCCTTGGTGGTGGTATAGGTATTGCCGTTGAACACCACCTGAGCCTGCTGGGTAGCGGTGCCGGGCTGGGTGCAGGTAGCCTCGGTGGAGGTCTTGGTGGTGACGGTGGCCTTGTTCTCGCTCTTTTCACCGCAGACAGAGCAGGTGAAGGTGACGGTGCAGCTCTTGCCGTCCTTGGACCAGGTCCAGACCGGCTCCCCGTACTTGTGGCCGGGGGCGGGGATGACCTTATCCTTTACCAGGACCTTGCCGCAGACCACGCAGGTGGCAGTGCCTTCCCGGCCGTTGGTATCACAGGTGGCGGGGTAGTCCCCTTCCCACTTGGCCACATGGTCCCCCAGAGGGATATCAGTAACATCCTTGGTGGAGGTATAGGTTTTTCCGTCCAGCTCTGCCGTGGCGGTGTAGGTGGTGACCCCCTTGGCCTGACAGGTGGCGGGGGTCTTGACGGCAGAGGTGATTTTCACTGTGGGAGATGCCGTATGACTCTGGTCCTTCGTACAGGTAAAGGTGACGGTACATTTCTTGCCGTCCGCAGACCAGCTCCAGACAGGTTCGCCCCAACTGTGTCCGGTGGCAGGAATTTCCTGCTTTTCCAGGGTGGTCTCGGTCATTCCCTTATCATCAGCAAAGTATTTTTTGCAGCCGTCGCAGTACCAGTATGCCTGGTTGCCCTTGTCGGTGCAGGTAGCAGGCTTGGCCTCGGTCTTGACCAGGGTATGCTGATGTTGAACCGTCAGGACGACCGCATCGCTTGTAGCTTCGCCGCCATCCCCTTTGACCACACAGCGGTATTGAATCCCGCTCATCTCCATTGTGGTTTGCTGGATGGTATAGGTCGCATTGGTCGCGCCTTCGATGTCTGCCCAATTGTCCCCGTCATCAAGGCTCTTCTGCCACTGATAGGTCAGCTTGCCGCTGCCGGTGGCGGTAAGGGTGAAGATTGCCTTCTCGCCCTCTTTCACATCAGCCTTACCCGGCTGGGCGGTAATCTGGGTGGACGCATAATTGACCGCTCCACTGCCCTCCGGCTTACCGGTGAGGGTTCCGCCTGCCTGGACATCCACGGTACCGTTGTTGGTCAGTTTTTTGCCCTCCGGAACGGTAAGGCTGGCGTTCTTTACGATGGTCAGGGTCTCATCCTTGCCGACGGTCAGGTCCTTCTGCAAGGTCACATTGCCGTACACGGTACCGGTATTGCCGTCAAAGACCATGCCGCCGATTGTACTGCTACCTGTTCCGTACTGAACCCCAGTAGAAGAATTACTTGTAATTCCACCGGCACTGCCTTTGGCCCGCACGATAGCGTTGTTGCTGACGGTGACTGTGGGCGTGCCGGAACCGGAGGTACTGGAGCCAAACTGCATTTGAATCCCCGCATTTGTCGCTCCGCTGCCAGTCGCGGTCAAACTGCCGCCATCCACGGTGAGTGATGCACTTGAGGTTTCGCTACTACCGCTCTGCACGGTAACGCCAAAGCCAAAGGAACTTGTGGCTGTGACCATTGCGTTCTCGATGCCCAGGGCAGCATTACCGTTGGAACTGATAACATAGATTGGATCTTGATTTGAGTTGACATACAAGGTGCCGCTGCCCGTGATGGTCAGGTTGGCACTGTCAATAGAGGGGGCATACACACGAATTCCATAGCTGACACCTTCTATTGTATTGGTGCCCTCCAACTTGATAATCAAGTTTGCATCCCCGCTTTGATTGAGCACGCCAATGGCCGCTCCGGTAATATTAGTAAGGGGTTCTTCGTCGGCATGCAATTCATTTTTGATGGTGGCGCTGCGCAGAGTCAGCGTGCTGCCGTCCCACTTGATGTTGTAGTTGTCGGCTCTTGCGCCCTCTGTCACCACTTCGCCCTTTTCGTTTGTTGTGGCGTAAACGATACTGCCAGAACTTCCGGTAAGCGCCACACCTCCCACATAAACAGTATTCGTATCTGCCGCCAGCGCCGTGACGGGCAGCAGGCCCAAGGCGAAGACCATGGCCAGCAAAAGAGAACCAATATATCGTTTCATAAGGGTTACCTCCTTTCCTCCCGGGTCTCGGGAGGGGCATGGGAGCAAGTCTCCCTTTCCCATTGCTTGTATACCACCCGATTCGGGTGGTTTTGTTGCCTTCATTATACAGGATTTTCCTCCGTTCTACAAGAGGAAAACCCGGAATTTCGGGCTACATTAAGGAAATTTAAGAATTATCCGGGGCCGGTTTTCCAAAGCGGCCTCCTGCCATGACCAGCACATCTCCCGCCTGGAGAAGGGTACTGCCCCGGGGAATGACCACTTTCTCCCCCCGCTTGATCAGGATGACCAGCAGTTCCCGGGGAGTATCGGCCTGGGCCAGGGTCTTGCCGCACCAATCCGAGCCGGGGCGCACCTCTACCTCCCGCAAGGGAAGGCTCCGTTCTCCCTCCCGGCCCAGGCTGGCCAGAACCAACTCATCCCCCGGTTCCAGCACCGTGTCCCCGGAGGGGACCAGCGCCTGTCCCCTGCGTTCCACCATGGCCAGAATAGTATCCGGGGGAAGAATGACGGTCCGCAAGGCGTTCCCGGTCCAGGGGTGGCCTGCCGCCAGCCGGTAGCGCAGGAACCGGACATCCGCCTGGTCAGAGTAATCGCTGAAGGTGCGCAGAACATTCTCCTTGTCGTCGATCATCTCCAGCCGCCGTGCCACCCAGGGCAGCAGGCTGCCCTGGAACAGGATAGAGAGAAGGACCACGCAGAAAACCATATTGAAAAGCTGCTCCCCGCCGGGAGTATCCGCCACCACTACAGTGATGGCAAAAACGATACTGGCCGCTCCCCGCAGCCCCGCCCAGGCCACTGTAAGGACCTGGCCCAGGCTGGCCCGGAAAGGAGCCAGCAGAAGGGCAACCACCGCCGGACGGCCCACAAAGGTAAGGAAAATCCCCACCCCAAGGGCCGGAAAAAAGGCTCCCGGCAGCTGCCGGGGAAAGCAGAGCAGACCCAGCACAAAGAAGGTGAACACCTGGGCCAGGCTGGTAAGGCCGTCGAAAAAGGTGACCATGGCCCGCTTATCCTGGAACCGGGCATTCCCCAGCCAGAGTCCCGCCAGGTAGACTCCCAGGTATCCGTTTCCCCCCAAAGCCGCCGGAAGGGCATACGCCAGCACCGCCCCTGCAAGGACCAGCACCTGACGGAATCCAGTCCCTACCTCCTGGAGACGGTCCAGCAGCCAGAGAAGCCCCATGGCCGTGAGGATGCCGGGGACCGCTCCCAGGACCAGCTGCCGCACCAGGGTGAGAAGGACCTGCGCCGGGCCTACCTGCCCTTCCAGGGCAGTGAGGAGCAGACTGGTCAGAAGATAGGCGCAGGGGTCATTGCTTCCGCTTTCCACTTCCAGCAGGGAAGCGGTGTTGTATTTCAGGTTGAGCTGACGGCTGCGAAGAATGCTGAACACGCTGGCCGCATCGGTGGAGCCCAGCACGCTGCCCAGCAAAAGGCCATACCACCATTCCATTCCCAGGACATAGTGGCAGAACGCCCCGGTCACCCCCGCTGTAAGGACCACCCCTGCGGTGGACAGCAGAACCGCCTGAGGCGCTACCGGACGGGCTGCACTCCACTTGGTGCCGAAGCCGCCGTAAAACATAATGAAGAGCAGGCAGACCGAGCATATCTGTTCGGCAAAAGCAAAGTCATCGAAGTTTATCCGGAACAATCCGTCCGACCCAAAGAGCATTCCCACCCCCAGAAACAACAGGAGCATGGGAATCCCCATCCGGTTGGACAGACGGCTGCAAAGAACACAGAGGATAAGTACGGCGCTGATGGTAAGAAGAATGGGGGTCATGGCAGTTCCTTTCCTGGCAATTTATACTTTGATTGTACCATAGTTTTCCCAAAGCCGGAAAGGTAATTTTCAGAAACTCCGGGGTGACCCTCTTGTATTGGGAAAAGATTTGTGGTAAAGTGTTTTTGTTGGCAAAGGCGCCGGACAGAGGGATACTCTGTCCGGCGCCTTTTTTGCTTTAGATGAAAAGAGAGGTATTTTTTATGAAACCCCTGCCCAGATATGTAGAGATCGACTATTCCAAGTACGCCCCCGACCTGCCCCAGGAATCCCTGGAAGCCTATTATGGTCTGCCCCGGGAGGTGAAATTCTGCTCCCACTGTGTCATGAGCAACCAGAAGCCCAACAGCTGCTACGAATTTGAACACACCATCCGGAGCAAAAAGAAAACCATGGTCATCCAGGAGGACGGGGTCTGTGATGCCTGCCACGCCTGTACCAACAAGGCCAACGGCCATATTGACTGGGCCTTGCGGGAGAAGGAGCTGCGGGAACTCTGCGACCAGTACCGGAAAACCGATGGCAGCTATGACTGTCTGGTCCCCGGCAGCGGAGGGAAGGACAGCTTTTACGCCGCCCATCTTCTGAAATACAAATACGGCATGCACCCTCTCACCGTCACCTGGGCGCCCCATCTCTACACCCCCTGGGGCTGGGACAACTTCCAGGCCTGGATCCACGCCGGGTTTGACAACTACCTCTGCACCCCCAACGGCCAGACCCACAAGCTGCTTACCCGGCTGGCCACCGAGAACCTGTTCCATCCCTTCCAGCCCTTCATTCTGGGCCAGAAACAGCTGGCGCCCAAAATGGCCGCCAAGTTCGGGATCCCCCTGGTGTTTTACGGGGAGAACGAGGCGGAGTTCGGCAACCCCATCGCCGACAACGATTCCGCTTTGCGGGATGAGCATTTCTTTGCAGTAAACGACTACGACCACATCTATCTGGGGGGCGTGTCCCTCCGGCAGCTGGAGGAGGACTTCGGGGTGGACAAGGCCGACCTGGCCATCTATCTGCCCAGCGAGACCAGCGACCTGGAGAAAAACCATGTCCAGGTCCGGTATCTGGGATACTATGAGAAGTGGCATCCCCAGGGCGCCTACTATTACAGTGTAGAGCACGGGGGATTCCGCCCCAGCCCCGAGCGGACCCAGGGCACCTACTCCAAATACAACTCCATTGACGACAAGGTGGACGATCTGTTCTACTACACCACCTACATCAAGTACGGCATTGGCCGGACCACCTACGATGCCGCCCAGGAGATCCGGAACGGGGAAATCACCCTGGAGGAAGGAAAAGCCCTCTGCAAGAAGTATGACGGGGAGTACCCGGACCGGTTTGAGCGGGAGCTGATGGATTACCTCTCCCTGGACCCCCGGCAGTTCCCCAAGGCGGCCCGGTGCTTTGAGCAGCCCCGGATGGACCGGGAATACTTCATGCATCTGGCGGACCGGTTCCGCAGCCCCCATCTCTGGAAGTATGAGGACGGTATCTGGAAGCTCCGCCACACTCCCTACGAGGGGGACAGCCAGGTCCTCTGGGGCGACCCCAAAGGCACCCACCGGGAGCTGTGATTCCCCTGTATTTGATTTTTCCTATAAAAGACCGCCCCGGCCTGGAATCAGGCCGGGGCGGCTTTTTGCTTTATCAGGTCTTACCGGTCGTTGATGGTGATGGCTTCCACCGCCACGCTGCCCCCACGGGCGACCTCGATCCGGTTGGGGAAGTTCTGCTGGAGCAGGCCGATGAGGGTATTGTTTTTCTTTTCGGTCTGGACACATTCCAGCAGCACCCGGCGCTTGTCGCAGTCCACCACCCGGACCCCGAACACGCTGGCAATTCGGAAGGCTTCCTCCTTATCCCCGGCGGTGCAGTGGTTGATTTTTACAAACATCAGTTCCTTGCTCTGGAGGGGAAGGTCGGTGTAGTCCACTACCTTGATGACCTCCACGCTCCGGTTGAGCTGTTTTTTGATCTGCTCAAAGGTTTTCTCGTCACTGGTCAGGGTAATGGTCATCCGGGAGATGGTGGGGTCCTCGGTCTCCCCCACCGTAAGGCTGTCAATGTTATAGCATTTTCCGCTGAACAGCCCCGAGATCCGGGCCAGGGTACCGGTCTGGTTCTCTACAAACAGGCAGATCCAGCGCTTTTTCATATCAGTATCAGTACGATTCATGGCGCACCCCTCCTTAGTAATCCAGCATCATCTGGTTCAGGGCCTTGCCGAAGGGGACCACCGGCATGACCACCTCCTCCTCGTCCACCAGGAACTCCACCAGGGCGGGGCCGCCTGTATGGGCCAGGGCCTGGGTCAGCACCGGCTCCACTTCCTCCGGTTTGGTGACCCGCCAGGCAGGGCAGTCATAGCTCTTGGCCAGCTGGAGGAAATCGGGCAGGTAGTCGGGGGCAGGGCACTGGCCCCCCTGCTGGCAGACCCGTCCGCAGCTCTTTCTGTACCGCAGGCAGGTGGAGGAGTACCGTTCCCCGTAGAAGAACCGCTGCATCTGCCGCACATTCCCCAGGTGGGTATTGTTGAAGATACAGACCAGGATAGGCAGTTCCAGGGCTTTGGCGGTGGCCAGCTCCTGCAGGTTCATCTGGAATCCCCCGTCCCCGGAAACGCTGATCACCTTCCGGTCGGGAGCGGCCAGGGCGGCACCGATGGCGGCGGGAAGGCTGTATCCCATGGGGCCCAGACCGCCGCTGGTGATCATCCGCTTCTCCGGGCCAAGGGTGCTGTACTGGGTGCACCAGAGCTGGTTCTGGCCCACATCGGGGACCAGGACACTTTTGGGGGTGAGCTTGTCCAGGGTCTGGATGACCTGCTGGGGGGTAAGCCCCTCATACCGGTTCATGTTGATGGGATAGCTCTTTTTCCGCATCATAATATCGTTGACCCAGCCGGTAAGTTCCAGGGGCTTGGCCTGGTCCAGCATCAGGGTGATGGCCGCCTTGGCATCGCCCACAATGGGGATGTCCACCACAATGTTCCGGCTGATGGAAGCGGTGTCAATGTCTACATGGATGATGGTGGCGTTCTTGGCGAACTCGCTGAGCTTACCGGTGATACGGTCATTGAACCGGGTGCCGATGCTGAACAGCACATCGCACTCGCTGATGGCCTGGTTGGCGGCAAAGCTTCCGTGAAGGCCGATGTTTCCCACATAGAGGGGATGGTCGGTGGGGATGGCACCCTTTCCCATAATGGTGGTGATGACCGGCACCCCAGTGATTTCGGCCAGCTGCTGCATTTCCTTCTGGGCCCCTGCCAGATGGACGCCGCCGCCTACCAGGAACACCGGCTTCTTGGCCCGGTTGAGCACCGACATGGCCTTTTTGACCTGGCCGGGGTGGGCGGAGGTGTTGGGCTTATACCCCCGGATAGACACCTCCTGGGGGTAGACGGCGCTTCCCATCTCCTTCTGGATATCCTGGGGCAGGTCCACCACCACAGGCCCCGGCTTGCCGGAACGGGCAATATAAAAGGCTTCCCGGAGCACACGGCCCAGGTCTTTCCGGTCCCGGACGATGATGGCATACTTGCAGATATTCCGGCAGATCCCCACCATATCCACTTCCTGGAAGGCGTCGTTTCCGATGAGGCTCCGGGGGACCTGCCCCGTAATGCAGACCAGGGGCACGCTGTCATAGTTGGCGTTGGCGATTCCGGTGACCAGGTTGGTGGCACCGGGGCCGCTGGTGACCAGGCAGACCCCTACCTTTCCGGTGGTCCGGGCATACCCGTCCGCCGCAAAGATGAGCCCCTGCTCATGGCGGGGCAGGATCATCTCGATGTCATCCTGGCGATAGAGTGCGTCGAACAGGTCGATGGCCATTCCTCCGGGATAGGCAAACACGGTGTCCACCCCTTCCGCACGAAGGGCCTCCACCACCAGATCCGCTCCCCGGATCTCAGGCAATTTTTCACTCATGGTCTTTCCCTCTTTTCTTCCCTTTGGCAGAGTGATTTTTTCCTTCTCCGCAGGCAATGATATATAAGGGTATTATATCAACTTTGAATTTCCCTTGTAAAGATTTTTTCCCTCTGCCCCCAGGGAAAAAGGAGGATTTTTTTGCAGACTTTTCTGGACAGGCTCCGCCGGGTTCTCCCCTGGGTCTTTGGGTTTCTCACCCTGTTTTTTCTCTTTCTCCTGGTCATGGACCTGTGGCTGGGCGCCGCCGGGGTCCGGGCATACAAGCGCACGGCCCAGAAATATGCCCCTTCTCCCCCGCCCCAGAGTACCGGGGTCATTCAGGTGGACTTTGCCGCCCTCCGGGAAATCAATCCGGACATCTGCGGCTGGCTGGACTTTCCTGCCCTTTCCATCAGCTACCCGGTTCTCCAGGGGGAGGACAATGAAAAATACCTCACCCACATGTTTGACGGTTCCCCCAACCCCAACGGTTCCCTTTTTCTGGATGCCGCTCACTCTCCCCGGCTGAAAAATGCCCTCACCCTTTTGTACGGCCACAACATGAACAACGGGTCCATGCTGGGCGGACTGGCAAACTATCTGGACCCGGAATTTTATGACCCGGGAAATCTTTTCTATTATTATCTTCCCGGGGAGGAATCGCCCCGGGTCTTTCAGATTCTTCTCTTTGCCCAGGTCCCTGCCGATGCCGCCTTCTTTTTTGAGTCCTACGCCCTGGACTCCCCCGGCTACCGGGAGATGCTGGCCTGGGCCGGGGAGCAGACCCTCTACCCCACCGGCCTTTCCCCTGACCCGGCCCGGCCCACCCTGGTCCTGGTCACCTGCACCCGGGACGGAAAAGAGCGGCTGGCAGCCTTCTGCCAGGAGACTTCTCTCTGATCCCTGTTTTTTCCGAAAAGACATTTTTACACTTCCGTCCTTCTGTCCGGGTCATTTTTCACAACCGGACCCGGCATTTTTCCCCTGCCATAGGGCATAACTTAAAAAAGCGCTCTTTGCCTTGCATTTTGAAAGCCGGGATGGTATAGTGTTTCCCATAGCGGCTTTTCCCCGTTTTACCTTTGTTTCAGCCGTTTTTCAAGGTTTTCACGGGCGATTCCTTCTGACGGCTTCGCCTGTTTTTTATTGGAGGACAGTTTTTCCGTTCATGGAAGTCCCGCCGTCCCCATACAATGAATCAAAAGAGAAGGACGAGAGGAGAAATTCTATGTTAGAGACCATCAGTTCCGTCAACGACCTGGTGAACGGTATCGTTTGGGGTTGGCCCGCCCTGATCCTCCTTTCCTTTGTAGGGGTCCTCACCACCTGCATTACCAAAGGATTTCAGCTGACCCACTTCAAGCATTGGTGGTCCATGACCATCGGCGCCATCTTCAAAGACAAGCATGTGACCAGCCACACCGCCGACAAGTCCATCAGCCAGTTCCAGAGCCTCTGCACCGCTCTGGCGGCCACCGTGGGCACCGGCAACATTGTAGGTGTCTCGGGGGCCATTATGGTGGGCGGCCCGGGAGCGGTGTTCTGGATGTGGCTCATTGCCTTCTTCGGGATGATGACCCGGTTCTCTGAGAATGTACTGGGCATTTACTACCGCCGCCGGAACAACCGGGGCGAGTGGAGCGGCGGCGCCATGTATTATCTGGAGCACGGCCTGGGCGCCCGGAAAGGGTGCAAGGCCCTGGGCAAGGTGCTGGCCATCCTGTTCAGCTTTTTCTGTCTGCTGGCCTCCTTCGGAATCGGAAACATGACCCAGGTCAACTCCATTTCCGGAAACATGGAGGCAGTGTTCGGGGTCCCCACCTGGGTCACCGGTCTGGTGGTCATGGCTGCGGTGGCCCTGGTAGTGGTGGGCGGCCTTCAGCGGATCGCCCTGGTCACCGAGAAAGTGGTCCCCTTCATGGTGGTCATCTACATTCTGGGCACTCTGTCCATCATGGTCGTCAACCTGGACCAGGTGGGGGCGGTGTTCGGTTCCATCTTCCGAGGTGCCTTCGCCCTCCGGTCCGCCGCCGGCGGCATTGTGGGCAGCGGTATCCGGCTGGCCGTGGAACAGGGGATGAAGCGGGGCATTTTCTCCAACGAGGCTGGCCTCGGCTCCTCGGTCATGGTCCACTCCAACTCCAATGTGCGGGAACCGGTGCGCCAGGGAATGTGGGGCATCTTTGAGGTATTTGCCGACACCATTGTGGTCTGCACCCTCACCGCTTTTACCGTACTCAGCAGCGGCCTTGTGGACCTGGAGACCGGTAAAGCCGCTCTCAGCTTCGGCGGCATCACCCTGTCCAATGCCAACATGATCAGCACCATCTTCGGCATGACCTTCGGCAGCTTCGGCGCTGCCTTCATTGCGGTGGCCATCATGCTTTTTGCCTTCTCCACCGTGCTGGGCTGGAGCCATTACGGCACCAAGGCCTGCGAATATTTGTTCGGCGAACGGTCCACCCTGATTTACAAACTGCTCTTTGTAGCTGCCGTCTTCGGCGGGGCTGTCATGGGGGACAATCTGGCCTGGAGCCTGGCCGACACCTTCAACGGAATGATGATGATTCCCAACCTGATCGGCGTCATCGCCCTTTCCCCTCTGGTCTACCGGATCACCAAGAACTATGTGGACCGGCAGCTGAAGGGAAAGAAGGTGGAGCCCGTCCTGAGCAACTGGATGGATATTCAGGACGAAGCCGCCGATGCGGTCAAGGCAGAATCTGAATAAAAAATTTCCAGTAAAAGGAGGAATGTTGTGAATGCCTTAAACACCACCCTATGCTATCTGGAGCAGGGGGACCGGTACCTGATGCTCCACCGCACCAAAAAAGAAGGAGATGTAAACCGGGACAAATGGATCGGAGTGGGGGGCAAGTTTGAGCCGGGGGAAAGCCCCGAGGAATGCCTGCTCCGGGAGGTAAAGGAGGAGACCGGTCTGTCCCTTACCGGATACCGGCTGCGGGGGATTCTGACCTTTGTCTGCCCGCCCTGGCCCAATGAGTATATCTTCCTCTACACCGGCCACGCCTGGGAAGGAGAAATGACCGGCTGCACCGAGGGGGATCTGGAGTGGGTGGAGAAAAGCCGCCTGAGTCAGCTGCCTCTCTGGGAGGGGGACCACATTTTTCTGGACCTGCTGGCCCGGGACCATCCCTTTTTCAGTCTCAAGCTCATCTACCAGGGAGACCGGCTCCAGCAGGCCGTTCTGGACGGGAAGATTCTTTCTCTTCCCTGGCTCGGAAATTCGACCTAATTTGTGGTATATTTTCAGCTTATATTATGTATATTCTGTAAAATTTACCTGAATTTCCCGATTCTACTGCTGACAAATCGATTTTTTTACTGTATACTATAACTCGAGTTTCATTCTGAATTCAAATCTGTTTTCGCAGACTTCAAACGTTTGCAAAGCAAGCAACATTGTCTATTCAGCATTGTGGGGAGGACGCTTATGAATCGCTCTGAATTGTACAAGAAAGTTGCCGAACAGACTGGTCTGGACAGGGCTTCTGTGGCTCAGGTGTGCGACTGTCTGTTCGACACCGTCATTGATACCATGAAACGGGACGAGCATGTGACCATTACCGGTTTCGGCCGGTTTGAGATGCGCAGCCGCCGGCCCAGGAGTTTCACCAATCCTAAGACCGGTGCCAGCATGACTCTGGAGAGCAGCTCTGCTCCCGGATTCACCCCCAGCAACGCCATGAAAAAGCGCGTGCGGGAACGGTAACAGCTTGTTAAAGGACCGGGAGCCGAAGCTCCCGGTCCTTTTTGCGCCCCTTTGGTTGACAGGATATCCGGAGCGGGTATATACTACATTACATGCGGCCGGAAATCCGGCCGGGCAGGGGACGGCTTCGGCTCGCCCCTAGCAATGAAAGGTGAGTAAAAAAGAATATGGCAGCATTGGTGTTGCAATCGGATTTTGGTCACGGAGACGGCGCAGTAAGCGCCATGTACGGGGTGGCCCAGGGCGTCAGCGAAGACCTGCGGGTGTATGACCTGACCCATGAGATTCCACAGTACGATATCTGGGAGGCCAGCTACCGCCTGATCCAGACTGTGGGCTACTGGCCCAAAGGCACCGTGTTTGTAAGCGTGGTGGACCCGGGGGTGGGCAGCACCCGCCGGAGCATCGGGGTCAAGACCCGGGACGGCCACTACATCATCACTCCGGATAACGGCACCCTGACCCACATCAAGCGGATGGTGGGAATCCAGGAAGCCCGCATCATTGACGAGACCACCAACCGGCTGGCCGGCAGCGGAGAGAGCTACACCTTCCACGGCCGGGACATTTATGCCTACACCGGCGCCCGTCTTGCCAGCGGAGTCATTACCTTTGAGCAGGTAGGTCCCCAGGTGGATGTGGACAGTGTCATTCAGCTTCCCGTGGTGGAGCCTGTACGGGAGAAGGATTCCGTTTCCGGCACCATCGATGTGCTGGATGTGCGGTTCGGCAGTCTCTGGACCAACATCAGCCGGGAGCTGTTCCTGGGTCTGGGGCTGACCCACGGAAGCCGGGTGGAAGTGACCATCAGCAAGGATTCCCGCATCCTGTACAAGAACATCATGACCTACGCCAAGAGCTTTGCGGATGTAAATGTGGGCGAACCCCTGCTTTATGTGAACAGCCTGGATTGTCTGGCTGTGGCCATCAACCAGGGCAGTTTCAGCAAGGCCTACAACATCGGCACCGGCAACGCCTGGCGCATCCAGCTGCGGAAAGCTCCCCGGATCATCTATGAATAAGGTCTGACAGGGTCTGACCCTGTTGAGATATAGTTCCAAAATCGTTTAAAAGAGAGGATCAGTAAGATGAATAAGAATTCTTCTGTCAAGACTGTTGTGGCCGTAGGTATCGGCGCCGCCCTGTTCTTTGTACTGGGCCGTTTCGTAGCCATTCCCAGCGGCATTCCCAACACCAACATCAGCGTACAGTACGCCGTTCTGGCTCTGCTGGCCGCCATGTACGGCCCTGTGGCCGGCGGCCTCATCGGCTTCATCGGCCACACCCTCATCGACCTGAGCTGGGGCGGTTCTCCCTGGTGGAGCTGGATCATCGCTTCCGCTTTCGTAGGCGTAGTGGTAGGTCTGTTTGCCAAGAGCCTGGCTCTGTCTGAGGGCGACTTCGGCAAGAAGAAGATGGTCACCTTTGCCGTGGCCAACGTGGTAGCCAACGCCATTGCCTGGGGTGTTATCGCTCCCGTTCTGGACATTGCCATCTACAGCGAGCCTGTGGAGAAGGTATTTGCTCAGGGCGCCATGGCCGCTGTTGCCAACAGCCTGACCGCCGTTATCATCGGCCTGCTGCTGGTGGTTGCCTTCACCAAGACCATTGCCAAGAAGGGCAGCCTGGACAAGGAGTAATCCTTTTATTCCCAGACCCCTAGAGGGCAGGGCTTCTGCCCTGCCCTCTTCTTAGTTCTGTCCATTAAGTTCAACACACTGAGGTGACCTGTATGGCCGATCCCATTATCTCTTTCAAAAACTTTTCCTTCCAGTACCGGGCCCAGAAGCAGCCCACCCTCCATGACATCAACCTGGACATTTATCCGGGGGAGCGGGTCCTCATTGCAGGACCCAGCGGCAGCGGAAAATCCACCCTGGCCAGCTGTATCAACGGGCTGATCCCCTTCAGCTATCCCGGCCAGTGCACCGGGACCCTGACGGTGGACGGGGTGGATGCCCCCCACAGCAGCATTTTCCAGCTGAGCCAGCATGTGGGCACCGTGCTCCAGGACCCGGACGGTCAGTTTATCGGCCTGACCGTGGGGGAAGATATCGCTTTCAGCCTGGAAAACGACTGTGTTGCCCAGCCCGAAATGAAGGATACCGTAAAGAGGGTAGCCGGTCTGGTAGGGGTGGACGGTCTTCTGGACCTGGCTCCCCATGAACTGTCCGGCGGACAGAAGCAGCGGGTAGGTCTGGCAGGCGTCATGGTGGACCGGGTACAAATTCTCCTTTTTGACGAGCCTTTGGCCAACCTGGACCCTGCCACCGGAAAATCCACCATGGAGCTCATTGACGAGATTCAGGAAAAGACCCAGACCACCGTGGTCATCATCGAGCATCGTCTGGAGGATGTGCTCTGGCGCCATGTGGACCGTATCATCCTGGTCAACGAGGGCCGCATTCTGGCGGACACCACCCCCGACCAGCTGCTCAGCGGCAGCCTTCTCCGGGACAACGGCATCCGGGAACCCCTTTACCTGACCGCCCTGAAATATGCCGGGGTGGAGATCACCCCGGAAAAGCACCCGGACCATCTGGACCGTCTGGTGCTGGATGAGGGGGATGTCCGGAAGGTGCAGGACTGGTTCACCGCCGTGGGCCAGCCCCCCGAGAAACCGGAGCGCCCGGTCCTGCTGGAGGGCAAGCACCTGAACTTTGGATACACCCCCGACCGGCAGATTCTTCACGATGTGAACTTTGTCATCCATGAAGGGGAAATGGTGAGCATTGTGGGCCACAACGGCACCGGGAAATCCACCCTGGCCAAGCTGATCTGCGGGTTTGAGACCCCTGATTCCGGTCAGCTCCTTCTGGAAGGGAAGGACATTACCCAGGACAGCATCCGGAGCCGGGCGGCCCAAATCGGGTATGTGATGCAGAACCCCAACCAGATGATCAGCAAGACCATGATTTTTGAGGAGGTGGCCCTGGGACTTTCCCGGAGCGGCCTGTCCCAGGAGGAGATTCGGACCCGGGTGGAGGAGACCCTGAAAATCTGCGGTCTTTACCCCTTCCGGAACTGGCCCATCAGCGCCCTCAGCTTCGGCCAGAAAAAGCGGGTGACCATTGCCAGCGTTCTGGTCATGGGCCCCAAGCTGATTCTTCTGGACGAGCCCACCGCCGGGCAGGACTACCGGCATTACACCGAAATCATGGAGTTCCTCCGGCAGCTCAACCGCCGGGGGGTAACGGTGGTCATGATCACCCATGACATGCACCTGATGCTGGAGTACACCCCCCGGGCCCTGGCATTCAGCGGCGGGCGGCTGATTGCGGACACCACCGCCGCCCAGGTCCTCTGCGACCCGGAGCTGACCCAGCGGGCCGCCCTGAAGGAGACCAGTCTGTTTGGTCTGGCCCAGAAATGCGGCATCGACCGGCCTTTGGAATTTGTGGACCGGTTCATCGGATATGAGGAATCCCAGCGGGAGGTGAAGGAATAATGGCTGCCAAAACCGTTTTGAATTATCTGCCCCGGAAAAGCGTGGTCCACAGCCTGACCGGCACCACCAAGCTGGCCTTTTTCCTCTGCTTCACCTTTGCCAGCATGATCACCTACGACACCCGGGTGTTGGCAGGGCTGCTGGCCGTGAGCCTGGTCTGCTTCAAGCTGAGCCACATCAAGCTGCGGGAAGTGCGGTTTATGCTGGTGTTCATGCTCATCTTCCTGGTTCTGAACAACCTGTTCATCTACCTGTTCAGTCCCGACCAGGGCACCGCCATCTATGGCACCCGGACGGTGCTCTGTCACCTGTTCTGGCGGTACGACATTACCGCCGAGCAGCTCTTCTACACCCTGAACATCACCCTGAAATACTTTGTGGCCCTGCCCGTTGCCATCCTCTTTATCAGCGCCACCAACCCCAGCGAGTTTGCTTCCAGTCTGAACAGCATCGGAATCAGCTACCGGGTAGGGTACAGCGTGGCCATCGCCCTGCGGTACATTCCCGACATCCAGCGGGACTACCACAACATCAGCCAGGCACAGCAGGCCCGGGGTGTGGAGCTGGGCAAGACCGAGAAGCTCTGGACCCGGCTGAAAAATGCCGTGACCATCCTGCTTCCCCTGATTCTCACCAGTCTCAACCGAATCGACGTCATCAGCAACGCCATGGAGCTGCGGGGCTTCGGAAAGAACCCCAAGCGGACCTGGTACACCCACCGGCCCTTCCGGACCACCGATTACCTGGCCCTGGCCCTGGGAGCGGCCCTCTTTGCCGTCAGCATGACCGTCACCCTGGTTTGCGGCCGGTTCTACAACCCCTTTATCTAAACAAAATACAGGCGGCCTGCTCACAGTTGCGTGGGCAGGCCGCTTTTTTATTTTATCTCAGGGGGATATTGGTCAGGCCCCAGTCTTTCCAGTCCCAGGCGGTGGTCCTGCCCTGCCGGTCGGTGAGGACCAGCCGCCGGACCGGGTCAAAGGTCCAGGACTCCACCTGCCGCCCCAGCTCCGAGGCCATCCAGAGGGGTTTCATCTCCTCCCCTGTCCACCGGTAAATAAAGATATGCTGGGACCAGTGCCGTGGATTCTCCTTGACCCAGAAAGGCCGGTTGGGGCCGTAGGTGCCCCGCCGCCAGCAGAGGACCAGGATTTCCTCCCCGCCGTCCCGGTCCAGGTCCTCCCGGAGAACATCCTGGACCTGGATTCCCGGTTCAGTCTCCCAGAGAAGGGTCTCCCCTTCCCAGATGGTGAGGGTGCGGTCCTCCACCCTCAGTTCCGGGGTTCCCGGCAGCTGCCCTTCCTCCCAGGAGACCCAGGCCGGAGGATGGGCAGTCTGCCAGACCAGGGCCAGCCCGGCCAGGGAGAGGGCTCCCCAGACCAAAAGACCCGCCCGGGTTTTCATTCCGTTACCCGGTAGTCCCGGGTCCACCAGGGCTTTTCAGGCAGGGTCCCCGGGTTATACCAGCCGGATTCATCCACCCACTGGCCCAGCAGCTGCCGCCACTGGCTGTCAGTCATCCGTTCATCCAAGGGCCCGGTAAACTGGTAAAAGTCAAAGACTGCCCCCACAGCCAGCCGAAGAGTCCCATCCACCGGCACCACCACCAGCACCTGGTCCACATACCCGTTGGCCAGCTGGAGCACCTGGCCGTTGGGGTCGGTGGCCAGGTCGGTGACCAGGGAAGCGGGAATTTCCTTGGGATCATAGTAATCTGTATTGGCCCGGTCCTTTACCGCCTCCATCCAGAAGTGCTCCAGGGTTCCCCCGTACCCCAGGATCAGTTCATATTCCTCCTGGGTCAAAGGCTGGTTTTCCAGTTCCTTCTGGGAGATGATAGCCAGGCTTTGGGAAAGCTGTGCCAGCCGGTTCAGGTTTTCCTCCTCCTGTTCTTCCAGCATTCCCAGTTCTTTCAGCCCCTGGGCAGTCTGGCGGCAGAGCAGTTCCAGCCGCTGGTAGACCTCCATCTGAGGGTCCACATATCCCCGGTCGTCAATTTCCGGCTTGGGACCTCCTCCCATCTCCCCCATCACCTGTTTGGCATAGAGGACGGTGTCATGCTTTAACTCCGTATAACTTCCCGCAAAGGTCTCCAGGTTCTTCCGCTGCCACTGTTCCCCGGTCATATAGGAAGGGTACCCCTCTCCCCGGGGAGTGAGAACGGGCAGCAGGGTATAGAGCCAGCCGGAGGAAAGGCTGCTTCCCCAGAATTCCAGAGGCTGAGCGGTCATTCCCTGGCGGACCATCTCCATCTGTTCCAGATAGTTGGGGTACCGGGTCTCCCCCTGCTCCTCCAACAGGTCGAGAGCCGCATCCGACCCCAGGGCCGCCGGCAGATCCAACACATCCGGCAAAAGCCGCTGTTCCTTCTGGGGAGTCTCCTCCACCGCCCGGTAGACCAGCTGCTGGAGGATGGCTCCGTCCGGAGTGGACCGCTGGCCCATGAACCGGAATCCCTTTACCGATTCCATCACTTCCTGGCTGGAAGCATCGCTGTCCCACACCGGCACCGAGTTGATGGAGGGGCCTTCCAGTTCCTTTATCAGAGACAGGAATGCCTGGTACCCGGATTCTTTCCCGGGCAGATCCTCCGGGGCGGGGAGGCCTCCGAATGCCTGGGCCGCCGCCCCCGCATACTCATAATACCCCAAATCGTCGCTGGCCCCGGCAAAGAATCCGGTGACCCGGTAAATTTCTTCCCAGGCCTGGGAGTCCTGCCCCAGGGCCAGTGTAATGAGAAGGGCAGTCCGGGTAAGGGTGTCCGTCTTCTGGGCAAAGTTCACCTGCCCGTACCACATCATGGCCCGGAAATAATCCTCCAGCACCGGGTCTCCCTCATAGTATCCCCGAGGAATAAACTGGGTGTAGTCCATATATTCTCCGGTGACAGAGCAGGTGTCGATTCCCCCGGCAGCCCGGACCCGGCTCAGTTCCGTCTCCACCAAAGAGGCCGCATAATCCGGCACCGGGGCGGAAGCGTCCTGGAGCCGGGCCCCCACCCCAAAGAAGGCCACCGCCCTGAGGGCAGCTTCCTCCCAGGCGCTTCCTTTCAGGGCCTGATACTGGCTCTCTGCCCCTTCCAGCATGGTCAGGCTGAGCTGTTTCAGCTGTCCGGACAGGTAATTCTTTTCGGTCCGGTTCATGAGAAGGCTGTAGTATAAATGGTAGGTGTGGATGAGGGAATCCACCGTCACAAAACTGGGCAGCTGACTGTACCGGTTCATATCGTAGATGGAGAAAAACTCGTCTCCGCCCCAGTCTTCCACCAGAAACAGATTTTGGTGCAGCAGTTCCTTCTTCTCATCACTCAGATAGAACTGGTCCAGGTTCACTATCTGGGACAGCTCCGCATCCACTGAGTAGGGCTCCACCGAGGGAGTAACCTCCAGCGGTTCCAGGGCGGAAAAATCCACCAGCGGGGCAGCAGTCCGGGCCGCCTGGGTCTCCTGGGGCAGGTCGGGTGTTTTTCCACATCCTCCCAGCAGGAAGGTGGAAAGCATCGCCCCGGCCAAAAGAAGGGGACCCAAACGGAAAATGGCTTTTCCGGAAAAACGGCAGAAAAAGGACTTCTTCATGGGAGATTCCTCCTTTCCCATACAAGGCTTTTCTTTTGCTTCGGAAAATCTGCGGCACCGGCGATTCCGGGGATTTCAGGGGTTCTTTTCTTCAATATATCAAACTTATCCCGGCCTGTCACCCTCTTTGAGAAAAAAGGAAAGACCCGACCGGGCGGGTCGGGTCTTTGGTATTCTTTTAGAAGTAGGAACGAATCTGGAACTTATCCCCGGAGGGCTTTTCCTCCACCACCAGTTTTTCGTGGTTGAAGTCAAAGTGGACTCCCAGGCAGTCGTCGGCGTTCCGGGTCAGCCGGAGCAGTTCCTCCACCCGGCGGGTCTCCTCCTTTGTGTAGAACAGGTAGCTGACACCCTGGCGCTTGGCCCGGCCGGTACGGCCGATCCGGTGGGTGTAATACTCGTTGCTGCCGGGAACGTCATAGTTGAAGACCGCTTCCACGTCCTCCACGTCGATTCCCCGGGCGGCCACGTCGGTGGCTACCAGGATGGCGATTTTTCCCTCCCGGAAGGCAGCCATGATTTTGTTCCGCTCTGCCTGGCTCAGGTCTCCGTGGAGGCAGTCTGCCCGGAAGTTGAGCCGAATCAGCTGGTTGGCCAGGGTGGCGGTGGTCTGCTTGGTGTTGCAGAACACCATGACCCGCTTGTACCCTTCGGTGATCATGATCTGTGCCATGTCGGACAGCTTGTCCCGTCCGGTGGTCAGCAGTTTATACTGGGTGATTTTGGGGCTGGATTCCAGCACCGGTTCCACATGGACCTCGGCGGCGTCCTTCTGGTAGAGCCAGCCAATGTCCATGACCTCCCGGCTGATGGTGGCGCTGAACATGGAGAGGGTCTTCCGGTTCTTCATCAGGTCGATGATATGCCGCACGTCCTTGTAAAAGCCCATATTCAGCATTTCGTCCGCCTCGTCCAGCACCACGGTGGTGACCCCGGACAGGTCAATGCTTCTGTGCCGGTAATGGTCCATGAGCCGGCCGGGAGTGGCTACCACGATCTGGCAGCCCTTCTTCAGCTGGTCGGCCTGTTTCTGCATATTGGCACCGCCATAAACGCAGGCGATACGGATCTCCGGGATAAACTGAGCCAGTTCCCGCAGCTCCTGGGCAATCTGCTGGGCCAGTTCCCGGGTGGGGGCCAGGATGACACTCTGGGGCCGGGTGGACTGGCGGTCGGTATGTTCCACAATGGGGATTCCGAAGGCGCAGGTCTTGCCGGTGCCGGTGGGGGCCTTGGCGATCATGTCGTGGCCCTCCATCATAAGGGGGATGGCCTTTTCCTGAACCTCGGTCATCTCCACAAACCCCATCTTTTCCACCGCCTGGTGAATTTCGGGGCAAACATTCAGTTCACTGTACAGCATATTTTTGGTTCCAATCCTTTTCCGGGGCCCGGCCCGGCAGGCTGTCCCCTCCATTTTATAAAATTCCGCAATACAGGGCTTATTGTATCACATTTTTTCCCCTTTGCATAGGGATTTCCCCTCTGACGAAAAATGCAGAAAATTTTTTCTTGACAAAAGGACCTCTATCCCCTTACCCCCGCCGCTGGTTGTGTTCCTCTATGATGCGGGAGATTTCGTCCTGGGTGGCGTTCATTTCCTGGCGGAGCATCCCGGCGCTCATCCGGAGGGCTCCCGCTCCCAGGATGATGGCCTGTTCCGCCCCGTCGCTGGTGGCTACCCGGACCCGGTACTTTTTCCCGATCTGGTAGGTGGTGCGCTCGATGTAGCTGTCGGCGGTCTCCGCCTCCTTGGTGTAGATCACATAGAGCCCTCCATGCTTTTCCACCGCCCCGGTTCCTCCCGGCACCCGGTAGGCGTCAAAGACCAGAATGACCCCGATTTTCTTGTACCCCTGATAGTTGGCCATAAGATGGATGAGGGCATCCCGGGCACCGGCCAGGTTGGTCCGGGCCAGGGCGTTCAGGTCCTCCCAGGCGAAGATAATATTGTACCCGTCCACCAGGAGATATTCCCCGTCCAAAGGCTGCCAGGGGATGTTATCCGGCAGTTCCTGCCGGGCATTTCCCGCCTGACGGCTGGGCAGGTCGGGGCGGCTGCTCCGCCGGTAGTTGGCATTTTCAAAGATGGCTTCCAGCTCCCGGTCGGTGGCAGGGCCGGTGGAACGAGTCCGGGGAGCGTTTTTTTCCTCCTGGGGCAGGCCCAGCCGAAGGGTCCCCAGGTGGGCGTGAGCCGGGACCTGGTCCCAGGCCACCGTATACCCGGCCCCATGGCTGCAGAATACGCTGTCCGGGGTGTTTTCCAAATCGGCGGTGGGATTGTACCCTATTTCCTCCACCACCTCCTGGGTGTTATGGCAGGGGGCATACCCGGCCACGGTGCAGGAGATGCGTCCCAGTCCCTTGGTGTAAGCGGCCAGGGTCCGGCTGTATTCCCCCATGGTGGCCACGGGGCAGGTCCCGGTCAGGATGGCGGTCTCCCCCTGGTCCAGGGGCGGGTCAAAGGCTGCCCCCATCTGCTGCAAATCGGTCATGGCCCGGCCCAGGTTCTGGGTGGGCACCTGGAGGGTATACTGATAGATCGGCTCCAGCAGGATGCTCCGGGCCTGCATCAGCCCCTGGCGGACCGCCCGGTAGGTGGCCTGGCGGAAATCTCCCCCCTCGGTGTGTTTCAGGTGGGCACGGCCTGCCACCAGGGTGATTTTCATATCGGTGATGGGGCTTCCGGTCAGGACTCCCAGGTGCTTCTTTTCTTCCAGATGGGTGAGGACCAGGTTCTGCCAGTTGGGGGCCAGCTGGTCGGTGGAGACCTGCGTCCCAAATTTCAGGCCGCTGCCCCGCTCCCCCGGTTCCAGGAGCAGGTGGACCTCCGCATAATGGCGGAGGGGCTCAAAGTGACCTATTCCCTCTACCGGAGCGGCTATGGTCTCCCGGTAGAGGATGGTTCCCTGGCCGAAAGCCACATCCAGGTCCCACCGGGCCTTGATCTCCTGGGTCAGGACTTCCAGCTGGACCGGGCCCATGACCCGCACCTCCAGCTGCCGGGTCCGGGGCTGCCAGACCAAAGCCAGGGTGGGGTCTTCCTCCTCCAGCTCTTTCAGCTTTGGATACCACTGGCCCGGGTCCTGCTCCAGGGGCAGGATCATCTGGTACCCCAGCACCGGGGTGAGGGCCGGGGCGGGAGCGTCAGGCTGGATGCCCAGACCCAGTCCCGGGCAGGTGTGGGTCAGGCCGGTGACCGCCACCACCATTCCCTTCTCCGCCTGGTTCACCGGGGTATATTTGGCACCGTCGCAGACCCGTATCTGGTCCACCTTCTCCGCCCAGGGCTGGGGACGGCTGGACTGGAGCAGGGTCTTGGGCTCCAGGCTGCCTCCGGTGATCTTCATATGGGTGAGCCGGTTTCCCGCCGGGTCCCGGCTGATTTTATACACCATGGCTCCGAAGGCTTCCGGGTAGGCAGGGGTGCGGGTATATTCCTCCAATCCCTGGACCAGCCGGTCCACTCCCTCCATCCGGAGGGCGGAACCAAAGTAGCAGGGGAACACCTTCCGCTGTGCAATCAGGTCGGTGATCTGGTCCTGGGTAAAGGGCAGGTCGGACAGATACTGTTCCATCAAGTCCTCTCCCAAAAGGGCCAGCTGTTCCCCCAGCTGGGCTCCCTCCCCGAAATCCAGGCAGGCAGGGGAAAGTTTTTCCTGCAGTTCTTTCAGAAGAGCCTGCCGGTCTGCCCCGGGCAGGTCCATTTTATTTACAAAGAGGAACACCGGCACCCCCTGCCGTTCCAGCAGCTTCCAGAGGGTGCGGGTATGGGCCTGGACTCCGTCGGTTCCAGAGATGACCAGGATGGCATAATCCAGCACCTGAAGAGTCCGCTCCGCTTCGGGGCCGAAATCCAGATGGCCGGGGGTGTCCACCAGCTGCACCCTGGTTTCCCCCAGCTGGAAATTGGCCTGTTTGGAGAAGATGGTGATTCCCCGCTGCCGTTCCAGGGGATGGGTATCCAGGTGGGCATCCCCATGATCTACCCTTCCCAGCTGCCGGATGGCGCCCCCTGTATAGAGCAGGGCCTCGGAAAGGGTGGTCTTGCCTGCGTCCACATGGGCCAGAATCCCTACCACCAGCTGCTTCATGGAAATTTCCTCCTTAAAAAAGGGCGCACCTTGGTGCGCCCCTGTCTTGGGTTTATTTGAAGTAACCGGGATACTCCCGGCGAAGCTTGGCCTCGTCCACTTTGTACCGCATGAGATGCTCCCGGACTGCCTTTGCAGCTTCCTGGGAATTCCCCGCAATAATGGCCTGATAAATGGCCTGGTGGTCCTCAATGTTAGGTTCCTGGTCCACCGCTTTGGTGGCCATCCACCGCACCCGGTCAAAGTGGAGATACATCCCCGCCATCATCCGATAGCAGTTTTCGTAACCGGCCAGGCGATACAATTCCTGATGGAACTGATTGTCCAGCTCCAACAGCTTTTCCAGGTTCCCGGAGTGGAAATAGTATTCCTGAAGTTCCAGATTTTCCCGCAGAGAAGAAAAGTCTATGGACCCGGCCCGCTGAGCCAGCACATCCGCCACGCCGCTTTCCAGGCATTGGCGCATAAACCGGGCTTCATCCACCAGGGTGTAGTCCACCAGGGCAATAATGCTTCCCCGCTGGGGGTAAATCTCCACGATTCGTTCCCGGCTCAGTTCCTGCAGGGCTTCCCGCACCGGGGTCCGGCTCAGTCCCAATCCGGCAGCGATCTCGCTTTCGCTTACCTTACTGCCCGGGGCCAGTTCCAGACGAACAATATTCTCCTTGATGGTCCGCAAGGCATAGCTGCGTCCGCTTTCCCCCTGCTGGCGCTGGGTGACATACATGAGCAGAACTCTCCTTCTTTATGCTGTTCCGAATAAAAACTCCGGGCAGTCTTAAGGCCACCCGGGGCGAATCATACCCTAATTGACAGTGTACTCATTCTTCCAGGTCCTGTCAAGAAACATTCCCTGGCCAAGAGGATGTTTTATCGGAGTTTCGTACCATCTTTTCCCTTGATCACAGGGCAAACCGGTTGGGTGCAGGACAAGACCGGCACTCCCCTTCTTGTCTTGTCCACTAGCATACTACCCTAACTTTCATAAAATAGTTTGTTACTTCCGCCGAATTTTCCTGTTTTCTATTGTGTTTTTTCCGTAACATTCTAAAATTGTAATTGAACTTTATCATTATGGGGGAACCAGGTTCCCGCAGAAGGAGAATCCATGCAGAAATCAGTCACTCTTCCATCCATCTGGACGGGAAAATCTATATTCATTTTGCCTGGTTTGAGACCTTTATCCAGCAAAAGCGGTGGCAGCGGCCCGCCCTCTGGGCCGGACTGTTTACCCTGTCCGCCCTTATCTGTCTGGGGTATCACCTGGTCAAGGGCACCGGGCTTTCCCTGGCCATTGTCCTTTTTGTGGTTGGGCTGGGTCTGCCCATTGTCTACCTGAGCAATTTCCAGTCCGGGCTCCGCAGACAGGTGAAAGTCTCCAAGATGGACCAGAAACCCCAGTACGCCTATACCCTTACCTTTAAAGATGACTGTATGGAAGCCCTCCACGGGGACCAGAAAAAGGAATACCCCTGGGCCGACCTGGTGGGAGCCTGGCGCCGCTCCGACTGCATCTACATCTACCACACCCCTGGCCGGGCTTTTCTTCTGCCCCAGGGCACAGGAGGCCGGGACCTGGACCAGCTGTGGGAGATGGTGAGCAGTCATCTGCCCCCCGAGAAACTTCACTGACCTTTCCTTTCCCGGGATTCCGGGGATGGTCCACTACATAATTTGTAAAGGAGAATGTTGCCATGAAAATGAATCAGGCAAACCTGTCCCAGACCGATTTCTGGGCAAAAGCCGGGGTCAAGCTGCCCCTCTACGACCGTGAAAAGGTAGCCGCCGCCACCAAGGAAAACCCCATCTGGGTCCACTTCGGCGCCGGCAACATCTTCCGGGGCTTTGTGGCCGCCCTCCAGCAGAAGCTGCTGGACCAGGGTCTGGCAGAGAAGGGCATCATTGCCGCCGACACCTTCGACTACGACATCATCGACAAAATCTACACCCCCTTTGACAACCTGACCATGAACGTGACCCTGAATCCCGACGGCACCACCAGCCGGGAGATCATCGGCAGCGTGGTGGAAGGGCTGCGGGCTGACAGCAGCGACAAGGCCATGGTGGCCCGGTTCACCGAAATTTTCGAAAACCCCAGCCTTCAGATGATCAGCTTCACCATCACCGAGAAGGGTTATGCCCTGACCCGTCCTGACGGAAGCCTGATGCCTGTGGTCCAGGCCGACATGGAGGAAGGTCCCGACCATGCCCGCCACGCCATGAGCCTGGTGGCTGCCCTGCTCTACAAGCGGTTCCAGGCCGGAGCCTATCCCCTGGCTGTGGTCTCCATGGACAACTGCAGCCACAACGGCGAGAAGCTCCAGTCCAGCGTGCTGACCGTGGCCAAGGCCTGGGCTGAGAAGGGCTTTGTAGGCGCCGACTTCATTGCCTACCTGGAGGACACCTCCAAGGTATCCTTCCCCTGGAGCATGATCGACAAGATCACTCCCCGTCCCGCCAAGAGCGTGGAGGAGAGCCTGCTGGCCGACGGCATTGAGGAGATGAGCCCCATTGTCACCAGCAAGAACACCTTCATTGCCCCCTTCGTCAACGCCGAGCGGCCCCAGTACCTGGTAGTGGAGGACAGCTTCCCCAACGGACGTCCCGCCCTGGAGAAGGCCGGTGTCTACTTTGGTGATCGGACCACCGTCAACCAGAGCGAGACCATGAAGGTCACCACCTGCCTCAACCCCCTGCACACCGCCATGAGCGTTTACGGCTGCATGCTGGGTTACACCCTCATCTGCGAGGAGATGAAGGACCCCGACATCGTAGCCCTCATCAAGCGGCTGGGCTACCAGGAAGGCCTGCCGGTGGTGGTAGACCCCAAAATCCTCAGCCCCAAGGCTTTCATTGACGAGGTAGTGGAGCAGCGGCTTCCCAACCCCTTCATGCCCGACGCTCCCCAGCGCATTGCCACCGATACCAGCCAAAAGGTGGGCATCCGGTTCGGCGAGACCATCAAGAGCTACATCAAGGAAGGCCGGGCCCTGAACACCCTGGTAAGCATTCCTCTGGCTCTGGCCGGCTGGCTCCGGTATCTGCTGGGCGTGGATGACAAGGGTCAGCCCATGGAAGTTTCCAGCGATCCTTTGAAGGATGATCTCCAGGCAAAACTGGCCGGCATCCAGGTGGGCAATCCTGCCTCCTACTCCGGACAGCTGAAGGAGATCCTCTCCAACGCCTCCATCTTCGGCACCGACCTGGTTGCCGCCGGTCTGGCAGACAAGATCGAAGCCATTTTTGTGGAAGAACTGGCCGGCCCCGGCGCTGTTCGGGCCACCCTGCAGAAGTACCTGGCTCAGTGATTTTCCCTTTGAAGCAAACTGAAAGCGGCCCCCTCCGGAACTCCGGAAGGGGCCGCTTTTTTATGTTTTTTCAATTTATACAGATTATGCAGCCTCAGTGCTGCCGGACCCAGTCCTTGATCTTCTCGAAGGTCTCGGGGGCGATGACATGCTCTATCCGGCAGGCGTCCGCCTCGGCGGTGGCCTGCCCCACCCCCAGGTCCACCAGAAACCGGGTGAGGGTGGTGTGCCGGTCGTACACCTGTTCCGCCAGGGCCTGGCCTGCAGGGGTAAACTGAATCCAGCCCTCCTTATCCACCGTTACCAGCTGAGCCTCCCGGAGAAGGCTCATGGCCCGGCTGACACTGGCCTTGGTAAAGCCCATATGGGTGGCCACATCAATGCTCCGCACCATCCCCTTTTTCTCCTTCAGCACCAGGATGGCCTCCAGATAATCCTCCCGGGATTCGCCGCTGTGCAGGGACATGATCTTCTCCTCCTTGTCTTTTCTTTTTCCTTATTATAGTGCAATCCCCTTTCCTTGACAACCCCGGCCCTGTTCAGTGTATATTTTGCATATAATATGCATTTTTGCATCTCCATTGCCTTTTCTCTCATTTTTCTGCTATTTTTCCCCTCTCTTTGGGGTTTCTGCATGAATATATATTAAATATTCTTTTATTTTATTCAAACATTTGTGCAGTTTGTCGGTTGACTGTGCTGGGAAAGAGTGTATAATAATTCTTGTTTAATGAATATTTATTCAGGCTTGTGCCTGATAGTTCGAGGGGGAGGAACCTACCATGAAAAAAGAGAACATCAAAAAAGTCGTGCTGGCTTATTCCGGCGGCCTGGACACTTCCATCATCATTCCCTGGCTCAAGGAGAACTACAACAACTGCGAAGTCATCGCCGTTTCCGGTGATGTAGGCCAGGGCACCGAGCTGGACGGCCTGGAGGAGAAAGCCATCAAGACCGGCGCTTCCAAGCTGTATGTGCTGGACCTCCAGAAGGATTATGTGGAGAACTACATCTGGCCCTGCCTGAAAGCCGGTGCCAAGTATGAGGAGTATCTCCTGGGCACCAGCCACGCCCGGCCCTGCATTGCCAAGGGACTGGCCGACATTGCCATCAAGGAAGGGGCCGACGCCATCTGCCACGGCTGCACCGGCAAGGGCAACGATCAGGTCCGGTTTGAGCTGACCCTGAAAGCCTTCTGCCCCGACATGGCCATCATCGCCCCCTGGCGGGAGTGGAACATCAAGAGCCGGGAAGAGGAAATCGAGTACGCCGAGGCTCACAACATCCCCCTGAAAATCAACCGGGAGACCAACTACTCCAAGGATAAGAACCTGTGGCACCTGAGCCACGAGGGCCTGGACCTGGAAAATCCCGCCAACGAGCCCCAGTACAACAAGGAAGGCTTTTTGGAGCTGGGGGTATCTCCCGAGCAGGCTCCCGACACCCCCACCTATGTGAAAATCCACTTTGAGAAGGGTGTTCCCACCGCCATCGACGGGAAAGAGATGGAGGCTGTGGAGATCGTCAAGACCCTGAACGCCCTGGGCGGCGCCAACGGCATCGGCCTGCTGGACATTGTGGAGAACCGGTTGGTGGGCATGAAGAGCCGGGGCGTGTACGAGACTCCCGGCGGCGCCATCCTCTACAAGGCCCACGAAGCCCTGGAGACCATCACCCTGGACAAGGAGACCAGCCACTTCAAGGCCATTGTAGCCCAGAAGTACGGGGAGGTCGTCTACAACGGCCAGTGGTTCACCCCCCTGAAGGAGGCCATGGACGCCTTTGTGGATTCCACCCAGCAGACTGTCTGCGGGGATGTGACCCTCAAGCTGTACAAGGGGAACATGATTTTGGCCGGTATTACCAGCCCCTACACCCTCTACGACGAGCAGACCGCTTCCTTCGGGGAGGACGAGGATTACAACCAGGCTGACAGCGCCGGATTCATCAACCTGTTCGGCCTGTCCATCAAGGAGCGGGCCAAACTGAGCAAGAGCTGGCCCCAGAAGTAACCACACACTGGCAGGAAACCGCCGGAGAACCCCTCCGGCGGCCTTGCCGTTCTTTAGGAAAAGGAGATTTGGCCTATGGCTATGTGGGCAGGACGGTTCCAGAAAGAGCTGGACCCCAGAACCAACGACTTTAATTCATCCATCCGGTTTGATGCCCGGATGTTCCGGGAGGATATTACCGGTAGTCTGGCCCACGCCGCCATGCTGGCCAAGCAGGGAATTATCTCCCAGGCAGACCTGGAGGCCATCCAGGACCAGCTTCCCCAAATCTGCCAGGAGATTGCCGACGGCACCCTGGCCGTTGACCCCAACGCCGAGGACATCCACATGTTTGTGGAGGCGGAGCTGACCGCCCGGGTGGGTGATGCGGGAAAGCGGCTTCACACCGGACGGAGCCGGAACGATCAGGTAGCCCTGGACATCCGCCTTTATCTCCGCCGGGAAATGGACGAGATTTCCCGGCTGGCGGGAGAGTTTGTGGAGACCCTCTGCGACCTGGCCCAGGAAAACACCCAGACCATCATGCCCGGGTACACCCATCTTCAGCGGGCCCAGCCCATCACCTTTGGCCATCATCTCATGGCCTACGCCTTTATGCTGCTGCGGGACCTGGAACGGCTTTCCCAGACCCGGGCCCGGATGAACTATTCTCCCCTGGGAAGCGGAGCCCTGGCCACCACCACCCATCCCCTGGACCGGTACGCCACCGCCCAGGCCCTGGGTTTTGACGGAATCGTGGAGAACAGCCTGGACGGGGTGTCCGACCGGGATTTCTGCCTGGAACTGGCCAGCGACCTGAGCATCCTTATGATGCACCTGTCCCGGTTCAGCGAGGAAGTGGTCCTCTGGTGCAGCTGGGAGTTCAAGTTCGTGGAGCTGGACGACGCCTTTGCCACCGGTTCCTCCATTATGCCCCAGAAGAAAAACCCCGACATCACCGAACTGGTCCGGGGCAAGACCGGTCGGGTATACGGGGATCTCATGACTCTGCTCACCATGATGAAGGGTCTGCCCCTGGCCTACAACAAGGATATGCAGGAGGACAAAGAGGCCATCTTTGATGCGGTGGACACCGTCAAGCTCTGTCTGGAAACAGTCATCCCCATGACCCGGACCATGAAGCCCATTCCCCAGAATATGCGGGCCGCTGCCGCCAGGGGATTCATCAACGCCACCGACTGCGCCGATTACCTGGCCAAGAAGGGAGTTCCCTTCCGGGCCGCTTACAAAATCACCGGACAGCTGGTTGCCCGGTGCATTGACCAGGGCCTGACCCTGGAGACCCTTCCCCTCTCGGAATACTGCCAGGCAAGCCCGGTATTCGAGGAAGATATTTACCAGGCCATCAGTCTGGACACCTGCGTACAGGGAAGGAACCTGCCCGGCGGCCCCGCCCCCGAGCAGGTAAAGGCCCAGATCGCCAGCGCCCGGAAGACCCTGGCCGCCCTGAAGGAGGAAGCCCATGTATAAGGTATTTGTAGACGGCAGCGCCGGGACCACCGGCCTGCGGATTTTGGAGCGGCTGGCCGCCCGGGAGGACATCCAGCTTCTCACCATCTCGGAGGAGGACCGGAAGGTATTGGAAAAACGGGCGGAGAAAATCAACTCTGCCGACCTGGCTTTCCTCTGTCTCCCGGATGCAGCCGCCAAGGAGGTAATGCCCCTGGTGGACCCGGCGGTCAAGGTGCTGGACACCTCCACCGCCCACCGGACCAATCCCCAGTGGGTGTACGGCCTGCCCGAGCTTACCGGCAAGCGGGAAGCCATCGTCCAGTCCACCCGGGTGGCGGTCCCTGGCTGTTACGCCACCGGCTTCATCACCCTGGTGGCGCCTTTGGTGGAACTGGGGCTGCTGGCCCTCGATTATCCCCTGGTCTGCCAGGGATTGTCCGGGTACTCCGGCGCCGGGAAAAGCGGCATTGCCCAGTATCAGGACCCGGACCGGGACATGGCCTTTGAAAGCCCCCGCCCCTACGCCCTGAACCAGGGCCACAAGCACCTGCCCGAGATGGTGGCGGTGTCGGGACTGACCCGCACCCCCCTCTTCTGCCCGGTGGTGGACGATTACTACTCGGGAATGGAAGTGACGGTCCCCCTCCATCTGGACCTGGTAGGGCATACCGGCCAGGAGCTGGCCCAGGCTCTGGCGGACTACTACGCCGGTCAGCCTCTCATCACCGTCCATCCTCTGGGGGAGACCCCCGCTTTCCTCCCTTCCAACGGGAAGGCGGACAAGGACGATTTGGAAATTTTCACCACCCTTTCCGCCGACGGAAAGCGGATGCTTCTTATCAGCCGGTTTGACAACCTGGGAAAAGGCAGCTCGGGAGCGGCCATCCAGTGCATGAATCTTATGCTGGGGACCCCGGAGACCCTGGGGCTGGACCTGTAAAACACCAATCAACGGGAGAGTATTTGTATGAAGGAAATTCAGGGCGGCATCTGTGCCGCAAAAGGATATAAAGCCGCCGGGGTACACTGCGGCATTCGGAAAAACCATTTCAAGGCCGATCTGGCCCTGGTGACCAGTGAGGTCCGGGCCGCCGGAGCCGCCTGCTACACCACCAACAAGGTATACGGCGCCCCCATTGTCATTGACCGGAAACATCTTGCCGACGGATACGCCCAGGCCATTGTGGTGAACAGCGGCAACGCCAACACCTGCGCCCCCGGCGGGGAGCAGCTGGCCCTGGATGTGTGCGGACTGGTGGCCAAGGAGCTGGGGATTCCCGCCCAGGATGTGCTTCCCTCCTCCACCGGAGTTATTGGCCAGGCCATGAGTCTGGAGCCTTTCGCCGCCGGAGTCCCTCTGGCTGCCGCCCAGCTGGACCACAGCCCTGAGGCTGCCCATGCTGCCGCCACCGCCATTATGACCACCGACACCCATGCCAAGGAATACGCCCTGGAGTTTACCCTGGGCGGGAAAACCTGCCGTCTGGGAGCCATGGCCAAGGGCAGCGGGATGATCCATCCCAACATGGCCACCATGCTTCTGTTCATGACCACCGATGCCGCCATGGCCCCTGAGGTGCTTCAGCAGGCCCTGAGCCAGGTGGTTCCCGCCACCTTCAACCAGATCAGCGTGGACGGGGACACCTCCACCAACGACACGGTGATTCTGCTGGCCAACGGCCTGGCAGAGAACCAGCCGGTCCAGGCAGGCACCCCCGACTATGACACCTTCGTCACCGCCCTCACCACCGTGGCGGAACATCTCTGCCGGGAGCTGGCAGGGGACGGAGAAGGGGCCACCAAGCTGCTGGAATGCCAGGTGGTGAACGCCCCCAGTCTGGAAGTGGCACGGTCGGTGAGCCGCTCGGTCATCTGCTCCAGCCTTTTCAAGGCCGCCATGTTCGGGGCAGATGCCAACTGGGGACGCATCCTCTGTGCCATCGGGTACACCCCCGGGGACTTTGACATCAGCAAAATCAAGGTATGGCTGTCCAGCGCCGCCGGGGAGGTTTATGTGTGCGAAAACGCCCGGCACCATGAGTACAGCGAGGAACAAGCCGCCAAGGTCCTGGCCGAGAAGGAGATCACCATTCTCATTGACATGGGCAGCGGCACCGAGACCGCCAAAGCCTGGGGCTGCGACCTAACCTATGATTATGTGAAAATCAACGGAGATTACCGGACTTGATTCTTTTAGAGGGGATAGAAAGATGGGGATGAAAAATCAGGAGATGGCGCTGCTTTTCAGCGAGGCAACGCCCTACATTCAGAAATATCACGGCAAGACCCTGGTCATCAAATATGGCGGAAACGCCATGATCAACCAGGAGCTGAAAAACGCCGTTATGAACGACCTGGTCACCCTGACCCTTTTGGGGGTCCGGGTGGTGCTGGTCCACGGAGGCGGCCCTGCCATCAACAAAATGCTGGACAAGGTAGGGGTGGAATCCAAGTTCATCGGCGGGCTCCGGTACACCGATGCCGCCACCATGGAAATCGTGCAGCAGGTGCTGGCCGGGCAGGTGAACAAGGACCTGGTGGCCCTGCTCCGGGGCCGTGGGGTAGGTCTTTGCGGCATGGACGGGCACATGATCATGTGCCACAAGCTGGAGGGAGAGACCGACCTGGGCTATGTGGGAGAAATCGACAAGGTAAACACCCACCTGATTGACAATCTGCTGGACGACGGGTATATTCCAGTTATAGCCACGGTGGGAATGGACGACACCGGCACTGCCTACAACATCAACGCCGACACTGCCGCCGCCCAGATCGCCATCGCCCTGAAAGCGGAAAAGCTGGTGAGCATGACCGACATTGCCGGACTGCTGCTGGACAAGGACGACGAGTCCACCCTTATCCCCACTGTGGAGGTATCCGAAATCGAAGGGTACCAGAAGCAGGGGGTCATTTCGGGAGGAATGGTGCCCAAGATCCGGGGAATGGCAGATGCCCTTTACCAGGGGGTCAAGGAGGCCAGCATCATCGACGGCCGGGTCCTCCATTCCATCCTGTTGGAGATCTTCTCCGACCGGGGCAGCGGAACCCTGTTCTACCGCCGGGGCGCCCGTCACGGCAATTAAGGAGGTTTGGTTCCTATGAACGGAGAAAAAGTAATCAAGCGGGATGACAAGTATGTGGCCCACACCTACGGGCGGAGCCCTCTGGTGCTGGAAAAAGGCCGGGGAATGATTGCCCTGGACACCCAGGGCAAGGAATACCTGGACTTTACCAGCGGCATTGGGGTAACCAGCCTGGGATACTGCCATCCCGACTGGGTGGCTGCCGTGGAAAAGCAGCTGGAGACCCTGCCCCACACCAGCAACCTGTATTACACCGCCCCCTGCGGCAAGCTGGCCAAGCGGCTGTGCAAAATTACCGGGATGGACAAGGTCTTTTTCGGAAACTCAGGGGCCGAGGCCAACGAGGGAGCCATCAAGGCCGCCCGGAAATACAGCGTGGACAAATACGGTCCCGGCCGTTCCACCATCATCACCCTGGAAAACAGCTTCCATGGCCGGACCCTGGCCACCCTTACCGCCACCGGCCAGGAGGTATTCCATCAGGACTTCGGCCCCTTCAACCAGGGGTTCCGGTATGTTCCCGCCGGCGACTTTGCCGCCCTGAAAGAGGCTATGGACGAGACGGTCTGCGCCGCCATGTTCGAGTGTGTTCAGGGAGAAGGCGGCGTTATGGCCCTGGACCCCGCCTTTGTCCACAACATGGTCAATTACTGCCGCCAGCAGGATGTGCTGCTCATTGCGGACGAGGTCCAGACCGGCGCCGGGCGGACCGGCACCTTCCTGGCCTGCGAGCATTACGGCTTCACCCCCGACATTGCCACCCTGGCCAAGGGCCTGGGGGGCGGACTGCCCATCGGGGCGGTGCTGATGACCGAGAGCGTGGCCCAGCACATGGGTCCCGGCAGTCATGGCAGCACTTTCGGCGGGAACCCGGTGGTCTGTGCCGGAGCCCTGGCCGTACTGGACAAGCTGGAAGACCATGAATTTATGCTGAATGTAGCCGACCGGGCCGCCCAGCTTCGGGCGGGGCTGGCCCAGCTGCCCCATGTGACCCAGGTCTCGGGGCTGGGACTGATGGTGGGAATCCAGCTGGAGGATGGCATCTCTGCCACAGAGGTCCGGGCCGCCTGCCAGGAGCAGGGGCTGCTGGTCCTCACCGCCAAGACCCGGCTGCGGATGCTGCCGCCCCTGATCCTCACCCGCCTGGATGTGGAGCGGGCTCTGGAGATTCTGGGGAATGTAATGACCAACTGGAAAAAGGAGGAGACTGAGGGATGAAACATCTTTTGAAAATGAGCGACCTGACCCGGGAGGAGCTGTTCCATATCCTGGACGTGGCCGATGAGCTGAAAGCGGACAACAAGGCCGGCCGGAAGCATCATTATCTGGAAGGGAAAACCATTGCCCTGATTTTTGCCAAGGCTTCCACCCGTACCCGCACCAGCTTTGAGGTGGGGGCTTACCAGCTGGGCGGTCTGGGCACCTATCTCAACGCCACCACCGAAATGCAGATCGGACGGGGCGAGCCCATCCAGGACACTGCCCGGGTGCTGGGCCGGTACTATGACGGCATTATGATCCGCACCTTCAAGCAGAGCGATGTGGAGGCCCTGGCCCAGTGGAGCGGCATCCCGGTCATCAACGGCCTCACCGATTACTGCCACCCCTGCCAGGTGCTGGCTGACCTGCAGACCATCCGGGAGCGCCGGGGCAGCTTTGAAGGGCTGAAAATGTGCTTTATCGGGGACGGCAACAACATGGCCAACAGCCTCATTGTAGGCGGCCTGCTGGCCGGAATGTCGGTCACTGCCGTCTGCCCCAACAACTACCTGCCCGCCGCCGATGTGCTGGAATACGCCAAGGCATATCCCGAGAAATTCACCCTCTGCCAGGACCCCAAGGAGGGGGCCAAGGGTGCGGACATTCTGGTCACCGATGTATGGACCAGCATGGGTCAGGAGGAAGAGACCCAGCTGCGGAAGAAGGCTTTCCAGGGCTACCAGATCAACGGGGAGCTGCTGAGCCTGGCCAATCCCGGCTGCATGGTCCTCCACTGTCTGCCCGCTCACCGGGGAGAGGAAATCACCGCCGATGTATTCGAGGCTCACGCCGACGAGATTTTCGACGAGGCCGAAAACCGGCTCCACGCCCAGAAGGCCGTCATGGCCATCCTCATGGGCGGAAAATAATTTTTCCACAAAAAAGGACGCCCCCTGTGCAAAAAGGGTGCGTCCTTTCTTTTTTATATCACATTCTCCGGCGGCGTTTCCGGTACCAGTTCCAGAAAATCATTCCGGCCAGGTAGAAGACCACCAGTCCTCCCGCTGCCCAAAGGGCCAGGTGGTACTGCTGGCTTTCCAGAGCCGAGCCGCCCACCACCGACAGGATGATGGCGGGGAGCCGTCCCGCCCCGCAGATGAGGATCCAGTGGCTTAACTTGATGTCGGACAGTCCCACCAGGTAGCTTATCACATCCTTGGGGGTGCCGGGAATGAGGAAAATAAGGAAGAGAAAACTCTCCTTCTTTTCGTCCGCCCGGAGCAGGGAGAAGGAATCTATCTTTTCCCCGTCCACAAACAGTTCCACAAAGCCCCGGCCAAACCGGCGGACCAGAAGAAATACAAGAGTGCTGGCCAGGGTGGTGCCGATGCTGCAGAGGATGGTGCCCCACACCATTCCGTAGGCGTATCCGGCGCCCACCTCAAAGGGACCGCCAGGAATGACTGCCAGGAACACCTGGACCACCACCATCCCCACAAAGAGGACGGCGCCCCAGACTCCCTTATCGGCCACCCATTGCCGGAACATCTGGGGCTCATCCATAAAAGCCACCAGGGGCCTGCCCACCAGCCAGCAGATTCCCAGCAGCACCGGAATTCCTGCCAGAAAGAGAAGGCGTTTTATCTTTTTTTGTCGTTCCATATTGCTTTTACTCCTCCCCTTTCCTCAGGATGACCCGGGAGGGCGGGGGATATTCAGTCGGTCACCGGCATATCCAGCCCAAACTCACTGGGCAGGAACCGAGGACATACATTCTCTGCGGTACAAATCACCGAGGCAGCCAGACGGGCGCCCATCTCGCAGCTTTCCGCCAGGGTCTTGCCGTAGGTCAGGCCGATGGCCACCCCGCTGAAAAAGCTGTCCCCGGCCCCGGTGGTGTCCAGCACATCCACATTCTTGGCAGGACAGTAACCGCTGGTCCCGTCCATCTGGGCGTAGACGGCCCCCTTATCCCCCATGGTCACCACCATCCGGGGAATCTGGGCCCCCACCACATTCCGGGCCAATTCCCGTTCCATGGCCTGGGGTTCCAGCTCGCTGTAATCCTCCCCGAAAAGGAGCCCTGCTTCCTGCTGGTTGCAGACAAAGCAGCTGGTCCGTTTCAGGAAATCCCGTCGCTCCATGGCAATGCTCATATTGCTGACCACAGCGTACACGTCCTTGTGGTATTTCTGGGCGTACTTGAACACCTGGCTCACCAGTTCGGATTCCATGTCGATTTCCAGGCAGATGCTGTCGCAGTCCCGGAAAATCTCGTCCCCCTTCTCCTCCAGCAGTCCTGCCAGGGGGGTCAGGTCGGGGCGTTTGCTGATGGCGGCGGTCACATCCCCGTTGTTGTCAAAGATGGCCAGCCAGGTCCCCATTCCCTGGGGAGTGCGGAGGATATAGTCGGTGTTCACCTTATGGCGGCGGAGTTTTTTGATTACATCCTCCCCCATGCCGGTGTCGTCCACAATGCTTACAAAGGTGGGGCGAAGCTCCACATTGGCAATGTCCTCCGCCACATTCCGGCTGACACCTCCGTGGACCTGCTCCACCCGGCCTGCATTTCTTCCCCCGGGAATATATACGGAAAGGGGATGTCCCTTGATATCTACAAAAACGGCGCCCAGTACTACGATTCCCATAGATTCACGTCCTTTTCTTTTTCATTATCCTTCCCGGATGGAGAAGGCGCAGCCCAGGCCCAAAAGCCCTACCAGACCCAGGCAGAACAGTTCCAGCAGCCCCGTCATGGTGCCGCCCCCCGAAAGGAAGGTCCAGACTCCCTGGGGGAAGATGATGCAGCTGTCCAGGAAGAAGGCCCACATTCCCGCCGTATAACAACCGGCCAGTCCCGGTTCTCCCGGCAGATGAACCAGCCGGAGCAGCTTGACCAGGAACCAGAGGGCGGCCAGGTAGGCCAGAGCCTCCCACACCACCCCGATCCGGTGGAGGTTGGCGGCGTAGGTCAGTCCATGGAGGAAGCTTTTATAAAGGAAGTATAAGGTCCCGGCGATTCCCAGGGGGACCGGGATAAGAGCCCGGTAGCTGAGTCCCAGCCAGTATACTCCCAGAAGGGCCAGCCAGATTCCCGCCAGGCCGGGCAGGACCCAGTCCAGCACCTTGTTGGTGTTGAGATACTGGGCCGCAGTCATGCAGAGCCCCGCCCCTGCTCCAAAGCTGAGGAGGGCACAGCCAAGCCGGGGCCGGGGCTGGGGCAGGCTGCGGGGTCGGGCCGCCTGGCCCATCACCCACAGAAGGAAGAGCACTGCTCCCAACACCAGATACCGCACCCAGTAGGGTCCCTGGGTGGGGAACCCGGAGGGGTATTCGGTAAAGTTATTCAAATCCAGCCAGCGGGCCAGGCCTGCCCCTACGCAGGCCAACGCCCCAAGGAATGTATAGATAGGTTTCATGGATTCCTCCGCATATCCTCCCGGGCCGGGGCATAAAATGGAATGGACAATCCCTCCGGAAAGATGATTTTCCACAGAGCCGGGCTCTGGGGGCTGTCCCTCCCGGACCCCTCTCAGGGTCGGAAAAAAGGACATAAATAAAAATGGTATATACCATAATACCCAGTTTCAGCCGGGATTTCAAGTATCAAGGAGGAACCTATGAAGCGTATTTTTTTGGGAGGGCTCCTTCTGGCAGCCCTCAGCGGAGCCCTTCCCCTGGTCTGTTTTCTGCTCCCCCGGACCCCTCAGTCCGCTGTTCAGGAGGCTCCTCCCTCCCAGGACATCCAGGCCACTGCCGTTCCTCAGCCCACCCAGGAGCCTGCGTCTCCCTCCACCGATTATCTGGAGCCCCTTCTCATCTGGGACGGGGATGCCCAGGTAGTCCGGACGGTGGAGGTGCTGGATTATCTTATTGGAGCCGCCGCCAGCGAAATGCCTGCGGACTGGCCCGCCCAGGCCATCCAGGCCCAGATGGTGGCCAGCCACAGTTGGGCCCTTTACTGCCGGGACCACCGGGACGGGAGCAACGGAGGGGCCTATTTCACCGCCTCCCCCCAGCGGCGGGAAGGATACATGACCCCCGAGGTCATGCAGGCCTACTGGGGGGATGCCTATAAGGAGAACTACAACTATTTCTCCCAGCTGGCCCAGGAGGTGCTGGACTGGGTGGTTACTTATGAGGGGGCCCCCGCAGGGACCTTCTACCATGCCATCAGCACCGGAGCCACCACCGACAGCGGCCAGGTGTGGAGTGTCAGCCTGCCCTATCTCTGCGGGGTGGACAGCCCCTGGGACACCTCTGCCCCGGATTTTCAGGTGGAGGTCTCCCTGGGAGCCCAGCGGGTATCGGACAGTCTTTCCAGCAGTTTCGGCATCTGGCCGGAGGGGGAACCCTCCCAATGGCTGGGGGAACAGACCTTTGACGAAGCCGGGTACTGCACCTCCATCCAGGTGGAGGGGCAGACCCTCTCGGGAATCAGCTTCCGCACCGCCCTGGGGCTGCGGAGCACTGCCTTCTCCTATACCTACGACCCCAGCTGCGGGGAATTCACCTTCACCACCAAGGGGTACGGCCACGGGGTGGGAATGAGCCAGTGGGGCGCCAAAGCCATGGCCCTGGAGGGAAGCTCCTGGCAGGAGATCCTGGCCCATTATTTCCCCGGCACCCAGCTGACCCAGGCTCAGGGAGAGTGATTTTTCCCGGAATATCAAAGAAAGAACAGCCTTCCCTTCCCGGGCTCTCCCGGCCAGCGCAAATGGGGCCTTGAACCGCCTTGATTCTTAATATAAGTATCTTCCTCAATCATATTGACACCGCTCCCCTTTTGACCTATTCTACTCTTAGTTCCAGCCGCATTAAGGGCCGGACAATTTCAGAAAGAAAGTGAAGTAGAAAAACATGGCGGAAGCAAGAACACTCTCAGAAATCAAACTGGATAACGCCTACAAATTCGGCGCCGGGCGGTATATCCAGCAGCAGGGCGCCCTGGAAACCCTGGCCCAGGAAATTGCCCGGCTGGGGAAAAAGCCCTTCATCATTGCAGGCCCCCGCGCCTGGGAAGCCTGCGAAAACCGGATCGCCCGGACCCTGGATGAAGCCGGAATGGAGTACCGGCTCTCCCTCTGGCCGGGCCAGAACAGCTATGAGCAGGCCTACATCCACGCAGACCAGGCCATCGCCGAAGGCTGCGATGTGATCGTAGGTGTAGGCGGCGGCCGGATCATGGACCAGACCAAGGCCACCGGATACTTTGCCGGCCAGAAGCTGGGGCTCCCCTCTCAGCATCTGCCCGTGGTGGAGGTCCCCACCAGCATTGCCACTTGTGCAGCCTTTGCCCCCCTGAGTGTCATGTACACTCCCGACGGCGCCAGCCTGGGCAGCCTGCGTTACTCCTATGAGGTGGACGCCATTGTCATGGACATGGAGGTTATCGCCCGGGAACCCGCCCGGTATGTGGCCAGCGGCATTCTGGACGGCATGGCCAAGATGGTGGAGATGCAGAACGGACACGACAACATCGACATTGAGAATTTCAGCGCCGGAATGTCCGCTGCCTTTGCCCTGTCCCGGTTTACCATGGACGTGTACCGCCGGTGCGGCCATCAGGCTGTGCGGGATGTGCAGGAAGGAAAGCTGACCAAGACCGTAGAGGACATTGCCTACCTGAATGTGGCAGTGGCCGGCATCATCTCCGGATGCAGCAAGGGCTTTGGCCAGACCGCCCTGGGCCACGAGTGCTATGAGCTGATCCGCACCCATTTCACCCAGGAGGCAAAGGATTTCCTCCACGGGGAAATTGTGGCAGTGGGCCAGTCCATGCAGCTGAGCTTCAACGGTCAGGAGGACCGCATCCCCGAACTGCGGGAGATGATGCGTTCCTTTGGCATGCCCCTGACCCTGGCTGACATCGGGATCGATCCCACCCCGGAAAATGTTCAGGTGCTGTACGATAACCTGTATCACAGCCCCTTTGTGGAGGACACCCCCCAGCAGGCCCAGCGGCTGAAGCAGGCCATCCGCTGGCTGGTTCAGTAAGTCCCGGCAGACTTACACGGAATTTGAAGCAAAAAACCACCCCGGCAGGCAGGAAACTGTCTGCCGGGGTGGTTTTATTTTTCGGGGTTTATCAGACCTGCATATTCAGGCCCTGCTCGCCCTCGTTTACCTTATCGAACCGGTAGTCGTTGCCGGGGATAATGGCATTGAGGAGAATACCCAGCAGGGCGGCGATGGCCAGACCGCTGAGGGTGACGGGGCCGAAGGTGAGGCCGCCCACGCTGTTGAAGCCCAGGGCGGAGACCAGGATGACAGCGGCGATGATCAGGTTCCGGCTGTTGGTGAAGTCCACCTGGTTTTCCACCACATTCCGCACGCCGATGGCGGAGATCATGCCGTAGAGGATGAAGCTGATGCCGCCCACGATTCCGGCGGGAATGGTGTTGATGAGGGCGTCAAACTTGGGGCTGAAGGACATGAGGATGGCAAATACAGCGGCGATCCGGACCACCAGGGGGTCATAGACCTTGCTCAGGGCCAGAACACCGGTGTTCTCACCGTAGGTGGTGTTGGCAGGGCCGCCCAGCAGGCCGGCCAGGCTGGTAGCCACGCCGTCACCCAGCAGGGTGCGATGGAGACCGGGGTCCCGGATATAGTTCTTGCCGGTGGTGGCGCTGATGGCAGCCATGTCGCCGATATGCTCCATAACGGTAGCGATGGCGATGGGGACAATGGTGAGGATGGCACTGATGAGCTGGCTGCTGCCGTCGAAGGCGAACAGGCCCATGGATTCCTTCTTGATGGGCAGGCCGATCCAGTCAGCCTGGGCCACGGCGGTGAAGTCCACGGCATTGGTGACCAGAGCCACCAGATAGGCGGCGATCACGCCCAGCAGGATGGGAAGGATCTTGACCATGCCCTTGCCCCAGATGTTGCAGATGATGACCACACCCAGAGCCACTGCTGCCAGCAGCCAGTTGGTGGAGCAGTTGGAGATGGCGCTGGGGGCCAGGATCAGACCGATGGCGATGATGATGGGTCCGGTGACCACCGGGGGGAAGAACCGCATGATACGGCCCACTCCGAAGGTGGCAATGAGAGCGCTGACTGCCAGGTAAACCAGGCCGCTGCAAGCCACGGCGGCGCAGGCATAGGGCAGGTTTCCAGGGTTGGCACCGTTGTTGGTGACAATGGTGAAGCCGCCCAGATAGGCGAAGGAGGACCCCAGGAAGGCGGGGACCTTTCCCTTGTTGATCAGGTGGAAGAGCAAAGTGCCGATACCTGCGCAAAGCAGGGTGGTGCTTACGGACAGGCCGGTAAGCAGGGGGACCAGAACGGTGGCGCCGAACATGGCGAAGGTGTGCTGGACACCCAGCACCAGCATCCGGGGAATCCCCAGTTCCCGGGCGTCATAAATACCCCCGGACAAATCCATTTGTTTCAAACTACATACCCCTCTCTTTTTTGATTCCGGCAAGCCCGGATCCCGTCCAGGCTCACACTTCATCCACTGTATCAAAGCCTTTCCCAAAATGCAACAAAAAACCGGCCCGAAGGCCGGTTTTTGTCATTTTTCCCGGGGATCAGCCCTCCAGGTCCAGTTTACTGTTCAAAATCACCTGATTTTTATACAGGCTGCTTCCGCCGCTGACCAGATAACTGAGGGCGATGGGAAGAGCTGCCAGGGCCAGGATGTCTCCCCCGAACACCTCCACTGCCAGTACCAGGCTGGCCAGGGGGCTGTTCACCGCCCCACAGAAAACGGTGACCATTCCCAGGGCAGCGCCCAGGCCCGGGTCCATTCCCAGCAGGGGGGCCAGGGCACAGCCGAAGGTTGCCCCGGTAAAGAAGCAGGGTACGATCTCGCCCCCCTTGAAGCCGCAGCCCAGGGTGATGGCGGTAAAGAGTATTTTTAAAAGGAAGCTGAAATGGGTGGTCTGGCCCTCCTCAATGGCCTGGGTCACATAGGCCATCCCTGCCCCGTTGTACCGGTGGCTTCCCACCAGCAGGGTGAGCAGGATCAGAAGCACACTGCCGGCCATGACCCGAATCCAGGGGTTGGAAATTTTGTCAAAGAGATGGTGGCTCAGATGCTGGGCCTGGCAGAACAGAATGGCCACCAGTCCCCCCAGCACCCCCAGCAGGGCGCACTGGACCAGCACCGGCGCCGAAACGGCGGGGATAGCCTTTACCAGGAAAACAGTGGGTTCCATTCCCATAAACCGGGAGACCTGGTCCGCCACCAGGCTGCTGATCAGGCAGGGCACCAGGGCTGCATAGGGCATGGTCCCTACCCGGACCACCTCCAGGCAGAACAGAGCCGCCGTTACCGGGGTGCCGAACAGGGCGCTGAACACTGCCGCCATGCCGCAGAGGACCATGGTCCGCTGGACGCTCCGGCTCACCTTCAGCCGCCGGCCCAGGTACCCGGAAACGCTTCCTCCCAGCTGGAGGGCTGCACCCTCCCGGCCGCCGCTTCCGCCCACCAGCTGGGTGATGATGGTGGAAAAGAAGATGGCAATGGCCATCCGAGCGCTGACCGGCTCCCCGGTGGCACTGGCCCGGAGCACCGCATTGGTGCCGGGGTCGGGGCAGAGTTTCAGTCCGTGATAAATGGCGGTAATGGCCAGGCCGCCCACCGGCAGCAGGTAGACCAGCCAGGGGTGAGCGGAAAACTGTTCCACTCCCCACTCAATTCCATGGTGGAATACGCCCCCCACAGCCCCGCAGAGGATTCCCACCACAAGGCCCAGAACACACCACCGCAGGGTCGCCATAAAATAAGCCCGGCTCAGATTCATATTCTTCCGCAGCCAGTCTTTGAATTTTCCCTGTATCATATTCTCTCCTTCTCGATTCGGCCCCTCCGGGGTCGGAACGGTTTTAATGTTACCACGATTTTCTTTCTTTTTCAACCGATTCTGCTCCTTGTAGCCGGGGCCCAACTGTGCTACAATAAGTTCAAATATTCATCAGCCAGGAGGGCGGACAGGAGGTTTTTGTATGTCAGAGCGTTTATGTCCCCGGTGCGGCAAAAAGGTGGAGGAAGGCTTTGCCTTCTGTCCCTACTGTGCCGCCCCTTTGCAGGAGCAGCCTGCCCCCCATGAGCCTACCGCCCAGGAGATACTGGACGAACTGGCCGACCTGCCCGCTCCCGATGAGCCCATCTATCCCCCGCCCGAGGAACCGGACCCTGTGGAGGCCAAGGTAAACGACTGGGAGATGATCGACCTGCGGGGCGGCCGCCGGGCACCCGGCCCCGGTCCCGATGTATCCGACCTTTACCCCGACCGGGAAGAACTCCTTCCCAAGAAAGACCGGGCCAGCTGGGGACTGCGGATCCTGATTTTTCTGGTTTCCCTGATCCTGGCCGCCCTGGCAGGATTCTTTGTACTGCTGGTGGTCAATCCCTTTGACTGGGGTCCCCATTCCCTGGAGGACCTTTCCGGATTGCTGGGGCCTGCCGCCACCCCCGTGGCTACCCAGGACCCTGCCGCCGCCACGGCAGAACCTGAGCCCACTCCTACCCCGGAGCCTACCCCCACCCCCACTCCGGAGCTGCCCATCTCCCAGGAGGAGCTGCAGACCATCATTACCGAGTACTACCGCAGCTATCTGGAATGCATCAATGCCCAGGATATGAGCTATCTGGTCCATTCCTCCGCCGCCAACAAGCTGCGGGCCCAGACCTACGCCCTGGGCGAGGCCAACATGGGCACCATCTACGACACCGAGACCTTTGTGGTGGAGCCGGACTGGGAATCCCTGAATGTATATGACGGGGATGTGATCATGCTCAACCTTACCTTTACCTTCAGCGGCAGCCCCCGCCAGGGAGGCGGCACCCCCACCGTCACCACCAACCGGGTCACCTACCGGGTCATCAAGGGCAGCGGTGAGGACGGCTGGGTAGTAGACATGACCGGCTTTGTGGGGGAAGAGGACTACGCCAACCATGGCTATGCTTTCGCCCCCGATGCCACCTGATTTCCGCACCCCAATCCCGGAGAGACCTTTGCAGGGTCTTTCCGGGATTTTTTTATCCGGGGCATTTCAGGAAGATTTCACCGAAGGAAATCTCGTTTCACGATTCCTTTCATTTTTGGAATTTTCCGAAAGGTGGCCTTTTCGGGTGCCGGTTTTTTTGGCGCATTTGTCACTATTCCCTTCTCCGGGGGTATGTTATCATGAGCCTGGACGAATTTGTGCCCGGTTTTGCTCCGGCGGCTGCCGGAGGGTTCCGGTGTTTTATCTTTCAATTTAAAAAGGAAGTGCTTACCTATGAACAGCAGTCCTATCATCACCAAAATGCAGGTGATTCCTGTAGCCGGATATGACAGTATGCTTATGACCCTGTCCGGCGCCCATGCCCCCTGCTTTACCCGCAACCTGGTCATCCTGGAAGACAATGCGGGACATACCGGCATTGGCGAGATCCACGGAGGCGATTACACCTGTGACTGCCTGAACGCAGTCCGTCCCCTGGTGGAAGGGCAGCCGGTAAGCTGCTACCGCCAGATTCTCCAGACCATCCACCGGCTGGCCACCCGTGCCGAGGCAGATGACGGCGCCGGTATCCAGACCCTGGACATTTCCAAGCTGAAATTCGTGGTCAAGAGCGAATGGGCCATTGAATGCGCCATGCTGGACCTGCTGGGCCAGTATCTGGGGGTTTCCATGTGTCAGCTGCTGGGAGAAGGCCAGCAGCGGAAGGAAGTGGAAATGCTGGGATACATGTTCTATGTATCTGACAAGAAGAAATGGACCGACCCTTCCCTGCCCTACCTGGACGAGAGCGACAGCAAGGACCCCTGGTTCCGGATGCGCCGGGAGGTCATCCTCACCCCCGAGCGGATCGCCGAGGAGGCTCAGGTCCTTCACGAGAAATACGGTTTTGAGAACTTCAAGCTGAAGGGCGGCGTTCTGGCCGGCCAGGAAGAGATGGAAGCCTGCCGGGCGGTGAAGAAGGCTTTCCCCAATGCCCGGGTGAACATTGACCCCAACGGCGCCTGGAGCCTGGCCGAAGCCATTGAGCTGTCCAAGGACATGCACGGAATCATCACCTACATGGAGGACCCCTGCGGACCCGAAGCCGGATATTCCAGCCGTGAGATCATGCGGGAGTTCAAGAACGCCACCCAGTTCCAGGTGGCCACCAACATGATCGCCACCGACTGGCGGCAGTTCTACCACACCGTCAGCCTGAACGCCTGCGACATCAT
>CALXGR010000012.1 GCA_944387885.1 uncultured Clostridia bacterium
ATGAAAGAAACGGCATAGCCGTAAGCTATACCGTTTCTCTCTCGCCCTACAATGTTTTCTTATTAGGATTGCACATTACCAGCGGCTTTTTTGTTTCAGTTAAAACTTATCTTCTGCAGCTTCCTCCGCAGCAGCCCTTTCCAAAGGCGGTGGAGAGGAGCAGGCCAATCAGCCCCACATAAGTCATGGTGGTGAAGGGGCTGGAAGTGATGGCGCAGCTTCCGGTGGAACAGCCCACCAGATAGTAGTAAGCCAGACCTGCCAGGGCGCCGCCCAGGGTGAAGAGGGCCGGGCGAAGAAGTTTTTTCAGGATTGCTTTCATGGAAGGGGCCTCCTTTGTTTTGTTTGTCTCCAGTATACCCGGTTCCGGCTCCTTCTTCTGTGACCAGTTCACCTTGGCCTTTTACAGGACAGGCCCCACATTATAGCACAAGACGCCGCTGTAATCCCCCATCATCTCGCTGTACACATGGGAGACAATAATGGTGGTTCCCTCTTCATCTGCAATGCAGCCGGTAAGCTGGGGCGCATCTCCCAGGCTGGTGTGGTTCTGGGTCTCGCCAGTATCCTCCATAGCCAGGACCTTGGTTTCCAGGGTGGGCAGGTCAAAACCCAGGGCAGTAATGTATTCTTCAAAGGTCAGTTCCCGGTCCTGGGCTGCGTCGTAGTAGAAGGCGGTATAGTTCGTCATTCCCTCTGAATATTGCCAGGCCACCGACTCTCTCATAATGATTCCCACCAGGTCCCCCGCCGTCCGGCTGGTGCAGGTGATGTTGTAAAGGCGGTTTTCCTCCTGATACTCCTGCAATTCCTGATAGATGGGGGCGTAGGTATCATAGATTTTCTGGTTCAGGGCCTGGGCCCCCTCCCCCTCCCGGTTGATTTTGGGGATGACCAATAGATGATCCTCAAAGGTATAACCCATATTTTCAGTGTCCATCACCTCCCGCTGATACCACAGGGCCTCCCCCACCAGGCGTTCTTCCGGAGCTGCGGTTTCCTCAGGCTGGGGGGTAACAGCTGCTTCTGGGGCAGAGGTGACTGCCGGGGCCGGTGTCTGGGCGGAGGCAGGTTCCTGGCCTGTTTTCCCGCAGCCAGCCAGCAGAGCCAGACAGAGGGCTGTGAGCACTATTTTTCCAAATCTGTTCATACCGGTTTCCTCCTTTTTTATATTCCTTCAAAGCGGTTCATTTCAGCCGCCCGTAATACATATCCTGGAAAATTCCCGGTGTCTCCACCAGTTCCTTATAGCTGCCCTCCTGGACCAGTTTTCCCTTATCCATAACCAGGATTCGGTGGGCATTTTGCAGGGTAGTCAGCCGGTGGGCAATGGAGAGGACGGTCATTCCGGTCTCCCGCTGGAGGGCTTCGATCTGGTTCTGAACAAACCGCTCCGAGGTATTGTCCAGGGCTGAGGTAGCCTCGTCCAGAATCAGGAGCCGGGGCCGGCGAAGGAAAATCCGGGCCAGGGCGATTCTCTGCCGCTGACCTCCGGACAGGTTGCTTCCCCCCTCGGACAGGATGGTATCCAGCCCCTGGGGCAGCCCTTCCAGAAAATCCCCCAGACAGGCCTTCCGGGCAGCTTCCTCCACTTTTCCCGGGGCAGGGGGCTCCTTAAGGCCGTAGCAGATATTCTCCCGGATGGTTCCCGCTATCAGGAAGGGAGTCTGGGGCACCAGGGTAATCACCCGGGCCAGTTCCTCCCGACTCCAGGATTCCAGTTCCCGGCCCTCCAGCAGCAGTTTTCCCTCACAGGGTTCCAGCCGGCAGACCGCCTTGATGAGGGAGGATTTCCCGCAGCCGCTGGGGCCGGCCAATCCCAGGAAGGTCCCCTGTTCCACTTTCAGGTCAATTCCCCGGAGCACTTCCCGGTCCGGGCCGTAGGCCAGCCGCAAATCCTCCAGTTCCAGGAGCGGGGCTTTTTCAGCCCCGGAATGGGCAGGCAGGGCAGCTTTCTCATAGGAAAAGTCGGGGTCCAGCCGGGCCATCCGGAAAAAGTCCTGGGCCAGGATCATGCTCTCGGACAATTCATCCAGAATCCGGTGCAGTTCCTCCAGGGGTTTGAGAAGCGGGTTGAAGCAAAGGTAGGCGGTCAGCACGGCGCCCACCGTGATGATTCCCCGGGTGGCCAGCCAGGCGGAGCCCCCTATCATCAGGACGGTAAAAAACACCTGGTTCAGGAATTTCAGGCAGTCATACCTGGCCATGGCTATGTGGTGGGTCATCTCCTTGGCCCGGAGGGTCTCGGATTTTCCCTCAAACCGGCGTTCTTCCGCCGCCGTGCTGTCGGTGACCCGAATCACCTGGATTCCTCCCAGCAGTTCCACCAGGGACCCGTCCATGGCGGCTTTGGTGTCCAGCAATTCCACCCGGATTCCCCGCTGGGTATGAATCTGCCGCAGCACAATGGCCACCCCGATGGGGATGACCAGCATCATGGGGAGAGCCAGCACCGCCGGGAGGGTGGTGAAGATGACCACCACTGCCGCCAGGCTGTTGAAAATAGCGGGGGCAAAGTCCATGAAAAGGAGCTTTTCCATCCGGACCGTTCCCTCCAGGCACCGGTTCAGCCGGCCATGGATGTTCCCGGTCATATTATTCCTGTAAAAGGAGAGGGGTGCCTTCAAAAGGGAGGCAATGGCCAGGCCCCGGGCCTTTTTCTCGGTCCGGGTGGCTGTGTCCTCCACCAGGAGCCTGCGGAAGATGATCACCAGCTGGTTGGCCACATTCACCACCAGAATCACTCCCAGCACCGGGAGGATGGCTCCAAACTGAATCTGCTCCCGGAGCAGGATATCATCCGTCAGCCAGCCGATGGCCTTGGGGGTGACCTGGGTCAGCACCGCCGACAGGGCCATGGCCAACAGGATAAAGATAAAGTTCCGTTTCCGGCGGCTGTCCAGCAAACCATACAGCTGTTTTGCCAGGCTCCGGAATTCTGCGGTCTGTTTCATCTGAGAGCCCACTTCTTCCTTTGATTATTTCTGAAATTCAGGATTCCTCTTCCCACCGGGGCAGTTCCTTTTCCAGCCGTTCCAGGAAAAGGGCCGCCGCTTTGGAGAATACCTGGGACTTTTTCCAGGCCAGGTTCATTCCCAGTTCCAGCCGGGGGACCAGGGGCCGGAACACCAGGGAATTCTGGGTCATATTGACCAGTCCGTCCAGGGAAAAGGCATAGCCCATCCCCTCCTCCACCATGAGGGAGGCGTTATAAATCAGGTTGTAGGTGGCCACGGTGGTCAGTTGGGCAGGCTCCCGCCCCAGCCACCGGTGGAGGGCCCCCTTGTTTTCCATCTGCCGGGACAGGATTAGAGGCTTATCCCACAGGTCCTGGGGCGTTATCCCCTCTTTCCGGGCCAGGGGGCTGTCCTTTCGCATTAAAACGCCCCAGGTATCCCGGACCGGCAGTTCCCGGAAGCAGTACCGGCTTTTATCCATCTCCCCCAGCAGGAGCCCGAAATCCAGCAATCCCTTGTCCAGCTGCTCACAGATCTCGGAAATATCTCCGCTGACCATCTGGAACCGTATTCCCGGGTATTCCTTTTGGAGATTCCGGGCCAATCTTGCGATATGCCGGAACCCTTGGGTCTCCCCTGCGCCTATGTAGATTTCTCCGGACACGGTATCTTCCGGGCCGGTGATTTCCTGTTGGGTCCGGCCCACCAGGTTAAGAATTTCCTCCGCCCGTTTCCGGAGAATCATCCCTTCCGGGGTGAGGGTGACCTTGCGGCTTCCCCGTATCATCAGCTGTTTGCCCAGCTCAGTCTCCAGCTCTTTCATCTGCCGGGAGAGGGTGGGCTGGGTCAGGTGGAGGGACTGGGCCGCCCCGGAAATACTCTGTTCCCTGGCCACTGCCAGAAAATATTGAAGCACCCGAAGTTCCATACAAAATCCCTCCTTTTGCCCTTATTATATCTCCCCCATCCTATACTCCGCAAGCATAGAAGTTACATTCCCATAAGAAAAAAGCCTCCGAAAAACTCGGAGGCTTTTGCCTTGAAACTCTTTAATTTTCGGGCTGCTGACCGGACTTGCGCCGAATCACATCCTGCCGGATCAGCTTGTATGCGGTAGCGGTGGCAGGCACTGCCAGAAGCATACCCACGATTCCGCCCAGGCCGCCGCCCACGGTGACTGCCGCCAACACCCAGATTCCGGGCAGGCCGATGGAGGAGCCCACCACCCGGGGATAAATCAGGTTGCCTTCCAGCTGCTGGAGGACCACAATGAAAACCAGGAAGGCCACAGCCTGGAGAGGATTGACGGTGAAAATCATGAATGCGCCGATTCCTGCGCCCAGATATGCACCCACAATGGGGAGGAGAGCGGTAGCGCCGATCAGGACCCCCACCATAGTGGCATAGGGGAACCGGAAGAGGATCATGCCCAGGGTGCAGAGTGCCCCGATGATGACCGCCTCAGTACACTGGCCCACAATAAACCGGGTGAACACATCATTGGCAGTGTGGAACAGGTAGGAAAGCCGCTGGCAGGTTTCCTCTTTCAGGTAAGTACGGGCCAGAATCCGAATCTGGCCGCCCAGCTTTTCCTTTCCGGCCAGCAGGTAAAGGGCGAAAATGAACCCTACTACGGTCCGTACCAGCATACTGCCCAACCCGCTGAGGATGGTAACGGTGGAACTGAAGAGGCTGCCGATTCCCATGGTGAAGGAGCGGATCACCTTTTCCGCCATCTGGGACCAGTTCACCCCGTTGAACCAGGTTTCAATCTCGGGCAGGGCAAAGTCCTGTTCCACCGCCCATTTGGCGACCTGCTCCAGCAGAGGGGGAATTCCTGCCAGGACCACCTGGAAGGCCTCCACCAGCTGGGGGATAATGATAAGAACCAGCAATACCACCGTCAGGACCAGCACGGCCAGGGATGCAAGGATACTGATGGCCCGGCGCCCTTTATACAAGGGGCTTGCCTCGTTCCGGAAGGGCGGAAGGGATTCCACCTTATCCACCAGAATATTCAGCACATAGGCGATGGCACAGCCCACCAGCATGGGTGTGATAATGGAAATCAGGTTTTGGCCTGCTTGGAAGATGGATTCACTGTATTTGAGCATCAACAGCAGGATGGCGCCTCCCACCCAGTAAATCCAATATTTTTTCAGTTGCATGGACAGTTCTCCTTTTGGTCCCGGCCTCTGTTCCTTTCTCCTGAAGATAAAAATCTTAGGCCGCTTTTCCCCGGGAGAGAAAAACGGGAAAGGCCGGAAGATAAATGCAATTCCTTATACCACAAGACATCCATCCGCGGCTTTTACATCCTTGGAAATCGCTCCGCCAGGGGCGAAAAAAGGCAGCTGAGATAAAATGCATAATGGCTGCTTTCAGGTCATTATACCATGGCATTGACCTGCCTGTCCACCCAAAACAGCCCTGGGAAGCAGTTTTCCCATGGCTGTGGCATTTTTTCAATAAAGGGACTTGAGGATTTCTACGCAGCGCTGGATTCCCAGCTGGCCGCTGTCCAGACAAATCTGATAGTTTTTTGCGTACCCCCATTTCATGTCCGTATAAAATTGGTGGTAGGCAGCCCGCCGTTTGTCCTTTTCACGGATTCTCTGCTCCGGCGATTCAGGGCGTTCCCCATATACCCGGACAATTCTTTTTGCCCGGAATCCATTGTCCGCATGGATAAAAGCGGTAAGGCAGTCGGCCCGGTCCCGGAGGATATAATCTGCACAGCGCCCTACAATGACACAAGGACCCTGTTCGGCCAGATTTTGAATCACCCTGCACTGTATCTTCCAAAGGTAGTCCTGGTTGGTTTCGCCCAAAGCACGGTTTGTAAATGCAGTTGCCAAATATCCCGAGGAGACCGCATCTTCCTGCTGGCGGACATAGCTTTCCGCAAATCCGCTTTCCTTTGCCATTTTTGCAATCAGTTCCTTGTCATAGCAGGGAATGTTCAACTGTGCGGCCACCTCTTTTCCAATGGTCCGCCCCCCGCTTCCAAACTCTCGGCTGATGGTAATAATACGGTTCTTCATTTTGTTGGTTCCCCCTTAAGATATTGATAGGTGTGCCGAATCAGCACCAAAGCTATTATCAAAGTCAGGCCGTCCGAAACCGGCATGGAGTACAGCACGCCATCCAGTCCCCACACCCTAGGAAGCAAAAGTGCAAATCCCACACCGAACACTACTTCCCTGATCATGGAAAGGGCTGTGGATTCTCCGGCCTTTCCCATTGCCTGAAGGAAGATAAAGCAGGCCTTATTGATACAGGCCGGGATGATCAGACAAAGGTAGATTCGGAATGCACGGAGTGCAAACTGTGTGTAATAAGTGCTTTCGTTGGCTGCTCCGAAAATCGAAATCAGCTGTCTGGGGAAAAACTCTGCCAAAACAAAGCCCACAGTTCCTACCACTGCTTCCGCCTCCAACAGCCTGGTAAAAAGCTGCCGGACTCTTTCACTCTTTTCCGCTCCCATATTGAATCCCACAATGGGGATGCATCCTGCGGCGGTTCCTACCACCACCGAGATAATGATCTGGAAGAATTTCATAACGATCCCTACTACAGCCATGGGGATCTGTGCATATTGGGCCTGTCCGAATACCGGGTCCAGGGCTCCGTACATCCGTATCATATTATTGATGGCCGCCATAGCCGCCACCAGCGAAATCTGGGAAAGAAAACTGGTAATTCCCATCAGCAATACCCGGCCGCTGATCCGGGCTTCCGGCCGGAAATCCGAAGCGCTGGGGCGGATCACCTTCATCCGGAATAAGTACCATACTGAAATCAGTGCAGTGAGGATCTGCCCTATCACGGTAGCTACAGCTGCCCCCATCATTCCCCACCGGAACAGAAAGATAAAGACAGGGTCCAGTATAATATTGGTAACAGCCCCAGCCAGCGTGGCCGCCATGGCAAACCGGGGCGCTCCATCCGCCCGAATCACCGGGTTCATGGCCTGCCCAAACATATAAAACGGGATTCCCAGGGTAATGTAAAAGAAATATTCTTTGGAATGTACAAAAGTCTCCTGGTTTACGGTTCCGCCGAACAGTGCAATGATCTGTTCCTGAAAAATCAGGTATACTGCCGTCAGTACGATACTGGCGCCCAAAGTCATGACCACCGCATTTCCTACGCTTTTGCAGGCAGAAGTCCGGTCTTCCCTGCCCAAACTGATGCTCACAAAGGCACAGCAGCCGTCTCCCACCATTACTGCCAGGGCCAAAGCCACCACCGTAAGCGGAAAAACCACCGTATTGGCTGCATTACCGTAAGACCCCAGATAGCTGGCATTTGCAATGAATATCTGGTCCACGATATTGTAAAGAGCTCCCATCAGCAGTGAGATGACACAGGGAACGGCATACTGCTTCATCAGCCGCCCTACCGGCTCTGTTCCCAGAAATTGGTTGGATTCACCCATAGATCTTTTCCTCCTTAAAATAAAAAGCGCCTGCCCTGCTGCTGGATTTACGCCACAGGCCACACGCTTGGTCATTGGAATCGCACCGGTTTCTCCTCCCGGCTGATTCTTGCTTTATTGATGTTTTGGTTTCGCCCGGGCCACCTCTTTTCCGGCGGCCAAAAGCCGGCTTCCCGGCAAGTTTTTTCCTGCTCTACCCTCCTATAAAAAACAAAAGTGCGGCAGCTGCACAATCGGAATTACGCAGAACTGCCACACATTGCGGTTTTATTATATGTCTTTGTCCCGTTTTTTTCAAAGGCACTTTTAAACAAACTTTTTCAGAACCGTCCCGGCAAGTTTTTTATTTTTATACTTGACTCGGTCAAGGTTTTGGAGTATACTTGACCCAGTCAAGTAAAAGGAGTGAAGATCCATGTTTGGGACCTTAGCCTACTACACCACCCGGTTTCACCGCCAGTTTACCGCTTACACTTCCGAAAGGCTCCAGGAGCTGGGGCTGAGTTTCGGCTCCCTCTTCCCGGTGATTTATGTGGGGAAGCACCCCGGCTGCACCCAGGCCCAGCTTACCGCCGCCCTGGGAATGGACTGGGGATATTCTCAGCGGTGCATTACCCGGCTGGTAGAGGATGGCTTCCTCACCCGGACCAAAGAGGGCCGGGCCTTTCATCTGGAACTGAGCGACAAGGGCCAGGAAGCCTTTCAGGTAAGTCACCAGGTCTTTTTCGACTGGGACCGGGAAGTCCTTTCGGCTCTCAGCCAGCCGGAGCAGGAACAGCTTTTCGCCCTTCTGGCAAAAATACAAAAGAAAGAGGGCGGAACATCATCTTCCAATCCCTGAACACCCCCGTCAACTATGGGGGAATCACCTTAAAAAACCGAATCATCTTTGCCCCCACCACCCTGGGACTTTCCGGGCAGGCCCTTATTGAGAAGCTGCGGCAGGTTGCCGCCGGGGGCTGCGCCATGATCATCCTGGGCGATGTGCCGGTGCTGCCCCAGAAATTCGGGCCTTCCCTTTACACCAAAAAGGGATTTGCCTTTTACCAGGCTTTGGCCCAGGCAGTCCACCAGGAAGGGTGTCTTCTCTGCGCCCAGCTTCACCAGTCCGATTCCAATATCAAAGGGATGGTGAAATATCTTCCCGGAGTGCTGACCAAAAAGATTTCCCACGACCAGCTGCGGGAACTTCTGAACCAGGAGGTGGGTCCCTACATTACCGGCCTTTCCGCCCAAAGGGTCTCCCAAATCACCCAGGCTTTCGGCCAGGCGGCCCAGCTGGCTGTCCAGGCCGGGTTTGACATGGTCCAGGTCCACGGAGACCGGATGTGCGGCAGTTTCAGCTCCCCCTACTTCAACCACCGCACCGACCAGTACGGGGGAAGCGCCCAGAATCGGGCCCGGTTTGGAGTGGAGGCTGTGTCTGCCATCCGGAAAGCCCTCCCCCAGATTCCCATTGATTACAAGCTGGCCGTGATTCAGGAAGACCCCCACTACGGGAAGGCCGGGGTCCCTGAATCGGAGCTTTCCGTCTTTGTTCCCCTTCTGGAAAAAGCCGGTGTCACCAGCTTTCATGTGACCCTGGCCGATCACGGGAAATTGTCCGACACCATCCCACCCAAGAACCATCCGGATTTCGGGGAGGAGGGCTGTTTCCTCAAGTTCTGCGACCAGGTCCGTGCCCTGACCCGGCTCCCCATCTGCGGAGTGGGCGGGTTGACCCATCCTGATTTTGTGGAACAGCAGCTTTCCCAGGGGCGGATAGACTGTGCCGCCCTCAGCCGGGCACTTCTGGCTGACCCAGCCTGGCCCAGGAAGGCCTTTTCCGGTCAGGTCGGTGATATCAATCTCTGCCGGCGGTGCAACCAATGTCTCAAGGGAATGATGTCCCACCAGGGCGCCCGCTGCATCTTTGAAAAGGAGGAATCCCTATGAGCTACGCCATTGTTTTTTCCAGCCGCACCGGCAACACTGCCCTGCTGGCTCAGACCATCCGGGAGGCTCTGCCCCCGGAAGAGTGCATTTATTTTGGTCAGCCCGACCCCAAGGCTCTGGAAGCCCAGACCCTTTATGTGGGATTCTGGACTGACAAGGGCAGCTGCGATGAATCCGTGGCTGATTTTCTGAAAACTCTCACCAGCCAGCAGGTGTTCCTGTTCGGCACCGCCGGGTTCGGCGGCTCCCCCGCCTACTTTGACCAGATCCTGGGCCGGGTCTCCGCCCTGCTGCCCTCTCAGGTCAAGCTGGCCGGGCAGTATATGTGCCAGGGAAAAATGCCCCAGGCTGTCCGTGACCGGTATCAGGCCATGGAGGACAGTCCCCGGCGGACCGCCATGCTGGAAAACTTTGACCAGGCCCTCTCCCACCCGGATGAGGGGGACCTGGCCCGGCTGAAAGCCGCCCTCTCCTCTGCGCTATCCTGAAAAGGATTTCCCTTACGCTTCTGCCCCCGCTCCGGAATGTCCGGAGCGGGGGCAGTCTTTTTAAATAGATTTACTTTATCAGGCTTCCGCCTGTACTTCGGGCAGAAAGAAGATCCCCTCCGTCATTTTGATAAAGTTCCCCGGATGTTTCAGGGGGTGGGCCCTTCCCTTCCACCAGACGGTATCTTCACTGGCGGAAAGGGTGATTTCCTTTCCTTCTGCGGTGTAATAGGTGATGGTCACCAACGGCTGGTCTGCCGGGTCTGCCCCAGCCAGGGGCCGGTACTTCAAGAAGGCGGTAAGCTGGACCGCCAGAAGAATTTCTTCCGGGTCCTCCACCTCCTTTATTTCCTGGGTACACTGAGGGTAAGACAGGGTGACCCGGGTCACCTCCTCCGGCTGAGGGACCCCCAGCAGGTACATTCCCTCCATAAAAATTTTGATTCCCACCAGTATCAGGGTGGTCAGGGCAATCTCCAAAAGAAGCTGCCCCACCCGCTTTTTCCAGGATGTTTTCACCGTCTTCTCCTTTTTATCTTGGTCCGGCTTCTCAGCGTTTTCCTGCCGCAAAAAGGGAGGCTTCCATCAGCCAGTCCATCAGTTCCTGGTCCAACTCTTCCTCTTTTCCAATGACAATATGATGGGTCCACCGGTTGGGATAAGCTTCCACCGCCCCGTGGATCCGGGGAGAATCCAGCCGGCGGTCCAGTCCGAAGGTGACCGTGAGAAAAGGCTTAGGCCGGTCTTTGGCTTTCAGCACCGGCAGGAAGGAGGCCGCCCCGAACAGGTGGCGGTTGATAAAGGATATCTGGGTCTTTTTGGCCTGGAATGTTCCGGGAACCCCGGCCTTTTCCATCCTGTCCCGGAGCGCCAGGTAAAGGGGCAGGGCCTCCCGTTTCTGGTCAAAAAAGAACAGCTCGTCCATGCTCAGGGCTTCCAAGTCCATTTTTCTCCTCCTTTTTCCGGGCGCGGGATACCATTCCTGCCCCGGCGGTGGTATACTTGGGAAAAGTATTTTTGCTGGAGTTTACCATGAAACATCCCTATGATTTGATTTTGTTTGCCGGCCAGTCCAACATGGCAGGGCGGGGAGATGCCTCACTGGCTCCCCTCTGCCCTCCGGAAAGCGGCTGGGAATACCGGGCTGTCACTGCCCCGGGTCAGCTGTTTCCCCTGGAAGAGCCTTTCGGGGAAAAGGAAAACCGTCCCGGTGGACTGGATGACGGCGCCGAGAAAACCGGCAGCCTTGTCTCTTCTTTTGTGGCCGAATATTACACCCTCACCGGCCGCCCGGTGGTGGGGGTCTCCGCTTCCGAAGGAGGAACCTCCACCGGTCAGTGGCTGGATTATCTGGCCAAGGACGCCCTGACCCGGTTTCAGGATGCCCTGGCCTGGCTCCGGGCCAATGAGGGAGAGCCCGCCCACATCTGCATGCTCTGGTGTCAGGGGGAGACCGACGGGGACAAGGGTCTTACCGTTCAGGAATACAAGAAGAATTTCCTGACCCTCTGGGAGCAGTTCCGGGCCGCCGGCATTCAGCGGTGCGGCCTCATTCAAATCGGCCACTTCAATTATCCCGTCTATCCTCATGGGCGGGACGGTCTCACCGGGGCCCAGCTGGAGGAGCGGTACAGCATAATCCGTCAGGCCCAGGAGGAGCTTTGCCGGGAGGAGCCCGACCTGGTCCTGGCCGCTACCTTTGCAGACAGCCTTGACCTTATGAAGGACCCGTTCCACTACCGTCAGCCCGCCTACGACCAGGCAGGACGGCAGGCGGCCCGGGTCATGGCCGGAGAATGACTCCGGTCAGTCCTGGAAGGGCACCCCGTCTTTCCAGATTCCCTCCTCCCGGATCCGTTCCGCTTCATCGGTAAGAAAACTTTCTCCCCGGGCGGAGATCCGGTAGGCTTCCATCCTGTCCTTTTGAAAATCCAGAACGGTGAGCCGGTTGCGGCAGAGAAGGAACACCCAGTCAAATCGGACCTTTTCCCGGCTCTGGCGGTCTTTCATCCAGTGGAAAAGACCGGCCATATCAGGGCCTTGCTCCCCTGCCGGGTGGACAAAGAGGTAAAGCCCGTTGTACTTCATTTTCCGGTAGTTGGTGTTCAGCTTTTCCAGCTTTTTCTCAAACCGGAAGGCCGCCTTCTCAAAGTCGGTGTACTTTTCATTTTCTCCGGGAAGGATAGCCCAGAACCGCCCGTTATAAAAATGGAGCCGGTCCCGGTATCGTTCCAGGGCGGCCAGGGGAATTTCTTCCCGGGGTTTTCCCAGGTACTGTTCAATAAAGCTTTCGGTCTGGCCGTCCTCCGGCATAAGGGCCTGGCTTACCTCCAGGCCCAGTTCCATAGCCGGGTTGACCCAGTCCGGGGACTCGCTTTTCCGGAAGGCAGGGCGGTATTCCGGCCAGACATACTCCAGGGAAAGGGCCGCATAGATCTCGTTGAGCAGTTTTTCGTAAGCCATGGGTCTCCTCCTGTCCCCGGATGATTTTACCCTTATTATATGTCCCTTTCCCCGGCTTTTCAACGCTTTTGGGAAAAGGGTTTACTTTTGATTTTGGTTGTGCTACCCTAACGGGTAACAGAATGATTGCGAGGTGATTCTAATGGCCAATTATCAGGAGAGCTACACCGGAAAAATCAGCCGCCGCCTGGAGATCAAGCGGCAGGTGGTGGAGGTAGCCGCCGGGCGCCGGCCTGCTGATCTGGTGCTGAAAAACTGTACCTATGTGAATGTGTTCTCCAACGAACTTGCCACCGGGGACATCGCCATCACCCAGGGTCTGTTTGCTGGAATCTCAGACCACTACGAGGGCCTGACCCAGCTGGACATGACCGGCAAGATCCTTCTTCCCGGCTTTATTGATGCCCATGTACACCTGGAAAGCGCTCTGGTCTCCCCCGCCCAGTTTGCCCGGGCAGTGGTTCCCCACGGCACCACCACCGTCATCACCGACCCCCACGAAATTGCCAACGTGATGGGGAATGAGGGCATCGACTACATGCTCCAGGCCACTCAGGATCTGCCTCTGGACGTATTCTTTATGCTTCCCTCCTGTGTCCCCGCCACCCCCATGGATGAGAGCGGGGCAGTGCTGGATTACCGGGCCATTGATTCCTTCTACGACCATTCCCGGGTGCTGGGACTGGCGGAAATGATGAACTATGTGGGGGTTGCGGGAGGCGACCGGACTGCCCTGGAAAAAATCGTAGCCGCCCAGGCACATCACAAGAAAATCGACGGTCACGCCCCCGGCCTTGAGGGGAAGGACCTGAACGCCTATGTGGCCGCCGGGGTTTACTCTGACCACGAGTGCTACTCTCTGGAAGATGCCTTGAACAAGCTGCGGCTGGGCCAGTTCATTATGATTCGGGAGGGCACTGCCGCCCAGAATCTGGACGCCCTTCTTCCCCTGCTCACCACCAAGTATCAGGAGCGGTGCATGTTCGCCTGCGACGACAAACATCCCAGCGACCTGCTGGAGCGGGGACACATTGACTACATGGTCCGCCGGGCCATCCAGCAGGGAGTGGACCCCATCGTAGCCGTAAAGGCGGCCAGCCATTATGCTGCCCGGTATTTCCTTCTGAACAACCGGGGGGCCATTGCTCCCGGCTATCTGGCGGATTTTGTGGCGGTGGACAACTTTGAAAACTTCCAGGTCCTGATGGTAGCCAAGGAAGGGCAGGTCTGGTACGAGGAAGGCCAGATGAAAGCCTTCCCCGACCCGGTCATTGAACCCCGTCTGGAAGCTCTGGCCGCCGATACCTTCCACCTCTCCCCCCTCACTCCGGAGGACCTGACCGACCAGCGGCCCCGGGGACTGATCGGACTGATTCCCGGCGAAATTCTTTCCCGGGACTTGGGCTACGCCCAGGCCATTGATGTTGAGAAGGACATTTTGAAAATTGCAGTGGTGGAGCGGCACAAGAACACCCATCACATTGGAATGGGATACATCCAGGGCTACGGGCTCCGGGAGGGTGCCGTTGCCACCAGCATTTCCCATGACAGCCACAACATTATTGTGGTGGGCACCAGCGAGGATGAGATGGCCCGGGCCGTCAACCAGGTGGTGGAAAACCGGGGCGGCATTGTGGTCTGGTCCAAGGGCAAACCGGTAGCCCAGCTGGCCCTGCCCATTGCGGGACTGATGACCAACCAGGACCTGGTCGAGGTAAATACCCTGCTGGAGCAGGCCAAGGAAGCCGCCTTCTCCCTGGGGGTAAACCGGGGAATCGACCCCTTCATGACCCTGAGCTTTATGGCTCTTCCGGTGATTCCCACCCTTCGGCTCACCACCCGGGGAGTCATTGACGTGGCCACCCAAAGATACGTATAACAGAAAAGACCTGACAGAAATTTCTGTCAGGTCTTTTTTGATTGGTCTTATCGTTTCCAGGTGCTGCGGCTGAACAGGACCAGAATGGGGAAAATCTCCAGACGGCCGGCCAGCATATCCAGGGTCAGCACGATTTTGCTCAAATCGCTGTACCCGCCGAAGTTACAGGTGGGGCCCACCGCTTCCAGGCCGGGGCCGATGTTGTTGAAGCAGGAAACCACCGCACTGAAGTTGGTGGTAATACTGAAACCGTCCAGGCTCACAATAATGAAGCTGAGGATGACCAGCACACCGTAGGCGGCCAGATAGGCGTTGGTATTGTTGAGCACTTCCTCGCTGATGACCCGGTCATTGTTCCGGACCACCTGGACCTGGCTGGGGCTGACAAACCGGTGGACGCTTCTCCGCAGGTTTTTGAAGATGAGGAGGAGCCGTCCCACCTTCATGCCGCCGCCGGTACTGCCCGCACAGGCGCCCACAAACATGAGACAGAGCAGTATGGTCTTACTGAAGCTGGGCCAGAGGTCAAAGTCGGTGGTAGCAAAACCGGTGGTGGTAACGATGGAAGCCACCTGGAAGGCGGCGTGGCGGACCGTCTCCTCCAGGGTCTCATACATGCCCCGGATATTGAAGGCAATGAGGGCGATGCTGGCCAGGACCATTCCCAGGTAACACCGCAGTTCTTCATCCTTGAGCACTTCCTTCACATGCCCCACCAGGAGCAGGAAGTAACAGCTGAAGTTGATTCCGAACAGGAGCATAAACACAGTACAGACATTCTGGATATAGGGGCTGTACCCGGCAATGCTGTCGTTTTTCACCCCGAAGCCGCCGGTGCCCGCCGTTCCGAAAGCGGTACAGATGGCCTCAAAGGTATCCATGTCTCCCAGTTTCAGGAAGAAAAAGTTCAGGACCGTAAGTCCGATATAGATAAGATAGAGGATTTTGGCGGTGTCCCGCATATGGGGGACCAGCTTGCCCACATCCGGTCCGGGGCTTTCTGCCCGGAGCAGGTGCATGGTAAAGCCGCTGCCCCGCACGCCCGGGCTGGTAAGGCCCAGCAGGAAAACCAGAACGCCCATGCCTCCTACCCAGTGGCTGAAACTGCGCCAGTAGAGAATGCTCCGGGAAAGGGCTTCCACATCCGACAGAATGGAAGATCCGGTGGTGGTGAAGCCGGAGACGATTTCAAAAAGGGCATCCACAAAATGGGGGATGGAGCCGCTCAGATAGAAGGGCAGGCAGCCAAAAATACTCATGGCGATCCAACTGCATCCCACGCAGACCAGACCGTCCCGGGCCTGGAACCGGCTGTTTTCGTTCCGGCAGAGAACTCCCAGCAGGGTACCGGCAGCCACCGTGAGAAGGATGGACCAGATAAAGCCGAATGCGTCCGCCCGGGTCCCCTCCACCAGGGCAATGACCAGGGGGACCAGCATAAAGGCGGCTTCCAGAATCAGGATACGGGAAATGAATTTCCCGATCATTTTATAGTTCATGGTCCCTCCTCCTTAGCTCTGGAAAATATCATTCAGGCTGTAAATGATATGATCTCCGCTGGTGACCAGGATCAGGGTATCCCCTTCCTGGTAGGAGGAATCGCCGTGAGGGATCTCAATGTTTTCCCCATGGCTGATGCAGACGATGAGCACATTGTTTTTCAGTTTCAGGTCTTTCAGGGGAACGCCGCAGTAGGGGGTGTCCTTGTCCACCAGGAATTCCACTGCCTCCGCCTGACCATCCGCAATGGAATGGACAGCCACCGCAGCGCCGGTCTGGTTCTTCAAAGCACGCACATACCGGACGATGGTATTGCTGCAAAGTTCCTTGGGATAGACGATGCTTCCGATGGGAAGCTCGTTGAGGATGGGAGTGCTCTCCATGTGTCCCAGCTTGGTGATGATGTGGGGCACCTTCAGGCTGCTGCCAATCATGCTGATGACCATGTTCAGCTCATCCAGACCGGTCAGGCTGACCAGGGCATCATAGTCCTGGAGGCCTTCATTTTCCAGGGTGGCCTGGCGGCTGGCATCTCCCTGGATCACCTCTGCCCTGGGAAGCAGTTCGGAAATCTGGCGGCAGGCTGCGTATTCCTTTTCCACGATTTTTACCTGCATTCCGGCCCGGAGCAGCAGGTCCGCCAGATAATAGCTGATTCGTCCTGCACCGCAGAGCATGACCCGTTTTACGGGGCGGGCAATGATTTTCAGGTTTTTCAGCAGGGTGGCCAGGTTATGGGTGGGCGCAGTCACATAGATGCGGTCCCCTGCTTTCAGAACAAAGTCACCGCTGGGAGCGCTGGCTACGCCGGCCCGCACCACGGTACAGACCAGTACCCGGCATCCCACAATTTCAGGCAGCTGGCTGAGGGGATGGTTTTTCAGGGGGCTGTCCTCGTCGATTCGCAGCTCCACAATCTCCACCCGGCCTTTGGCAAAGGTTTCACGGTGGAGGAATCCAGGGTATTGCAGCAGCCGCAGCATTTCCCGGGCTGCCTGCTTTTCCGGGTTCACGCTCATGGACAGAGCAAATATCCCCCGCATAAGGTAAAGCTGATTGGCATATTCCGGGGTACGGATCCGGGCGATGGTATGCAGCTTTTTGTTCATGGCATGGGCGGTAAGGCAGCAAATCATGTTTACCTCATCCGAACTGGTAGCGGCAATGAGAAGATCCGCTTCCTTGACCCCAGCCTCCTCCAGCACCTCCATGGCGGCACAGTTGCCCTCCACCGCCATTACATCATACTGGTTTACAGTATTAGCCAACACCTCGGGATTATTGTCAATAAGGGTAAGGTCATACCCCTCGGAAGACAGCTGGCGGGTCAGGGCTGCGCCCACCTTGCCGTCTCCTGCAATCAAAATCTTCAAGCCTATGCGCTCCTTCTGCTGTTAACTTTTGGTACCTGTATGCAAGCCATATTTGCCTAACATTATACCAGAATTTCCATAAAACTCAACCATTCTTTTCCTTCTTTCCACACAAAAACAGGGCCGTCCCCCAAAAGGGACGGCCCTGTCTGCCGGGTGCCTTACAGCACCTGTGTGTTTTTATAGCTTCCGGTGATTCTGAAAACCACCCATTCTCCCAGATTGACGGCATGGTCTGCCACCCGTTCCAGGTACTTTGCCAGCATGAGCCAGTCCAGAATTTCGTCCATCTGTCCAGGCTGGGCGGCCAGACTCTGGGCCAGCAGACCTTTCAGGCTCTTGAATGCCTCGTCCACTTCATTGTCCCGCCGAGATACTCCCATAGCCTGTTCCAGATTGCCGGTGCGGGCGCTCTCCAGGGCCTGGGCCACCATTTCCCGGCCAGTCCGGGCCATGGTATTCACCAGTTCATACCACTGGGGATATTCCCGGGGGCTGCCCATCTCCAGGCTGAGCTGGGCAATATCCTGGGCGTGGTCTCCCAGCCGCTCCAGGTCGGTGACCATCTTGAGTCCGGCGCTTACCCGGCGCAGGTCCCCTGCTACCGGCTGCTGACGAAGAAGCAGTTCCAGGCAGAGCTGTTCGATCTGTTTTTCCTGACGGTTGATCTGTGCATCCCCCGCCATGATTTCCCGGGCCAGCTCCTGATCCTGGGCTTCCCAGGCTGCCATGGCGCTTTCCAGGGCACTGAGGGTCTGAGAGCCCATCTCCTGAATCATCTGGTCCAGCTGTTCCAGGCTCTTGTTATAGTTGCTGCGCAATTTCATCCTGCTCTCCCCTTTCCTTAGCCGAACCGGCCGCTGATATAATCTTCGGTCCGCTTATCCTGAGGATGTCCGAAAATCTGGCTGGTTTCCCCCATCTCAATGAGCTCACCTACCAGGAAGAAGGCGCACTTATCGCTGATACGGGCAGCCTGCTGCATGTTATGGGTAACGATGACCACGGTGTACTGCTTTTTCAGCTCACTCATCAGTTCCTCGATCCGTATGGTGGAAGCAGGGTCCAGGGCGCTGGTGGGTTCGTCCATAAGCAGCACATCCGGTTCCACAGCCAGAGCCCGGGCAATGCACATACGCTGCTGCTGGCCGCCGGAAAGGCCCAGGGCACTCTTTTTGAGCCGGTCCTTCACCTCGTCCCAGAGGGCAGCGCCCCGGAGAGAGCGCTCCACCAGTTCATCCAGTTCCGCCTTGGAATGGGTGCCGTGGAGGCGGGGGCCGTAGGCAATGTTGTCATAAATGCTCATGGGGAAGGGATTGGGTTTCTGGAACACCATGCCGATTTTCTTCCGCAGCCAGGTAACATCCACATTCTTGTCGAAAATGTCCTGACCGTTGTAGAGTGCCTCACCCTCGATTTTTACCCCTTCCACCAGATCATTCATCCGGTTGAGAGTCTTCAGGAAGGTGGATTTGCCGCAGCCGCTGGGTCCGATGAAAGCGGTGATCTCCTGACGGGGAATCTTCATGTCAATTCCCTTCAGGGCCAGGAAATCTCCGTAATACAGCTTGAGCTGATTGGTCTGGAGAATAATGTTGTTTTCCATTACGAATTGCTCCTTCTATCTTTAAGCCTTGTTTTTCAGTTTTTTCCCGGCCAGTTTTGCCCCGCCGTTGATGATGAGTACCAGAATCATCAGGATGGCGGCGATGGCAAAGCCTACGTCAAATTCTCCCCGCTCGCTTACGTACATGTACAAAGCCACGCTGAGGGTGCCGCCGCTGCGGCTGAAGGTCCGGATAATGCTGCCCGAAACCACAGTGCCTACGCCGGCGGTAAAGAGGAGGGCGGCGCTTTCTCCCACGATGCGGCCGATGGAAAGGATACAGCCGGTAACGATACCGTTGAGGGAGGAGGGCAGGATGATGGTCCGGATCATATACCATTTGGTAGCTCCCAGTCCCAGAGCCCCTTCCCGGTAGCTGGCGGGAACGGTTTTCAGGGATTCCTGGGTGGTACGGATGATGGTGGGCAGGATCATAATGACCAGGGTGCATCCGCCGGAAAGAAGGCTGGTCTTAAAGCCCAGCATCTGGGCAAAGAAGAGCATACCCACCAGACCATAGATAATGGAGGGGATGCCGGCCAGGGTCTCGGTGGCAAACTCCACCACCGAGATCAGCCGCCGGTTGGTGGCGTACTCGGTAAGGTAGACCGCTGCGCCCACGCCAATGGGCAGGGCAATGATCAGGGTGAAAATGATAATGTAAAGAGTATTGAGAATATTAGGCAGGATGCCGATGGTATCCTTGATAGCGCTGGGGGCGGTGAAAAGAAGCTGGGCGGTGATATGGGGGATTCCCCGCACGAATACATACCCGATCAGCACCACCAACAGGGCCACAGTAAGCAGAGCGCTGGCATAAACCAGGGTCTTGAACACGCTCTCATATACCCGGCGTTTCAGACTGCGCTTTTCAGTTTCAATCATGTTTGTCTCCCTTTTTCAGCACAAAATTCAGCAGAGCATTGATGATCATGATGAAGATAAAGAGGACCAGGGCAATGCTGAACAGTGCCTGACGCTGCAGGCCGCTGGCATAGCTCATTTCCTTGGCCACCGCAGTGGTCAGGAAGGTCACGCTCTTGAAAAGGCCGGGCATATTGGCTACGTTGCCGGCCACCATCATAACGGCCATGGCTTCGCCGATGGCACGGCCTACGCCCAGAACCACACCGGCTACAATGCCGCTTTTGGCGGCGGGGATGCTCACTTTGAAGATGGTCTCGATCTTGGTGGCCCCCAAGGCCAGACTGGCTTCCTCGTATTCCCGGGGGACAGCCCGCAGAGCCGTCTCACTCACCGAGATAATGGAGGGCAGGATCATAATGGCCAGGACCAGAATGGCTGCCAGCAGACAGGTGCCGTTATTCAGATTGAAAATATCCATCATGGCGGGGACCAGGACCATCATGCCGATGAGGCCGTAGACTACGCTGGGGATTCCGGCCAGAAGCTCCACCGCAGGACGGACCACAGCCGCCACCTCGGGACTGGCCACTTTGGCCAGGAATACAGCAGTGAGCAGACCCACCGGCACACCGATGAGGATGGCGCCCAGGGTGCCCCAGACACTGGTAAGAATGAAGGGCAGAATCCCGAATTTGGGTTCGGCCGCAGTGGAAGCCCACTGAGTGCCGAACAAAAATTCCGTCACACCAATTTCTCCGATGGCGGGCAGTCCTGCCACCACCATATATCCGGTAATGAGAAGCACCGCCATAATGGCCATCATACCGCAGGCAAAGAACACTCCGTTCATCACCTTTTCCACTCCGTCCCGCAGGATCTTCCGCATACTCCGGGTAGTGGCTTCGTTATTCACCTTTTCCTGGGTCTCATGTGCAGTCTGAAGGACAGTTCCGCCCAGGGGTTTCTTTACTTGTTCCATATCCATTTTCACGCCCCTTTCAGCAGCTCTCCCCCCGAAAAAAGGGCCGGCAGCAAGCAGCCGGCCCCTTCCTCGTTTTGTTATGGGGGGATTTTGTTCTTCCCTATGGAACTCAGGCCAGAGGAACAGCGCCGGCGTTCCGGATCAGGTCAGCAGCATCAGCGCTGAGAGCAAACTCCATGAAAGCCTTGACAGCCTCGCTCTGCTCAACACCGTCCTTGGTGACGAAGACGAAGGGACGCTGGATCTGGTAGGTTCCGTCCTGAACGGTTTCCTCGGTAGCAGCTACGCCGCCTACGGTAACAGCCTTAACGGTATCCTCCACAGCAGACAGGGAAGCGTAACCAAAAGCGTTGGGGTTGGAAGCCACAGCAGCGATCACGCCGCCGGTGGAGTTCAGCTCCTGCTCGTACTTGCAGACGTCCTCTACGTCTACGATGCTCTCGAAGCCGTCACGGGTGCCGGAGCCAGCCTCACGGCCGATGAGAACTACGGGGGCATCAGGTCCGCCGACCTCGCTCCAGTTGGAGATTTCGCCGGTAGCCAGGCCCTTGATCTGCTCCAGGGTCAGGTCCTCAACGGTGTTCTCGTTGTTCACGATGATGGCGATGCCGTCCAGGGCGAAGGTGGTGCCGGTGAGGCCGCTCTGAGCTTCCTCATCCTTCAGGGCACGGCTGGAAAGGCCGATGTCCAGGGTTTCCTCGGAAGCACCGGTGATACCAGCGCTGGAACCGGTGGGATCGTAAGTAACATCAACGTCGGGGTTAGCCTGCATGAAGGCCTCGATGAAGGCGCCTACCACCTTCTCAACAGAGGTGGAACCACCGGTGGTCACGGTGCCGCTGAGAGCAGCAGCTTCTTCCTGCTCCTCGGCAGCAGCGGTGGGAGCAGCGGTAGCTTCGGCAGTGTCGCCGGCAGGCTCAGTGGTCTGAGAGCCGCAAGCAGTCAGAAGGGCGCCGGCCAGGCAGAGGCTGAGCACCATAGCAATGATCTTTTTCATAGTCAAGATTCTCTCCTTTATGGTTGGTAACTTTTCTTTTTTTCTTGTCCCGGTGAGCTTTCCTCATCTCCCGGGCACAATGCCAGTATACAGGCGGCCGTGTAAAGTCCACTACCCAAACCAGGGAAAAGATCTGTAAACCAATGTAAAATTCCCGCTATATTTTTGGGGAGAAAAATACACAAAAAATTCCCGGACAGGATGCCCGGGAATCAATCTTCTTATATTCTTATATTAAATAGTTTTATTACAGTTCCAGCACATCCAGGTCATAGGGAACATAAATGTTTCCGGAAAACTCCTCCCGTGCCTCGGCGGTATACAGCTTCTGCCGCTGCTCCAGGTTCTGGTCCTCGGTGTGGTAGAGCACCAGATTCTCCACCCCCAGTTCCCGGGCCAGCCTTGCCGCATCCCGGGCGGTAGAGTGATTTTTCTCGTAGGGCTTGAACCGGTCTGCCTGGGAATAAAGGCAGAAAGCCTCGTGCAGCAGCCAAGTACTTCCCTTTGCGTAGGGTTCCTCCGCCGGGTTGTAGGGCTCGTCCCCGCAGCAGGTAAGCTTCCGGTCCTTATCCAGACGGATGGAAAATCCCAGCTGGTCGGCCTTGGTGGAGCAGATATCAAAGAAGGTGACCTCCCGGCCCAGGACCTGGACTTTGTCCCCGTCCTCCACCGGCAGGATCTTCACCTCCCGGCCCAGGTAGGCTGCCTCCTTCTTCCCCAGCAGGCTTCCAGCCATCTCCTTCAAAAGGCCGGCCACCTCCTGATTGGCATAAATCACCGGTCTGCCCTGGTACTGGCCCCGGGCCAGGCCCTGGCAGAACATCCGGAGAATCCATAGAATGCCCAGGATGTGGTCCATGTGTCTGTGGGTGACAAAGACAGTGGAAATGTTTTTCCAGTCCAGCCCTGCCTCTTTCAAACGGGAGAGAATGGTGTTTCCGCCGCCCCCGTCCACCAGGAAGATCTCTTCTCCCTCAGTGAGGGCAAAGCAGGTATTGTAGCATTTGGTCACCACCGCATTGCCGGTGCCCAGTACGATCATTTTCATGGTTCTTTCTCCTTTTGATTCAGCAGCACTACCGCTCCCAGGATGGCCAGGATGCCCCAGGCACCCAGGAAGGTAATGGATTCATGGTACACCAGCCACCCCACAAGGGTAGCCATTAAAGGTTCCACCGTGGCAAGAATAGCTGCCCGGCCTGCGCCGATCTCCTCCATTCCCCGGGTATAGCAGAGGTAAGGAATCACCGCCGAGATAAGCCCGGCCCCCAGCAGCAGCGCCGCCAAAGAAGCTTTCTGGGGGGCTGCTTCCAAAAGGGCGAGCATTTCTCCCGGGCGGCAGACTACCCAGCTTCCCGCTGCCGCCACCAGGAAGGTCCATCCGGTGACAGTGAGGGTGGAATATTTCCGCAGCGCCACTGTGCCCAGGATGCTGTAGAGGGCATACCCTATCCCGGAGCCCAGGCCGAAGAGTATTCCCTGAAAGGTGACCGTCCCGCCCGGGCCTGACACCAGAACGCATCCTCCGAAGGCCAGGGCCAGGGCTGCCAGCTTCCGGGGTGTGATTTTCTCCCCCAGAAAGGCCACTGACAGTATCATCACCCAGACCGGGGAGGTATACAGCAGAATGGCAGCGGTGGACATGCTCATTGCCTGGATGGCCAGGAAATAGCAGACCGTGAAAAACAACACGCTGCAAAGGCCCAGGCCAAGAAAAAGCGGCAGGTCTTTAAGCGAAATTTTTGCCTTTTTCCGGGCCGCCATTAAAATCAGAAAGAGCGCTGCTGCCACTGTCATCCGCAGGGCTGCCACCTGGACCGAGTCAAATCTGTATTCACCCAGTCCCCGGACAAACAGCCCCATGCTGCCCCAAAAGCAGCCTGCCAGCAGTACCAGCCATCCGCCTTTTTTCATTTTTCCCCACTTCCTCCGAGGGTAATTATATCAAATTTTTCCGGACTAAATCAAGAAAAAACGTTTCCACCCCGGGACCTTTTGTGCTACAATACCCCCAGGAGAGACGGAAAAGGAGAGTTGCAAATCATGTCGAAGTACAAAGTTCTGGCCCTGGACCTGGACGGAACCCTGACCAATACCCAGAAGATCATCACCCCCCGCACCAAAGCCGCCCTGGAAGCCGCTGCCAAGGCCGGCACCCGGATCCTGCTGGCCAGCGGCCGGCCCACGGTGGGAATCCGCCCCCTGGCCGAGGAGCTGGATCTGGCCTCCTCCGGCGGATACATTCTGAGCTACAACGGCGGAAAAATCACCAACTGTGCCACCGGAGAGGTGCCGGTGGAGATTCGGTTTCCTTCCCCCTACATTGAGGAGCTCTGCGCCTTTGCCCGGGAGCATGAGGTGACCATTCTTACCTACGATGACCGGGGAATCGTTACCGAAAGCCCGGAGGACCACTATGTAAAGGTGGAGTGCATGATCAACAAGATCCAGGCCTACGGGGTAAAAGACCTGGTGAAGTATGTGAACTATCCCGTAAACAAATTCCTCCTGGCGGGAGAGCCGGAGAAACTGGCTTGTGTGGAGCCTCTTCTGGCCAAACAGTTCGAAGGCCGGCTCTCGGTTTACCGGAGCATGCCCTACTTCCTGGAGGCCATGCCTCTGGGGGTAGACAAGGCCGCCAGTCTGGAGCGGCTGCTGACCACCCTGGGCCTGACACCGGAAAATCTGATGGCCTGCGGTGACGGCTGGAACGACATGGGAATGATCCAGCTGGCCGGAATGGGTGTGGCCATGGCCAACGCTGTGCCTGAAGTCAAGGCAGTTGCCAACTTCATCACCCTGGACAACGACCACGACGGGGTAGGGCTGGCCATTGAGAAATTTATTCTCAGCGAGTAATATACCAAAGCAAAAAACCGGGGACGAAAATTCGTCCCCGGTTTTTTTATTCTTCAAACTGGCTGTTGTAAAGTTGGGCATAAAACCCGTTCTGGGCCAGAAGGGATTCATGGTTCCCCTGCTCAATGATCTGGCCGTCCTTCATAACCAGTATCACATCCGCCTGGCGGATGGTGGAAAGGCGGTGGGCCACAATAAAGCTGGTCCGTCCCTTCATCATGGTGGCAAAGGCCTGCTGGATCTTGATCTCGGTGCGGGTGTCAATGCTGCTGGTGGCCTCATCCAAAATCAGCATGGGAGGCAGACAGAGCATGACCCGGGCTATGCAGAGAAGCTGCTTCTGGCCCTGGCTCAGAGAGCCCCCGTCCTCCCCGATGATGGTGTCGTATCCCTGGGGAAGCCGCTGGATAAAGCTGTGGGCGTGGCTGGCCTTGGCGGCGGCAATGATTTCCTCGTCGGTGGCATCCGGTTTGCCCATGGTCAGGTTTTCCCGGATGGTCCCCCGTTTCAGCCAGGTTTCCTGGAGCACCATGCCATAGCTGGCCCGCAGGCTTTTCCAGGTCAGGTCCCGGATGTCCTCCCCTGCCACCCGCACGGCTCCGCTGTCCACGTCATAAAACCGCATAAGCAGATTGATGACGGTGGTCTTGCCGCAGCCGGTAGGTCCTACCAAAGCCACCCGCTGGCCCGGCTTGACCTGGAGGCAGTAGTCCTGGATAAGGGGCCGGTCAGGGGTATAGCTGAAGGAAACATGGTCCAGCTCCACCCGGCCGTCCGGTTCCAGGGTCTTGGCCCCGGGGAGTTCCGGCACCTGGGCAGGGGCCTCGATGATTTCCAGCACCCGGGCCCCGCAGGCCAGAGCGTTCTGGAGCTCGGTGACCACCCCGGAAATCTCATTGAAAGGTTTGGTGTACTGGTTGGCATAGCTGAGAAGGGCGGACAGGCTGCCCACCGTCAGCCGCCCCGCCAATACCAGCAGGGCTCCGGCTACACAGACCGCCGCATACACCATGTTGTTTACGAACCGGGTGCAGGGGTTGGTCAGGCTGCTGAAAAAGGTAGCCTTTCCGCTGCACTGGCGAAGGGTCTCGTTGACCTCATCGAATTCTTCCAGCACCGCCCCTTCCCGGCTGAATGCCTGGACCACCTTCTGGTTGCCGATCATTTCGTCAATAATAGCCGTCTGCCGACCCCGGACCTGGCTCTGTTCCAAAAACAGATGATAAGTCTGTTTGGCGATGAAAGAGGCCACCAACAGACTGAGGGGGGTCAGGCAGACCACCAGCAGGGTGATAAGGGGGCTGACCCGGAACATGAAAACCAATGTTCCCAGGATGGTGAGCACCCCGCTGAACAGCTGGGTAAAGCCCAGAAGAAGGCCGTCCGCCAGCTGATCCACATCCGCAATCATCCGGCTGATGATGCTGCCCACGCTGTGGGTATCCAGGTAGCTGAGGGGCATGACCTGGATTTTTCCCATGGCCTGGTTCCGCAGGTCCCGGCTTACATGGTAGGTGATCTGATTATTGCACCGGTTCATAAACCACTGGGCCACCGCCGTAATCAGGATGGTAACGCCCATCCGGATAAGGATTCCCATAAGGGTCTTGAAATCCACCTGGCCCGGACCCAGAATGCAGTCCACCCCCTGGCCGGTGAGGATGGGCAGGTAAAGGCTTCCCGCCACCACCACAGCGGCCAGAATCAGGCTGAGCAGAAGCTGGAGCTTATACACCAGCACCCGGTCCAGCACTTTCCGGAGGGTGTCATTCCGTTTTTGAGGAGAGAGTTTTTCCTTAGCCATTTTTCTTTTCCTCCTCTCCCGGAAGCTTGAACTGGGAATCGTAAATTTCCTTGTAGACTGGGCAGGATTCCAGCAGCTGGTCGTGGGTCCCCAGCCCCGCAGGCACGCCGTCCTCCAGCACCAGGATCTGGTCCGCAAACCGGATGGAAGCGGCCCGCTGGGAGACGATAAAGAGGGTGGGGTCCTGAGGCAGGGCCCGGATGGCCTTCCGCAGGGCCGCATCGGTGGCAAAGTCCAGGGCGGAGGCGCTGTCATCCAGAATCAGAATCTCCGGCTGACGGACCAGAGCCCGGGCAATGGTAAGCCGCTGGCGCTGACCGCCGGAAAAGTTCCGTCCCCCCTGTTCCACCTCTTCGTCCAGGCCGCCGGGCTTATCCCGGACCACCTGAGCGGCCTGGGCAGTCTCCAGGGCAGACCAGAGCTGCTCGTCGGTGGCATCGGGATTCCCCCAGAGCAGGTTTTCCCGGATGGTTCCCCGGAAAAGCACCGCCTTCTGGGGGACCACCCCGATTTTCCGGCGGAGAGTCTCCAGGTCATATTCCCTTACATCGGTGCCGTCCACCAGGACCTGGCCCTGAGAGACATCGTAAAACCGGGGAATCAGGTTGACCAGGGTGGTCTTGCCGCAACCAGTGCCTCCAATGATGCCAATGGTCTGGCCCCGGAGTGCCCGGAAGGAAATTCCGGTCAGGCTGTCGGCCCCTGCCCCGTCATACCGGGAGGACACATCCCGGAACTCCACTGCCACAGGATGGGCAGGGTCTCCGGTTTTGCCTGCCTGGGGCTTTTCCTGGCCCACCGGCAGTTCCAAAGCGGCCTGGACCCGGGCTGCGCTGGCCATAGCCTTGACTTCCAATACAATGGTGTTGGCCATCTTGATCAGTTCCACCAGAATCTGGCTCATGTAATTGACCAGAGCCACCACCTGGCCCTGGGTCAGGCTGCCGGTGTTTACCCGGACGCCTCCGGTATAAAGGATGGCCACAATGCCCAGGTTGATGATGACAAAGGTGATGGGGTTGGTGGCCCCACTGATTTTTCCCGTAAACTGCTGAAGCCGGTCCAGGGCCTGGTTGGCACCCCGGAACCGTTCCCCTTCCGCTTCCTGGCGGTTGAAGGCCCGGATGACCCGGACGCCGGTAAGGTTTTCCCGGGCGATTCCCAGCACCTGGTCCAGCCCTGCCTGCACCTGTTTCTGGAGGGGCATGCTCAGGGCCATGATTCCAAAGATGACCACACAGAGCAGAGGGATGACCACCACAAAAATCAGGGCCGCCTGCAGGTCGATGGTGAAGGCCATGACCATGGCGCCGAACACCACAAAGGGACTGCGGAGCATGAGCCGCAGGGCCATGTTCACCCCGTTCTGAAGCTGGTTGATGTCGCTGGTCATCCGGGTAATGAGGGTGGCGGTTCCCTGGTTGTCCTGCTGGGTGTAGCTGAGGGAAAGAATATGTTCAAAAAGGGCATGGCGGACCTTGGCCGCAAACCCTACCGCCGCCTTGGCCGCAAACCACTGGGCAATCAGGCTGCAGGTCAGTCCTACCAGGCCCAGCACCACCAGCACCAGACACATCCAGAGGATATAGCTCCGGTCGTTTCCTGCAATGCCTACGTCGATGACCGCCGCCACCACCAGGGGCACACAAAGGTCAAAGCCCGCTTCCAGCATTTTGAACAGGGGGCTGACGATACATTCCAGGGTGTACTCTTTCAGATATACCAAAAGTTTCTTCATAGACATTCCATTCCTTTGTTGACTATGGCTGGGAAACCGGTTCCCATACTCCGGGGGGCTCTGCGGTCAACCCTTCCAGGTCGGACAAGTCTTCCAGGTCCCGGGTCAATCCCACCCGGTAGGCGGTGAAAGGGCTGAGCTGCTGGGGGATTTCTTCCAGGCTGACGGCTTTTCCCTCCTGATAAACCGTATACATGATTTCGTCAGGATACCGCTGGGTCACCTGCTCAGCCAGCTCCTGTGAGAGGGACTGCTGCCCCGGGTAAAGGTCCACCGCCCCAAACAGGTGAAGTATTTCATGGGCCAGGACAGCCGGTCCCGGCCACTGATTTTCCAGGGTATGGGGACGATGCTGGAAAATCACGCTATACTCATAGTAATAATCATTTCCGTATTCCGGTTTGTATACTACCGTATAGCTTTGTCCCGTGGCGGGGAGAAAGAAAAGAACTCCCACCCGTTTCTGGTCAGATTCCTCACTCAACTGGCGGCAGACTTCCTGGGCCCACCGGTCAAATTCCGATACCAGGGGGGCTTTCCCGTCCCCTATGGGGCCGTCGTAGTAAGCCTGACAGGCCAGGGCCGGGTCTTCCTGCTGGGTGGTAAGGTTCAGGTCCGCCCCGTACTCTTTTCCCTTTTCCCGGAGCCAGTCCAGAGCCAGGGAGAGCTGCCCTGCCTGGAACTGCCGGTCCTCCTGAGTCCAGGCGTTCTCCTCAAAGTCCAGGTAAACGGAGTAAAGGGCGGTGGGCTGGGTGATCAGTCCCACGCTTCCCATGGGGTCGGGGGCGGAGGGCCGCAGCAGCAGCGCCGCCGCCCCGGCTCCCAGCAGAAGGAGGACCAGTCCCAAAAGCAGTTTTCTTTTTCCCACGGCGGTTTCCTCCTTCCCTCAAAAATTCCCCTGTGCCAGGCACAGGGGAAGGGTGATTTTACTTAAAGAGAAGTGTGTCTTCCTCTGCATCCAGGATGATCTGGCCGGGGACTTCCCCGTCCACCAGCCGCTGGGCGATGGGGTCCTCCACCTCTTTCCGGATGGTCCGGCGCAGGTCCCGGGCCCCAAACTTGGACCCGGCTTTCTTGGCCAGAGCAGTCAGGGCGGCGGGGGTCCAGCTGAACTGAATGCCCCGGGCAGCCATACCCGGCTTGTATTCCTCCAGCATAAGGGCGGCGATCCGCTCCAGGTCGGCCTGTTCCAGGGGACGGAAGGTGATGATTTCATCCACCCGGCCCAGGAATTCGGGACGGAGGAACTCCTGCAGTCCCTTCATGCTCCGCTCCTTGCTGGCGGTTTCCTGGGTGGAGCCGAAGCCGAAGCTGCCGGTCTTGTCGGTGCTGCCGGCGTTGGAGGTCATGCAGATGACGGTGTTGGAGAAATCCACGCTCCGGCCCTGGGCATCGTTGATTTTACCCTCGTCCAGAATCTGAAGGAGGATGTTCATTACATCCGGGTGAGCCTTTTCGATTTCGTCAAAGAGGACCACACTGTAAGGCTTCCGGCGGACCTTCTCGGTAAGCTGGCCTGCCTCGTCATAGCCCACATATCCCGGAGGAGAACCAATCAGCCGGCTGACGGTGTGCTTCTCCATATATTCACTCATGTCGATGCGGATAAGGGGGTCCACACTGTCGAAAAGCTGCTGGGCCAGCTGCTTGACCAGCTCGGTCTTGCCCACGCCGGTGGGGCCTACAAAGATAAAGCTGGCGGGACGGCGCTGACCGGCCAGGTCGGCCCGGCTCCGCTTGATGGCCTGGGCCACCAAATGGACCGCCTCGTCCTGGCCAATGATTTTGGAGGAAAGGGCGCTTTCCAGTCCCTGGAGTTTGACAAACTCGCTCTCTTTGATTTTTACCGCCGGGATTCCGGTCCAAAGCTCAATGACCTTGGCCACATCTTCCATGGTCACCGGAATGTCGGCCACCTGGTCTTCCAGGTCGGACAGTTCCTGGGTCACCTTGGCCAGCTGGGTCTTGACGGTGGCCAGCTTTTCGTAGTCGATCTGCTGGTCCTCCCCTGCCGGGTTTTCCAGGTTCTGCTCCTGCTGTTTCAGGGTCTCCAGGTCTTTCTGAGCCTTCAGGTACCGGGTGATTTCCGGATGGCGCAGGTTGCAGCAGGCACAGGCTTCGTCCAGCAGGTCGATGGCCTTATCCGGCAGGAACCGGTCGCTGATATACCGCTCGGACAGCCGGACCACGGCTCCCAGAATCTCCTGGGGAATCTTGACGGTATGGTAATTCTCGTAATACTCTTTGATGCCCTCCATCATGGTGATGGTGTCGGCAATGTTGGGTTCCTCTACCCGGACAGGCTGGAACCGGCGTTCCAGGGCCTGGTCCTTTTCAATATATTTCCGGTATTCCCCGAAGGTGGTGGCACCGATGACCTGAATCTCTCCCCGGCTGAGGGCGGGCTTCATCAGGTTGGCAGCATTCATTGCTCCCTCGCTGTCCCCGGCGCCGGTGATGTTGTGGATTTCATCGATGAAAAGGATGATGTTCCCATCCTTCTTCACCTCCGAGATAAGGCCCTTGACCCGCTGTTCAAACTGGCCCCGGAACTGGGTACCGGCCACCAGGGCAGCCAGGTCCAGCAGGTAGATTTCCTTATTCTGGAGCCGGGCAGGCACCTGTCCGGACACGATCCGCTGGGCGATTCCCTCTGCAATGGCGGTTTTGCCTACGCCTGCCTCACCAATCAGACAGGGGTTATTCTTCTGGCGGCGGCAGAGGATCTGAATGGTCCGGTAGATTTCCCGGTCCCGGCCGATGATCCGGTCCAGCTTTCCTGCCTTGGCCTTGGCGGTCAGGTTGTCGCAGTAGTTATCCAGGAACTTCCGCTGGGGAGGACGGGGGCCTTTTTTCTCGTTCTTCTTTCCCTCGTCCTGTTTCTGGACCCCGAAGGCAAAGGGGAAGGTGGCGTTTCCTCCTGCGGAGAATCCGTCCTCTCCCTCTGCGTCAGAGGTAAGGGCATCCATGGCTCCGTCGTCCCCCGGGTTCATGAAGGGGAACATTCCGCCGCCCCCCTCCTGCATAAATTCGTTCATACGCTCCTCCATTCCCTCCAGGTCCTGGTCGGAAATGCCGAAGCGCTTCATAATGTCTTCCACCGGCTTGATTCCCAGCTGGCGGGCACAGGTCATGCAGTAGCCCTCCTGTTTGGTCTGTCCACCTTCATTGCGCTGGACAAACACCACAGCAGTTCTCTTGTTGCAACGGACACAAAGCATTCTGATTTTTCACCTCTTTACATAAACGGGTTCACCTGGGTGAACAAAGTATAACAGCGGCTGGTCTCCAGCAGGGAATGGTTGAGCCAATCCAGCTGGTTGTTGGTGATGGAGACCACCGCCCAGAGCACACACATAAAAAGAAATACATCCACTACGCCGGCACCCAGACCCAGCACCAGGCCCATAGCCCGGTTGGCTCCCCCCACCAGGGGGATATGGTTTGCCATACGAAGCAGGTTGATGATAAGGACCACCACCAGCCGAAGCACCAGGTAGACCACCAGGAACACCACAATGTTCAGGATGGGAGCCAGCAAAGGCTCAATGACCTGGGAGACGATCTGGGAAGCGGTCTCTGCGGCAGAACCCTGGGCCGCCTGGTTTACCTGTTCCAGGATGGATTCCTGGATGGACTGGGGGATAAAGCTGCCGTACCGTTCCATGACCTGGGTGATCCCATCCCCGCCGCTGGCAATGGCATCGGTGATCCCGTCAATGAGGGAGCCGCCGAACAGCCACTGGAAGAGACCGGGGGTAAAGGCTTTGGCGATCCAGTTGGCGCAGAGGATGGAGAAAATGTTTCCTACCAGTCCCACAAGCCCTGCCAGAAAGCCCTGGGTCATGTAATAGATGGCTACCCCTACCAGCAGGGCAAGAGCCAGAAGGTCAAAGATAAAGCCGGTTTGAAATAGTTCTTGTGTCATAAAAAACCTCGTGATTATTCTTGGATGCCTGTTTTCAGCTTATCCGCCACTCCGTCTGTAAAGACCAGGAGAGAACGGGCCCGCACCAGCGCCCGGGGTACCGCATCAAAGTTCTGTTTCTGAACCATGACTCCCTGAGAGTTATAACCCACAATGGATTCATCCCGGACCAGGTAAACCACCCCCGATGCATAGGCGATCTGGTTGGCGGCTTCCACGGTGACGGAAGATTTTTCCGTCAGGTCCCGGTCCAGCACCACCGCTTTGCTTCCGGCGGTAGTGCTCAGAAGGAGGGCAGTTTCCTTGCCGTCCATGGAATAGTCTTCCAGGGTGTAGCCCTGGTAGTCATAAAATGCCACCTGCTCGCCCTGGGTGTTGTACACCCCGGCGCTGTTCTCAAAGAGGGCCAGCACCGTGGAGCCGGAAAGCCATTCCAGATGAAGGGCAGTGCTTCCGGGAATCTCCACTGTAAGGGGGTCCTCGCTGCTGCCCAGGTCAGTGAAGTGGATCTGGGTGCAGAGCTGGCCTTCCCGGGCCACCAGGCAGGCCACCGCCAGCATTCCGTTATTGGGGGAGAAATCCACCCGGACCGGAACGCCCTGATCGTCGGACAGTTCCCACTGATAGATGGGAAGCATATCCCGACTGTACACCGTCAGCTTGGCCGCATACCGCTGAGACTGGGTGATCACCGCCAGCAAACCGTTGTCGCTGAGCTGGCAGAGGATGATGGGTTCATCGGTGGTTTTGGTGGCCACCGTTTTGGTCCGGCTTTCCACCCGGAGCTGAGTCCCGGCCCGGTTATACAGGCAGAACCGGTTGGAGCCTACCGCCACCACAGGGCGGCCGTAGCCGTGCTGGATGCTCCGGAGTTTGGAGCCGGTGGGAGAGTAGACCACCAGGTCCTCCTTTCCCAGAATCACCACGCCTCCGCTCAGTTCTTCTACCTGAAGGGGATTGGAGATACCGGTGCGGGCAGGCCAGCTGCCGCTCTGGTCCAGGGTGACCTGGAATCCCTCCACCACATCTCCCAGCAGGCTGAGGGATACGCCATACAGACCGGTTGCCCAAGCCAGGAGAAGGGCAAAAATGCCCCCGATCAGAGCCAGCCACCGCATTTTCCGGCGGCTGCGCCGGCGGCGGATCTCCTGAATCCGCAGTTCCACCTCGCTTTCAGGATGAAAAACCGGTTTGGCTGCCGGCTTGGGGGCTTTGACGGCCTTTTTACCCGGCGCAGCGGGCCGAAGCCGGACTGCCTTGGGTTTGGGCGGCTGGAACCATACAACTTTTCCTTTTCCCGGTTCCTTTGCGTGGGCAGGCTGGGAAGGCTGAATGGGTTGGGAAGGCTGAGGGGGCTGGACCTGGGACTTTTCCCGTACCTTCCGGGCGGATTCTTCCGCAGTTTTTTCCGCCAGGCGGCGGGCTCGCTCCAGGTTGCGCTTGGGTCTTTCCAACCACCATCTCTCCTTTCCTCAGAAAATTCAGTTTTCCGGGTATTCCACCCGTTCCAGGAAAAGTCCTTTTCCCGGCAGGGTGGGCCCCGCTTTACTCCGGTCTCTGCTTTCCAGCAGGGCAGGCAGGGAATCCGGGTCCCGTTTTCCCTGGCCTACTTCCAGCAGGGTCCCGGCCAGGATCCGGACCATATTATAGAGATATCCGTCCGCCGTGACGGATATGAGGACCATTTCCTCCTGCTGTTCTACCCGGCACCGGGTAATGGTCCGTACCGTGTCCCCGTGGGCCGCCACCGAGCTTCCTGCCGCACAGAAGGCCAGGAAGTCATAGGTTCCTTCCAGGGTACGGGCCGCCCGGTCCATAGCCGCCACGTCCAGCTTTCCCGGTACCTTATGGTAGTAGGCCCGGGTAAAGGGGTCGTCGATGGCGCTGTTCCGGATTCGGTACCGGTAGGTTTTCTGGTGGGCAGAGTACCGGGCGTGGAAATCCTCCGCCGCCTCCTCTGCGCTCTTTACCCGGATATCCGGGGGCAGATGGGCATTGAGGGCCAGGGGAAGCCGATACAATGGCATTTTTATCTGAGCATGGAAGTTCAGCACATAGTCCAGGGCATGGACCCCTCTGTCGGTGCGGGAGCAGCCCTTTACATCCGGGCGGCTGCCCACCACCTGTTCCAGGGCATCCTGGAGGGTCTGGCATACGCTGACCCCGTTGGGCTGAACCTGAAATCCGCAATAGTTGGTGCCGTCAAAAGCCAGGTGCAGACAGATATTCATTACTGGAGCCCCGGCACAAAGAAGCGGGTGGAGAAGATGATTCCCAAAGCCAGGAAGGACACCGCTCCGCTGATGAAGTCCTGCTGGGTGAACCGGAGGACTTTCAGCCGGGTACGGCCCTCTCCTCCGTGGTAGCACCGGCATTCCATGGCCATGGCCAGCTCATCCGCCCGACGGAAAGCCGAGATAAAGAGAGGAATCAGGACCGGCACCAGGGCCATAACCCGCTCTTTCAGGTTGCCGTTGTCCAGCATGGCACCCCGGGCCTTCTGGGCATTCATGATTTTGTCGGTCTCCTCAATCAGGGTGGGGATAAACCGAAGGGCAATGCTCATCATCATGGCCAGTTCGTGAACCGGCAGATGGAGTTTGGCAAAGGGGGACAGCAGCCGCTCAATGGCATCGGTGAGGGTGATGGGGCTGGTGGTGTAGGTGAGCAGGCTGGTGCCTGCGATAAGGGCCAGCACCCGGACTCCCATAAGGACCGCATACTGCACACCCTTGGGATAGATGGTGAAAATCCACCAGTCAAACAGAGGTTCCCCCTCCCCCACCACAAAGAACAGGTTGAGGATACAGGTGAACAAAACAATGGGAAGGATGGGCTTCAAACTTCTTCCAATCATTTTAAGGGGGATTTTTGCCACCAGATACAGTCCCAGCAGCAAAAGGATGGAGAGTGCCACCCCTAAGGGATTTGCGGCCATAAACAGCACCACAATATAGCAGATGGTGATAATGATTTTCAGCCGGGGGTCCATTCTGTGGACCACGCTGTTCCCGGGGAAGTGCTGGCCGATGGTGATATCCTTCAGCATTCTGCCTCCCCCTTTCTCTGTTCCAGAGCCTTCTGCAGGGTCTTTACCGCATAGGGCATGGTGTACACATCGGTGTCAATATCCAGTCCCAGCTCCTTGAGCCGGAGGAATATCTTGGTCACCTGGGGGACGCTCAGTCCCAGCTCTAACAGCCGGGGAGCCTGGGCGAACACCTTGTCCACGTCATCATAGATAGCCAGCTTCCGCTGGTCCATGACCAGGACCTTATCCGCATACCGGGCAATATCCTCCATGCTGTGGCTTACCAGCACCACTGTGATGCCGGTGGCCTTGTGGTAGGCCTTTACCGCCCCCAGAATGGTATCCCGGCCTTCCGGGTCCAGTCCGGCGGCAGGCTCGTCCAGCACCAGGACTTTAGGCTCCATGGCCAGGACTCCCGCAATGGCTACCCGGCGCTTCTGACCGCCGGACAATTCGAAGGGATTCCGCTCCAGCAGCTGGGGGGAAAGCCCTACAAACCCGGCAGCCTGCCGGACCCGCCGGTCGATTTCCTGAGCATCCAGTCCCATATTCTTGGGGCCGTAGGCAATATCCTTGTAACAGGTCTCCTCAAAAAGCTGGTACTCCGGGTACTGGAACACCAGGCCCACCTTGAACCGGAAATCCCGTATCTTCTCCGGTTTTTCCCACAGGTCCACCCCGTCAATGAGAATCCGTCCCGAAGTGGGGCGGTGGAGACCGTTGAAATGGGTGATCAAGGTTGATTTTCCGCTTCCGGTGGAGCCGATGATTCCCACAAACTGCCCTTCCTCGATCTCAAAGGAGACATCGTCCAGGGCGGTGGTGGCATCCGGCATTCCCGGATTATACACATAGGTCAAATGTTCGACCTGAATCATTGCTGACATAAATCTTTCCCTTTCGCAAACTGCCCTCCCCGGCCTTATCCGGGGTAGAACGCCCGCTTTCTATTATTGAAACAGCTTGTAAATGGCCTGGGCACACTCCTCAATGGAGATGATCCCCTGGGGCAGGTCGTACCCCAGCTTGACCAGTTCATCCCGCAGCTCGGTGGCCTGGGGCACATCCAGGTGATATTCCCGGAGCAGGTCTGCCTGGCTGAACACCTGGGCAGGGGTGCCTTCCAGCACCACCTTGCCTCCGTTCATTACCACCACCCGGTCGGCCTGAGCGGCCTCCTCCATATAGTGGGTGATGGCCACCACCGTGATTCCGTACTCCCGGTTGAGGGTTCGGATGGTGGACATGACCACCTCCCGGCCCCGGGGGTCCAGCATGGCAGTGGCTTCGTCCAGCACCAGGCAGTCAGGGCGCATGGCGATGACCCCTGCAATGGCTACCCGCTGTTTCTGTCCCCCCGACAGCTTGTGGGGGGCTTTGTTCCGGTGCTGGTAGATACCGGCCATCTTCATGGCCTGGTCGATTCTCTGGCGGATCTGGTCGCTGGGAACCCCCAGGTTTTCCAAGGCGAAGGCCACATCTTCCTCCACCACGGTGGCTACGATCTGGTTGTCCGGGTTCTGGAACACCATTCCCACCGTCTGGCGTATCTGGAAAAGCTTTTCCTCGTCCTTGGTGTCCATTTCCTCCACCAGGACCGTGCCGGTCTCGGGGAGCAGGATGGCGTTCAGGTGCTTGGCCAGGGTGGATTTTCCGCACCCGTTGGCTCCCAGCACCGCCACGAACTCTCCCTTTTCCACCTTCAGGCTGGCGCCGTCCACCGCCCAGTTATCCACTTCCGGGTCATACCGGAACCGGATCTGATCTGCATCGATCATTTTGCTCATGGTTTTTCTTTCCTCTTTCGGACAATAAACCCGGCGGCTCTTTTTCCCGTCTGGCTTTTGTCCCTTCCTTGGTTTGGGGCGCAAACTGCGCCGGTTATTCCTCCCAAATGCTGGTGGCCCCACAGGGGACCACCCCGCCGGTGGCGGTGACGGGCAGGCCGATCTCATCGCTGGAGGTCCGGCCGCCGTACTTTTTGCAGAGGGTGGCTTTGAGAATATACTCCATTACCGCCGGAGAAAGCCCGGTGGTATAGCTGTTGACTGCCACAAAGAGGGGCTGGTCGCTGAGGACCTGGCTGCAAAGGGCAATCAGGTCATAGATGTTATCCTCCAGCTTCCATACCTCGCCTCCCGGGCCCCGGCCGTAGCTGGGCGGGTCCATGATGATGGCATCATACCGGCTCCCCCGGCGAATCTCCCGGGCCACAAACTTGGCGCAGTCGTCCACGATCCACCGGATGGGCCGGTCCTCCAGACCGCTGGCCTGGGCGTTTTCCCGGGCCCAGGCCACGATTCCTTTGCTGGCATCCACATGGCAGACCGCCGCCCCTGCTGCAGCGCAGGCCAGGGTGGCGCCCCCGGTGTATCCGAACAGGTTGAGCACCCGGATGGGCCGTCCGGCGGCCTTGATTTTCTCCCGGTACCAGGCCCAGTTGACCGCCTGTTCCGGGAACACTCCCGTATGCTTGAACCCGGTGGGGCTGACCACCAGGGTCAGGTCCCCGGCGTGTATCTTCCACCGCTGGGGGAGCTTCCGGCGGATTTCCCACTGTCCGCCCCCCTTGGTGCTCCGGTGATAGACCGCATCCGCTTTCTCCCACAGGCTGCTGGCCCGGGGCAGGCCCCAGACCACCTGAGGGTCGGGGCGCACCAGCACCACCGAGCCCCACCGTTCCAGGCGGTTGCCCTGGGTGGCATCGATCAATTCATAGTCTTTCCACTGGTCCGCAGGCCGCATGGCAGTTTCTCCTTGCTTTTCTTACTTCAGAATTCTCTTGGTGATCATATCAGCAATACGCTGGGCAGCCAGGTTGATGGCTTCCAGGTCCTCGCCCTCCACCATGACCCGAATCTTGGGCTCGGTGCCGGAGGGCCGGACCAGAACACGGCCCATTCCCATCAGGTTCTGCTGCTGGCTCTCAATGTAACCGGCAATATACTCGTCATCCCGGTAGGCGGCCTTCTGTTCTTTGTTGGCCACCAGGTTGACCAGCACCTGGGGGAACTTGGTGTATACAGCGTTGAGCTGGCTGACAGGAACCTTCTTCCGGGCCACCAGGGCCAGCAGCTTGCCGGCGGTCAGCTCTCCGTCGCCGGTGGTGGAGTGGTGGAGGAGAATCACATGGCCGCTCTGCTCGCCGCCGATGGCGTAGCTGTTTTCCCGCATATTCTCCAGCACATACCGGTCACCCACCGCAGTTTTCTCGGTGCGGATGCCCTGCTTTTCCATATACTTCATAAAGCCCAGGTTGGACATAACGGTGACCACGGCGGTGTCCCCATCCAGACGGCCCCGCTCCTTCATGTCGGTGGCAATAAGGGCAATGATCTTGTCGCCGTCGATTTCCTGGCCCTTCTCATCGCAGGCCAGGCACCGGTCGGCGTCTCCGTCAAAGGCAATGCCGCAGTCGCAGCCGTTGGCCACCACAAACTTTTCCAGGTTTTCCAGGTAGGTGCTGCCGCACTCCTTGTTGATGTTGGTGCCGTCGGGCTCTGCCCCCACAAAGAGGCACTCGGCACCCAGCCGGGGGAACAGCTTCTGGGCCACAGCGCTGGATGCACCGTTGGCGCAGTCAAAAGCCACCTTCAGGCCGGTCAGGTCTGCGCCGATGTGCTCGGCCAGGTACTCCACATAATCCTCCACAGCGGTGTCCCGCCGGGTGATGCTGCCCACTTCCTCTCCCACTTTCAGTTCGGGAGTGCTTTCCAGGTAGTCCTCGATTTTGTTTTCCTCCTCATCGGGGAGCTTGTAGCCGTCCCCTTTGAAGATTTTGATTCCGTTGAATTCCACCGGGTTATGGCTGGCGCTGATGACCACACCGGCATCTGCACCGTACTTCCGTACCAGGTAAGCCACGGCGGGGGTGGGGATAACGCCCAGCAGTTCCACGTCAGCGCCTACGCTGCAAAGACCGGCAGCCAGTGCGGACTCCAGCATATCGCCGGAAATTCGGGTGTCCTTGCCAATGAGACTCCGGGGCTTGCGGCCCTGGCAGTCGGCGCCCAGCACCGCTGCGGTGCCACGGCCGATTTGCATAGCCAGCTCACAGGACAACTCATGACCGGCAATTCCACGTACTCCGTCAGTACCAAACAATCTACCCATAACAGGTTCCTCGCTTTCCTTTTTCAGGTTGGTTTTACTATCTTGTATATTCAAATTTCCAGGAAATCAAAACATGGATTGCTGGCCGTTTTCCTCGTCCAGCTCTTTGGGCAGGGGCAGTCCCAGATGGGTGTAGGCCAGCCGGGTGACACACCGGCCCCGGGGAGTCCGGGTAAGGAATCCCATCTGCATGAGATAGGGCTCGCAGACATCTTCCAGGGTGACGGCCTCCTCCCCCAAAGCGGCAGCCAGGGTATCCAGGCCCACGGGGCCTCCCCCGTACAGTTCAATGATGGCCCGAAGCAGGCTCCGGTCCAGCTCGTCCAGACCCAGGCGGTCAATGTCCATCCGTTTCAGGGCCAGCTGGGCGGTCTCTTTGTCCACAATGCCGTCCCCCAACACAGTGGCGAAATCCCGCACCCGCTTGAGAAGCCGGTTGGCCACACGGGGAGTTCCCCGGGCGCATTTGGCCAGTTCATAGGCCCCTTCCCGGGTGCAGTCCTGGCCCAGAATTCCGGCGCTCCGGTAGATGATGCTGGCCAGCTCGTCCGGGCTGTACAGTTCCAGCTTGAGGAGCACCCCGAACCGGTCCCGCAAAGGCCCGGTAAGCTGTCCTGCCCGGGTGGTGGCCCCAATGAGGGTGAACCGGGGCAGGTTGATCCGGATGCTCTGGGCGCTGGGTCCCTTTCCAATCATAATGTCCAGGGCATAGTCCTCCAAAGCCGGGTAGAGCACTTCCTCCACCTGGCGGGAGAGGCGGTGAATCTCGTCAATAAAGAGCACATCCCCCTCCTGCAGACTGGTGAGGAGGGCGGCCAGGTCCCCCGGCTTTTCAATGGCGGGACCGCTGGTGATGCGAATCTGAACCCCCATCTCCGCCGCCACGATTCCGGCCAGGGTGGTCTTGCCCAGGCCGGGAGGGCCGTAGAGAAGGATATGGTCCATAGGCTCTCCCCGCAGGCGGGCGGCCTCCAGATAAACTTTCAGGTTCTCCTTTACCTTTTCCTGGCCCACATAGTCGGCCAGGGTCTTGGGGCGGAGATTGTTTTCCTCGGTGTCCCCCCTGATTTCCTGGGGGCTGACCAGACGGCTGGACTCCACCGAGTATCCGTTTTCCACTGCCATGGATTACCTCCTGCTCATCTGCCGGAGGGCGATCTTGATGATTTCCTCCACCGGCAGGGTATCGTCGATCCGGGACACGGCCCCGGCAGCCTCGCTCTGGGTGTATCCCAGGCTGACCAGCGCCGCCACCGCCTGGGCTGTGCCGGGGGCAGGGGCTCCGGAATCGGCAGGGCCGAAGCCCTGGCCCACAGCCAGGCCCTTCCCCACCTTGTCCTTCAGTTCCAGGGTAATGCGCTGGGCCAGCTTGGGGCCTACGCCGTTTGCGGCGGTAAAGGCCTTGTGGTCCCCTGCGGAAATGGCCAGGGCCACCTTGTCCGGGGTAAGAACGCTGAGGATGGCCAGCCCTGCCTTGGGCCCCACCCCCGACACCCCGGTCAGCATTTCAAAGCAGCTGCGCTGTTCCTCGGAAGAAAAGCCAAAGAGGCTGATGTCGTTTTCGGTGATATTCATATAGGTGTAGAGGGTGGCCTGGGCTCCCGGTCCCGGCAGCTGACCGGCCACCGAAGCGGGAAGCTGGACCAGGTATCCCACCCCGCCGCAGCTGATGACTGCGGTGTCCAGGGTCTTTTTCAGGATTTTTCCTTCCAGACAATAGATCATGGTGTTCTCCTATTTTCTCAATAAGCCCGGCCAAACCGGGAACCGGGAGTCTGCTGAAGCTGGCTCCGGCTGCAATGTCCATGGGTGATGGCCATGGCCAGGGCGTCCGCCGTGTCGTCCAGCTTCGGGACCTTTTCCAGGCCCAGCAGCCGCCGGGTCATCTCCTGCACCTGCTTTTTGACCGCCTTTCCGTAGCCGGTAACGCTCTGCTTCACCTGCATGGGGGTGTATTCATAGATAGGGACCCCCGCCCGGGCAGCCGCCAGAAGGATGACCCCCCGGGCTTCCGCCACCCCAATGACGGTGGTCTGGTTATGCTGATAGAACAGCTGCTCAATGGCCAGGGCCTGGGGCTGGTAGGTGGAAAGTATCTCCTCCATTCCCTCATACACTTCCTTCAGCCGCTGCTCAAAGGGCACCCCTGCCGGGGTGGTAATGGACCCGAAGCCCACCGGGGTAAACCGGTTGCCCACATAGTCCACAACGCCCCATCCCACAATGGCATAGCCGGGGTCTATCCCCAAAATCCGCATACCCACACCTCTCCAGTTTAATCATTAGATTATATCATACCTATCAGGATATTTCAATCTTTTCCCCTCTTCCAAAAGAGAGGGCGCCCCCTGGCAGAATCTGTCAGAGAGCGCCGAAATCATTCAGAATCCAAGGCTGACGGCCAGGAAGGCCATGGCCAGATAGTAGGTGATTAGGTTGGCAGCGTGGATCCGGGGATGACAGCCCGGCCAGAAGTAGAGAAAGAGGATAAGCAGGTCGGAAATCCAGAAGAGGACCGCTCCTGCCAGCACCAAAAAGCACCAGAACTCCCCCATGCCAAAGGCCAGCTGGCAGGCTTTTCCCACCAGGGCCGACACCACTCCTCCGTAGATCACCGTCCAGGGAAGCATTTTCCCCAGTTTCAGGCAGGGCAGCCGGCTGAGGGCCAACACCCCGCACCCGCCCAGGACAGCAGCCAGGAAAACCGGCCAGCCCAGAGGCTGGACCCGGCAGAGCCCCCAGATAAAAAAGGCGTGGCCGCCCAGGAAGCTGACCAGCCCGCCCAGAAAAAGGCCGGGGCGGCGGTCATGGTTATAAAGGGCCAAAATCACATCCCCGGCAAGGCAGAGCAGAAGGGCCGGGAGAAGCTGCCAGAAGGCCCGGGGGCGGTGTCCCGCCAAAGCGGCAATGGCTGCCAGGACCACAAACCCCATGCTGCAGGCTGTTTTTTCCTTACCGTACCCTTTTTCCTCGTCCCGGATGCGGGCCACCAGTCTGGCAAGCAGGATTCCGTACACCACTAAAACGGGGATAAAAACGGCAGGGTTCATGGCTCTGCCCCCTTTCCTCTTTTATACCGGAGGAAATTCAGTTCTTCTCCTCCATTTTCCGGATGGTCTCATAGAAAAAGTCGTTGGCCGGAGTGGGAATCCCGTATTCCCGGCCCAGACGGCGGACGATCCCCGAGAATTCCTCCACCTCGGTGGGCCGCCCGGCCAGAATATCCTGGCCCATGCTGGGCCGCCCGTCCTCCTTGAAGGTGGGCAGGTTGGCATCCAGCCACCGGGTATGGTTGTCCGGGGGCAGAGGGATTCCCTTGGCGTTGGCCAGAGCAATGGTCTCCTCCATGGCCCGGAGCATGGTATCATAGGCGTTCCCTTTTTGGCAAAGCCCCCCGTAGGTCAGGCCGAAAGCGGCGGAGGTCTGGTTCAGCCCCACATTCACCATCAGCTTATGCCACTGCTTGTAGAGGATGTCGGTGCAGACCTGGCTTTCAATGCCGCACCGGTCAAAATATTCCTTTACCCGTTCCAGTCTGGGGGTGAGGGAGCCGTCCTTCTCCCCGAACTGAATCATTCCCATGTTTTTGTATTCCAGGTCCCGCCCCATCCGGGTGGCATCCATTCCGATGGCTACGCTCCAGAGGGTATGGCCGGGGTACCGGGCCTCGATTTTTTCCTCGCTGGTGATTCCGTTGAGGAGGCTGAGGATAACGGTGTCCGGGCCCACAAAGTTTTCCAGCTGAGGCAGGGCCTGCTCCAGGGCGGTGGCCTTGGTGGCCACCAGAATCAGGTCCACCGGTTCCCCCTGGTCGGGCAGAACATAGTCAAAGGCGTAAGGTTTTCCGTTGCATCGGCCCGGCTGGGCCTGATACCGGCGGATCCGTTCTTCATCCGCAATCACCCTGACCTGAGAATGTTCCTGCATGGGGATTCCAAACAGGATTCCCAATGCTCCCAGTCCCAAAACAGCCGTCCGGCGAATCTCATTCATGGTATGCTCCTTCTCTGTCTCCAAGGGCAGACAGTGTCATAATTACGGTTTCATCATACCACAGCCTGGAAGAAATGACCATCCTTTCTTTCCTGCCACGCCCTTGATTTTGTTTTTCATTGTAATATAATAGATAGAATCGGATAAAATCAAAGGAATAGGAGTGTAACTATGGCCGGAACCCAATCTGTCCGCCTGGATGTGTTTGAAAATTATTCCATTCCCAGAGCGGTTTTCACCCTGTCTCTGCCCACCGTTGCGGGCAGTCTGGTGTCCTTAGCCTACAGCATGGCGGACACCTATTTTGTAGGTCTTCTCAACGACCCGGTCCAGACCGCCGCCGTTACCCTGGCCGCCCCGGTATTGCTGGCCTTTAACGCCGTCAACAATCTGTTCGGGGTAGGCTGCAGCAGCATGATGAGCCGTGCCCTGGGCCGGGGCGACTACAAGACCCTGCGCCAAAGCAGTTCTTTCGGATTCTGGGGGTCCCTGGCCGGAGGCCTTATTTTCAGCATTCTGGCCACCCTGTTTATGGTCCCGCTGCTGGCCCTGCTGGGCTGTGATGCCACCACCGCCGATCCTACCAGTGCCTACCTGGGCTGGACCGTAAGTCTGGGCGCCATCCCCGCCATTCTGAACGTGGTCTGCGCCTACATGGTGCGAAGCGAAGGCAGCGCCCTCCATGCCAGTATCGGCACCATGAGCGGCTGCTTCCTCAACGTTATTCTGGACCCCATCTTTATCATCGGCTTTGAGATGGGCAGCACCGGCGCCGCCCTTGCCACCTTCCTGAGCAACTGCTTTGCCGTCCTCTACTTCCTGGTCTACTTTGCCGTCCGCCGGGGCAAGACCCTGGTCTGCATCGACCCCCGGGAACTGCTTCACCTTCGGGGAATGGTGGTCACCGGCGTTTTTGCCGTGGGTGTTCCCGCCTCGGTCCAGAACATTCTCAACGTGATCGGCAGCACCATCCTCAACAATCTGGCTGCCCCCTACGGCGCCGCTGTTCTGGCCGCCATGGGAATCTGCAGCAAGCTGAACATGGTCCCCTTCTATGTGATGCAGGGAATGAGCCAGGGCATTATGCCTCTGGTCAGCTATACCTACGCTGCCAAAAAGCCCCAGCGGATGAAGAGCGCTTTCAACTTCACCCTGAAAATCTGCATGACGGCCCTGATTTCCTGCTGTGTCATCTTCTTTTTGTTCAGCGATTACGCCGTCCGGCTCTTCATTGATGACCCCGAAACCATCGCCTACGGTTCCGTATTCCTGAAAGGAATGTGCCTCAGCGTTCCCCTGCTGGGCCTGGATTTCCTGGGTCTGGGTCTTTACCAGGCTGTGGGCATGGGCAGCTACGCTCTCTTCTTTGCCCTGGCCCGGAAATTGGTGCTGGAAATTCCCCTCATGTACCTGCTCAATTACCTGGTTCCCCTGTACGGTCTGCCCTACGCCCAGCCTGCCGCTGAACTGGTCATGGCCATTGCCGCCATCTTTGCCATCCGCAGCGTCTTTGTGAAAGCGGAAAAGGAAGCCCAGCTTCCCATCCACCACGACCAGGATTGATTTTCAAACAGAAAAAATGCCCGGTTCAAAAAACTGGCAGCATAAAAAACCGTCAGCTCTTATCCGGAACTGACGGGATAAAAAGCCAGCCCAGACAGTAAAGTCTGGGCTGGCTTCTTCATTTAGTTTGCAGGGGGATTCAGAACGATATCCAAGGTGCAGTCCTCCAGCACCGGAAGGTCCAGGGTGAACAGTCCCCCATACTGGGTGATCAGGTAATAGCCCTGGGGGTAGAACGCTTCCGTATCCTGCCATCCCAGCAGGGCACCGTCCTTTACCTCAAGCTGTGCCACCTGCTCTCCGTCCCGGGTAAAGGTGACGGTGTGGACCGCCCCGTTTCCCATAAAAGTAATGGGCTCCCAGGAAATATTCCACTCCTCACACAGGCTGTTCAGCCGCTGTCCAAAGAAGTATCTCAGGTATCGGACATTATTCTCCCACTTGACATATTTACCCTCGTGGGCCAGGCCGGAACTGGCCGGCCAGCGAAGCTGGTCACATAGGACGGAATCCTGGATAAGTTCTTCGTACTGCGGAATTTTCTCTGCCAAAGCCCTCAGTTCTGTCAGAGACTGAGCATAGATTTCCTTCATCCGCTTTTGGAAGATTTCATTCTGGTACAGGTAGACCGGCCAGGTCAGCCGGCCATCAGCAGTAAACATTTCCGGAGTATCCTCCAGCAGGATGCCCGCCGGGTCATTCCACCAGACTCCCAGCCGGGTAAACTCTCCGAAAGCTCCGTCATAGTCCCACATGGGGCCGGCATAGAGGGTATCATCCCCGGGCAGATAGTAATAAAAGCTGCTGGTTTTGTAAGCATCAAAGTTCCGGGTTACTTCCTCCGTAAGGATCTGCACTGCGAAGGAGTCCAGGTCGATCATCTCAAAATCCGGCTGACCCGCCAGAATGGAAGATTCTATTTCATTGATTTTGTTTTCCAGCTGGGCCAGGTCATTCTTGTTCATTTCCTGGGGACGCTTGACCGAGAAGTGGTTTCCATCCCGGGTGGTAAACCCGAACCCCGATTCCATATACCGGCTCTCCATGTCCTTTTCCAGCAGGACAGCCCCCTCCTCCTGGAACTGGTCCAGGTGGGAAACAGAGGTAGCCAGCAGGTAGAGTCCCCGCCATTCTCCGTTGATATAGAGCGCCACCCACTCTCCCTGGGTATCATTTTTTCCCAGGGCCGAAGCCACTTCTAATCCCAGCTTGGAATGGATTTTATCTCCGTCAAAGGCCAGGGCCAGAAGAGTATAGTCCTTGGACTCCTCCAACCCTGCCAGAGAGAAGGACTCTTCCAGTTTGATGGAATAGGGCTTCTTCTCATAATCGGAAAAGGTGCTGTTTCCCCGGCCTTTGATCCGTTTCAGGTCTCCCTGATACTCCACCGTGCCGGAAGCATCCAGTGCCAGCAGATGCCCGGTTTCCTCATACTCTTTACTCTGATGGATCGCTTCCAGGCTGCCGCTCTCTGTGTGGATAAAGAGGGTGGGCAGTTGGGAATTACGGAGGAACTGGACCTGGTAGTCCTGACCATTCCAGGTGAATGTATAGGTCTTTTCCTCTTCCCAGCTCCAAACCAGGGAGGAAGGTTTTCCGTCCACCTGCAGTTCCTTCTCCGTGCCCCAGGTCAGAAGGATTTTTTGTGTTTCAATATACCCGGGCAGGCAATAGTACCAGACCCCGTCCTGGCAGAAGGGCTCTATGGTTTCATCCATCATCTGGTCGTTGAAGGCCAGGGCAGGAAGGCCCGACCGGCTTTCCTCAAACCGGAGGGGAATACTTTCATACCAAAGTCCCAGACCCAGTACTGCTGCGGCTGCCCCCAGCATCAACAGGAGGGCAATCTTCTTGATCATTCCTCCTGCCCTCAGACCCGGTATTCCCCGTCATGGGAGAGGATCCCCACATACTGAAGTCCCGGTACGCTCTGAAGCTGATCCAAAAGTTCCTGTTCATTTTTAGTGGTCAGCTCATAAATCACTTCAACTTCCCCGGCCTGGAAGCTCCGGGCCTTCTGCTTGCAGCGGGAAGTGTTTTCCTTGACCATCTTTTCAATGGCTTTCCAGTCCAGATTCCGTTCCCGGCTGCGCAGGACCAGCACCGAGGAGGCCCTGATGCTGGGGAGGGACTGAAGCCCCATAAGCAGCAGGGTGGTGATAACGCAGAGGCAGACCGCCAGGGTGTGCAGTCCCACCCCGCAGATAATACCGGCGCTGACGCTCCAGAACAGGTAGACCAGATCCATGGGATTCTTCACCGCATTCCGGAAACGGACGATGGACAGGGCGCCCACCATGCCCAGAGAGACCAGAAGGCTGGCCTGCATTGCCACCATGATGGCGGCAATGATGACCGGCATAATGGCCAGGGACACATTCAGGTCCCGGGAATAAAAGGCTGCCTTGGAGGAGAGCCGGTAAATCCAGTAGATATAAATGCCAATCAATCCGGCCACTGCCAGAATCACCAGGATCCCCACTCCATCCAGCTGGGTCGCACCGCCTACAAAGGCCTCATATACGCTTGACTTGAAAATATCCTTAAAGGACATGGTCTTATCCCTCCATCATCCGGCTCATGCCGTATTTTGAATAACTGCTCTGGTTCAGGTTTCCCGTTTCCAGAAGTCCCGCCACAAAGTCAGGCAGGAAAGAATCATATTTTACTTCCAATACCCGGTCGGTTCCCGGAACGGGAGAATAAATTCCTTTGTTTCCCTCCAGGAATTTTTCCAGGTCCCGGCTCCGCCGCACGTTCCGGTCCAGGGTGATCCGCACATTCCCCGCCGGGTAGATAAAGGCTTTCCTGTCATACTCCACAATGACCTTGGGCCGGAGCATATCCTGCTCTATGGCCAGGTTGAACAGGGTGACCGGGTTATCCGGTCCCGGATTGGGGTCCGGGATCTGTCTGCCCCGGAGCAGCTGTTCCATCTCTCCGTAAGTGATGGTCCGCCCCAGCTTTGCCACCCGGTTATAGGCTTTGTATTTTACTTCCAGCTTGATGGTGTCAAAGCTGTCGTCATAAATCCGGAGCCTGTATTTGTTCCGGTGGCTGACCCCGCTGATATTGTCCCCCAGCTTGGAGTCCCGGTAATCATCGAAATACACGCTGGTCACCTTGTATCCCAGGGGAGATTTCTGGTTGGTGTCTGCGGCCAACACCACTTCCAGCCGCCTTTGAAGGAGGGTCAGCTCCTGTTCCGAGCAGCAGTATTTATCTTCTACCCGCAGCAATCTTCTTCCTCCTTCGTCTTTTTTCACAATGTTATTATACCCCGGCGTTTACCCCTTGGCAACAATTCCATAAAAAAGAAGCCCTGACTTTTCAGCCAGGGCTTTCTCTTACAGTTTTTCTTTCATCCAGCCCCGGCCTTTCATCCGTCCCAGATACAAAAGGCCACGGAAGCAGAGTTCAATGCACATGGCCAGCCATACTCCCTGCAGCCCCATCCGGGGTGCCAGGAAAGCAGACAGGGGGATCCGGACACACCACATGCTCAAAAAGTTGAAGCAGCTGGGCATGAAAGTGTCTCCCGCTCCCCGGAAGGCCCCCGCCGCCACAATGGATGCCCCGTAAAGGGGTTCCGCAAAGGCTTCTATCCGGAGCATGGCCGCTCCCAAAGCCCGGATGGAAGGGTCGGGGGTGAGCAGAGCCATCATGGCGGGAGCAAAGAGGTACATAAGCGCCCCGCTCACCGTCATGATTCCCACGCCCAGGCCGGTGGTCAGCCAGGCCAGACGGCGGGTCAGGTCCTTCCGGCCTGCTCCCACGCTCTGTCCGATGAGGGTGGTGGCAGCTGTTCCGATGCCATACCCCGGCATATAACAAAGGCTTTCCGCCGTTACCGCAAAGCTGTTGGCCGCAATGGCAATGGTGCCCAGGGGGCTGACGATCCTGGTAGCCATCACATAGGCACTGCACATAATGAACTGTTCGCAGCCCACCGGCAGGCTGATTTTCACCGCCCGTTTCAGCTGCTGGGGAGAGAATACCAGCTTTTCCTCCCGGCGCAGGGCCAGCACCTGGGGTCCTGCCAGCAGATACCCCAGAAGGATGATCCCTACCGTCAGCTGTGCCAGGGAGGTGCCCAGGGCCGCCCCCATCACTCCCAGCCCGGCGCCGGGAAGGGTGAAGCCCAACACCTGGCGGGTGGGGAAAATGAGCAGGCTGTTGAACACCACATCCAGCAGGCACATGACCACATGGAGGAAGCTGGGCAGCTTCATGTTTCCGCTGCACTGGATCATTCCCCCGGTCAGGTAGTTGGACATGGTCACCGGAAGGGTAAGGCTGTACACCAGAAAATACCGGCTGGCATCCGGGCAGATGTCCGGCTCTCCTCCCAGCCAGGCGGGAAGCCCCCCGCTGAGGGAGGCCCCGATTCCCAGCAGAAGAAGGCTGAACCCAAGGGTAGCCACCAGGCCCTGGCGCACCAGGCTCCGGGCCTGCTGGTCCTTCCCGGCTCCGATGCTCTGGGCCACCTGAACGGTAAAACCGATGGCTGCGGCGCTGCAGAGACCTCCAAACAGCCAGGTGGTGCTGGACACAAGGCCGATGGAGCCGCTGGCGTTGGCACCCAGATGCCCCACCATGGAAGCATCAATATACTGCATGGCGATGGAGGATACCTGGGCCAGCATGGCCGGAATACTCAGCTGGACCGTCATACAGAGCTGCTGGGCAGGAGAAAGGGATTCTCCTGCCCGCATTTGCTCCAGATATCTGTTTCCCATTACTCGGCGGTAATGTCGCTGCCGAAGTACTTCTCGCTCAGCTGGGCCAGAGTGCCGTCCTCCCGCAGTTCCTCAATGGCGGTGTCAATGGCTGCCCGGAGGGAAGCGCTCTCCTCCCCTTTCCGCACCGGGATGGCCACCTGGCTGGCATCCTCGGTCAGGGCTACCACTTTCAGGTCAGCCTCGGGATGTACGTTCATGTAGTCATAGAAAGAGACGTCTGCATTGAGGGTGGCATCAGCCCGGCCGGCCAGCACCATCTGAAGGGTCTCCTCCAGGGTGTCCACACCGGTGGCAGTGGCGCCGTAGCTTTCAGCCAGGTCCATATAGGTGCTGGCAATGCTGTTGCAGGTGGTCTTTCCTTCCAGGTCCTCAAAGGAGGTAATGTCGGTGTTGTCTCCCCGGACGATGAGGGCGGTCCGGATGAAGCAGTAGGGGGTGCCGAAATCATATTTCTCGGCCCGGGCGTCGGTGACCTCCACCCCGTTGATGACAATGTCATACCGGCCGCTGTCCAGGCCGGCGAAAAGGCTGTCCCATTCCCCTTCCACAAAGGTAGCCTTGACTCCCAGCTTCTCGGCGATGGCCTGGCCCACCTCAGTGTCAAATCCTACCAGGGTATCGGTGTCGTCGTGGTAGGTCCAGGGAGCCCAGGTTCCCTCCATGGCAATGACGATTTCACCCTTTTCCTGGATGGCGGTCAGCTGGTCCACAGCCTGGGTTTCCTCCTGGCTCTGGGTTTCCTGGGTGGAAGCGCAGCCGGTAAAAGCCAGCAGCAGTACCGCTGCCAGCAAAAGTGCAAGTTTCTTTTTCATTTTGGTTTCTCCTTCTCTGTTTTCAATTCAAATTCAGGCCCGGGATTCCTCCTGGCCCTGCAAAAAGGCTTTGGTCCGCTCCTGACGGGGATGGTCGAACACCTCTTTGGTGGGACCTTCCTCCACCACCACGCCTCCCTCCATAAAAAGGGTGTGGGTGGACACATTCCGGGCAAACCGCATTTCGTGGGTGACCACCAGCATGGTCCGGCCCTCGGCGGCCAGCTGCTGAATCACCCCCAGCACCTCCCCGATGAGTTCCGGGTCCAGGGCGCTGGTGGGCTCGTCAAAATAGATGACCTCCGGGTCGGTGGCCAAGGCCCGGGCAATGGCCACCCGCTGCTGCTGGCCCCCCGACAGCTGGTGGGGGTAATACCCCGCCCGGTCTGCCAGGCCCACCTTTTCCAGCATGGCCATTCCGATTTCTTCCGCCTGGGCACGGGGCATTTTCCGGGCCACGGTCAGCCCCTGGGTCACGTTCTGAAGGGCGGTCTTGTTCAGGAACAGGTTATAATTCTGGAACACAAAGGCGGTTTTCCGTCTCAGCCGGGCCAACTCCTTTTTGGTGATGCGGCCCAGGTCAAAGGTTTCTCCGTCCATAGTGAGACAGCCGCTGTCCGCCCTTTCCAGAAAGTTCATGCACCGGAGGAGGGTGGTCTTTCCGCTGCCGCTGGGGCCGAGGATGGCCACCACCTCTCCCTGGTTGACGGTAAGGCTGACCCCTTTCAGCACTTCCAGTCCTTCAAACTGCTTGTGGATGTTTTCCACTCTCAGAATTTCTTTCATGCCTGGGCCCCCTTCCGCCGGGTAATATCCAACCGGTTCTCGCCCCACCGCTGTACCCAGGTTAGGACAGTGCAGAACAGCAGGTAGACCAGGGCCACCTCACAGTAAAGGACCAGGGCTTCATAATAGTAGGCCACGATTCTCTGGGTGGTCATAAGCATTTCGGTGACGGTAATGTTGGCCGCCAGGGAGGTGTCCTTCACCATTCCAATGAGACTGTTGGAGAGGGGCGGGAAGGCGGTCCGGAAGGCTTGGGGCAGCACAATATGCCACATGATCTGGAGATAATTCATCCCCACGCAGTACCCGGCCTCGATCTGTCCCTGGGGCACTGACTGGATGGCTGCCCGCATGGTCTCGGCACAGTAGGCTCCCTCATTCAGGCTGAACACCACCACCGCACAGGGGAAGGGGTCAATGACCAGTCCCAGGTTGGGCAGGCCATAAAATACAATGAACAGCTGTACCATGAGGGGAGTGCCCCGCACCACCCAGATATAGAACCGGGCAAGCTGTTTCAGTCCCCGAATATTGGCCAGCTGGACCAGGGCCACCACCACTGCAATGACCATGGCTATGGAAAAGCTGATGATGGTCAGAGGGATGGTGACCTTGATTCCCGCCAAAAGCATTTTGGGGAAAGATTCTATTACAATAGATAGGATTCGTTCGCTCATTTTCCTCTTGCTTTCTCTTTTACAGCTCTGCAGCCAGCCCGGGAAGCTGGTCCAGAGAAGTGATGGTATAGGTGGGTTTGGGCTGTTCAGGAGCAGGGAGCTTTTCCGGGTTATACCAGACTGTGGCAATCCCCGCCCGGTTCCCTCCCAGAATATCGCTGGTAAGCCGGTCCCCCACCATGAGGGTCTCCTCCGGCTTGAAATCCGGGATACGGTCAAAGCAAATGCGGAAATATTCCAGGCTGGGTTTGTCCGCTCCCAGTTCCTCGCTGATAAAGATATCCTGGAAATATCCCTTCATCCCGGCACTTTCCATCCGGCCGTGCTGCACCGAGGCGGTGCCGTTGGTAGCCAGGTAGAGACGGTATTTTCCCTGAAGAGTCTCCAGCAGTTCCTTGGCGCCGGGGATCCAGTAATGGCCCTGACCCAGCAGGTGTTCATACCGGGCTGCTGCCTGGGCCGGGTCTGCACCGATTCCCTCCTCCCGGAAGAATATCTCAAACCGGCTCAGCTTTACCTGGGCCCGGGTGATCTCGCCCGCTTCCAGCCGTTCCCACTGGCGGCTGTTGATTTTGCTGTAATGGTCTATGGCCCGCTGGTCGGGGTTGATCCCCGCCCATTCCAGGGTCTTGGTCAGGGCGACCTTCTCCGCCATTTTGAAGTCCAGCAGGGTGTCGTCCAGGTCAAAGAGAATGTTTTTAATCATGGCTTTCCCTCCCCGTGAAAAAAAGATTCCGCCTTATTGTAGCGGATGGTCCGGCTTTTTGCAATGGCATTTTCCCTGCTTCCCTGCCGCGGGATAGAATTTCTCTCGGCGGGCTGGTATAATGGAAGAAAAAAGCCAAGGAGTGTTGAAGATGACTTACGATTTTACTTCCATCCTGGACCGGAGCGGAAAGGATGCCATTGCCGTGGATATGGTGGGCAAGGGCGGTTTTGCTCCCTCAGGGCCCAAGGACGGGTTTGACATAATCCCCATGTGGGTGGCAGACATGAACTTTCCCACCCTGCCCTCCATTCAGGAGGCCATCATCCGCCGGGCTCAGCACCCTTGCTTCGGGTACTTTGAGCCCACTCAGGAATACTACGATTCCATCATCCGCTGGCAGGAGGACAGGAACGGAGTCACCGGCCTGACTGCTGAATGTATCGGGTACGAAAACGGCGTACTGGGCGGAGTGATGAGCGCTCTGGCCTGCCTGGCCGCTCCCGGAGACCCGGTGCTGGTCCACAGCCCCACCTACATCGGGTTTACCAATCTTCTGAAAAACAACGGTTACCGAATCGTCCATAGTCCTCTCAAGCTGGACGAAAACGGGGTATGGCGGATGGACTACGAGGATATGGACGCCAAGCTGAAAAAATATCACATCCATGCCGCCATCTTCTGCAGTCCCCACAATCCCTGCGGACGGGTCTGGGAAAAGTGGGAGCTGGAAAAGGCCATGGAAGTCTACCAGGCCAACCACTGCACCGTCATCAGCGATGAGATTTGGAGTGACCTGATTCTGGAGGGACATAAGCATATTCCCACCCAGATGGTCAATGACTGGGCCCGGGAAAACGTGGTGGCCCTCTATGCCCCCAGCAAGACCTTCAACCTGGCCGGACTGGTGGGAAGCTACCACATTATTTACAATGAGCCGCTCCGGGACCGGGTGCTGGCCCGCTCCTCCAAATGCCACTACAACGACATGAATGTGCTGAGCATGCACGCTCTCATTGGCGCTTATCGCCCCGAGGGCCGGGAATGGGTGGACCAGCTGAACCAGGTCCTCACCCAAAACGTCCGGTACGGGGTAGAGTTCATCCATTCCCACTGGCCTGAGATTCAGGTCTCCATGCCCCAGGGCACCTACATGCTGTTCCTGGACTGCACCAAGTGGTGCGAAAGCCACGGCATGACCATCCAGGAGCTGGAAAAAGCCGGCTGGGATGTGGGAGTAGCCTGGCAGGACGGCTGCATGTTCCAGCATCCCTGTGCCATCCGGATGAATCTGGCCCTTCCCCTCAGCCGGGTGGAGGAAGCCTTCCGCCGGCTGGAGGAATATGTATTCAAAAAGTAAGAGGACCTCTTACTTCTTGGGGGGATAATACCGGGGTCCGTAGATGGCGGTCCCCACCCGGACCAGGGTAGCCCCTTCCAGAATGGCGTTGGCAAAGTCGTCGCTCATTCCCATGGAGAGAATTTCCATGGACTGGTTGGGGTAACCCAGGGTGTCCGCCTGTTCAAAAAGCTTCCGCATGGCGGCAAAGTATCCCCGGCTCTCCTTCTCGTCCAGGGCAGCGGGGGGAATGGCCATAAGACCTTTCACCCGGATATGGGGCTGAGCGGCCGCCTGTTCCAGGAAAGGCCAGAGCTCCTCAGGGCTGATTCCGGTCTTGGATTCCTCCCGGCCGATGTTTACCTCCACCAGCACCTCCTGGATGAGGGAGCGCTTGGCTGCCTCCTTTTCCAGGGCCAGAAGAAGCCGCTGGCTGTCCAGGCTCTGGATGAGACTGGCCCGGCCTACCACCTGTTTCACCTTGTTGGTCTGGAGATGGCCGATCATGTGTCCCGGCTTGCCCAGGTAAGCCCCGGCATCAGTTTTTTCCACCAGTTCCTGGACATGGTTCTCCCCGAACAGGTCAATGTCCAGAGCGGCGCTGGCCCGGACCATCTCCACGGTGCGGGTCTTGCAGGCGGCACAGAGAAGAATCTCCTCCGGGCGGCGGCCTGCAGCCTGAGCGGCCCGGGTCATCTCCTCCCGGATTCGCTCCACATTCTCTTTCAGAAAATCAAATTCCCCATTCACTGGTCCTTCCCCCTTTCAAATAACCTTTTTATTATAATCCATTTGAAAAAAGATTGCAAAAGTCCCCCGCAGCCTGGACTGCGGGGGACTTTTTATCTAATATTTGTGGCAGGAGAAATCAGGCGTTGACCTGGGAAGCAGCCACAGCGCAGGCTACGGTAGCGCCTACCATGGGGTTGTTGCCCATGCCGATGAGGCCCATCATCTCAACGTGAGCAGGCACGGAGCTGGAGCCGGCGAACTGAGCGTCGCCATGCATACGGCCCATGCTGTCGGTCAGGCCGTAGCTGGCAGGACCAGCGGCCACGTTGTCGGGATGGAGGGTACGGCCGGTGCCGCCGCCGGAAGCAACGGAGAAGTACTTCTTGCC
>CALXGR010000013.1 GCA_944387885.1 uncultured Clostridia bacterium
GATGCCATCGAGACCAAGAAGATGGTGCGTGCAGCCATTGATATTGATGGTCCTGTGTATATCCGTGCTTCCCGTCCTGTTATGCCCTGTGTCACCGAGGAGGATACTCCCTTTGACCCCTACAAGGCAGCAGTGCTCCGTGAGGGCAGTGATATCGCCATCTTTACCTGCGGCCTGATCATTGATGAATCCCTCAAGGCAGCTGAGCGGCTGGCCCAGGAGGGAATCCAGGCCTGTGTGGTCAACTTCCACACCATCAAGCCCTTTGATAACGAGACCGCCGTGGAGATTGCCAACAAGTGCGGTGCAGTTATCACGGCCGAGGAGCACAGCATCATCGGCGGCCTGGGCAGCGCTACCGCTGAGGCTCTGGCAGGGCATAGCTCCGCCAAGTTTGCCCGTGTAGGCATCCAGGATAAGTTTGGTTGCAGCGGCACTCCTGCCCGTTTGTTCCATGAATATGGAATTGACGCTGACGGAATCGTTGCCGCCTGCAAGAAATTGCTGGCAGAATAAGTGAAAAAATAACGTCATCCCGCTCTTTCAGGAGCGGGATGAATTTTTTGAAGAAATTTTGAAAAAAGGCTTGCATTTTATAAGATGTCTTGCTATAATAATTAAGCGCTCTTGAGTGAGCCAGACAGCATGGGGGTGTTCCCGAGTGGCCAATGGGGACAGACTGTAAATCTGCTGCAATTTGCTTCGGTGGTTCGAATCCACCCGCCCCCACCAATATGAAGACTTCGCCGTATCCCGGCGGAGTCTTTATTTTTTGGCTGGGCGGGAGAGGTGAGAACAGCACGTCCGTCCCGCAGGACGGGAAGAACAGTCCAGTGGACTGTTCTTCAGTGCGCGGCTTGCGAATCCACCCGCCCCCACCAAAATGAAGACTTTGCCGTATTCCGGCGGAGTCTTTATTTTTTGGCTGGGCGGGAGAGATGAGAACAGCACGCCGTCCCGCAGGACGGGAAAAACAGTCCTGCGGACTGTTTTTCAGTGCGCGGCTTGCGAATCCACCCGCCCCCACCAACACCAAAATGAAGACCTTGCCACTTTCGGTAAGGTCTTTATTTTTTTGAAGGGGAGAGAAGAGAACGGCGTGGCCTGTCTTCCACAGGAGAGGCAGAACAGCCCAGCAAGCGGTTTTTATGAGTGCCGTCCAGTAAACTATTTATCCCACCCAAAACCACAACATAGAAAGAGCATAACCCTAGTAGGAGAGAAAGGATTGTCCTGTGAGTGCCTTTTTCTGCCAGACAGGAATGGTCCCTTAAAATAAAAGCTCCCCAAGTTTCATTCAGAACTTGGGGAGTTTTTGGCTTGATGGAAATGGTCAGGAAACCAGCTCTTTTTTCTTCTGGCAGCAGGGGTAGGGAATGACCCGACCCTGAAGCCGGGTGGCGACCCGATCCAGAAGAAGGGCAAGCAGGATTCCCATTACCACGTCAATCACACTGTGCTGCTTCAGAAGCATGGTGGAGCAGACAATGGAGACACAGAGCAGGACGGCTGCGGGCCGCATCCAGCGCCGGTGAGGAACTTTGAAACAGTCGCACCGCAAATAGGCCAGGAGCAGGGTCACAGAGTTGAGAACATGAATAGAGGGGCAAACATTGGAGGGGGTGTCCGTTCTGTACAGCGCCTGAACGGCCCGGGCAAAAACATCGGTTCCGGGTATGTAGACGGGACGAAGCGCCAGAATACTGGGGAAGAGCAGATAAACCAGCAGAGAAATGGTCATCCCGGCAAACAGGGGAAGACACAACCTCCAGAAGTCCCGGCGTGTTCCTTTCAGGAGAAGGAAAAAGAGGGTGAACGGAATCCAGACAAACCATATGGCATAAGGGATGATGGCGTACTTGCAGAATGGAATCAAATAGTCCAGACGGCACCGGACCAGAATGTAGGAAACCGGGGTGCTCTTTTCCAGCAGGGAAAAACAGGATAGATAAAAAACCGTATAAAAGGCCATGAACCAAACAGGATGCCTTAAGCACCAGTTCGGCAGCAAATTCTCTCTTTTCATAAAAAACTCCTTAGCAAGGGTGAAGGGGACGGACAGTCCGTTTTGGGTGACCGCTATCGACCCGCCAACAAGATTTTACCCTAGCATAGCAAGGTCTTTGTGGCCTGTCAATAAAGGAAAGGCAGTATTTAGAAATGATAAGGAATAATTAAGAAAAAGCAAAGATTCCATTGAAAATATCGAAAACATTTTGTGAATTTTGCAGGGTAGACGGATTGACAAAAACGTACTACAGACTGTAGAATATAAGTGTACTACAAACTGTAGAATGGAGGCGGCAGAGATGACAGAATTCAAGGCAGGCTCAGCAGAGGCCCGGTTTGCAGAGCTGATTTGGGAAAATGAACCCATCAGTTCAGGGCAGCTGGCCAAGCTGGGCGCCCAGGAATTTGAATGGAAGAAAACCACTTCCTTTACAGTGCTCAAACGGCTCTGTGACCGGGGGATTTTCCGGAACCAAAACGGCACGGTAACCTCCCTGGTTTCCCGGGAGGAATACTATGCCCGGCAGTCCAGACAGTATGTGGAGGAAACCTTTGGGGGCTCCCTTCCGGCTTTCCTGGCTGCTTTCGGGAGCAGGCAAAAGCTGTCCGACAGGGAAGTGGAGGAACTGAAACAACTCATTGAGAACATGAGGGGGTGAGGGAAATGCTGGGGGACATCTTTGTACGGATTCTGGAAATGAGCGGGAAGGGAAGCCTGGTCATTCTGGGAGTGCTGCTGGCCCGGCTGGCACTGAAACGGGCCCCGAAAATCTTCTCCTACCTTCTCTGGGGAGTGGTGCTCTTCCGGCTTCTCTGCCCCTTCACCCTGGAAGCGCCGGTGAGTATCCTGCCCCGCACTGATTCCATCGCCCAGGAATACACCCTGGCGGACCAGCCTATCTCCCCGGCAGGGGCGGGAATAGCGGTATACCGGGCGGTGGGGGACGCAATGAATGGCGGCCTGGGAGTGCAGCACATCCCCACCACCCAGACTACCCCGGAGGGGAACACCTACTATGTCACCTCCTCCTGGTGGGAGGTCTGGATTCTGGCAGGCCAGTATCTCTGGGCGGCGGGAGCGGCAGGAATGGCCCTTTACAGCCTGACCGCCCTCTGGCGGCTGAAAAAACGGCTGCGGGTCTCAGTCCCCCTGGAGGAAAATGTTTATCTGGCAGATGATATTCCCGGCCCCTTTGTCCTGGGATTGGTCCGGCCCCGCATTTATCTGCCTCCGGGGCTCTCCGCCCGGGAACAGGAGTATGTCCTTCTTCATGAACGGCACCATATCCGCCGGGGTGACCCGGTATTCAAAGCTCTTGCCTACCTGGCCCTTATCCTGCATTGGTTCAATCCGCTGGTCTGGCTGGCTTTTCGTCTGGCATCTCAGGATATGGAGATGAGCTGTGACGAGGCGGTGATTCGGAACCTGGACCCCCAGGCCCGGGGAGACTATGCCGCCACCCTTCTCTCCTTTGCCACCGGCCGCCGTACTTTGGAGGGGGTGCCCCTGGCCTTTGGGGAGGGGGACCCCAAGGGAAGGATCAAGAACCTGAGCCGGTGGAAGCGGCCGACCACCTGGGCACTGGCGGCAGCGGTATTGGTCTGCGGTGGGGTGGCAGTGACCCTCCTCACTGACCCGCAGGGGACAGGCTCCCGGAGGATGGCACTTTTTCCGACTCAAAAGGACTGCAGCTCTCAGGTCATTTCCTGGGAGGAGACCCAGGAATACCTGGATCAGATCGTCCCCGCCATTGAGGAAGAAGGCCGGGAAGGAGTCTATCATTCCCAGTTCCTGCCCCAGGAACGGCAGTCGGCCCAATATGGCTTTTACAGCGTGCCCCAGTATCACGGCAGCGGATTTACCGTTACACTGAATCTCATCACGGTCTTTGACGGCCAGGAGGAAGCTCCCCTGCTGGCCTGGGTGGAGGATACCCCCGGACAGCTGGAAGATTACATCATTACCCCTTACGCTTATATAGGATTGGACGGGGAACCCTTTACCTTCTCTGAGGATAATCAACAGCTGGTGATAGGGGTGTCCTATTCGGTCAACATCCCACAAGGCCGGGTGGGGGAGGAGTGGCTGACCGCCGTGGGGTATACCCTCCACGGAGACGGGTATTACACCGCCACCGCTCAGATCATCAGCTATCCGGATTCCCTCTTTATTGCTCCGGAGGATTGCGATACCCTTACCATTACGGCGGATTTCTCCGGTTACCTGGAGGAGGGGGTGGAAATACAGAGCGCTCCCGCTCCCTATGTGGCCGTTTCTCCCCAGGGAAAAGTCACCTTCCGGGACAGCACGTCCCTGGATGACGGCAAAATTGCCTACACCTACCGGGTGGAGGGGGATGCCCGGAACTTTACCATGGCGCCTGCGCCCGTAATCCTGCAGCGGGATACTCAGCCGGGCAGACTGCCGGCAGAGGAAGGAGGGCAGGCAGAGGGAATTTTCCGGGTGGAAGAAATCACGGTTCAGGAATCTCAGGAGGGAAACACCCCCTGGGAAATCGCAGTGAAAATCGTTTCCGAACAGGAAGAATATCCTGCTGCCATGGCCCTGGTTACCAAAGAAGGCTCTCTCTCCGGCAGCGCTGTACTGAGTACCGCAGGCCCTGCAAACTCTGCACTCTACATCTATCCCGGAGGCAATACCCGGGAGGAAACCCAGGAAATGCTGAAGGACACAGTCCTTTCCTGGCAGGGACTGTGCTGGAGGGTCACCCCGGACTGGGGCATATATACCACCCTGGAAGGGATACCCCTGGGACAGATGGAGGTGGAAGCCGTCTACAACGGAGTGACCACATGGGGCACCTCGGCGGGGAATACCATCACCATCCAGGCAGATTACAGCCGTTACTGTGAGGACCCGGATGATCTGCAATGGGTAGGGGAACTTACTCTCACCAGTGACCAGGAGGGAAAACAGTTCCTGGAACTGCTGCGGCAGGATACACAGGGAACCACGGTTACCTACTACTACGGAGCAGACCAGGTTCCCGGGCAGCTGTACCTGGGGTCCCAGATCATATCCGTGGTCCGGGAACAGCAGCCGCAGACGGTCCCCCTGGCGGAGGGACAGCAGGGACAGGCACCCTTCCGGTTTACCCGAATCTCTCAGGAAGAAAGCGGGAAAGCAGGGGAGGAAAAAATCTGCCTGCTCCGGGTGGAGTGTGCTTCTGACAGCTGGAAATATCCTCTCTTTCCCGTCCTGAACATAGGAAATGACCAGATTCCGGGGGCAGGATCCTCCTCCGTAAGCAGTCTGGAGGGTCCGCAGAAATATACCTATGAGTTTAAAATTCCCCTGAATGTGTGGGAGGATAACCAGGGAAAGAATATCACCATGACCTATTCTCAACTGCTGGAATATATCACAGTAAAGGAAAATGTCTACACCAGCGGGGAGGGAATTCCCATCACCCTGGCGGGGTAAAAATCAATTTCAGCCGCAGCCTTCGGGCTGCGGCTTTTTCGCTATTCAGGAGCCTACTAATTCATTGCTCCTTTCCATAAAATGTGCTATACTTATCAAATACCCAGGAGGAAATGTCACATGGTAGAATTCTTAGTCAAGCGGTTTATCCCTAACTGGGAAAAGACCGCTGATCCCCAGGTCCGCACCGCCTATGGACGGCTGGCAGGAATGGTGGGGATTTTCTGTAACCTGCTTTTGTTTGCCGGAAAGTTTCTGGCCGGCACCATCTTCGGAAGCGTGGCAGTAACTGCGGATGCTGTCAACAACCTGTCCGATGCTTCCAGCAATATTGTCTCGATTTTAGGCTTCTGGCTGGGCAGCCGCCCGGCGGACCACGACCATCCCTTCGGCCACGCCCGGTATGAGTATCTGGCCGGGCTGGCTGTAAGCGTCATGATTCTGGTCATCGGCCTGGAACTGGCCCTGGAAAGCCTGAAAAAACTCATTACACCCACTCCGGTGGCCTTCAGCTGGCTCACCATCGGTGTTCTGAGCGCTTCCATTCTGGTAAAGCTCTGGATGGCACTTTTCAATAAGAGGCTGGGCAAGGCCATTCATTCCGAGACCCTTATGGCCACTGCGGCGGACAGCCGGAACGATGTTCTCTCCACTGCCGGAGTGCTGGTGGCAGTGATTCTGACCCGGCTCACCGGCTTTGACCGAATCGACGGATGCATGGGTCTGGCTGTAGCAGCCTTTATTCTCATCAGCGGCTGGGGCCTGGTGCAGGACACCCTGTCCCCCCTGCTGGGAAAGAAACCGGACCCGGAACTGGTGAACCATATCCGGGATAAGATTCTGGGGTATGACGAGGTGCTGGGAATCCATGACCTGATGGTCCATGATTACGGCCCCGGTCAGCAGTTTGCCAGCGTACATGTGGAAGTTCCCGCCGACCAGAATGTGCTGGACTGCCATGACATGATTGACAATATCGAGAAGGACTTTCTGGAGCAGGACCATCTGCTTCTTACCATCCACTACGACCCCATTGTCACCAACGACCCCAAGGTCAACCAGCTGAAGGGAATCCTTCTGATGGCGGCTCAGGAGATAGACGGACGCATCACCATCCACGACCTGCGGATCGTGCCGGGGGTCAGCCATACCAATGTAGTATTTGACTGTGTTCTTCCTGACCAGCCCCAGATGGACGAGGAAGAGATCCGCACCCGCCTTACCCAGGCGGTGCAGAAGGAATTTCCTACTTACCGGTGTGTCATCACCCTGGAACGGGATTTTGCACAGTGATGAAAAAAGGACAGTGACTTACCTATGATCAATCAGGAATACAAAGCAATGCTGGGCGCCAAGTCGGTGATCCGGGAAATGTTCATGTACGGGAAGGAGCGGGCGGCCCAGATCGGGTACGAGAATGTCTTCGATTACAGCCTGGGAAACCCCAGCGTGCCCTGTCCGCCCCAGTTTACCCAGGCCATGGTAGACCTGCTCCAGAATTCCGAGCCGGTCGCTCTCCATGGCTACTGCCCCAGCCAGGGAGACCCCACCTTCCGCAGTGCGGTGGCCCAGAGCATCTCCCGCCGGTTTGGCCTGCCCTATGAGCAGAAGCATATTTTCCCCACCACCGGAGCGGCAGGAGCCATTGCCCACGCCATCCGGGCAGTGACCACTCCGGGGGATGAGGTGATTACCTTTGCCCCCTTCTTCCCGGAGTATATCCATTATGTGAACAAGACCGGGGCCAACCTTAAGGTGGTCCCCCCCGATACCGGGGACTTCCAAATCAACTTTGATGCACTGGAGACCTTCCTGAATCCTTCGGTCAAGGCGGTCCTCATCAATACCCCCAATAACCCTACCGGGGCTGTGTACACCGCCCGGACCCTGGAACGGCTGGCCGATCTGCTGACCCAAAAGAGCAGAGAATACGGCCACACCATCTTCCTGGTATCCGACGAGCCTTACCGGGAAATCGTTTTTGCAGGGGCCGAGCATCCCTACCCGGCGGCATTCTATCCCAATACCCTGACCTGTTACAGCTTCAGCAAATCCCTCAGCCTGCCGGGAGAGCGGCTGGGATATGTGGCGGTGCATCCTCAGTGTGAGGAGGGGGATATCCTGGTGGATGTGATGGCCCAGATCAGCCGGGGAATCGGTCACAACTGCCCTCCCAGCATTATCCAGCTGGCCTGCGCCCGGTGCCTGGAAGTGACCAGCGACCTGTCTGTCTACGAGACCAACATGAACCTGCTTTACAATAAGCTGACCGAGCTGGGCTTTGAGGTGAAGAAGCCGGGCGGAACCTTCTACATCTTCCCCAAAGCCCTGGAGGAGGACAGCATCGCTTTCTGTGAGCGGGCCAAGCAGTTTGACCTGCTTCTGGTCCCTGCCGACAGCTTCGGATGCCCTGGTTACTTCCGGATGGCCTACTGCATTGATACCGATAAGGTCCGCCGCAGCCTGCCTGCTCTGGAAGCCCTGGCGGCCAGCTACCGGTAAAGGGGGAGAGCACCATGGGACATGTACCCCAAAGCCCCACGGCAGGGCTGGAACTGGAACTGTTTGCCCCAGCTCTGGAGGCGGCTCTCTGCCCCAGCGAGGAATACGATGTAAGCCGGTGGCTCTATGTGCCCAACCACTACGGGGAATACCGGTATATTCTGGGCACACGGGGAAAAAATCCCCTCATCTGTATCGGAATCAACCCCAGCACTGCTGCCCCGGACCATCTGGACAACACTTTGAAATCGGTGGAGCGTATCGCACTGGCCAACGGCTTTGACAGCTTCATTATGTTCAATGTCTATCCTCAGCGGGCCACACGGCCCCAGGATATGGAGCGGGAGTGCAATGCGGCCCTCCATGCCCAGAACATGGAAGCCTTCGATTATATCTGCGGCCTGTCCGACCACCCCACCGTCTGGGCAGCCTGGGGGGCCATCATTGAACAGCGGTCCTACCTGAAAGAATGCCTGCGGGAGATGATTGCCATAGGCCAGACCCATGGAGCTGCCTGGGTAAAGGCGGGAGCGGTGAGCAAGAAAGGCCATCCGCACCATCCCCTTTACCTGAAAAAAGACACCCCTGTGGAACCATTTGACGTATCAGGGTATCTGGATACCCTGGAATAAAAACCGGAAAGGAGAATCACTTATGGGAGCAACTGTCTATTCCAACGAACTGGAATTCCACCTGAAAATCAAGAAAGGGGATGTAGGCCGGTATGTCATTCTGCCCGGGGACCCGGGCCGGTGCGAGAGAATCGCCGCCACCTGGGATGATGCCCACTTTGTGGTCTCCAACCGGGAATATACCATCTACACCGGACACCTGAACGGGGTGGAGGTGAGCGTCTGCTCCACCGGTATCGGCGGCCCCAGCGCCAGCATTGCCATGGAGGAACTGATTCACTGCGGCGCAGACACCTTTATCCGGGTGGGTACCTCCGGCGGCATGGCGGTGGACGTTATGGGGGGAGACATGGTGGTGGCCACCGGCGCCATCCGGATGGAGGGCACCAGCAAGGAATACGCCCCCATTGAGTTCCCCGCCGTGGCGGACTACCAGGTGGTAAACGCCCTGGTGGAGGCTGCCCGGAAAGGCGGACACCGCTGCCATGTAGGGGTGGTCCAGTGCAAGGACGCTTTCTACGGCCAGCATAACCCTGACGGGATGCCGGTGGGATATGAGCTGAAGGATAAGTGGGATGCCTGGGTCAAGCTGGGCACCAAGTGCAGCGAGATGGAGTCTGCCGCCCTCTTTACGGTGGCAGCCGCCCGGAATGTCCGGGCCGGGGCCATCCTCACTGTCTTTGCCAACCAGACCCGGCGGGCTCTGGGCCTGCCTGATCCTCAGGATTACAACCTGGACGATGTGCTCCAGGTAACAGCGGAAGCCCTGCGAATCCTCATTGAGCAGGACAAGGCTCAGGCATAACCCTATAGAAACACCAAGCCCCGCAGAGATTCCTCTGCGGGGCGTGCTGCTTTATTCCATCAACTGGGTAAGAATGGTATTCTGGATGATCATCCCCCGGGGAGTGAGGGCCAGCACTCCGTTTTCCAGACGGGCATACCCGGCCCGGACACACTGCTTCAAAAAGGCCATCTGCCGGGAGGAAAACTCCATCCCGTACCGTTCCTTCAAAAGGGCCAAATCCAGCCCCTGGACCAGCCGGAGCCGAAGGATAATGTAATCCCATCCGTCGCAGATTCCGTCCTCTGTGGGGCGGACAGAGCCTTCTATGAAGCTTTGGGTGGAGGAGGGCCAGTAAAACCGTTTCCCGCCCATGCAGCTGTGGGCGGCAGGGCCGAGGCCCAGATAGTCCTCACAGTTCCAGTAAATCAGGTTGTGCCTGCCCTCATACCCGGGACGGGCGAAGTTGCTGATTTCATATTGGTGATATCCCAGGGCTTCCAGCTGCGCCACCGCTTCCAGGTAGAAGTCGGCGGCCTGGTCCTCATCGGGAAGATGGGCGGGGGGCTTTCGTCCAAAAGCCGTTCCCGGCTCGATTTTCAGAAGATAGGCAGAAATGTGGGTGGCGCCGCCCTGCACGATCAGGTCCAGGGTCGCCTGGAATTCTTCCCGGGTGTAGCCGGGAAGGGCCATCATAATGTCACCGCTGATGTTCTCAAACCCGGCGGCTCTGGCCCAGTCAAAACACTCCCGGGCCTGGGCGGCGGTGTGGAGCCGCCCCAGAACCTTCAGCTGGGAGTCGTAGGCAGTCTGGACCCCGATGCTCAGCCGGTTGACCCCTGTCTCCCGGAAGCCTTTCAGAAGGGCGGGGGAGAGGGTCTCCGGGTTTGCCTCCAGGGTGATTTCACTGCCGGGAAGGGGATTGGCTTTCTCAATCAGATCGGAAACCTGATGGGGAGAGAGAAGGCTGGGGGTGCCGCCGCCCAGGTAAAGGGTGTGAGGGCGGGGCAGGTCCTCCATCTCCCGGAGAAGAGCCTGTACATATTCCTGAGGGACCTGCCGGCTGGCCCCCTGGCTGTAAAAGTCACAGTACCGGCACTTGGCGTGACAATAGGGAATGTGAATATAAAGGCCGAAAGCCATAACGATCTCCTGCAACAAAAAAAGTTTACATTTATTCTATGATTATATAATAGATTTTTGGAAAAAAACAGTATATACTATTAACATCCGGTGGAAGAAGATTTTGCCGGTAGCCTGAAATGATACGAGGTGTCTTTATGAACGATCAATACGGCAATTTTTATTATCAGGAAAACCAGGGAACCGGTGTAAGCCAGTATATGGCCAAGACCTTTGCCTGGATGTTTTTGGGACTGCTCATTACCTTTGTCACCGCACTGCTCACCGCAGTGACCGGACTGTATGTCCCCTTGTTCTCTACCGGAATCATCTTTGCTCTCACCATTCTGGAAGTGGTTCTGGTGGTGGTATTCAGCGCACGGATTCAAAGGATGTCCTTTGGAGGCGCCGCCAGCCTGCTGGCAGGATACTCCTTCATCAATGGACTGGTGTTCAGCTGCTACTTCCTGGTGTATGACCTGGGAACCCTGGTCTTCGCCTTCCTGGCAGCGGCCCTCTACTTTGGTGTAATGGCTGTCTATGGTTATGTGACCCAGAAGGACCTGTCCAGCTGGGGCCCCCGCCTCTTCGGCGGCCTGGTAGCCATGCTTCTTGTAAGCGTGGTTATGCTGTTCATGGGCGGCGGCATGATGGAACTGATTTACTGTGCTGTGGGCCTGGTTATCTTTATGGCCTATACTGCCTATGATACCCAGAAAATCAAGGCAATGTACTACGCTACCGGCGGCCAGGGGGAGATGGCTTCCAAGCTGAGCCTCATGGGCGCTCTGGAACTCTATCTGGACTTCATCAATATTTTCCTGTTCATCCTTCGGCTTCTGGCTCGGACCAACAGGGACTAAGCCTGACAAAGACAAAGCCGGCAGGGAACAGTCAAGTCCTCTGCCGGCTTTTTTATATTTGAAGAGAAGGAGTAAACCTTTATGGGATTTGTGGTACAGACTCGCTATGACCAAAAGACTGCGTCTACCCTTGCAAAAGCCTTGAGAAAAACCGTGCGGAAAAAGCGGAGCCGCCGTTCCCGCTTTTTTGGAACTCTGATGGCAGTACTCAGTTTTTTGCTGGCTTTTGTAAGCGAGGAAGGGCTGGGATTCCCTTCAAGCGGACGACAGTGGCTCAATCTGGGAGTAGCGCTGATGCTTCTGGCGGTGCTCTTTTGGGAGGACCAGATCAACGGCTATTTTGTCAGGAAAAGAATGCTTCCCGGCACCCAGGATGTGACTGCTACTTTTGAGAAGGAGCAGTTTGTCTCTTCCACTCAGGTGGGGAATTCTGCCTTTTTCTATGACAGGGTTCAGGAACTGGTGGATACAGGGGAATATATTGTCTTTGTATTCAGCAAAAACCATGCCCAGGCCTATGATAAAAACGGAATCACCGGGGGAACCCCGGAAGAGTTTGCCGCTTTCCTGGAGGAGAGCACCGGAAAAAAGGTCATAAAAATCTGAAATACATAAAAAGGAGCCGCTTCCATCCGGGAGACGGCTCCTTTTTGATTGGCATCAGTCGTCGCTGTCCAGCTTGAGAACAGCGGTAAAGGCTTCGCTGGGAAGCTGTACGGTGCCCAGCTGGCGCATCTTCTTTTTGCCTTCCTTCTGCTTTTCCAGCAGCTTTTTCTTACGAGTAATGTCGCCGCCGTAGCACTTGGCAAGCACATCCTTCCGGAGGGCCTTGACGGTCTCACGGGCGATGATTTTGCCGCCCACGGCGCCCTGAATGGGAACCTCGAACATCTGACGGGGAATGTTCTCCTTCAGCCGTTCGCAGAGCTTCCGGGCCTTGGCGTAGGCGCTGTCGGTAAATACGATCATGCTCAGGGCATCTACCATCTCTCCGTTGAGGAGGATGTCCAGCTTGACCAGCTTGCTCTCCTGGAATCCCTTCATCTCGTAGTCGTAGCTGGCGTAACCCCTGCTCCGGCTCTTGATGGCATCAAAGAAATCGTAGACGATTTCGCCCAAAGGCAGTTCATAGTGCAGGTCCACCCGCACATCGTCCAGGTATTTCATGTTGATCAGCTTGCCCCGGCGCATCTGGCAGAGATCCATCAGACTGCCTACATATTCGTTGGGAGTATAGATGTGTGCGTCCACATAGGGCTCTTCCTGCTTGGCAATCCGGCTGGGGTCGGGATAGTTGGTGGGGTTGGAAATGGTGATGACCTCGCCGGTGGTCAGGGTGATCCGGTACTCTACGCTGGGAGCGGTGGTGATAAGGTCAAGGTCAAACTCCCGCTCCAGCCGCTCGGTGATGATCTCCATGTGGAGCAGCCCCAAGAATCCACACCGGAATCCAAAACCCAGGGCCACACTGGTTTCCGGTTCGTAGCTGAGGCTGGCATCATTGAGCTGCAGCTTTTCCAGGGCATCTTTCAGGTCGGGGTACTTGGCGCCGTCAGCAGGGTAGATGCCGCAGAACACCATAGGTTTTACGGCGCGGTACCCGGGCAGGGGCTGGGCGGTGGGATTGGAAGCCAGGGTGACGGTGTCGCCCACCTGGGTATCCCGGACTGTCTTGATGCTGGCGGTCAGGTAGCCTACCTGACCTGCCTGGAGTTCTCCGGTGGAAATCAGTTCGGTGGCGCCCATGTGGCCTACCTCTACCAGCTGGAAGGTGGCGCCGGTACTCATCATCTTGATGGTGTCTCCGGCCCGTACAGTGCCCTCCATCACCCGGATATAGACGATAACCCCTTTGTAGCTGTCGTAGACACTGTCAAAAATCAGGGCCTTCAGGGGGGCGTTGGGGTCGCCCTTGGGGGCGGGAATTTCGGCTACCACCCGCTCCAGCACATCCTCAATGCCGATTCCCAGCTTGGCGGAAACCCGGGGGGCGTCCAGGCAGGGAAGACCAATCACGTCCTCCACTTCATGGGCAACCCGGTCAGGGTCGGCGCTGGGAAGGTCGATTTTGTTAAGGATAGGCACCAGCTCCAGGTCGTGTTCCAAAGCCAGGTAGGTGTTGGCCAGGGTCTGGGCTTCCACACCCTGGCTGGCGTCCACCACCAGAACAGCGCCTTCGCAGGCAGCCAGACTCCGGCTCACTTCGTAGCTGAAGTCTACGTGGCCGGGGGTGTCGATGAGGTTGAGCTGGTAGGTCTGGCCGTCCTTGGCAGTATAATCCATGGTTACTGCCCGGGCCTTGATGGTAATGCCCCGTTCCCGTTCCAGCTCCATATCGTCCAGAAGCTGGTCTTCCATCCGCCGCTGGTCCACGCTGTGGGTCTTTTCCAGAATCCGGTCAGACAGGGTAGACTTTCCGTGGTCAATATGGGCAATGATACAAAAATTCCGAATATTTTCCTGATTCAAAGGGGTTTCCTCCTTGATTTTATAGTGTGGGGTCCAGATAGTCCAGAACTTCTGTTACTTTTCCCCCTTCCAGATAGACCCGGGGGACCCGGCGGTTTACCTGGGAGAGCACTTCATAGGTGATAAGACCGGTTTTGGCGGCTACGGCCTCCACATCGTCGCCGGCCTGGTTGGGACCAAAGAGAACGACTTCGTCTCCCAGTGCGGCATCGGGAATGTGGGTCACATCCACCATCAGCTGGTCCATGCAGACCCGGCCCACTACCGGAGCAGCAACGCCCCGGATGGTTACCAGGCCCAGGTTGGAGAGCAGCCGGGGATAGCCGTCCGCATACCCTGCGGCCAGGGTAGCGATCCGCCCGTGAATAGGACTTTGGTAGGTCCGTCCGTAGCTGATGTACCGGCCGGGTTCCACTGTTTTGATGTGGGTGATGACAGATTTCAGGGTCATGACCTGCCGAAGCTGGGGCAGGGGAACCTGAGGACTGGGGTTGCAGCCGTAGAGGATGATGCCTGCCCGTACCATGCTGTACTGCCATTCGGGATGGAGTGCCTGGGCGGCGCTGTTGCAGCAGTGGACAGTTTCCAGGGCCAGGCCACGGTTCCGCAGTTCTTTAATGGCCATGTCAAAGAGCATTTTCTGGGTGTCGGTGTAAGCCCGGTCGGAATCCTGGGTGCTGTCCGCAGCAGAGAAATGCTGGAAGGCTCCGGTAATATGGAGCCCGGGCAGCCTGGCAGATTCCAGAATGGCCTGTCGCTCCCGGGCAAGGTCTCCCCGCAGGCAGAAGCCGATGCGTCCCATTCCGGTGTCCAGCTTGAGCTGGCAGTCCAGGGTCACCCCGGCTTCCACGGCAGCCTTGCTGGCGGCCTTGGCCCAGTCCAGACTGGGAAGGGACAGGGTCAGATTGTAAGAGTGCATCTCAACGGCCAGGGCGGGGTCTGCATAGCCCAGAACCAGAATGGGCTGAGTGATTCCGCCTTTCCGGAGCCGGACCCCCTCCCGCAGGGAACTGACGGCAAACCACTGGGCGCCGCAGTCCGACAGGGTCCGGGCCACCATCAGATCTCCGTGGCCGTAGGCATCTGCCTTGACCACTCCGCAGATGGGAGTGGAACCGGCCATCTTGGCCACCTCATTGTAATTGTGCCGCAGGGCATCCAGGTCAATTTCTGCCCAGCAGTGTTTCTCAAATAATTTCATAGGATTCCTCCTGAGAGTGTCTGGATTTCATCCTTCCCTGATGAACGGGAGCCCACCCATCGATACCGCTGTCCTGAAGAGCGGTGAGGGTCTTCTGCCGGAAGGCTTTGTCCTTCCGGGCCATCTCCTCCACAAACTGCTTGGTGGATTCCCGGGTGGTGTGGCCGTCCACGGGACAGCGGCTTTTTACCACCGGCATCCCGGTTCGGGCCACAGCCCGGCGGATGTCGCTTTCCTGAGCCAGCAGGAAGGGACGGATGAGGGTGATCTCTTTTCGGGAAAGATAGGTGACGGGACTGAAACAGCCTATTCGTCCTTCCTTCCAAAGATTCATGTAAAAGGTTTCTATGGCATCATCCAGATGATGACCCAGGGCTACCTTGTTGCAGCCCAGTTCCTTGGCTTTGTTGTGAAGCATTCCACGGCGGAACTTGGCACAGAGAGCGCAGGGGTTGGTCTCCTTCCGTTCCTCAAAAATGATCCGGCCAATGTCGGTAGGCTGAATATGATACTCCACGTCCAGGGAAGCAAAGTATTCCACAAGAGGGGAGTAGTCGGTAGCCTGCCCTCCGAACTGAGGGTCCAGGGTCAGGGCCACCAGGGAAAACTCCCGGCCCAGGTAACGCCGCAGATGAGCCAGGGCAGTGACCAGAGCCACGCTGTCCTTTCCCCCTGATACCCCTACACAGATCCGGTCTCCGGACTGAATCATTTCATAGTCTTGTATGGCCTTCCGGGCCAGCCCTTCCAGACGCTGCACCGCTTGTCCTCCTTCTGGTTGCTTTATAAGGTATTATAACAAATCTTCCCGGCAAAGTACACAAAAACCGAAACAAAATTTCTGGCAGAATGGCGGAACCGGAAGATGTAACAATTTTTAAAATTGCCAAATTAGAAAACAAGAGAAAATGGGAGAATACAAGAGAATAGAAGAGCGATTTAAAAATAAATTAAAATGAAACGAAAAAAGTATTGACTTTACCTTTCCCGTTGGATATAATCAACTTGCTGTCAAAAAGCGGCGCTATGCCGTCTACCCGATAGAGAAGAAATTAAGTGGAGGAAAACCAATATGAGCACTACTTTGGTTAAGCCCGCACAGGTCGAGCGCAAGTGGTTCGTTATTGATGCAGCCGGCAAGCCCCTGGGCCGTACCGCTGCTAAGGCCGCTGTGCTGCTGCGTGGCAAGAACAAGGTCGATTACACCCCCAATGTTGACTGCGGCAACTTCGTAGTCATCATCAACACCGATAAGGCTGTTCTCACCGGCAAGAAGCTGGAGAAGAAGTACTATCGGACCCACTCCGGCTGGATCGGCGGTCTGAAGGAGACTCAGTACAAGACTCTCATGGCCGAGAACAGCGACAAGGCAATGTTCATTGCCGTTAAGGGCATGGTCCCCAGCAACAGCCTGGGCGCAAAGGCTATGACCCGCCTGCACTGCTACAAGGGCGCTCAGCATGACCATGCTGCTCAGAAGCCCGAAGCAGTTGAAATTTGATAAGGGAGGCAATTGAATATGTACGAGTCCAAATCTTACTTCTACGGCACCGGCCGTCGTAAGCATTCTGTTGCCCGTGTTCGTGTCTACAACGGTACCGGTAAGATCACCATCAACGGCCGAGACATCGACGATTACTTTGGTCTGGAGACCCTGAAGCTCATCGTTCGCAGCCCCATGGAGCTGACCAGCACTTCCGGCAAGTATGACCTGGTAGTGCGGGTAGCCGGCGGCGGCGTTTCCGGCCAGGCTGGCGCTATCCGTCATGGCCTGTCCCGGGCTCTGCTCCAGGTTGACCCTGAGATGCGGCCCATCCTGAAGAAGGCTGGCTTCCTGACCCGCGATCCTCGTATGAAGGAACGTAAGAAATACGGTCTGAAGGCTGCCCGTCGGGCTCCCCAGTTCTCCAAGCGTTGATCTGGAATATTGGCCTATCCAAGAGCACTCCGAGAGGGGTGCTCTTTTTTTGTGCCGGGAGCCCTGGCAGCTTGCAGGCCACCGGCCTGCATTTTAACGGCTCTGCCCTTAAAACCGCTGCGCTCCCCAGTTCTCCAAGCGTTGATCTGGAATATTGGCCTATCCAAGAGCACTCCGAGAGGGGTGCTCTTTTTTTGTGCCGGGAGCCCTGGCAGCTTGCAGGCCACCGGCCTGCATTTTAACGGCTCTGCCCTTAAAACCGCTGCGCTCCCCAGTTTAGCAAGCGCTGATTTGGAATATTGTTATCCAAGAGCACTCCGAGAGGGGTGCTGTTTTTTTTGTGTCGGGAGTCATGGCGTTGCCGGGAGCGGGCGCACATTCCTGTTAGAAAACTTATTTCCTGAATTGAAGGGGAATTTTGCTTGCTCCGTTATAACGAGACCTAATATATTAGCAGATTGTTATATTGATTGCTAAAAAACGGTCAAGAAGTAGGGAATGTACCGCAAAAACAAGGAAGAAAAATTGAAAATGTGATAAATTTATTAATTTTAGCATTCTCCTATTGACAGTGCTAAAAAATGGGGTATACTAAAGGTGAACCTTGAGAGAGGGAGATGAAAAGGTGCAAAAAGCGCAGAACATCTTCCAAGACAAAAGGTTCAGGAAAGGCCGCTGCCAGGCGGCCGCAGCGCAGCAAAGCTCGCCACTGCGAGGGTTTCTCCCCACAGCTACGGGCCGTGCAATACGGAACAGAATTGGAGGAATGACTTATGTTGCCTGTTGTTTTTGGTGAAAACCTGTTTGATGAACTGTTTGATAACGCTTTCCGTCCCATGTACGATGTGGATCGGGTTCTGTACGGCAAAAATGCCAAGGCCATTATGCGGACCGATGTCCGGAAGACCGATGGCGGCTACGAGATGGATATTGACCTGCCCGGCTTTAAGAAGGACGAGATCAATATTGAACTGAAAGATGGTTACCTGACCATCAGCGCAGCCAAGGGTCTGGATAAGGACCAGCAGGATAAGCAGGGCCATTACATCCGCCAGGAGCGGTATGCAGGCCAGTGCAGCCGGAGCTTCTATGTAGGTGAGAACCTGGAGCCCAAGGACATCCACGCCAAGTTTGAGGATGGTATCCTGCGGCTGTCTCTGCCCGAAGTAGACCAGCCCAAGCTGCCCGAACAGCACTTCATTGCCATTGAGTAATGGGGCAAGCCAACAAGCAAAATTACAAAAGGGAGGAGACCCGGGAGGGTCTCCTCCCTTTTTCTTTACAGGAAAAATCTTTCAAGACAGTATTGACATTTCTTGAAAGGCGGGTATAATTTAGGTAGTTAGCAATGGCTAACTAAAAAGGAGTTCTTTCTTTCCCGGGAAAGAAAGAATATTTTTCAGCCAAAAGGTTAGCTGCTGCTAACTATAGGTTTAAATTTAATGAAAGCAGGGTGAAGTTATGTCTGAAGAAATGATAGTCCGCCATTGTTCTCCTACTCTGGCAGGGATAAAAACGGGAAATCTGTTCTCCTGTTTTTACAGCAGCAAGACACAGCTTACCCGGGAAATCCGTATTCTGAACCAGAAACTGGGGCCCAAGGGATTGCGGGTCCTGCCCCTTCGGATGAAGGAGGGGAGAGCGCTTATCTATTTGTACCGTCCCAAGGCTTTGGCTGCGGATTTAGCTGACCGGCAGGCCCGGGAAATTCTGGAGGAAAAGGAGTATGTCCCTGCCCAGGCGGACCGGTGCATTGTCCGGTTGATTCAGCGGCTGGAAACTCAGGAAGAATTTCCCCATGAAATCGGTTTGTTCCTCAGCTATCCGCCGGAGGACGTGCTGGGATTCATCCGGAACAAGGCGGAAAATCATAAATGTTCCGGCTGCTGGAAAGTATACGGAGACGAGGAACGGGCAAAAGCATTGTTCCAAAAATATAAAGACTGTACCAGGGCTTACTGCCTTCGGTGGCAGCAGGGTCAACCCATCGAGGGACTGGCTGTGGCAGATCAAGCTTCTTGATTATAAATGATTTTTCATAAGAAAGGCAGTGATAAAGTATGAGCAAAATCGCAGTGGTTTATTGGAGCGGCACGGGAAATACCCAGGCCATGGCCCAGGCTGTAGCGGATGGAATTCAGGCAAAGGGCGGGGAAGCGGTGCTCTTTACAGCCCCGGAATTTGGTCCGGAGCAGATGGATGACTTCTCTGCAATTGCATTCGGCTGTCCCTCCATGGGAGCAGAGCAACTGGAGGAAAGCGAGTTTGAACCCATGTTCTCTGCCTGCGAAACAAAACTTGCCAGCAAGAAGATAGCCCTCTTCGGTTCCTATGGATGGGGCGACGGGGAGTGGATGCGCACCTGGGAAGAGCGCTGTGGAGAGGACGGTGCCCGGTTGGCCTGGGAAAGCGTCATCTGCAACGGATACCCGGATGAGGATGCCCTTACGGCCTGCGAAGCGCTGGGCGGCAGCCTGGTATAATAGAGCCGTAATTTATGCATTGAATGCAAGATTTTGCGTACGGCAACAGAAGGACCGGCCCTGAAAGGGGCCGGTTTTTTGTTTTAAATAACTTTTCTCTATTGACATAACTGTTATAACTGTATATATTATAGATATACAGTTGGGGAGGTGAGGGGTTGGAAATCCTCATTGACAATAAAAGCGGTACACCTATTTATGACCAGATATCCACCCAAATCAAGGCCCAGATCATGAGCGGAGCCCTGAGCCAGGACGAGATGCTTCCCTCTATTCGGGGGCTGGCCCGGGATTTGAGAATCAGCTTTATCACTACCAAGCGGGCCTATGATGAGTTGGAGCGGGAGGGATTCATTTACACCGTTCAGGGAAAAGGCTGTTTCGTGGCGCCCAAGAATACTCAGCTTATCCGGGAGGAAAATCTGAAAAAGATTGAAGAACATTTGGAACAGATTCGGCGGCTGGCTGCCTGCTGCGGCCTGGAGCGTGCGGAACTGGAGGAAATGATTCGCTTTGCATTGGAGGGAGAAGAATGAACACCATCGAATTAAAGGATCTGACCAAGAAACGGGGTGACTTCACCCTGGACAGAATTACTTTCACTCTGCCCGGTGGATGCATCCTGGGCCTGATCGGAGAGAACGGGGCGGGGAAAAGCACCACCATCAAGCTGATGCTGGGGCTGCTGCAGAAAGACGGGGGAACCATCTCTATCCTGGGCCGGGAGAATGGGGAGAGGGATACTCTGCTCAAAGAGGAAATCGGCGTAGTGATGGACGAGGTGGGGCTGCCCGGATGCCTTACCCCGGCACAGACCGGAAAGATGATGAGCAAAATCTACCGCAGCTGGGAGCCGGAGCGGTATAAAGAGCTGATTCGGAAATTTGCCCTGCCCTGGGATAAACCCTTCCAGGAGTTTTCCAAGGGAATGAAAATGAAGCAGGGATTGGCGGTGGCTCTTTCCCACAAAAGCAAACTCCTGATTCTGGATGAGGCCACCAGCGGACTGGACCCTGTGGCCCGGGATGAACTGCTGGATATTCTCCGGGAATTTGTAACGGATGAAGAACATGGTATTCTTATCTCCTCCCACATTGTCAGCGATTTGGAAAAGCTTTGCGACTATATTGCCTTCCTGCATAAAGGACGGCTGCTCCTGTGGGAGGAGAAGGACCGGCTGCTGGAAGAGTACGGGATTTTCCGGGGGAGCCGCAGCCAGCTGGAGGCTCTGGACCCGGCGGCTGTCTGCCATAAACGGGTGACACCCTATGGCACGGAAGCTCTGGTATTGCGTGACAGACTGCCCAGGGGAACGGAAGTAGGCCCGGTATCCATTGAAGAACTGTTTGTGCAGCTTGTAAAGGAGGAGAAGGCAGAATGAGCACCATGGAAGGCTTGATTTGGAAGGATATTCGGATGCTGGCATTTTACTGCCGCAGATATCTGCTGATAGCTCTGCCCATCAGTGTGATTTTCTTTTTGACCGGACAGGAGTCCATAGCCATGGTCTACCATGTGGTTGTGGTCAGCGGAATGATCACCACCCTTATGAGCTACGACGAAAGGAGCGGATGGAATCAATATTGCGGGACCTTACCCTGCAAAACCGGGCAGATGGTGGGGGCAAAATATATTATGTTACTGCTGCTTCAGCTTGTTCTGCTGGGGATACTGGCAGCAGCCCTTGTGGGAAAGAACCTTTATACTGGACGGCCTTTCTTTGAAGGGGGCGAGATGATCCCGCTCCTGTTCGGAATGTCGGTGGGGATGATGTCCCTGATACTGCCCTTTCTCTTCCGGCTGGGAATAGAGAAGGGGAGAATGGCCTACTATCTGGTCTTTCTGGTCAGCTGTGCCCTGAGCGGTGCCCTGGTGATGATATTCCAGGAAGTCAAGGTCCCCACAGGCTGGATACTGGGGGTTGGACTGGTGGTCCTCTACCTGATGTCCTGGTATCTTTCCACCCGCTGGTATGAGTCCAAAGAGGAAAAATAAGGTACTTTGGCGAAAAATAACAGTGGACAAATCCTTCTAATTAATGTATAATAGCCACCGTGCCTGGAGGAACGGAATGATTCTTCCGGCGTCGGTCCTGTATGGACTTGAGCCTTACAGAAAAGATGGGCTTTCCTTCCTGAGGAAGGCCCTTTTTTTGTGAAAAAGCAATGCTCTCTTTTCCAGGAATATGCCGGAAAAGGGAAACCATAAAAGGAGGAGCCACTGTGCTGACCAAAACAAGGTTCTGGGAACAGCTTCTTTCCTGGAGAAAGGAAAACGAAGCCCGGGCCCAGGCAATCCTTATAGGAGGGTTGCTGCTGACCATTCTGCTCCTGGTCCAGTATAGCCTTACCCGCACTGTCACTGTGTGGGTGGACCTGGAGGAGGAGCCCCGGTCTTCCGCAACCATATTTCTTCCCAATGCCCAGCGGGTGCTGGACTGCGTGGGAATCACCCTGGAAGAAGGGGATGGCGCCGTCCTGGAAAAAACCGGATGGAAAAGCTCCCGTCTTACTGTTTACCCCAGCTTCACCGTAGAACTGAACACTGCCAACGAGGGAAGCACCACCATAACCCTCAATGCCGGCCAGGGAACCACCTGGCGGGAACTTTTCCAGCAGGGGGGCTGGGAGGTAGGGGAGGAGGATATATCCGAGCCTTCCCTGGACGAGGCACCCCGTCAGGCTGCCAGCGCCACCCTCTACCGGGTGACCAAGGAGGTATACCTTACCGAAGCCCCCATCCCCTATGAAACGGAATATCAGGAAAGCAGTCTGCTGGTCCGGTACCCTGACCGGGAGATCATATCCCGGGAGGGGGTGGACGGAATCGCCTCTGTGGAGGTGACCGAGGTCTACTATGACGGCCAGCTTCAGAATGTGGAATATGAGACCCAGGGGGTCATTCAGGAACCGGTAGACCAGATCATCAAGGTTTACGGGGAAGGCGTTCCGGTGTCCGATATGGAGGGCCCCGAGGTGGTGGACGGTGTCCCCGAAGGCTATGTGCTGGCCTACACCGGCCGGGCCACCGGCTATTCTGCCAGCAGCACTGCCAAGGGTGCTTCCGGCATGGAACTGAATTACGGTACCTGCGCCGTGAATCCCAATGTGATTCCATACGGAACCAAAATGTATATCACCTCCACGGACGGAAGATTTGTTTATGGTTACTGTGTGGCTGCGGATACCGGCACGGCGCTCTCTGCCGGTCATGCCCTGGTGGACCTGTATTATGAATCCTATATTGAAAGTCTCATAAACGAGGTGTGGCAGGTCAATATCTATATTGCTGCCGAAGACATGGCGGCAAATCAGCCCGCTGAATAAAATTGCAGAGGACGGTCCCGGTATAAATTTTACCGGGACCGTCCTTTTTTTGCGTAAAAAACAGGGGGGAAAACGGCAGGGAAAGGGGTTTTGCACGATATGCCCAGAACATTGTCAAATATTTGTGAAAAACAACTAAAAGGTAAAAAATGTTTTTGGAAATTCTAGTGCTTTACAACAGAAAACCCTTGAAAAAAATACCAGGAAACGGTATGATAATGATAACTGAAAGCACCTTTTCGAGAGGAGAAACAATCATGTCGGAAGTGACTGTAAATAAAACCCCGGTAAAAGAATCCGATTTGCCCATCTACCTTTTTAAGCAGGGTACCAACTATGAAGCATATCGCTATTTCGGCGCTCATATTACTACACAGGGCGGAGAAAAGGGCGTTGTGTTCCGTGTCTGGGCTCCTCATGCAAAAGCCGTCAGCGTGGTGGGAGACTTCAACAGCTGGGTACCCGGCAGCCATCCCATGCAGAAGGTGGATGACGGGATCTGGGAAGCTTTCATCCCTGGTATGAAGGAATACGATGTATATAAATACTGCGTCACCACCCCTTCCGATGAACTGGCTTTCAAGGCAGACCCCTATGCATTCCATGCAGAGACCCGCCCCTCCAACGGCAGCAAGGTCTATGACATTGAGCATTACAAATGGTCTGACTCCGCCTGGGTAAAGGCCCAGCAGAAGAAAGACGTGATCAACAGCCCCATCAACATTTATGAGCTCCATGCAGGCAGCTGGAAGATGAAGGAAGGGGACATCCCTTACAACTATTCCGAACTGGCCGATGAGCTGATTCCCTACATAAAGGAGATGGGATACACCCATCTGGAACTGCTTCCCATCACGGAGTATCCCTTTGACGGAAGCTGGGGCTACCAGGTGTCGGGCTACTTTGCTCCCACCAGCCGGTACGGAACTCCCCATGACTTTATGGACTTTGTAAACAAGTGCCATAAAGCAGGAATCGGCGTTATCATGGACTGGGTCCCCGCCCATTTCCCCAAGGATGCTTACGGCCTTTACAACTTCGACGGAGCCCCCTGCTATGAGGACCCCAACCCCCGCCGGGGCGAGCATAAGGAGTGGGGGACCATGGTCTTCAACTTCGGCATGAACGAAGTCCAGTCTTTCCTGGTTTCCAGCGCTCTGTTCTGGATCGAAAAGTACCATATCGACGGCCTGCGAGTGGATGCAGTAGCCAGTATGCTTTATCTGGACTACAACCGCCGGGACGGCGAATGGGAACAGAACAAGTATGGCGGAAAGGAAAACCTGGAAGCCATTGATTTCCTGAAAAAGCTGAACACTACCATTCTGGGCCGTTATCCTTACAAGATGATGATTGCCGAGGAATCCACCGCTTTCCCCATGGTTTCCAAACCGGCGGCAGACGGCGGCCTGGGCTTCAACTTCAAGTGGAATATGGGCTGGATGAACGACATGCTTTCCTACATGTCCACCGACCCCCTGTTCCGGTCCGGCAACCACAACAAGGTCACCTTCAGCTTCTTCTACGCCTTCAGCGAGAACTTTGTCCTTCCCATCAGCCACGACGAAGTGGTTCACGGGAAGTGCAGTCTCATCAATAAAATGCCGGGAGACTACGAGGCTAAATTCAGCAACCTGCGTACCTTCTACGGTTACATGATGGCCCACCCCGGCAAAAAGCTCCTGTTCATGGGCCAGGAGTTCGGCCAGTTCATTGAATGGAACGAGGCCAAACCTCTGGACTGGCTCCTGATGGGGTACGAAAAGCACCAGCAGCTGCGGAATTATGTGAAGGCCCTGAACAAGTTCTATCTGGACCATCCGGAATTCTGGCAGGTGGACTACAGCTGGGAGGGCTTCCAGTGGATCGTCCCCGATGACCACAAGCAGTCCATTGTGGCTTTCCTCCGGAAGGATGCCAAGGGCAACCAGATCATGGTGGTCTGCAACTTCAACCCCGTGCTCCGGGAAAAGTACGATATGGGCGTGCCGGTAGCCGGATACTACAAGGAACTGCTCAACAGTGACGATAAGGCCTACGGCGGAAGCGGCATCCACAATAAGGCCCTGCGGAGCAAGAAGGGGGCTATGCATGGCTTTGACCAGCATATCTCCATCACCATTCCTCCTCTGAGCACCATCTATCTGGAAGTGCCCCAGGAGAAGCCGGCTGCCAAGAAGACAGCCTCCAAGGCGGAACCCAAAAAGAAGACCGCCAAGACTAAAAGCACCGAAAAATAAGAGAGATCTTATTTCAGGATATAGTAATAACGGTGGTCACACCGAAATTTAAGGGGAGAAATCAATATGGCAAAAGAACTTATCGCAATGCTTCTTGCCGGCGGACAGGGCTCTCGTCTTTACGCACTGACCGAAAAGCTGGCAAAACCCGCAGTTCCGTTCGGCGGTAAATATCGTATCATCGATTTTCCGCTGTCCAACTGCGTCAACTCCGGCATTGATACCGTGGGTGTGCTGACCCAGTATCAGCCTCTGGTCCTCAATGAGTATATCGGAAACGGCCAGCCCTGGGATTTGGACCGGCTGTACGGAGGCGTTCATGTACTGCCTCCCTATCAGAAGGCAAAAGGGTCTGACTGGTACAAGGGCACTGCCAACGCCATCTATCAGAACATTTCCTTCATTGAGCGGTATGACCCCAAGTATGTTATCATCCTGTCCGGCGACCAGATCTGCAAGCAGGACTACAGCGATTTCCTGAAGTTCCACAAGGAAAAGGGCGCCGAGTTCTCTGTGGCTGTTATGGAAGTGCCTTGGGAGGAGGCTCCCCGGTTCGGCCTGATGGTCACCGATGAGAATGACCGTATCACCGAGTTCCAGGAGAAACCCAAGAATCCCAAGAGCAACCTGGCTTCCATGGGTATCTACATCTTCAACTGGGATGTACTTAAGAAGTACCTGGAGGAGGACGAAGCTGACCCCAACTCCGAGAACGACTTCGGCAACAACATCATCCCCAACCTGCTGCGGGACGGCCGTGCCATGTATGCTTATCATTTCGATGGCTACTGGAAGGACGTGGGAACCATCAGCAGCCTGTGGGAAGCCAACATGGAAGTGCTGGACCCCGAGAACTCCGGCATGGACGTGTTTGACGAGCACTGGAAGATCTACAGCCGGAACAGCGGCCTGCCTGCTCAGAAGATCGGCACCCGTGCCGTTGTAGAGAACGCAATGATCACCGAAGGCTGTGTCATTGACGGCAACATCAAGCACAGCGTTATCTTTGCCGGCGTTACCGTAGAGGAAGGCGCAGAGGTAGAAGATGCAGTGGTCATGGGCGGCACCGTCATCAAGCGGGGCGCTGTGGTCAAACACTGCATCGTGGCTGAAAATGTAGTGATCGGCGAGGGCGCCAAGGTGGGCGCTATGCCTCAGGATGGAGAAAACGGCGTAGCCACCGTAGGCAGCGGCGTTAAGATCGGAGCCGGTGCAGTGGTAGGTCCCAAGGCCATGGTTCGTCATGATGTGAAGGAGGGTGCAGTAGAATGCTGACAATGGTAACTGGTAAAGAGGGAAGCGCTCTGGGCATTATCTTCCCCAATAGCTATGACAATCTGGTCCCTGAACTGGTGGCCGAGCGTACTGTGGCATCCATCCCCTTTGCAGGTCGGTATCGGATGATTGACTTCATGCTGTCCAGCATGGCCCACTGCGGTATTGACAATGTAAGCGTGATCGTTCGCCGGAACTATCACTCCCTTATGGACCACCTGGGCTCCGGCCGTGAGTGGGACCTGTCCCGTAAGCGTGGCGGTCTGAACATGGTTCCTCCCTATGCAGAGCGGAACGTGAAGATGTACAGCGGCCGTGTGGACGCTATGAGCAGCATCCTGTCCTACCTGAAGGATCAGAAGGAGCAGTATGTGATCCTGGCCGATACCATCGTGGCTGTAAACTTTGACTTCGGCGATCTGATCGCCAAGCACAAAGCTTCCGGTGCAGATGTCACCGTAGTTTACAACGAGTCCGAGATTCCCGAGGGAGCCCGGAACGACAACTACACCCTGGTTCTGGATGAGAATGGCCGTGTAAAGGAACTGCTCAGCGGAGACTACCGTCCCGGCAAGCGGAACCTGTGCATGAATATCTATGTGCTGGAGCGTGAGCATCTGATCCAGCTGGTCCAGGATGCCATGGTCCGGGGTATCGTATACTTCGAGCGGGATATTCTGGCCCGGAACCTGAACCTGCTGAATGTTCAGTCCTACAAGTACGAAGGATATGTGGCCCGCATTGCCGACCTGAAGAGCTACTTCGACGAGAATATGCGGCTGCTGGATACCGAGAATCTGAATGCTCTGTTCAAGGGCGCACCCATCTACACCAAGATTCGTGACGATAACCCCACCCGTTACATCATGGGCAGCAAGGTCACCAATTCTCTGGTAGCCGACGGCTGCACCATTGAGGGCGAAGTGGAAAACTGTGTCCTGTTCAGAGGCGTCACCGTCAAGAAGGGTGCCAAGGTCAAGAACTGTGTTCTCATGCAGGATACCGTGGTGGAAGCCGATGCCAAGGTGGAGTATGTGGTCACCGACAAGAATGTCCGGATCACTGCCGCCAAGGAACTGTCCGGCACCGACACCTTCCCTGTCTACGTGGCCAAGTATCACGTAGTCTGATCGTTGATAGGGGCTGCCCCTCCCCGGCACCCCTGCCGGCGGCCTCTTCCTGCTGGGATCCTCAGCAGGAAGGGGAAACCGCCTTAGGGGCGCAAGGGCAATAACGCTCTTGCGCCCATTTATTTGTAAAGGAGGATTGACTATGAATATTCTGTATGCGGCCAGCGAAGCGACTCCTTTCGCCAAAAGCGGTGGATTGGCAGATGTGGCAGGTGCTCTGCCCAAGGCATTGGTCAAGGACGGAGTAGATTGCCGTGTGGTAATTCCCTTGTATGAAGATCTAAGATTCAAGGATGAGCTGCAGTATATTACCAACTTTGGTGTTCCGGTAGGCTGGCGGAGCCAGTATTGTGGATTGTTCTCCTGCGTTAAGGATGGGGTCACCTTCTACTTCCTGGACAACGAGTATTACTTCAAGCGCAGCGGCCTGTATGGCTTCTATGATGACGGCGAGCGGTTCGCTTTCTTCTCCCGCGCTGTGCTGGAAATGCTCTTCTACCTGGACTGGAACCCCAATATCATCAACTGCAATGACTGGCAGACAGCTCTTACTCCTGTCTACCTGAACCTGTACTATCGCCATCTGGACAAGTTCAACCATATCAAGACCGTCTTTACCATCCATAACATCGCCTACCAGGGCAAGTATGGCCTGGAGATTCTGGAGGATACCTGCGGCATCAATGCCCGGGACGCCCACATTGTGGAGTTTGACGGCTGCGCCAACTTTATGAAGGGCGCCATCGAGTGCGCTGATAAGATCACCACTGTCAGCCCCACCTATGCCCGGGAGATTCTGGACCCCTGGTTCAGCCATGGCCTGGACGGACTGCTCCGGCAGAAGCAGTATAAGCTTTGCGGAATTCTCAACGGCATTGATACCGTGGTCAATGACCCGGCTACCGATCCCAACATTCCTGCCAACTACGACGCAGAAACCTTCCCGGAAGGAAAGGCTCTCTGCAAGAAGGCACTCCAGGAAAAGTTCAATCTGAACCAGGACGGCAGTCCCATTATGGCTATGGTGAGCCGTCTGGTGGGTCACAAGGGTGTGGACCTGGTCCGGGATATTGCCGAGGGCCTTATCGACCAGGGAATCCAGCTGGTAGTGCTGGGCACCGGAGAATATGCCTATGAGGCTTTCTTCAGCGACATGGCAGCCCGCCATCCCGGCCGTGTAGGTACTTACATCGGCTTCGATGCCAAGCTGGCCCAGGAAATCTATGCCGGCGCAGATATCTTCCTCATGCCCTCCAAGAGCGAACCCTGCGGTCTTTCTCAGATGGTGGCCTGCCGTTACGGCACCATCCCGGTAGTCCGGGAAACCGGCGGCCTGCGGGATTCCATCCACGACAGCGGCGACGGCTACGGCAACGGCTTTACCTTTGCCAACTACAATGCCCATGAGCTGTACGAGGCTTGCTGGCGTGCCAAGGAAGGCTACTGGAAGCATGAGGGCTGGCAGATCCTGGTCAAGCGTGCCATGGAGTGCGACTTCAGCTGGGATGTGTCCGCCAAGAGCTACGAAGGCCTTTATAACGAGGTCGTTTCCCTCTGGTAAGTTTACCGGCAGGGGAGGGGACTCCCGTTATCTGAATTGAAAACAGGCGGCAGAGATTTCTCTGCCGCCTGTTTCTTTGTGGAAAAAGAGCCGCTCCGATACGGAGCGGCTCTTGCATTGTGCGTTTCAATGTTTATCTTCCGGGATTTTAGGCAGGTCCAGTTGCCAGATGGTGGCAGCCAGTCGGATAAAGAAGACCAGCAGAATTACGATGACTCCGATGATGGAGAGGGACATCCCGCTTTTCCAGAGATAAAAGTAGACCAGGCTGCCCAGAATGGCGGCCAAAGCATAAATATGCTTTACAAAGATGGAGGGAATTTCCTGACAGAAAATGTCCCGGAGAACACCTCCGCCCACTCCGGTAATGGTCCCCAGAGAGACACAGAGCAGAAGACTGCGGGAGCCAGTGTCCAGTGCGGACTGGGTCCCCAGAATGGCGAAAGCACCCAGTCCCAAGGCATCGAAAATATTTACGATCTGGTCAAACCCTTTCCAGGATGTACCACGCCGGCGAAGAAAGTTCCATTCGCAAACCAGGAACATTCCGGCGGCCCCTGCAAGGGCCAGCAGCACCATGGGGGCATCGGCAAAGGCCCGGGGCGGGGTATGCCCCAGAATCAGGTCCCGGACAAGACCGCCCCCGAAGGCGGTGGTCAGTCCCATCATAAGAACCCCAAACAAGTCCATCTGTTTCTGGATGGCTTTGGCTGCCCCCGCAAGGGAGAAAGCCAGAGTGCCCAGAATTTCAGTCCAGACAAAGAGGGGAAACTGGTCCATACCCATCAGTTCTTCAGTGCCTGCATGGGGGCGGGTACCCGGCCGCCCCGGTGGATAAACACGTCGGGAGCATACTTGCTGATGGGCATAATGGGTGCATAGCCCAGCAGTCCGCCAAAGTCCAGAACATCTCCGGCTTGGTGCCCGATGGCAGGAATAACACGGACGGCAGTGGTCTTGCTGTTTACCATGCCAATGGCAGCTTCGTCGGCAATTAGGGCACTGATCACCTCGGCGGTGGTGTCACCGGGAATAACCACCATGTCGATGCCCACGCTGCAGACAGCGGTCATGGCTTCCAATTTTTCCAGGGTGAGGCTGCCGCAGGTGGCAGCCTTGATCATGCCGTCGTCCTCGGAAACGGGGATGAAAGCACCGCTGAGACCGCCCACATGGTTGCTGGCCATTACGCCGCCCTTCTTGACCGCATCGTTGAGCATAGCCAGGCAAGCGGTGGTGCCGCAGCATCCGCAGCTCTCCAGGCCGATCTCTTCCAGAATGTTGGCCACACTGTCTCCAACAGCGGGGGTGGGGGCCAGAGAAAGGTCGATGATACTTGCAGGAACCCCCAGAGCCTCGCTGGCCAGGTTGGCTACCAGCTGGCCCAGACGGGTGATTTTGAAAGCGGTCCGTTTGATCAGCTCGGCTACCTGGTCCAGGGGAGCGTCCTTGGGCAGTTTGGCCAGGGCGGCACGGACAGCACCGGGCCCGGAAACGCCTACATGAATGACACAGTCGGGCTCGCCAACGCCGTGGAAAGCACCAGCCATAAAGGGGTTATCTTCGGGAGCGTTGCAGAATACCACCAGCTTGGCGGCGCCCATGCACATGTTGTCCTTGGTGGCTTCCGCAGTATCCCGGACCACCTGACCCATCAGCCGGACGGCATCCATGTTCAGGCCGCTTTTGGTGCTGCCAATGTTGACGCTGCTGCATACAATGTCGGTCTCGGCCAGAGCCTGGGGAATGGAACGGATGAGCCGCTCATCCCCGGCGGAAAAGCCTTTGTGGACCAGAGCACTAAAGCCTCCGATAAAGTTCACCCCTACCTTCTTGGCGGCGGCATCCAGGGTCTTGGCATACTGGACCGGGTCTGCATCAGGAGCAGCGCCCAGCAGCATGGCAATGGGGGTAACGCTGATCCGCTTGTTGATAATGGGAATACCGTACTCGGTGGCGATCCGGTCCACCTCTTCCACCAGGTGAGCGGCCTTGGTAGTGATCTTGTCATAAATTTTCTGACAGGCCTTGTCAGGGTCCGGGTCAATGCAGTCCAGCAGATTGATTCCCATGGTAACGGTACGCACATCCAGATTTTCACTGGTGAGCATATCGATGGTTTCCAGAATATCCTTGGTATTGATCATGAAACCACCTCAAATCTCGTGCATGGCAGAGAACACTTCCTGCCGGGTAAAGGTGACCTGCATTTTCAGTTCCTGGCCGGCCTGGGCAAAGGCTTCCCGGACCTCCTCCTGGGAAACGCTGCACTTGCTCAGATTCACCAGCATGATCATGCAGAACATATCCTGCATAATGCTCTGGGTCACATCTTCAATATTGATATTCATCTGGCTGCACAGGTTGCTGATTTTGGCAATAACACCCACGCAGTCCTTTCCCATGACAGTGATAACAGCTTTCATCGGACACAATACCCCCTAACGATTTGGTTGGACTTTATTATACCAAATAGGGAAGGGTTTGGGTAGCCCTTAATGTAAAAACTGGCAGGGAGCACAGGATTCCCCTTTTATTGGGTACTGGTTTGTGATATAATGTAGCTGTTTAGTATCTGAATTCTGGACGGCAGGGAGCCTGCCCCTCCAAACCCATAGATGAATAGGAGAAGATACCATGGAACAACTGCTTCACATTTTGGAAAAGAATGCCCGCCTGCCCCTGGAGGACCTGGCGGCAATGCTGAATGTCACCCCCCAGCAGGCAGGAGAAATGCTGGACCAGGCCAAGGCCGCCGGTTATATCCGGGGATTCCAGGCTTTGGTGGACTGGGAGAAGGCCGGGGTAAACCAGGTGGAAGCCGTCATCGAACTGACCGTAAAGCCCAAGAAGAGCCGGGGCTTTGATGAAATTGCCGCCACCATTGCCGAGTTTGAGGAAGTGGAAAGCGTTCTGCTCATGAGCGGCGGATATGATATCCAGCTGGTCATCCGGGGAAAGAGCTTCCAGGAAATCGCTCTCTTTGTGGCCAAGCGGCTCAGTCCTCTGGACGATGTGCTGAGCACCGCCACCCATTTTGTCCTGCGGACCTACAAAAAGGCGGGAGAATTTTTCCTGGAAGAAGATCCCGATGAAAGAGAGTGTACCGTGCTGTGATGGATTATGATAAGCTGATTGCCCCGGCCGCCGCTGCCATGCGGCCTTCGGGAATACGAAAATTCTTTGACCTGGCCGCAGAGATGCCGGACTGCATCTCTCTGGGGGTAGGGGAACCTGACTTCAAAACCCCCTGGACGGTGCGGGACGCGGGAATCCGGAGCCTGGAACGGGGCCGTACCCGGTACACCGCCAACGCCGGCCTGAAAGAACTGCGCCAGGAGATCTGCCGGTATATGAAACGCCGGTTTGAGGTGGACTATGACCCCATGAGCCAGGTCCTGGTGACGGTAGGGGGAAGCGAGGCCATCGACCTGTGTATCCGGGCTTTGGTCCAGCCGGGGGACGAGGTGATCATCCCCGAGCCCTGCTTTGTCTGCTACGAGCCCATTACCAGCCTGACCGGGGGAGTGCCTGTTCATGTTGCCACCCGGCAGGAAGATGATTTCCGGCTTCTTCCGGAACAGCTGAAAGCTGCCATCACCCCTAAAACCAAACTGCTTATCCTGCCTTATCCCAACAACCCCACCGGTGCTGAGATGAGCCGGGAGGACTTTGAAGCCCTGGCCAAGGTGCTGGAGGGAACCGACATTATGGTTCTCAGCGATGAGATTTACGGGGAACTGGTTTATTCCGGCCAGCAGCACAGCTGTTTTGCCAGCCTGCCCGGTATGGCGGAGCGGACCATTGTGGTCAACGGCTTCTCCAAGACCTATGCCATGACCGGCTGGCGGCTGGGTTACGCTCTGGGCCCTGCCCCCATCATCAAGGTGATGACCAAAATCCATCAGAGCTGCATTATGTCCGCCCCCACCACCAGCCAGTATGCGGCTATGGTGGCGCTCCGGGACTGTGACGAAGAGATTCTCCGGATGCGGACGGAATATGATGCCCGCCGGCGGCTGCTGGTCCATTCTTTCAACGAAATGGGCTTGAGCTGCTTTGAGCCCAAGGGAGCATTCTATGTGTTCCCCTGCATTAAATCCACCGGTATGACCAGCCAGGAATTCTGCGAGCAGTTGCTCCGGAAAAAGAAGGTGGCCCTGGTACCGGGAGATGCTTTCGGCGCTTCGGGAGAGGGATATTGCCGGGTAAGCTATGCCTACTCGGTGGCCCACCTGGAGGAAGCCCTCAAGCGGATCCGGGAATTCCTGACGGAGCTGAAAGAAAATGCCTGAAATGGAAAAGAAAGTCCTGATTTTCCGGGTCCCGGAGTATGACCAGAATCTGGTGGATGAGAAGATGGAGGAGATTTTCTCCCGCCTTCCTGCCGCCAGAGAACTGAACCCCGGCACCCGGGTCCTGATAAAGCCAAACCTGCTGGCCAAACACCCGCCGGAACATGGGGTCACTACCCACCCGGCGGTGGTGCTGGGGGTCATCCGAGCCTGTAAACGGCGGGGAGTTCCGGCAGAGCAAATTACAGTGGCGGATTCCAGCGGTGGACTCTACAATCCTGCCCTCATGAAAGGCGTTTACCAGGCCAGCGGCCTGTGGCAGGTCTGCCAGGAAGAAGGAGTGGAATGCTACACCCAATGCCGGTATGAGGCAAAGCGGGGAGAGGGAAAACTGGTCCATCAGTTCAACCTGATCCAGCCGGTGCTGGAGGCAGATTTCATCATTGACCTGCCTAAAATGAAAACCCATGTAATGACCGGGTATACGGGAGCGGTGAAAAACCTGTTTGGCTGTATTCCCGGCCTGCAGAAGGCGGAACTTCATACCCGGTTCCCTAAAAAGGAAGCCTTTGGTCATATGTTGGTAGACCTGCTGGAACTGGTCAAGCCCCAGATGGCCATTCTGGACGGGATCCTGGCCCAGGAAGGGGACGGCCCCGCAGGGGGAACACCCCGGAAGGTGGGGCTGCTTATGGCCAGCCAGGACCTGCCTGCCCTGGACTTGGCCGCCTGTCGCCTGATTGGGCTGGACCCCATGGAGGTGCCTTATCTCTGGGCGGCTCATGAGCGGGGACTTTGCCCTGCCGCCTTTGACCCTGTCTGTCTGGACGGGGAGCGGGAAGCCTTTGAAGAGATAAAAGATTACCGGCTTCCCAGCAGCTATGCAGCCGGACGGGGAAGCGATTTGGATTTTGCCCGGTATCAGAAGCTGCCGGGGTTCATGAAAAAGGGAATCAAAAAGCTGGAAGAACTGGCGGCGCCCCGGCCTGTGATTCGCCGGGACCGGTGTATAGGCTGCGGCAAGTGCGCTGAAATCTGCCCGGGACATACCATCCGGGTGGAGGGAAAGGCCAAAATCGACCCCAAGGGCTGTATCCGGTGTTTCTGCTGCCATGAAATGTGCCCGGTGAAGGCCATCGACGTAAAACAAATCAAGTTGTTCAAGCTGTAAGGAGAACACCATGAACACTGTAAAAGTGCTGGCTCCGGCCAAACTCAACCTGGCTCTGGATGTGGTGGGGGTGCTGCCCAACGGCTACCACGACCTGGATATGATCATGCAGACGGTGGACTTGTATGAGACCATCATCCTCCGGAAAAGCCAGAATCTTACCCTGACCCTCCCGGGCAGCCGGGTCCCGGCAGGAGCAACCAACACTGCCTACAAGGCAGCACTGGCCTTTTTCCACTATACCGGCCTTCTGGCAGGGGTGGATATGGAAATTCGGAAGGCGGTGCCGGTCCGGGCCGGAATGGCCGGGGGAAGCGCCGACGCTGCTGGGGTCCTGGTAGGATTGAACGCCCTTTATGGTGCAAAACTTTCTATGAGTGAGCTCTGCGCCATCGGTGCAGGGATCGGGGCGGATGTTCCCTTTGCCCTGATGGGCGGTACCTGCCGGGTCAAGGGGGTAGGGGACCTTATTAAGGCCCTTCCCCCCATGCCGGAGTGCTGGTTTGTGGTGGTCATGCCCAGCTTTGGAATTTCCACCCCCGAAGCCTTCGCCAAGTATGACCAGGTGGGCAGCTCTGTCCATCCTGACTGTGCCGCCCAGGAACAGGCCATCCGCAAGGGTGACCTGGCCGGGATTTGCAGCGCTTTCGGAAACGCTCTGGAGGAATGCAGCGGCGCAGTGGAAACACCCCATATCCGGGAAATCCTGGACGGGGCCGGAGCGCTGGCCAGCAGCATGACCGGAAGCGGTGCCGCAGTGTTCGGCCTGTTTGACAGCCGGGAGCAGGCTGCCGCTGCCCGGGAGATTCTGAAACAGGAATACCGCCAGGTATACCTGGTCCGCCCCTGCAAGGGAGGCGCTCAGGTATTGCCTCCTCTTCGCCGGGGAAAGGGCAAACGGTGACCGGCACCCGGGATAAGGGGCTCTCGGCCACTGCCCTCAAAATGCTGGCTATGGCCTCCATGCTCCTGGACCACAGCTTCATTGCCCTGAATGGCTGGCCGGGATACTGGATGCATATTCTGGGCCGGCTGGCCTTTCCCATCTATTGCTTTTTGCTGGTGGAAGGCTTTTTCCACACCCACAGCCGGAAGGCCTACGCCCTCCGGCTGGTGCTGTTTGGTGTCATTTCGGAACTGCCCTTTGACCTGCTGGCAGGAGAAAAGTGGTTCTATCCGGGCCATCAGAATGTGATGTTTACCCTGGCGCTGGGAGTGGGCGCCATGACCTTTGCCCAGAAAGCCCGGGAAAAGCAGTACCCCAGAGAAAACTTGGCGGGAGTCTTTGCCTGCATAGCCGGGGCCGCTCTCCTGAATGTGGACTATGGTCATGCCGGGGTCCTCACCATCCTTCTTTTCTGGGCTACCCGGGAGATGGACCAAAAAGGAAAGCTGTTCCAGCTGGCAGGACTTGCCTTCATCAACTATGTTCTGCTGGGCGGATATGAGACCATGGTAGGAGGATTGCTGATTCGGCCCCAGCTGGCCGCAGTATTGGCCCTGCCCCTGATCTGGCTTTACAACGGCAGACCCGGCAAGGGCGGAAAAGCCTTCCGGATGGCTGCCTACTGGTTCTACCCGGTCCATCTGCTGGTGCTGGGACTTTTGGCCCGGGCTGTATAATTTTTCCAATTCCCGCCCATGCTGTAATCACCATTACAGCAAAGGGCGTGTTTTTTATGAAGGGACCTTATCTTTTCCCTGGTTGGCGCCGGGCGGAGAGTTACCGTTTTTTTATCCTGGCAGGGGTGGCCGCCCTGCTGGTGCTCAGTGTGGCCTTTACCCAGCTTCTGGCCAGCGCCGCCGGAGTGCGGGAGGAGACCCTTCGGCTCCATATACTGGCCAACAGCGACAGTCCCCGGGACCAGTGGATCAAGCTCCAGGTCCGGGACAGCATTCTGGAACAGGTAAGCGGGCTTCTGGCCACCGCCCAAAACCGGGAGGAAGCAGTGGAGCTGGTGCAGCTCTCCCTGCCCCGGATTCAGGCTGCCGCAGATAAGGCCCTGGCCAGGACGGGCAGCGGCCAGCGGGCGGAAATCAGGTTGGAAGAATACCGGTTTTCCACCACCCGGTACGAGGGCTTTACCCTCCCGGCGGGGGAATATCTGGCGCTGCGAATTACCCTGGGCAAAGGCCAGGGTCATAACTGGTTCTGCTGCCTTTACCCGGTCCTCTGCCTGGATGCCAGCGGGGCGGAATATGCCGCACCGGGGGAAAATGAACTGGTGTTCGGGGATTACCTGGTCCGGTTTGCGGCCATCGAACTTTGGGAAGAACTCTGGAACTGAAAGACATAAAGTCCATAAAAGGGGACTTGAAATGGACTATAATCATGCTGGGATACCATGAAAGGAGAAGAAAATGCTCCAGTTGATATTAGGGCCTTCCGGCTCGGGAAAATCCTATGAGATCCTTCGGGAGATCAAGGCCCGGGCCCAGGAGGGAAAGAAAAGCATTCTTATAGTGCCGGAACAGTTTACCTCCACCACCGAGCAGCGAATCTACCAGACCCTGGGAGATGAACTGTCCGGGTATGTGGAAAGCTACTCCTTTTCCAGCCTGGCCAAAACCCTGCTGGATACCTACGGAGGCGGGGCGGCGGCTACCCTGGATGACGCTGGCCGGGCGGTGCTGGTCCGCCGGGCAGTGGAAGATTTGCGGGGAACCCTGGTATATTACGGCCGCCAGAGCCGGAGCATGGGATTCTGCCGCCTGGCAGGGCAGACCATCAGCGAACTGAAAAGCGCCGGAATCACCCACCTGCAGCTGGAAGCCCTGGCCCGGAATGCGGCCTCCGGCAAGGAAAAGCTGGGAGAACTGGCGGCCATCTACGCCGCCTATGAGGCCCGGCTGGCAGGGACTGCCCTGGACCCCACCGACCGGGTGGAACTGGCTGCGGCCCGGGCCCAGGAGGAGTTTTTCCGGGACAAGGCAGTCTACTTAGATGAATTTGATACCTTCAACGCCTCTAAGCGGGCCATGCTCCGGGCTATCCTCCCATGGACCGACGTGACGGTGGGAATATGCTCCCTGGGCAGCAGCTCCGGGGAGATGGGCCTGTTCAGCGGTGCGGCCCAGGTGTGCGGACGGCTCCGCCAGCTGGGGCATAAAGCAGGGGTGCCTGTAAAACAGCGGGTGCTGGAACAGGATTACAGACACCAAAGCCCTGACCTGGCAGCGGCAGCCCGGATTCTGGAAGAACAGCCCTGCCCGGAAGTGTCCTGCCAAAACCTTACCCTGTTTGAGGCGGAGGACCGGGAAGGGGAAGCCCGGGCGGTGGCTGCGGCTGTCCTCAAAGCCAGCCGGGAGGGAATCCCTTACGCGGAAATGGCAGTCATCTGCCGGGAACCCCAGGAGTATCTCAACCCGTTGCGGTACCAGTTCCGGCTGGCGGGGATTCCCCTTTACTGCGACGGGAATATCAGCCCCGCCCAGACCCCTCCGGCCATGGCGGCCAAAGCTGCCATCCAGCTGGTCCGGGGAGGACTGACTACCTCCAATATTATGGCCCTGGCCCGGACCGGTCTCTCTGCCTTGGGCCGGGAGGAATACGATGCCCTGGAAAACTACGCCTTTACCTGGGAGCCCCGGGCAGAGGAATGGGCTAAACCTTTTGATGTGACCCCTGCCAGCTATGGCAACCGGATTTTCCCCACCACCCAGGAGGAACTGGACCTGGCCAACCGGGCCAGAGCCTTCCTGGTGGACCCGGCCCTGAAATTCCGGGAGGAGGTCCGGGGAGCAGGGGCGGACAAGTTTACCCACGCTCTCTATCAGTTCCTCACCAAAATCGCCACCCATCCGGAAACGGGGGAACACCGGATCCTTACCCTGGCCCGGGAACTGCGGCAGGAAAAGGGCCAGGCGGAGGGGGACCGGCTGGTCCAGCAATGGGAAAAGCTGGTTTCTCTCCTGGACCAGATGGAGCGGCTTCTAGGCAGCGAAGTGCTGACCCCAGCCGAGTACGGGGAACACTTTGACCTGCTGCTGGAATGTGCGGACCTGGGCAGTATTCCCCAGACCAACCAAAGCGTTATTCTGGCGGGAGCGGGCAGAATGCGGCTGGACGGGATTCGTGCCGCTTTTGTCCTGGGCCTTGGGGAGGGCGAATTCCCCCGCACCCCCGGGGAGGAAGGCCTGCTCACCCACCAGGACCGGGATGCATTGCTGGAAGCGGACCAGCGGATGATGGCAGCAGGGGAGGAAAGCGACCCCATCGAGCTGCCTGACTGTTTTGAAAACAAACTGATTCGTGAAGAAATATGCTTTTACCGTGCCCTGACGGTTGCCTCCCACCGGCTTTGGCTCTCCTGGGCGGGAAGCCGGGGGACTCTGCCCCGGTGTGCGGCCCTGGATGGCATCGTGACCCATCTTGACCCGCCCGCCCCTGATCTTACCCCGGAGGACTACGCAGCCACCCGGGCTATGGGAATCCAGGAGGCCAGCCGGGCCTGGAACCAAAGCCCCCAGGAATTCGGGACCCTCTACAAGGCTTTGGAAGGGGACCCGGGACTTGCGCCCTTGGCCATAGCGGTGGACGGTCTGGAATGTGAAGGGGCGGACCGGCAGGCTCTGGCCGGGCTGCTGGGCCAGGAACTGACCCTCTCTCCCAGCCGTCTGGAACGGTTCTATAACTGCCCCTTCTCCTATTTCATGGATTATATTCTGGGGGTACAGCCCCGGCGGAAAGCCCAGCTGACTGCGGACCAGGGAGGCAATCTCATCCACTGGGTCCTGGAACAGGTGGTGGCCCGGTATGCGCCCAGAGCGGAGGACTGGAAGGCTTTCCTGGAACTGTCCGCCCAGGAACTGGAACAGCTGGCAGAACAGCTGGTGGCGGAATATGTAAAGGAAAACTTTGCGGGAGTGGGAAACCGGCCCAGCCAGCAGCATCAGATCAAACGGATGGAGGCCAACCTGGCCCAGCTGCTGGCTCACCTTCAGCGGGAGTTTTCCCAGACTCGCTGCCGCCCGGTGGCCTGCGAGCTGTCCATTGGCCCTCAGGGACAGGTGGAACCCCTCTCCTACACAGACGGGGCGGGGCATACTGTCCGGCTGGTGGGAAAGGTGGACCGGGTGGACCTGTTGGAATGGGAAGGTCGGTCTTATATCCGGGTGGTGGATTACAAAACCGGCACCAAGGAAATCGACCTGGACCAGGTGTACAGCGGCACCGACTGCCAGATGCTCTACTACCTGTTCACCCTTCAGCAGCAGGGGCTGACCGACTGGGAGGGAAACCGTATCCAGTCGCCCACCCCCATGGGAGTGCTCTACCTGCTGGTGGACCCCCGGCCCGATGAGAAGGGCCGTCAGTACAAAACCAAGGGCCTGCTGCTGGAAAATACCGGCCTGCTCCGGGAGATGGAACCGGCAGGAGCCGGGGATTTCCTCCCGGTCAGCTTCAAGAAGGACGGGGACCTGACCCAGAGCAGCCGCCAGTCGGTGCTGGGGGAGGAATCCTTCCGGAAAATCGCCGCCCGGCTGGAACAGCTGGTGGTGGAAATGTCGGACCAGCTTTACGGGGGAGACATCCGGCCCCGGCCCTTGCAGGATAAAAAGCAAAAGCCCCACGCCTGCGGCTACTGCCCCTACGGGGGAATCTGCGGCCACCAGCCGGGGCAGGAGGAACGGGCCTTACAGCCCAACGATTTCATTACGGAGGAGGGAAAGGCAGATGGCGTTTAATCCCCAACAGCTGGAGGCCATTGGTCACGGCTGCCAGGAGGGAGCCCTTCTGGTCAGCGCTGCGGCGGGAAGCGGTAAAACCACCGTTATGGCCCAGCGGGTGAAACGGCTCCTGGCTGACCCGGAACTGGGAATCCAGGCAGACCGGCTTTTTGTCTCCACCTTTACCCGTGCCGCCGCTGCCGAACTGCGGGGCCGGATCGCCAGCCTCCTCAACCAGGAGCTGGAAGAGGCCCGCACCCAGGGAAATACCCGTCAGGCGGCCTGGCTCCAGAAACAGAGAATTTATCTTCAGCGTGCCGCCATCGGCACCACCGACTCCTACTGTATCCGGCTGGTCCAGCAGCATTTTTCCCTGCTGGATATTGCCCCGGATTTTGAGATTGCGGACGCCCTCCAGCTGGAACGAATCCAGCAGCAGGCGGTCTCCGCCGTGGTGGACCGAGCGCTGACCCAGGACCCGGACTTTGTCCGGCTGGCCAGCCTGTATGGGCGCAGCCGGGAGGACGGCAGCGTGTCCCGGCTCTGCCTGGACCTTCACCGGTATCTCCAGGGATTGGAGGACCCCATGGAAGCCCTGGACCGGTTTGCTCAGAACTGGGAACCTGGGGTCCATATCTCGGCAACCCCCTGGGGAAAAGCCCTGGCCAGCCATGCGCTGCTTCCCTTGGAGGACGCCCTCCGGGGAATGGAAGCCCTGACAGATGACCTGCCCACCGACCCGGCCCTGGAACCTATGGTGGCGGTGCTGAAACGGGACCATGCCCTCCTGGCTCAGATGAAGGAGGCGGCGGACCTTTGCGCCGGGGAAGGAGACCGGCGGGCCTGGGAGTCCTTGTCGGCTCCCCCTAAAAAGGACCGGTGGCCGACCCTGAAAAAGGAGTACAAGGAAGGATACGGCCCCCAGGCCGCCGCCCTGAAAAAGGAGCGGGACCAACTTTGGGACCAGGTAAAAGGAGCCCTGGAGCCTTTCCAGAGCTTTGGACTGGTGGAGGAGGAAGCCATCCCTCTGGTCAGGGCCTTCCTGCGGGCAGGCCGGGAACTGGAAGAGGAAATCTGGAACCTGAAAAAGCAGGAAAAGCGGTTTGGCTTTTCCGACTGCGAACACCTGGCCCTTCAGCTTCTCTGGAAGGATGGTCAGCGGACCCCCTTGGCAGAGGAAATCTCTGCCGGTTTTGCCACCGTCATGGTGGACGAGTACCAGGACACCAGCGCCCTTCAGGAACGAATTTACCGCTGCCTTGCCCGGGCAGACGGAAGCAACCTGTTTTTTGTGGGGGACATCAAGCAGGGCATTTACCGGTTTCGTCAGGCGGACCCGGGAATTTTCCAGGAAAAGCTGGATACTTATCCCCTGACAGGGGAGGAGAACGGCCCCCGGCTTCTTCCCCTCAGTGCCAACTACCGCAGCGACAAGGTGATTCTGGACGGCTGCAACGCAGTCTTTGATCTGATTATGACCCGTCGGCTGGGCGGGGTGGAGTATGACACCCCCCAGCAGCGGCTGACCCCCGGCAACCCTGACCTGAATCAAGGGGTGTTCCAGGCAGTGCTGCTGGAAGCGGACCCGGACCAGGAGGAAGCCCAGAAACGGGATAAGACCCGGTGTGAGGCCCTCTGGACGGCGGGAAAGATACGCCGCCTCCTGGAAGAGAAAACCCTGGTCCGGGACAAAACCGGGGAACTTCGCCCGGTGACCCCCCAGGACATCTGCCTTATCTTCCGCTCCCGCTCGACCTTCCCGGTTTTTCTGGGAGTGCTGGAGGAAGCGGGAATCCCGGCCTATGCGGACACAGCGGAGAATCTGCTGGAGTGTCAGGCGGTGGAACCTTTGGCCCATCTTCTCCGGGTGCTGGACAACCCCACCCAGGACCTTTCTCTTACCGCCGCCCTGCTCAGTCCCTTGCTGGGATTCCAGGTGGATGACCTTCTCTACCTGCGCCGGATAAAGCGGAAGGGGAGCCTTTACGCTGCTCTGCAGCAGGGAGCGGTCTCCAAAACCCTGCCGGAGGACCTGCGGGAAAAATATGCCCGGGTGGTGGAACAGCTGAACGGCTGGAGCCGGATGGCTTTCTGCCTGCCGGTAAGCCAGCTGCTGGAAGAAATCATGGCCCGGACCTGTTACCCGGCGGCGGTGGCTGCCCGGGCGGACGGTCAGCGGGCCTTGGGAGAACTGAATACCTTTATGGCCTGGGCCGGGGGAAAAGGGGAGAGCGGCCTTCACTCGGTGATCCGGGCTATGGAAATTGCTCAGCTCACCGGACGGGGGCCGGAACAGGCTTCCGGAGCGCAGGTCCGCCCCGGCTGTGTTACCCTTATGACCAGCCACGGAAGCAAGGGACTGGAATTTCCGGTGGTCATCCTCTGCGACCTGGGCCATGCCTTCAACCGGATGGATGAACGGCAGCCTGCCCTCCTGCACAGCAAGCTGGGGGTGGGGATAAAGTACACCACCCCGGAAGGGGGACTGGTAAATACGGGGGCCAGAAAAGCCATTGCCACCGCTTTGGGGGATGAAGCCCTCAGCGAGGAGATGCGGATTCTCTATGTGTCCCTTACCCGGGCAAGGGACAGGCTGTATCTGCCCCTTCCCTTTACCACCCTGGGAGAGGAGAAGAAGACTCTGGGAGAGCAGGGGATGGAATATGCCCTTTCCAAGTGCCAGAGCTGGCAGCAATGGCTGGCCCTGGCTTTGGCGGAACTGGACGGACGGCCCGGAAGCCCGGTGGAAATCGTCCGGGAAAAGCTGCCTCTCCCCGGGGAGCGGGGAGAAAAGCCATCTTCCTTTGCCCAGCGAGCCGGGAAACTGGCAGCGGAGCAGCCGGAGGAGAAAGCCCAGGAACTTCGCCGCCTCTGGGAGGAGGCCGACCAGGCTCAGGCCCGGCTGGCGGTGCTGGAAAAGGTCCCTATCAAGACCAGCGTCTCCGCACTCTCCCACAAGCCCTATACCCAAACTCTGGCCCGCCCTGCCTTTGCCCGGCGGGATGGACACCTGACCGGGGCAGAGCGGGGAACCATGACCCACAAAGCCCTCCAGCGGATGGAATTGAAACTGCCTTTCCGGCCTTTGGAACAGCTGGATCGGCTGGTGGAGCAGGGAATCCTCACCCCCCAGGAACGGGAGGGGCTGGACCTGGGCGCCCTGGAAACCCTGGGCAGCTCCCCGGCGCTGGAGCATATTGCCTCGGCCAAGGAGCAGATGAAGGAGTATCCCTTTATTACCCAGGTGGCGGCTCAGACCGTCATGGAAGATAAAGGGGAGGATTACGGTCAGGCCCGGTGTCTGGTACAGGGCGTAGTGGACCTGGTGCTGATTTTTGAGGACCATGCCGAGATCTGGGACTGGAAAACCGACCGGGGAAAAACCGCCCAGGAGCTGGCGGACACCTACCGCAGTCAGCTCTGGCTTTACCGGTATGCCATGGAAAAACGGCTGAAAGTGCCGGTGACCCGGTGTGTCCTGTACAGTCTGGCCCTGGGGCAGGAAGTAGAAATCCCTCTTGTATAAAAAACTTGAAAAAACCCCTTGACTTTGGCCTGAGGGGATGGTATAGTAGTCAGGTAAAGAAAGTAGCTGTCGGCTTGCCGCCGCACTCACCTTGCGGATATACCACTGTCCCGGGTTATGGCAAACGGATTCCTTTTGGGGTCTTATGCAGAAAAGTGCGGCTGTCTGTCCAACAGGCAGCCGCTTTTGATTTTGCCTTTTGACAGGTTTGGAGGTGCGTCCCAATCGCAAACAACAGCAAGCAGAAAGAACTGGAGATCAATCAGGAGATCCGGGATCGTGAGATCCGTTTGATCGGCGCCAATGGCGAACAGCTTGGCATTATGAGTGCGGCTCAGGCACAGCGTCTGGCCGATGAAGCAGAGCTGGATCTGGTAAAGATCGCTCCCCAGGCGGTGCCCCCGGTCTGTAAGATTTTGGACTACGGCAAGTATCGGTTTGAACAGCAAAAGCGGGAAAAAGAGGCCAAAAAGAACCAGAAGGTTGTAGAGGTCAAGGAAATCCGGCTGAGCCTGAACATTGATACCAACGACTTTAATACCAAGGTCAACCAGGCGGCCAAGTTCCTTGCACAGGGCCACAAGCTGAAGGTTTCCATCCGGTTCCGTGGCCGTGAGATGGCGCACCAGAATCTGGGTCTGGATGTACAGAAGCGGTTTGCCGAGGCTCTGCCCGGCGCCGTGGTAGACAAACAGCCCAAGCTGGAGGGCAGAAGCATGCTTATGTTTATGTCCCCCGCTCCCAAAAAGTAATTCATTGTAGGAGGAAATACAAATGGCTAAAATGAAGCTGAAAACTCACAGCGGCGCCAAAAAGCGCTTTAAGCTCACCAAGAACGGCAAGGTCAAGCGGGGCCACGCTTTCCGCAGCCACATCCTGACCAAGAAGACCACCAAGCTGACCCGTGGCTTCCGTCAGCCCAGCTATGTGGACGAGACCAACACCGCCGCTCTCAAGCGGATGCTGCCTTACGGCTAATCGTTGGCGTGCAACTTTAATTTTCATAGATAAGTTAAAAGGAGATATAGATTATGGCACGTGTTAAAGGCGCTATGATGAGTCGCAAGCGGCGTAAAAAGACCCTGAAGCTGGCAAAGGGCTTCTACGGTTCCAAGAGCAAGCATTTTAAGATGGCAAAACAGCAGGTGATGAAGAGCGGTAACTACGCCTTCGCTGGCCGCAAGATGAAGAAGCGCCAGTTCCGCAACCTGTGGATCACCCGTATCAACAACGCCGTTCGGGCTCAGGGTATGAACTACTCCAGCTTCATGAACGGTCTGAAGAAGGCTGGTATCGAGCTGAACCGGAAGATGCTCAGCGAGATGGCCATCAACGATCCCAAGAGCTTTACCGCTCTGGTGGAGGCTTCCAAGAAGGCTCTGTAATAGATCCACTGTGGCGCCCGTGCTTTTGCGCGCGGGCGTCCCTTTTGTATATCCCCGGATGGGCCCATCCAGGGTAAGAAGAGGGAGGAAAAATATGGAGTCTGTCATCACCAGCCGTGAAAACGGCAAAGTAAAATATGCCTGCAAGCTGGCCCAGAGTGCAGCCTTCCGCAACCAGGAGAGATCCTTTTTTGCGGAGGGCTTAAAGCTCTGTCTGGAGCTTGCAGACAGCTCTTTGCATTTAAAGGTAATATTTTATACGGAAAAAGCCCTGAACAAAACCCCCGCATTGGCGAACCTGCCCGGGGAACACTACCTGGTGGAGGACCATGTGGCGGATAAGCTGGCCCAGAGCCAGTCCAGCCAGGGGGTGTTTGGGGTGTTTGAAATGCCCCGGTTCGGCTGGGAGCTGATCCACCCCGGCATGCGGCTTCTGGCCCTGGAAGGGGTCCAGGACCCGGGCAATGTGGGGACCCTTATCCGGAGCGCCGCCGCATTCGGGTTTGACGGAGTTCTGCTGGCGGGGGGCTGTGCCTCCCCCTGGAGCCCCAAGACCCTTCGGGCCGGCATGGGTGCCTGTGCAAAACTTCCCATCCTGGAACTGCCCCACATGCCCTCGGCCATAGACCAGCTGAATGGAATGGGGTATACTACTCTGGCAGCGGCTCTCTACAACAGCCGTCCCCTTACCGGAACCCCTCACAGCTATCCCGGCGGGGTTTGCCTGGTCATCGGCTCCGAGGGCCAGGGCCTGACGGAGGAGACCCAGAAGGCCTGTACCGCCGCCATCCGGATTCCCATGACCCAGAGGGTGGAAAGCCTTAACGCCGGTGTGGCGGGAAGCGTTCTCCTCTGGTACTTCGGAACAGGGGAGGAGTAAGGGTGGAAGAAGGGCTGCTTGCGTCCCTTTGGCTGGGAAGCCTTCTTGGTCCCGGCTCCCATCGGGCGGGGGAAATGCTTGCCCGGTTCAGGACTGCCCGGGAGGCTTTCCGGCAGCGGTTTTCCCCGGAATTCCTGGAACTCCTCACCAAGGGCCAGCTGGAGAAACTCCCCGGCCTTACCCTGGAATCCCAGCTGCCGGTTCTGGAACACTGCCAAAGACGGGGGATCGGGATTCTTACCTGGGAGGACCCGGATTATCCCCAGGCGTTTCTGGAAATGGAGGACCTGCCGGTGACCCTTTTCGTTACCGGAGACCCCAGCGTGCTGAACCACCCCTGTTGTGTGGGAATGGTGGGAAGCCGCCGGCCCAGCGCCTATGGGGTGCGGGTCTGCGCAGAGCTGGGGGGAGAACTGGCCCGGGCCGGGGCAGTTCTGGTCAGCGGTCTGGCGGATGGACTGGACAGCCAGGCCCACCAGGCGGCGGTGGAGGCAGGAATGCCCACCATCGGAATCCTGGGGACCCCCATTGACAAAACCTATCCCGCCGCCAACGCTTCCCTCCGCCGGAAGATGGAGGAGATGGGAGGGGCAACCATCAGCGAATATCCCCCTAACGGGGAATCCCACCGGCAGTATTTCCTGCTGCGGAACCGGCTCATCGCCGCTCTCTCCTGTGCCCTCTGCGTGGTGGAGGCCCGGGAAAAAAGCGGCACCATGAGCACAGTAAACCGGGCGCAGGAATATGGCCGCCCGGTCTACGCAGTGCCGGGGAACATTTTCAGTCCTCTCTCCCAGGGGACCAACCAACTCATTGCCCAGGGTCAGGCACAGGTCCTTCGCTCGGCGGAGGGCCTGCTGGAAGACCTGGGAATCTCTGCTCCCCCTCAACAGCCGGATAAGGTTCCGGTGGCGGCTCTCTCCGCCACCGCCAAGCGGCTGCTGGGAGCTTTGGGAGATGCACCGGTAAGCCTGGAAGCAATCTGCGCCGCCACCGGCCTGGGAACGGGAACGGTCTTAGCCGCTCTCACCGAGCTGGAACTGGCAGGCCAGGTTCAGCCTTTGCCGGGACGGCAGTACCGCCTGTCCTGACCGGGCAGAAAGGCTGCCCAATTACAAGAAACACGAGGTTACAGAATGTCTACTTTGGTCATTGTGGAGTCGCCTGCAAAGGCAAAGACCATTCGCAAATATCTGGGACCGGGGTATGAGGTCATGGCCAGTATGGGCCACATTCGGGACCTGCCCGCATCCCAGCTGGGGATTGATACCGAGCACGGGTATCAGCCCCAGTACATCAGCATCAAGGGAAAGGGCAAGCTCATCAAGGAGCTGAAAGCCGCCGCCGCTCAGGCGGATAAAGTGCTTCTGGCAACCGACCCGGACCGGGAAGGGGAAGCCATCAGCTGGCACCTGGCTCACATTCTGGGAATGGACCCCAGTCAGCCCAACCGTGTCACCTTCGGAGAAATCACCAAGAAGGGCGTTACCGAGGGAATGGCCCATCCCCGGGCCATCGACACCAACCTGTTTGATGCCCAGCAGGCCCGCCGGGTGCTGGATCGTCTGGTGGGATACAAGGTATCCCCCTTCCTCTGGAAGACCATCCGCCGGGGCCTTTCCGCCGGCCGGGTCCAGAGCGTGGCGGTCCGGTTGATCGACGACCGGGAAAAACAAATCGAGGAATTCAAACCGGAGGAATACTGGAACATTGACGCCCAGCTCATGCCCCCCGGCTCCAACCGGAAGTTTACCGCCCGGCTGGATTCCACCCGGGACGGAAAGAAAATCGCCGTCCACAACAAGGAAGAAAGCGATAAGATCCTGGAGGACCTGAACGGAGCCGCCTACCAGGTGGCCGAGCTGAAACGGGGCAAGCGCCGGAAAATCCCCGCCGCCCCCTTCATCACCTCCACCCTCCAGCAGGAGGCCAGCCGCCGGCTGGGCTTTACTGCCACCCGGACCATGCGTGCCGCCCAGACCCTCTATGAAGGCGTGGAGCTGGAAGGTCATGGAGCCATCGGTCTTATCACCTATATGCGTACCGACAGCCTCCGCCTTTCCGACGAGGCCGTGGCCGGAGCCAAGGAGTACATCCTCAGCGCTTACGGGGAGGAGTACCTCTCCAAGACCAAGCGGATGTACAAGTCCCGGAGCGCCACCGCTGCCCAGGATGCCCACGAAGCCATCCGTCCCTCTGTGCCCTCCATCACCCCTGATGAGGTGGAACAGAATGTGAGTGGGGATATTGCCAAGCTCTACCGGCTGATCTGGAGCCGGTTCATTGCCAGCCAGATGAGCGACTGCCAGCAGGATACTGTCTCGGTGACGGTGGCTGCGGGGGATTACTGCTTCAAGGCCAGCGGCTACCAGGTGACCTTTGACGGCTTCACCGCCCTCTATGAGGAAGCCGCCGACGAGAAGGAGAAGAAGGAGACCGCCCTGCCTCCCCTGGAGGAGGGAATGACCCTTCGGCTGAAAGACCTGAAAGGGGAACAGAAGTTCACCCAGCCCCCCGCCCGGTACACCGAAGCCACCCTCATCCGGGCTTTGGAGGAAAACGGAATCGGCCGTCCCTCCACCTATGCGCCCATCATCACCACCATCATTGACCGGGGCTATGTGGAGCGGGACCAGAAGAAGCTGAAACCCACCCTTCTGGGCCGGACCGTAAACGGCCTGATGGTGAAGGAATTCCCCGAAATCGTGGACCCGGAGTTCAGCGCCGATATGGAACACCAGCTGGACAAGGTGGAAAGCGGGGAAGAACAGTGGCAGGAGGCAGTGGATGTCTTCTACCAGGATTTCAGCAAGCGGCTGGCCCAGGCGGAGGAATCCATGCAGGGAAAGAAAATCAAGATCCCTGACGAGGAGACCGACGAAATCTGCGAGAAGTGCGGCCGGAAAATGGTCATCAAGGTGGGCCGGTACGGCAAGTTCCTGGCCTGCCCCGGGTTCCCGGAATGCACCAACACCAAGCGGCTGGTCAAGGACACCGGGGGCAAGTGCCCCAAGTGCGGCGGCCGTATGCTGGAGAACAAGAGCGCCAAGGGCCGTATCTATTACGGCTGCGAGAAGAATCCCGCCTGCGATTTCATGACTTGGGATATGCCCACCACCGAGGTCTGCCCCCAGTGCGGCAGCACCCTCTTCAAGAAGGGCAGCCGGGTCTACTGCGCCAAGGAAGGCTGCGGTTACGAAAAAATCAACACCAAGGGAAAGAAATAATGGAAAAGGTAACGATTTTAGGGGCGGGCCTGGCAGGCTGCGAGGCTGCCCTCTGGCTGGCTGACCGGGGCGTGGCCGTGGAACTGTGGGAGCAGAAGCCCCAAAAGCACAGCCCCGCCCATACCCTGAACAGCTACGGGGAACTGGTCTGTTCCAACAGCCTTAAGGCGGACCGTCTGGACTCTGCTTCCGGCCTTCTCAAGGCGGAGATGGACTTGATGGGCAGTCACATCCTTCCCGTGGCCCGGGCTACCCGGGTGGCGGCAGGGGGAGCCCTGGCTGTGGACCGGGATAAGTTCAGTGAAGAAATCACCCGGCTGGTGGACAGCCACCCGGGAATCACCGTCATCCATGAGGAGGCCACAGCCCTTCCGGAGGAAGGGCTGGTCCTTATCGCCACCGGGCCCCTCACTGAGGGCGCTCTGGCGGAGGAGATCCGGCAGCTTGCCGGGGACAGCCGTCTCAACTTTTACGACGCAGTGGCCCCCATCGTGACGGCGGAAAGCCTGGATATGGAGAAGATTTTTGCGGCCTCCCGGTATGACCGGGGGGAGGCGGATTACCTGAACTGCCCCTTCAACAAGGAGGAGTACGAGGCTTTCCACGCCGCCCTTACCCAGGCGGAGAAGGCTCCCCTCCACAGCTTTGACGGAACTCTTACCGTCTACGAGGGCTGTATGCCCATTGAGGTGATGGCAGGCCGGGGCGCCGATACCATGCGGTTTGGACCCCTGCGCCCGGTGGGGCTGCGGGACCCCCGCACCGGACACCGGCCCTGGGCCAATGTACAGCTCCGGGCAGAGAACGCCCAGCGGACCCTTTACAACCTGGTGGGATTCCAGACCAACCTGAAATGGGGAGAGCAGCAGCGGGTCTTCCGGATGATTCCGGGCCTGGAACAGGCTGAGTTTGTCCGGTACGGTGTCATGCACCGGAACACCTTCCTGGACAGCCCCAAGGTAATGACCCCGGCCCTTCACCTGAAGGAACATCCCCGGGTCTACTTTGCGGGACAAATCACCGGGTTTGAAGGGTATATGGAAAGCGCCGCCTGCGGACTGCTGGCTGCCCACAGTATCTGGAAGGCCCTGGAAGGCCAGAACTTCCAGGCACCTCCCGCCGGGACCATGTGCGGAGCGCTTCTGGAATACATTACCGCACCCAATAAGAATTTCCAGCCTATGGGGGCCAATATGGGAATCCTCCCCGGCCGCCCGGATATCCGGGACAAGCGCCAGCGTTATCTGGCCGTAGCCCAGAAAGCTGTGGAGGAAATGAAGGACTGGCTGGAAGGCCAGGGCTATCCTCTCAAAGAAAAGGAGAACTGAGATGAAGATCATTCTGGATGCCATGGGCGGGGATAATGCGCCTCTGGTAGTGTTGCAGGGGGCCGCTCAGGCCGTGGAAGAATACGGGGTGGGCATCACCCTGGTGGGAGACGAGGAAAAGATCCGCCAGTGTGCCCAGGAAAATAAAATCAGCCTGAAAGGGATGGAACTGGTCCATGCCGGTCAGGTCATTGAAATGTGCGAGGAACCTGCCAAGGCAGTGCGATCCAAGAAGGACAGCAGTTTGGTGGTGGGCCTGCGGCTCCTGGCCCAGGGGGAGGGCGATGCCTTTGTCAGCGCCGGAAGCACCGGCGCCCTCCATGTGGGAACCAGCCTGATCGTCCGGACCGTCAAGGGAATCAAGCGGCCTGCTCTGGCCACCTGCATCCCTACCGGCGGCACCCCTTATCTGCTGCTGGACTGCGGCGCCAATGTGGAGTGCCGTCCCGCCATGCTGGACGCTTTTGCCACCATGGGCAGTGTTTACATGGACCGGGTCATGGGGATTGAAAACCCCACCGTAGCCCTGGTAAACAACGGGGCCGAGGAGAGCAAGGGAACCCCCCTCTACCAGGAAGCCCACCAGCTCTTGAAGGTCAACCCCAACCTGAATTTTGTGGGCAACATTGAGCCCCGGGATGTTCCCTCCGGCAAGGCCAATGTGGTGGTCTGCGACGGATTTGTGGGAAATGTGATTCTCAAGCTGTCCGAGGGTATGGCCAAAACCCTTATGGGAATGATCAAAGAAGCCATGCTTTCCAACCTGCTGGGAACCATCGGCCTGCTGCTGGGCAAGAACAGCCTGATGAAGGTGAAGAAGGCCATGGACAGCGAGGAAATCGGCGGAGCCCCCCTGCTGGGTGCTGCCAAGCCTGTGATCAAGGCCCACGGTTCCAGCAAGGCCAAGGGTATCAAGAACGCCATCCGTCAGGCCAAGACCTGTGTGGAGAACGATCTCTGCGGCACCATGGAGGCCGCTTTGGAAAAGCTGCAAAGTGAGGCAAAATCGGAATGACAGAATTGGAGCGGCTGATCGGCCACGAATTTAAGAACAAGGGACTGCTGGAAACAGCCCTGACCCATACCAGCTACGCCAACGAGAGCCATGTTCCGGTGGAACATAACGAGCGGCTGGAATTTCTGGGGGACTCAGTCCTCCAGATCGTTTCGGCGGACTACCTTTTCCACACCCAGACCGGCCACGCAGAAGGGGACCTGACCCGGATGCGGTCCCGGCTGGTCAGTGAGGAAGCCCTTTTCCAGTTTGCCCAGGAGATTCGTCTGGGGAAATTCCTCCGGCTGGGCAAAGGGGAGGAGATGAACGGGGGCCGGACCCGGCCCAGCGTGGTCTCCGATGCCTTTGAGGCGGTGATTGCCGCCCTCTACCTGGACGGAGGACTGGAAACTGCCCGGAAATTTATCCTGCCCTTCCTCAGTGAGGGAAAAACCGCCGGGGAGGACTACAAGACCCGGCTGCAGGAAGTGATTCAGCAGAACCCGGAGGAGCGGCTGTCCTACCATCTGGAAAAGGAGAGCGGCCCCGACCACGATAAGCGGTTCACGGTAGCGGTCAAGCTGAACAGCAACACCATTGCCCGGGGAACCGGTCACAGCAAAAAACAGGCAGAACAGGCCGCCGCCCATGAGGCACTCCGGCTGATGGGCCTGGAAAAGTAACCACTAGATGTCACCGATGGAGAATGTATGGTTTTAAAAGAACTGGAAATCCAAGGATTTAAAAGCTTTCCGGACCGTACCAAAGTCACCATCCGCCCGGGAATCACGGCGGTGGTGGGCCCCAACGGGTCAGGAAAGAGCAACATATCTGATGCTCTGCGGTGGGTATTGGGAGAAACCAGTGCCAAGCAGCTGCGGGGCGCAGGCAAAATGGAAAATGTTATTTTCGGAGGGACCCAGATGCGGGGAGCCATGGGCTTTGCCGCCGTCACCCTTCGAATCGATAATACAGACCGCCGGCTGGAAATCGACAGCGACGAGGTGGCCATTGGCCGCCGGTACTACCGGAGTGGGGAGAGCGAGTACACCATCAACGGGCAGAATGTCCGCCTGAAGGATGTGTATGAACTGCTTCTGGATACTGGCATGGGCCGGGATGGATATTCCATCATCGGCCAGGGCCGTATTGCGGAAATCGTGGCCGCCAAATCAGGAGAGCGCCGGGAAATTTTTGAAGAAGCCAGCGGTATTGCCAAATACCGGTACCGGAAAAACGAGGCTCAGCGCCGGTTGGCTGCCACCGAGGATAATCTGGAACGGCTCCGGGATATTCTGGGAGAACTGGAAAGCCGGGTAGGCCCTTTGAAACGGGACAGCGACAAGGCGGAAAAGTTCCTGCTTCTCTCCAATCAGAAAAAGGAACTGGAAGTCACCCTGTGGGTGGAGAATATCCGCCGGGCCAAAGAGACGGTGCGGGAACAGCAGCGCCGGTACGAGAATGCCCAGGCCGACTACCAGCGGCTGTCGGATGAGATTCAGAAAATGGACGATGCCTCGGAGGAATCCCGTCTGAAGATCCAGCAGCTGACGGTGGATGTGGAGAACCTGAACACCCGAATCCGGGCCATCACCCAGGAAATGTCGGGAAGCGAGAGCCGAATTGCGGTTCTGGACAACGACCTGAAACACAACGAGAACACCATTGCCGGATACCGGGAGGAGCTGCGCCAGAGCAGCGCCGGGGAACAGACCATCCGCCAGGAAATTGAAGATCACCGACAGAAGGCCCGGGAGCTGGAACAGCAGCTTTCCGCTCTGGAGGAAGAAATTGCTTCCATCACCCAAAAGCTGGAGGAGATTCAGGCTCAGAACCAGGAAACCGGAGAGCGCCGGGGTCAGGTAACGGCCCAGATGGCCCAGCTTACCCAGCAGCAGACCAATGCGCAGGTGGCTTCGGCGGGGGCGCAGGCGGCAGCTGCCGCTGCAGCAGAGC
>CALXGR010000014.1 GCA_944387885.1 uncultured Clostridia bacterium
AGTCGTCCTTGTGCCGCTCATACAGGGTCTCCTCAATGTGGAGCACCCGGTCCATGCTGGGGTAGATGATCATCAGCCCCACCAGCAGGGGCAGCCAGCACCCGAATACCAGGAACAGAATGATGCCAAAGGGCATGAGCAGATAGAGCAGTGCCCAGTAGAACAGCTGGAATACTGTGGCGGCCAGGGTCTGGGGCAGGAACCCGATGAACATGAGGAAACTGTTCTTGATTCGCTGGGAAAGGGTGGTGTCCACCAGGACCATCTGGGCCCAGTAATAGGAGAAAAATCCAGTGCCCAGGAACAGGTTGAGAAGCATCATTACCCAGGTGAAAACACTGGTCACCCCGCCTTCCAGCAGGGTGGTGCAGACCAGAACCTGGATGGATACAATGGCGGTAAAGACGATTCCGGACAACAGACTTCCCTTGAAGTTGGCCTTGAAGGCCCGGCGGTAGGTGGGCCACCAGTATCCGGCCTCGTCCCGGAGAGCCCGGAGGGTGGTGTCAAAGGCACCGCAGAGACAGGGACCTACCAGCCATCCGGTGAGAACGGCCCCGCCCAGGGTGATGAGAATGCTCCTAGTGCTGATGCCGAACCCTACCAGCAGAATGGCGGGCAGGCCGCCCAGCCCGGCCAGAAAACTGGCCTTGTACAGGTTGGGCAGGTCCCGGCCTAAAAGCTCAAAAAAGCGGGGCAGGCCGGTTTTCCGGGGAGTGTCCCGTTCCACACCGGGACCGGGGGTCATATAACTGTTCCGAAATAACATATAAAGTTCCTCTTTTCTGTGGGGGAAAGGGTCAAAATTCCCCTCTCTTTCTGGTTATAATACAATTTTTACAAATAAGTTTCAAGTAAAGGGGGTAAAAGTTTACACTTTATGCTATACTGGGAACATCATCAGCGAAAACAGGAGAAATTTTATGATAGATTTTTTCAGAACGGTGATCTGGTTCGGATACTTCTTCGGATACATGATCCTTCACTATGACCAGCTGAAAAAGGCCCAGGCCGCCCGCCAGGCGGGAGACCTGGAGGAGGTCCGCCGCCTGACCGACCTCCATGTGGACCACTGGTGCCGCACCCTCTTGAAACTGGCCGGGGTGAAGGTGGAAGTGACCGGTCAGGAAAACATCCCCCAGGGTCCGGTGGTTTATGTGGCCAACCACCGGAGCTACTACGACATTCCCCTGGTCCTCACCTGTCTGGACCGTCCCAACGGGATCCTGGCCAAGGCAGAGACCCGGAAAATTCCCCTGGTCAACCAGTGGATGGACCTGCTGGGCTGCGTGTATGTGGACCGGGGAGATGTGCGGGTCAGCGTCAAGGCGCTGGGGGAGGCCACCGCCTGGGTCAAGGCGGGCAACAGCTTCGTCATCTTCCCTGAAGGGACCCGGAACAAGGGCGCAGAGGGCACTACCCTGGAGTTCAAACCGGGGGCCTTCCGGGTGGCTTTGAAAAGCGGGGCCCCGGTGGTACCGGTGGCCATCAGCCACAGCCGGGATATTATGGAAAATAACCACATGCTCATGCACCCGGCTCGGGTCAGGGTGACCATCCTGCCCTCCATCACCCTGGAGGGGATGGATAAGGAAGCCCAGAAGCAGCTTCCCCAGCAGGTGCGGGAAAAGATCATGGAGGTGCTGGAGGAAGAAAATGGCTGAACATTGGGTAACAAAATCCAGTAAGGAGCCCCTGCCGCCCCGCCGCAGCCGGGAATATACCCAAAAGGAGCGGTGGGCCAACTGGTGGGACTATCACTGGCATTATATTGCGGGAGGCCTGGCCGTGTTACTCATTGGGGGGTACATTGTATATGGACAGCTTCGGGTGGTCAAGCCGGATTACCAGATTGCCCTGTGTGCAAAACAGAACCTGCCGGTGGATACTTCGGAACAGCTTTCCCAGGCCCTGGCTGCCTACGGTCAGGACCTGAACGGGGACGGAAAGGTGACGGTCCAGATCAACCAGTATACAGTGGATTTCTCCCAGGAAAACGAGGGGGATGCCTACGACCAGATGGCAGGAATGACCCGGCTCTGGGCAGACATTCAGAGCCAGCAGAGCTACATTTACCTCACCGACGACCTGGAAGGGTTCGCCGCCCGGCAGGGGGCCAGCCTGGACGGGGTGGAATCCTATGAATGGGAAGACTGCCCGGTGCTGGCGGGGCTGGACCTGGGCAGTTATGAGCGGGAGACCCTGGTGGACAGCAAGGGGGGCGACAGCCAGGAATATATGTCCCGGTTTACCCTTTTCCATCGGGCCGGAGAGGTCACTCCGGAGGACCAGGCCCTTTGGGAGGCTCTGACCCAGGGGGCGGTCTCGTGAAGCTGCCCCGGTTTTTTTCCGGGAAGAAACCGGCCAAGTCCCCGGCGGCTGACCTGGAAAATCCCTATCGCCCCATCTACCGTAAGCCCCGGCGGGTGGAGGACATCCGCCCTCAGAACGGGGCTGCAAAAGAAGAAAAAACCGAAAAGAAAGCCGGTCCCAGGTGATGGGACCGGCTTTTTTCGTGGAAATTTCCCAGAATTTCCGGACAATTTTTGGAAGGTCGCTTATTGGCATTGAATCCCTTTTATGGTATACTTTAACGGCATATAAAGATAGGTTCCCAGGAGAGGATGAAAGAAGATGGATCTTTTGCAGGATGCCCGCAGCCGGATAGACCGGATCGACGGAGAGATGGCCCGGCTGTTTCAGGAGCGGATGGAGGCAGTGGCAGACGTGGCTGCCTACAAGGATGCCCACGACCTGCCGGTGCTGGACGAGGCCCGGGAGGAGCAGGTGATCCAAAAAAATCTGGAACGGATCGACAAGGAAGAACTGAAACCCTTCTACCGCCAGTACATCCAGATGCAGATGGATATTTCCAAACAGTACCAGGCCCGGGTCCTGGGCCGGGACCGGGTAGCCTACCAGGGAGTGGAAGGGGCCTTTGCCCACATTGCCCTCACCCGGCTGTTCCCCCAGGCCAAGGCCAGAAGCTACCCCACCTGGGAGGAAGTGTTCAACGCCGTGGAAAAGGGAGAAGCGGAATACGGAGTGCTTCCCTTTGAAAATTCCAGCGCCGGGGACGTGAGCCAGGTGCTGGACCTGTGCTACACCCATAACCTGTATGTTACCGGGATGTACGACCTGCCGGTGCAGCAGAACCTGCTGGCCCTGCCCGGGGCCAGGCTGGGGGACATCAAGACAGTGTACAGCCACCCCCAGGGCCTGAGCCAGAGCGAGCAGTTCCTCAAGAGCCTGCACCTGGAAAGCCGGAGCTATCCCAACACCGCCGCTGCGGCACAGTATGTGGCCCAGAGCGGGGACAAGACCAAGGCGGCCATTGCCAGCCTGGAGACCGCCCGGCTTTACGGACTGGAGGTGCTGGTGGAGCAGGTGAACACCGAGGGAACCAACACCACCCGGTTTATTGTGGTGGGCCGCCGCCTTCCCAACCAGGGCAACCGGTTCAGCCTGCTCTTTACGGTGGACCACAAGGCAGGGCAGCTGGCCCGGGTCATCCAGGTCATCGGCCAGGGAGGCTTCAACATGGAATGCATCAAGAGCCGCCCCATGCCCCATGTCCCCTTTGAATATTACTTTTATGTAGAGCTGGTGGGCAGTCCCACCGCCGATCAGTCCCGTCAGCTGCTGGAACAGCTGGGGGAGATCTGCCGCACGGTTCGGATACTGGGTATCTTCAACCGGTGAGCCAAGAAAGGAATCATTATGAAACTTACCATGAATCTGGGCCCCAACAGCTATGATATTATCCTTAAGCGGGGCGCCCTGAACAACCTGCGGCACCTCACCGACCTGACCCACCGGAAGGTAATGATCGTTACCGATACCGGCGTTCCCCGGGAATATGCCCTGGGCATCCAGGCCCAGTGCACCGACGGCCGAATCTGCACCGTCCCCCAGGGGGAGGCCAGCAAGTCCATGAAGGTCTACGGCCAGGTGCTGGGAGAAATGCTGGACTTCGGCATGGACCGGACCAGCCTGGTCATCGCCCTGGGGGGCGGAGTAGTGGGGGACCTGGCCGGGTTCGCCGCCGCCACCTATATGCGGGGAATCGACTTTATCAACTGCCCCACCACCACCCTGAGCCAGATCGACTCCTCCATCGGAGGAAAGGTGGCCATTGATATGGGGGACGCCAAAAATATTGTGGGCGCCTTCTGGCAGCCCAAGCTGGTGGTCATTGACCCGGATACCCTGGCTACCCTGCCCAAACGCCACTACATCAACGGAATGGCCGAGGCCATCAAGGCGGGGCTCATCTGCGATGCCCAGCTTTTCCAGCTGTTCGAGAACGGGGATATCTACGCCGACTGCGAGGAAATCATCTACCGGAGCCTCATGGTGAAAAAGCATGTGGTGGAGCGGGACGAGAAAGAGAACGGGGAGCGGAAAATCCTCAACTTCGGCCACACCATCGGCCACGGCATTGAGGCGGTGAAGGGAATCAAGGGCCGCCGGACCACCGGACTCTACCACGGAGAATGTGTGGCCCTGGGGATGCTTCCCATGATTCAGGATAAACAGCTGGCCAAGCGGACCCGGGCCCTTTATCGGAAAATCGGCCTTCCCGCCCGGTGCAGCTTCAACAAAGAAAAGGTGCTGGAATATATGCGCCACGACAAAAAATCCGCCGGAAACTCCATTACGGTGGTCAAGGTGCCGGGACTGGGCTGCTGGCGGATGGAAAAAATCAGTATGGAGAAAGACCTGCCCGCCCTCATCGGGCTGAGCGGTGAGGAATAAATCGTGAAAAATACCTTTGGAACCAATATTTCCCTGACCATCTTCGGGGAAAGCCACGGGGCAGGAATCGGGGCAGTGCTGGACGGCATTGCCGCCGGGGTCCCCCTGGACCTGGAAGCCCTGGACCTGGCCATGGAGAAACGCCGGGCCAGGGGGGACGGGCTTTCCACCGGACGGATGGAACCGGACCGGGTCAAGTTCCTGTCCGGGGTGGTGGAGGGCCGGACCACCGGCACCCCCATTGCCATCCTGATCGAAAATACCAACACCAGAAGCGGAGATTACAAAAAGACCCAGGACCTGCTTCGCCCCGGCCATGCGGATTATACCGCCTGGGCCAAGTACGAGGGCTGGCAGGATGCCCGGGGCGGGGGACATTTTTCGGGAAGAATCACCGCCGCCGCCGTGGCTGCCGGGGAAATCTGCCGCCAGATTCTGGAGGGGATGGGAATCACCCTTTCCAGCCATATTGCCCAGGTGGCCGGGCTGGAGGATGCCCCCCTGTCCGGGAAGGAATCCCTGTTGAAATCCCAGCTGGAAGCCCTCAACCGGGGCAGCGGCTTTGCCCTGGTGGACCCGGACCGGGCCCCTGCCATGATGGAGGCCATCCGGGAAGAGAGCCGCCAGGGGGACAGCGTAGGCGGGATTCTGGAAACTGCCGCCGTAGGACTGCCCGCCGGGGTGGGAGAACCCTTCTTTGACAGCATGGAAAGCGTTCTGGCCCATCTGGCCTTCTCCATCCCCGCTGTCAAGGGGATAGAGTTCGGCGCCGGGTTTGCCCTGGCCGACATGACCGGAAGTCAGGCCAACGACCCCTTTGCCTGGGCGGAGGAACGGCTGGTCACCACCACCAACCACAACGGAGGGGTGAACGGAGGGATCGCCAACGGAATGCCTTTGGTGTTCCGGACGGTGGTCAAGCCCACCCCCAGCATTTATAAACCCCAGCAGACGGTGGATTACCCCCATCATACTACCGCCACTCTCCAGATACAGGGCCGCCATGACCCCTGTATCCTGGCCCGGGCGGCGGTGGTCCAGACGGCCATGACCGCCTTTGGACTGCTGGATATGATTACGGCCCGGTACGGCACCCTCTGCCATACCCATGGCCTGCCCGGGAGGGAAAAACCATGGAATACGGACTGATCGGGGGAAAGCTGGGTCACAGCTTCTCCAAACCCATCCATGAACTGGTGGGAGGGTACGACTATCAGCTGGTTCCCCTTCCCACCGAGGCCCAGGCCCGGGAGTTCCTGGAAAAACAGGAGTTTAGGGGAATCAATGTGACCATCCCCTATAAAAAACTGGTCATTCCCTACTGCCATTGGGTGGCTCCCCAGGCGGCGGCCATCGGGGCGGTAAACTGCCTGGTCAACCGGGAGGGAAAACTCTACGGGTACAACACCGATTACTCCGGATTCTGTTACCTGCTGGATGCCCACGGGATAGACCTGAAAGACAGGGTGGTCCTGATTCTGGGAAGCGGCGCCACCCACAACACCCTCACCGCCGTCTGCAAGGACCGGCAGGCCCGGGAAATCCTTACCGCAGGCCGTCGGGGCGGAGAGGGAATACTCACCTATGACCAGGCCGCTCAGCGCACTGATGTGCAGGTCATCCTCAACGCTTCCCCGGCGGGAATGTATCCGGACAACGGCAGCTGCCTGCTGGATATCTCCCGGATGGAGAAGCTGGAAGGGGTGGCGGACTGTGTCTATAACCCCTTCTCCACTAAGCTGGTGCTGGAAGCCCAAAAGCAGGGCATCACCGCAGTGGGGGGCTTTGAGATGCTGGTAGCCCAGGCGGTCTATGCTGCCCAGCTGTTTATGGATAAGGAGCTGGACCCGGACATCATCCCCCGGACCGTCTCCCGGCTGCGGGGAGAACTCTGCAATGTCTCCCTGGTGGGAATGCCCAGCTGCGGAAAGTCCACCATCGGCCGCCGGCTGGCAAAGGCTTTGGGAAAAACCTTTGTGGACCTGGACGATGAAATCGAGAAGGAAGCGGGAAAACCCATCCCCGAGATTTTTGCCCAGGGAGGGGAGGATGCCTTCCGGGCCCTGGAGACCCAGGTGACCGCCCGGGTGACCAAGGGCCAGAACCAGGTCATCAGCACCGGGGGCGGAATCGTCACCCGGGAGGAGAACATCCCTCTTCTGCGGCAGAACGGTCCGGTCATCTGGATTTGCCGTCCCCTGGACCAGCTGTCGGTGGGGGGCTACCGGCCTTTGAGCAAAAGCCCGGAGGTGCTGGCTCAGATGGAAGAGCAGCGCACCCCCCTTTACCGGAGGGCAGCAGACGGGATTCTGGATAACCAGGGAGGTCTGGACCAGGTCCTGGCCCGGGCGCTGGAACTTTGCCGCAGTCTCTTCTGAAAGGAAAGATGGAATATGAAACTGTTAGTCATCAACGGCCCCAACCTGAACCTTCTGGGGGTGCGGGAGCCGGGTCTTTACGGGACCCTGAATTATAAAGGGGTCTGCAATTACATTGAGGAAGGCTGCCGGGAACTGGGCATCCAGGTGGAGTTCTACCAGTCCAACCACGAGGGAGACCTGGTGGATGCCATCCAGCAGGCCCTGGGCCGGGTGGACGGCCTGGTCCTCAACCCGGGAGCCTACACCCACACCAGCATCGCCATTCTGGACGCCCTCAAGGCGGTAAAACTCCCGGCGGCGGTGCATATCACCGACATAAGCCAGCGGGAGGAATTCCGGAAAATCAGCTATGCGGGAATGGCCTGCCAGGGTCATTTCATCGGCCAGGGCGTGGCCGGATATCTCAACGCCTGCCGCTTTTTGCAGGAGTACATCACCAAAGAAAAACAATAAGAGCCGGATTCCGGCCATAAACTCATACCAAAGGAGAGAAGGAAACCCATGATTATTTCAACCAAAAAAGGCACCCCTCAGGTGGAACTGGACCGTATCGTAGACAACTTCGAAAAGCAGGGCCTGTCGGTCACCATCATCCGGGGCACGGATTACAACGTCTTCGGCCTGGTAGGCGACACCACCAAGATCGCCGAGAAGGACGTGCTGGCCAATCCCTGGGTGGAGAACGTTACCCGTGTGTCCGCCCCCTACAAGCGGGCCAACCGGCTGTTCCATCCCCAGGACACCGTCATTGATGTGCAGGGCATCAAAATCGGCGGAAACAACCCCATTGTGGTCATGGCCGGCCCCTGCAGCATTGAGGGAGAGGAACACACCCTCAAGCTGGCCCGTGCCGTAAAAGAGGGAGGCGCCAACTTCCTGCGGGGCGGCGCATACAAGCCCCGGACCAGTCCCTACTCTTTCCAGGGCCTGGGCACCGAGGGCATCCTGGACATGGTCAAGGCCCGGACCGAGACCGGCATGCCCATTGTCAGCGAGTTGATGGACGAGGTCCATATCCCCGAGTTCGAGGCCTATGTGGACATTGTCCAGATCGGCGCCCGGAATATGCAGAACTTCCAGCTTCTCAAGGCTGTGGGCAAGATGAACAAGCCGGTGCTCCTCAAGCGGGGCCTGGCCAACACCATCGAGGAGTGGATCATGTCCGCCGAATACATCATGGCCGGGGGCAACGAGCAGGTCATCCTCTGCGAGCGGGGAATCCGCACCTTTGAGACCGCTACCCGGAACACCCTGGACCTGTCCGCCATTCCGGTCATCAAGGAAAAGACCCATCTGCCCATTATCATTGACCCCAGCCACGCCACCGGCAACTTCAAGTATGTGGAGACCATGGCCCTGGCTGCCGTTGCCGCCGGTGCCGACGGCCTGGAAGTGGAGGTCCATGACAATCCCCAGTGCGCCTGGAGCGACGGCGCTCAGTGCCTGAAGCCCGACAAGTTTGCCGAGATGGTGTCCAAGTGCCGGAAGGTGGCTGCCGCCATCGGCCGGGAAATGTAACCCAACTATTGTAACGGGAATCGAGGGAGATTACGGTGAATATAAAGGTATCACCCAGTTATATTGACGGCAGGATCACAGCGCCCCCCAGCAAAAGCTCCGGGCATCGACTGCTGATCTGTGCCGCTCTGGCCCAGGGGGATTCAGTCATCGAACACCTGGAGTACAGCGAGGATATCAAGGCTACCATCGGCTGCATTACCGCCATGGGGGCCAAGGTCCGGAAGGAAGGGGCCGGCGTGCTCCGGGTCACCGGCTGCGGCGGACAGATTGCCCTGCCGGACGCTCCCGTTTTCTGCGGGGAGAGCGGCAGCACCCTCCGGTTCTGCCTGCCCCTTTTCAGCCTTACTGACCATGCGGTCACCCTCACCGGGGCGGGCCGCCTGATGGAGCGTCCCCAGGACGTGTACCGGAGCCTGTTTGAGGCCCAGGGCCTTCAGTTCGTCCACGGGGGAGAGGAAGGCATCACCATCAGCGGGCGGCTCACCCCCGGGGAGTACACCCTGCCGGGAAATGTGTCCAGCCAGTTTATCAGCGGGTTGCTCTTCACCCTGCCCCTGCTGGGAGGGAACAGTACCATCCATATTGAACCTCCGGTGGAAAGCCGGAACTACATCGACCTGACCCTCTCCGCCCTGAACACCTTTGGGGTGGAGGCCGGCTGGGAGGACGACTGCACCCTGGTGGTCCCCGGCCGTCAGCAGTACCATGCCCGGAAAGTGGTGGTGGAGGGAGACTGGTCCAACGCCGCATTCATGGCAGTGCTGGGTGCCCTGCGGGGAGATGTGCGGCTGGAAGGGCTGGACCCTGCCAGCGCCCAGGGAGACAAGGTCATCGCCAAGTTCCTCCGCCGGTGCGGATGCCGGATGAAGAAGGAGAACGGGGCCTACTGCTTTGGGTATTCCAACCTGATTGCCCCCGTCACCCCGGTGGACCTGGCCGATTGTCCCGACCTGGGCCCCATCCTCATGGTGCTGGCCGCCTTCTGCACCGGCCGGACCACCATCCTCAATGCAGGGCGGCTGCGGATCAAGGAGAGCGACCGGATTGCCACCATGCAGCATGAGATGGCCAAAATGGGAGTCCATATCCAGTGCGTGGGGGACACCATCGAAATCGAAGGGGGCGGCATGCAGCCTCCCTCCCGTCCTCTCAAGGGACATAATGACCACCGCATTGTCATGGCCCTCACCGTGGCCCTGCTGGGAGCCGGGTTCCAGGGGGAGATCCAGGGAGCCCAGGCAGTGAACAAGAGCTGGCCCGGTTTCTTCAGCGCCATCCGTTCGGTGGGAGGAAAGGTGGAGGTCCTGGATGATTGACCCTTCCAAAACCTACCTGATTGTGGGCCTGGGCCTGCTGGGGGGCAAGTATGCCCTGGAACTGACCCGGGCCGGGGTCCGGGTGCTGGCCATTGACACCAACCAGGAAAGCCTGGACTGGGCTTTGGCCCACGGGTACATTGCCGCCGGAGCCCGGGAAAACTTTGAGGAGATGATCTCCCAGGCCGACCATATTGTGTTCGGCCTTTACCCCACCGCCCTGGAACAGTGGGTGGGGCAGTACGGAAAGTATTTCCGTCCCGGCCTGATTTTCACCGATGTTTCGGGGGTGAAAAAGGGGCTGGTGGAGCCTATCCAGGCCATGCTGCCCCCGGAGGTGGAGTTCATCCCCAGCCATCCCATGGCAGGCAAAGAGGTGAGCGGGGTGGAGAACTCTGCCCGGGTGGAATTTTCCGGGGCCAACTTTATCATCACCCCTACCGAAAAGAACACCCCTCAGGGGGTGGACTGGTGCCGCAGCCTGGCCCAGACCCTGGGCTTTGCCCGGATCACCTGCCTGAGTCTGGAGGAACACGACGCCATGATAGGCTATGTGAGCCAGCTCTGCCACGCCATTGCGGTGAGCCTTATGTGTGCCAGCGACAACACCCGGCTGGCAGAGTATACGGGAGACAGCTTCCGGGACCTGACCCGGATCGCCAAAATCAATGAAAAGATGTGGGCGGAGCTGTTTTTGTGGAATAAGGAAAATCTCATTGCGGAGATAGACCAGTTTGATACCGCTTTGCAGGAAATGAAACAGGCCCTGCTGGCGGGGGACCGGGAACATCTGGAGGAGATGTTCCGGCTGTCCACCCGGCGGCGGACTGCCTTTGACCAACACTGAGAAAGGATGAGTGCCATGGCCAGACGGGAAAGCCAGAAGGCCAAGATCCTGGTGCTGCTGGAAATTTTGATCCGGGAGTCGGACCAGGAACATCCCCTGAGCGTTCCCCGGCTTTTGCAGAGGCTGGAGGAAAATGACATCGCCGCTGAGCGAAAAAGCATTTACAGTGATATCCAGTGTCTTCAGGACCTGGGTTACCAGATCGAGCTGGTCCGGGGCCCGGGAGGCGGGTACTACCTGGCGGAAGGAACCTTTGAACTCCATGAACTGAAACTGCTGGTGGATGCGGTCCAGAGCAGCAAATTCATCAACGAGACCCACAGCCGGACCCTTATTGACAAACTCATGAAGCTGACCAGCAAATATCATGCCCAGGACCTGCGCCGTCAGGTCAAGCTGGCCGGGCGGACCAAGACCCCTCAGAATACCCAGTACGCCCTGGACACCCTGCACCAGGCCATCAACCAGGGCAAAAAGGTGGAGTTCATCTATAATGAATGGGACCTGGACAAAAAGCTGGTCCCCCGCCGGAAGGAAAAGTACCACTGCAGCCCTGCTGCCCTCACCTATGAAAACGGACTTTACTACATGGTGGGCCGGAAGACCGGGGAGGAACAGCTGAAAAACTTCCGGGTGGACAAGATGACCCAGGTAAGCGTCACCCAGGAAAAAGCGGATTCCTTCCCCAACCAGGAGATCAACCAGTATGTGGCCCGGATGTTCAATATGTTTGGCGGGGACACCACCAAGGTCACCCTTTCCGCCCCCCTGCGGCTGGTGGGACCCATGGTGGACCGGTTCGGCACCGGCCCCACCTTTGTCCGGGAAGGGGAGGATGCCTTCCACTTCACCGTTCCGGTCACCGTCAGTGAGCAGTTCTTCGGCTGGGTCTGCGGGTTCGGGGGAGAAATCAAGATACTGGACCCTCCGGATGTCCGGGAAAAATATGCCCGCCACCTGGAAAAGCTGCAGGAATCGTTGCGAAACTATTAATTTCACCCCCAGATGGTTGTAAATTACCCCAAGGCGGGGTATAATAAGCGTAACTGTTGGGCCGGAGGGACTCCTTTCCTTCAGCGGCCCCTATGAGAACGACAAGGAGGACTCTACCATGAAGAAATCCACTTTTGCCGCTATGCTGGCTTTCCTGGCCTGCGCCGTGGGCGCACTCACCGCCTTTGCTATCTATCTCTGGAAGCGGGAGCGGGAACTGGCTGAATATGAGCAGCTGCTCTTTGAGGCAGATTCCGAGGAGGAAGAGGACGACACCCTGCCCGGTGCCGAGGAAGAGTATATCCTCTCTGTGGAAGAAGAAAACGAGGAATAAGGATACTGACCCGCCGGGGACAGGCCGGTAAAAGGCACTGTCCCCCGGTACAGGATCCTGCGAAACCAAAGGAAGGGCGGACAAGGATTCTGTCCCCGGGAAAGACGAAATGGCCAAACGGAGAAAATACCAACACAGTGACGATACCCTGGCAGAGCTGCCGGTGGACTATTCCTTCCGCAGGGAACAAGCCCCTGAGGAGGAGCTGGCGCCCCCGCCTTTGCCGGAGCAGGAACCGCTGGAGGTGCCCGGAGAGGTCCTGGATGCCGATCCCCTGCCGGAGGAGGACGAATACCTCAACGAGATTGAGGAGTTCCTCATGGAGGAGATGGTGGAGCGCCAGGCCCAGGAACGGATCGACCGGATGGCCGAGAAGATCCGGGTCCATGTGACCGTGGATTTTGATTCCCTGGACCAGGAGGAAGCCAAGGAAACCGCCCCTCTCTGGGAGGAACCGGAGGATCTGATCCGCCCGGATATCCAGCTGGAGGAGGAAAAGGCCCCCCAGCCCCAGGATTACCGGCCCCTTTGGCTCTACTGGGCCATCGGCATCACCGCTGCACTGGTGATACTGGCCCTGATTTATCTCATCAGTTTTTGAAGCGCTGTCCTGTCAGGACGGCGCTTTTGCTTTTTAAATTATAAATATTCAAAAAAACAGGTTAAATTGCAAGAACTGTTTGGAAAGGGCAAAGGCCACAGCCGGGAAAACAGGCGGTATATTTTACATTCCGCAGGGGGTTAAACCCCTTTACAGCGCTAAAGAATTTGAGTATAATGAAAACTCGGGTGCAAACCCATATAAAGAGAAAGGAAACGAGGAATCGAAACAATGGAACGTGAGAAACTGGCATCCCGCCTGGGATTCATTCTCCTGAGTGCGGGCTGTGCCATCGGAATCGGAAACGTCTGGAAGTTCCCCTACATTGCGGGTCAGGGGGGCGGCGGCACCTTCGTGCTGTTTTACCTGATTTTCCTGGTAATCCTGGGCCTGCCTGTCCTGACCATGGAATTCGCAGTGGGCCGTGCCAGCCAGAAGAGCCCGGTCAAGGCTTACCAGGCACTGGAAAAGCCGGGCCAGAAGTGGCATATCCACGGGTATATCACCCTCATCGGCTGCTACCTGCTCATGATGTACTACACCACCGTGGCAGGCTGGATGCTCCATTACTTCTATCTTATGCTGAAAGGCACCTTCAACGGTGCCGACACCACCATGGTTTCCAACACCTTCAATGAGATGCTGGCCCAGCCCCTGGTCATGGGCTTCTGGATGGTGGTGGTCACCCTTATGGGGGCCCTGGTCTGCATCCGGGGTCTCCAGAGCGGTCTGGAAAAGGTGACTAAATGGATGATGATCGCCCTGCTGGTCATTATGGTGGTCCTGGCCGTCAACAGTATGTTTATGGACGGGGCCAAGGAAGGCCTTGCCTTCTACCTGGTGCCTGACTTTGGCCGGATGGTCGAAACCGGCGTTGGCAACACCATTGTAAGCGCCATGAACCAGGCATTCTTCACCCTGAGCCTGGGCATCGGCGCCATGGCCATCTTCGGCAGCTACATCGGCAAGGAGCGGAGCCTGCTGGGCGAGGCCGTCAACGTGGTAATTCTGGACACCTTCGTGGCCATTACCGCCGGTCTCATCATCTTCCCTGCCTGCTTCACCTACAACGTGGACCAGACCCAGGGCCCCAGCCTGATTTTTGTGACCCTGCCCAACATTTTCGCCAACATGCCTTTGGGTCAGCTGTGGGGCGCTCTCTTCTTCCTGTTCATGTCTTTTGCAGCCCTCTCCACCGTGCTGGCTGTGTTTGAGAACATCCTCTGCTGCGGCATGGAGCTCACCGGCTGGAGCCGTGAGAAGTCCGGCTGGATCAACATGGTCCTTCTGGTGGTCCTGGCTGTTCCCTGCGTGCTGGGGTACAACCTGTGGGCCTGGGACGGATTCTCCATCTTCGGCGGAGCCATCCTGGACCTGGAAGACTTCCTGGTCAGCAACATTTTCCTGCCTTTGGGCAGCCTGGTCTATCTCCTCTTCTGTGTGTCCCGGTACGGCTGGGGCTGGAAGAACTATATGACCGAGACCAACCAGGGCAAGGGTCTGAAGATGCAGAACTGGATGCGGGGTTACTTGACCTGGGTGCTGCCCTTCCTCATCCTCTTCATCTTCGCCTTCGGCATTTACGACAAGTTCTTTGCTTAAAAAAGCTTGTTCCCGCCGGGGGACTGTGATACAATAACCAAAACGGCAAAGGCGCCGCCGGGACAGAGATTCTCTGTCCCGGCGGCGCTCTTTTTGTTTTAAGGGGGTAAGAATATGGAAGGAAAAAAGATTCGGCTCATTGCCCGGCTGGATGTAAAGGGCGAAAACCTGGTAAAGGGAATCCAGATGGAGGGCTTGCGGAAACTGGGGGACCCCAACGCCTTTGCCCGGGAATATTACCGGGCCGGGATCGATGAGCTTCTTTATATAGATATAGTGGCCAGCCTGTATAACCGGAACAATCTGGGAGAGATTCTCCGCCGGACGGTGGAGGAGGTGTACATCCCGGTCTGTGTGGGGGGCGGACTGCGGAACCTGGAGGATGTCCGCCGGGTCCTGGCCCTGGGGGCGGATAAGGTGGCCATCAACACCGCCGCCCTGAAAGACCCTTCCCTCATCACCCAGGTGGCCCGGACCTTCGGCAGCCAGTGCATGGTCCTTTCCATCCAGGCCAAGCGCAGCCGGACCGATCCGGGCCGCTGGGAAGCCTACTACGACTGCGGCCGGGCACATTCGGGCCGGGATGTGGTGGAATGGGCCAAAGAGGGAGCCGCCCTGGGGGCAGGGGAAATCCTTCTGACCAGTGTGGACAATGAGGGACTCCGCCGGGGGATGGACCTGGACCTGATCCGGGCAGTGACCAGTGCGGTGGACCTGCCGGTTATCTGCGGCGGGGGTGTGGGTTCCGGGGAGGACCTGGTTCAGGCAGCCCTGGCCGGGGCGGACGGAGTGGCCTGTGCTTCGGTACTCCATTATAAACAGGAGACGGTGGAACAGCTGAAAGAGGAAGTGCGCCAAGGGGGCGTGGAGGTGAGAAGATGAAGGTGTCCATTATTGATTACGGTTTGTCCAATCTGCTCAGCGTGGAACATGCCTTCCGGCATCTGGGGGCAGAACCGGAGCTGATAAACACCCCGGAGCAGATAGAAAAAGCGCAGGCGCTGGTACTCCCCGGAGTGGGGGCCTTTCAGGACGGAATGAAGGGGCTGGAGGAATTGGGCCTTGCGGAACCCCTCCGTGCGGCGGCAGAAAAGGGTGTCCCTCTTCTGGGTATCTGCCTGGGTATGCAGATGCTCTTTGAGGAATCGGAGGAGTTCGGCCTTTGCCGGGGACTGGGTCTTATTCCGGGACGGGTGGAAGCCATTCCTCCCCGGCCCGGGTTCAAGGTGCCCCATATCCAGTGGGAACCGCTCTGGCCTGCGGGAGAAAAGAAAGATTTTTCCGGCAGCTTTCTGAAAGAGATACACCCGGGGGAAGAGGTTTACTTTATCCATTCCTTCCGGGCCATTCCTGCTGACAGGGCAGACCTGGCGGCGGTGACCGGGTACGGCGGCCTTGAAATATGCGGAGCGGTGGCCAGGGAAAATGTTATGGGCTGCCAGTTTCACCCTGAAAAATCCGGTCCGGTGGGACTTTCTGTCCTGAAAGGTTACCTGTCTCTTTGTGGCAAATGACGGAAAAGCCCCGGGAATTTTGGCGTTTCTCCCCATTGCGGGGGTCAAAAAGTCCATGCTATCCTTATGACATTGAGACGGCTTTGTCTGGAAGCCTTGGAAAAAAGGGAGGAAAAATCATGCGGCATTCAAAGATGCGGGCAGTCATGTCCATGGCTACCGAGGCTATGGAACTGGCTCTGGGAATCATGCTTACCCTGGCGGTGATCGTCTGCGCCATACAGCTTGTACCCCAGCTTATGGATCTTCATACCAGCATGGACCACATGGAGGACTTCCGGGGATACCTGGAAGCGGTGTTCACCCTGGTCATCGGTGTGGAGGCCCTCAAGATGATTTACAAGCACAGCCCCGGCTCGGCCATAGAGGTGCTCCTCTACGCCATTGCCCGTGAGCTGATCGTCAAGGAGACCACCCCCTTGGAAAACCTGATCGGAATCATCAGCATTGCTATCCTGTTCGCCGTGCGGAAGTACCTTTTTGTCCCCGCCTTTGGAGCCCATCTCCCGGAATCCCTCCGGAATATGCTGAAAAGCAAGAACCTTTCCCCCGATGTGGCAGAAATGCTGGAAGGCACTGCATCGGACGAAGGGGACGAATAACCTTTCTTACTTAATAATAAAAAAAGCCTGACCCTCAGAAGGGGTCAGGCTTTTTTGATTGCTTGATTTATTCTTCCACCATGGCCAGGGCGGCTTTGTACAGGTCGCCGCAGCTCATGCAGAGGATCAGGTCGCCCTTGCCGTAGTGCTCCCGCACATACTGGGCGGCTTCCTGGTGGCTTCCCACCAGATGGCAGTGCTCCAGCCGGTCAGCCAGGTCCTGGCTGCTTACGGAACCGTCATCAATTTCCCGGCTGCCCAGAATGGGCTCCAGAACCACCTCGTCAGCCATGCTCAGAACCCGGACAAAATCATCCATCAGGCTCTTGGTACGGGAATAGGTGAAGGGCTGATGAACGGCAATCACCCGCTTATATCCCAGATCCCGGGCGGTTTTCAGGGTGGCCTCCATCTCGGTGGGATGGTGGGCATAGTCGTCAATGACTACGGCTCCGCTGGGGGTGGTGCCCCGGTTCTCAAACCGGCGTCCGGTGCCGGTGAAAGACTGGGCGGCCCGGGCGGCATCCTCGGGGTCCAGGTGGAAGGCCCGGACGGCACAGCACATGGCCAGGGCATTATAAATGTTGTGGTAGCCGGGAACGCCCAGCTGGATGTGAGTGAAGGGATCGCCCAGTTCCTTTACATCAAACTCATAGTAACCGGGTTTGTACTCCCGGATATTGTCTGCAAAGTAGTAGGCTTCCTCATACTTGGTGCTGAAGCTGCGGACGGGACGGTCAATGGTGTTGACCACGTCCATGCAGTTCTGGTCGTCCATGTTGAAGCAGACGGTCTTGCACATGAGGGCATATTTCTGGAAAGCCAGCTTCAGCTTACCCATGGTGCCGAAATAATCCAGATGGTCATTATCAATGTTCAGGATGACGCCCAGGGTGGGGGTAAGATGGAGGAAGGTCTCGCTGAACTCGCAGGCTTCCACCACAATGGAATCTCCGGTGCCGGCCTTGCCGTAACCGCCGATGAGGGGCAGCTTTCCGCCGATGACGCAGGAGGGGTCTTTTCCGGCCAGTTCCAGCAGGGTGGTGATCATGCCGGTGGTAGTGGTTTTTCCGTGGGTGCCCGCTACACCCACACAGTTGGGATAGAGACGGCTCACATATCCCAGAAGAATGCTCCGCTCCACGCAGGGGATCCCCCGCTGGCCGGCAGCGATCAGTTCGCAGTTATCGGGATGGATGGCGGCACTGTAGACCACCATATCAGCCCCATCAATATTGGCGGGATGGTGCCCGATCTTCACCGTCACTCCCATAGCCCGCTCAGCCTGGGTCAGGCTTCCTTCCAGCACATCGCTGCCCGAGATCTCATAGCCCTTGGAGGCCAGGATCTGGACCAGGGGATACATACCGCTTCCCCCGACCCCAACGAAATGCAGATGCCGCACACCCTTGAGCAGCTGGGGATTGAACATGGATACAGAAAACATAACAACACCTCAAACCGTAAAATGGCGCACTCCGCCAACCTAATTCAGTCACTGTGTACATTATAATAGTTTTCTTCTGTAAAATAAACACAAATTTTAAAAATTTGTTATAATGGAAAAAAGAAAGGTGGGTTTGCTGTGCATGTTGGCATGAAGAAAACCTTTCTCCGGAAAGGGGAAAAAGAGGCCCGGATAGAGCTGGGAGCCGGGCTGGCACCTCAAAAGGGGAACGGTCTGCCCGCCGTTACCCGGGAGGAACTGCTGGATGAGGGAATTCCTTTCTGGCGGGTGGACGGGATTCTGGCTCAGCTTTCCCGCTGGGTGGAGCGGAATCCGGACCGGAATGAAAAGGAACTGCTTCTGGCCCTGGCCAGGGGATACAATCGAATCGGATGAAAAAAGGCCTTCCTGAGGGAGGGCTTTTTTTATGCCCTGGAAAAGAAAGGGGGGTCAACAATGGCTGGAAATGAAGTGGAAAACTTTCCGGGCCGCTGTTTTTCCGGGGTTCTGAAAGCCCGGAAAGTTTCATGCACAAAAGCCCCTTACCCCGGCATACCATAGGGAAAGTGATATGAAAATCTTTCGGGTGGGATGGTGATGGCGGTGAAGAAAATTTTTTCTGTGATAGGGGAGGATGAGCGGCAGCGGGGAGCGGCCCGGTACCTGGAATCCCTGGGGTACCCGGTGGTGGGAGCATCGGAGGTCTACCGGGCGAACTACATTCTGCTTCCCCTCCCCCTGGACCCGGACCGGGAGGCTCTGGCCCATATTCTGGAAGCCGCCCGTCCGGGAGCCCTGGCGCTGGGAGGAAAAATCAGTCCCCAGGTCTACGCTCAGGCCCGGCAGGCGGGGGTGGAGATACTGGATTACTATGACCGGGAGGAACTGGTGGTCCTGAATGTGGTCCCCACGGCGGAGGGCTGCCTGGAAATTCTCATGCGGGAGCTGGCGGTGACCCTCTGGGAAAGCCCCATCCTGATACTGGGGTATGGACGGGTGGCCCAGGGAGTGGCCCAGCGGCTGGCAGCTTTGGGAGCCAGGGTAACAGTGGCTGCCCGAAACCCGGCGGCCAGAGCCCTGGCCCGGAGCCGGGGCCTGGAAGCGGTTTCCATGGAAGCCCTGCCCGGGGCGCTTAGGGAGAACCTGGCGGTAGTGAACACCATTCCCGCTTTGATTCTGACAGAGGAACGGCTGGAAGAAATGAAGCCGGACTGCCTGGTGGTGGACCTGGCATCCAAGCCCGGCGGGGTAGACCTGGGGGCAGCGGCCCGGCAGGGGATCCGGACCATCCAGGCCCTCAGCCTGCCTGCCCGCTGTGCCCCTGAAACGGCAGGCCGGCTGGTGGCCCAGACAGTGCTGACTATGCTGGAGGAGAAAGGAGAAGAGGTCTTATGAGCAAGACGGTGGTGGCTTTTGGGGTCTGCGGCAGCTTCTGCACCTTTGAGAAAACTCTGGTCCAGATGGAGCGGCTGCGGGCCATGGGATACGAAATCATTCCCATTATGAGCTTCAATGCGGCGGGGCTGGATACCCGGTTCGGGAAAGCGGAGGACTGGATCCGGCGGCTGGAGGAGACAGCGGAACACCCGGTCCTCCGGACCCTGGACCAGGTGGAACCCCTGGGCCCCAGGAAGATGGCGGATATTATGGTGGTGGCCCCTTGTACCGGGACCACCCTGGCAAAGCTGGACCTGGGGATCAGCGATACCCCTGTTACCCTTGGAGTAAAAAGTATGCTGCGGGGAGGCCGTCCCATTCTTCTGGCCCCCTCCACCAACGACGGATTGGGAGCCAGCGCCCGGCATCTGGCCGAGCTGCTCAACCGGAAGCATTATTTCCTGGTCCCCCTGGGACAGGATGCTCCCTATCCCAAACCCAACAGCCTGCAGAGTTGCTTTGAGATGATACCGGACGGGGTGGAGGCGGCTTTGCGGGGAAACCAGCTTCAGCCGGTGCTGCTGACCTGAGAGGGGAGAGTGGGCCATGGAACGATATAACATCCGGGGAGGCCGTCCCCTGGAAGGCCGGGTCAGAATCCCGGCGGCAAAAAACAGCGTCCTTCCCCTGATGGCGGCGGCCCTTCTGACGGACGGGGAGACCCGGCTGGAAGGAGTGCCCCGGCTGGCAGATGTGGTCACGGGGTGCAAACTTCTGGAACAGCTGGGGGCAGGGGTCTCCTGGGAAGGGGAGGACCTGACCATCCGGGAACCTGAAACCTGGGACCCGGAGATTCCCGCATCCCTGGCAGGCGCCATGCGGGGGTCAGTGTTTTACCTGGCCCCGGTGCTGGCCCAGACCGGGCGGGTGACCCTTCCCATGCCGGGCGGGTGTAACCTGGGACCCCGGCAGATCGACATTCACCTGGAGGGCCTTTGCCGGATGGGGGCACAGCTCCATTGGCACGGGGGAAAGATGACCCTTCTGGCACCCCATGGACTGCAGGGGATGGAATTCACCCTCCGGCTGCCCAGCGTGGGGGCCACCGAAACTTTGATCATGGCCGCTGCCACAGCAAAGGGAAACACCCTGCTCCGGGGAGTGGCCTGTGAGCCGGAGATACGGGACCTGGCGGCCTTCCTCAACCGGTGCGGCGCCAACATCCGGGGTGCAGGCGGGCCGGTCATCCAGGTGGAGGGAAAGGAAAATCTGAAAGGCCGCAGCTGGCACCCTATCCCTGACCGAATCGCCGCCGCTACCTATGCGGGAGCGGCCGCCATTGCGGGGGGAAGGGTGATTTTGGAAAACTGCCCTTTGGAGGAGACCGCCCTGTTTCTGGAATTGCTGGAACAGCAGGGCTGCCGGGTCAGCCGGGGAGAGAGGAAGGCGGAGATACAGTCTTCCGGAACCCTGAAAGGGGGCGCAGAACTGGTGGCACGGGCCTATCCGGGATTTCCCACCGATATGCTTCCCCTGGCGGCGGCGGTCCTTCTCAAATCCAGGGGATACAGCCGGCTTACCGATACCCTGTTTCAGAACCGGTTTGCCTGCGCCGATGGGTTCCGGGCCATGGGAGCCAAGATCAGCCCCCGCCCGGGAGGAATCCTGATCCAGGGCGGGCTGCCCCTCCGGGGCGCACCGGTGGAAGCCCCTGACCTGCGGGGCGGTGCGGCCCTTCTCCTGGCTGCCCTGGGGGCAGAAGGAACCACCCTTTTGTCCGACCGGGGACATATCTCCCGGGGATATCCCGACCTGCCCGGCAGCCTGGCAGCCCTGGGAGCGGATATTTCACCATTTTCTGAGCCATAACCCCCTGGGCCCCCGGCGGAGAAGATTCTCCGGCGGGGGCTTGGGGTTTTTAAAAGTTTCGGACGGTTTAGGGTTGCAATCGGCAGTGAAATTTGCTATCATGTCAATATAGTTGTATCAGTGTAGGTATCGCAAAAATTTCGGGGCGGGGGCAGAGTCCGCTTCGGAACTACGGCTTTAAATATCAGTTTAGGGGGACATCAAGGAATATGACCAACAAGTCTTTTACTCCGGACAAGGAACAGCACAATGTAACTACCATTAAGGTTGTAGGCGTAGGCGGCGGCGGCGGAAACGCCGTGGAGCGGATGATTTCCGAGGGCATGGAAGGCGTGGAGTTCGTTGCCATGAACACCGACCAGCAGGCCCTTATGGCCAGCCATGCCGCCCAGAAGGTCCAGCTGGGAGCCAAGCTCACCAAGGGCCGTGGCGCCGGCGCAGAGCCCGAGGTAGGCCAGCGTGCCGCCGAGGAGAGCAAAGATGATATCGCCAATGCCCTGAAGGGGGCCCAGATGGTCTTTATCACCGCCGGTATGGGCGGCGGCACCGGCACCGGTGCAGCTCCCGTGGTAGCTGAGGTGGCCCATGACCTGGGCATCCTCACCGTGGGCATTGTTACCAAGCCCTTTGCCTTTGAGGGCAAGCGGAAGATGGGTCTGGCTGAGCAGGGTATCGCCGGCCTGATGATGCATGTGGACAGCCTGATCGTCATCCCCAACGAGCGGCTCAAGCTGGTCAGCCAGGAGAAGATCACCCTGAAGAACGCTTTCGCAGCCGCAGATAACGTGCTGCGCCAGGGCGTGGAGTCCATCTCCGACCTGGTCAATGTACCCTCTCTCATCAACCTGGACTTCGCCGACGTGCGGAGCATTATGAAGGACGCCGGCTACGCTCACATGGGCGTAGGCTACGCCAAGGGCGAGGGCAAGGCAGAGGCTGCCGCCAAGGCCGCCATCGCCAGCCCCCTGCTGGAGACCAGCATTTCCGGCGCCCGGGGCGTTATCATCAACATCACCGCCAGCGAGGATATCGCTCTGGCCGATGTGGAGATCGCTTCCAGCCTGATCACCGACAGCGCACATCCCGATGCAAACATCATCTGGGGTACCGGCTTCGACAAGAACCTGGAGGACGCCATGCGGATCACCGTGGTGGCCACCGGTTTCGACCGGAGCGTTACCGCCTCCGAGACCCCCGTCAACCCCATTGAGGTGACTGCTCCCGGCGCAGTGCTGGGCGGCGGATACGGCACCGGCAGCTACGGCAGCTATGCTGCTCCTGCCTACACCGCTCCTGCTCCCGCAGCAACTGCTGCCGCTCCGGTGCAGCCTCAGGCTCCCGTATCTTCCCAGACCGGGGAGATCAAGATCGACGACTCCGACGATAAGTATTTCGACGAGCTTCTGGAAATGCTGGGAAACAGCAGCCGGAACAAGTAATCCGGTAAAATTCAGGGAATGATATAAGAAAGGAGGGATGTGCGTGGAACAGAAGGGACGGCCGGATTACGGCTACGATGCTCCTCTGCCCGAGGCAGATCGGGACCTGGAAAATCCGGCGGAAGCTGTTCCCGCACAGAACGCTCCTGTGGAAAATCAGGCGGACGACCTGCAGCTCAAGCTGGCCATTGTGGTAAAAAAATACAATGACCTGGCAGAGAAGGCCCGCCGTCTGAATGAGCTTCTCCAGGCCGAACAGCGGCACAGCCAGGGCCTGCAGCAGCAGGTGGATGACCTGGAGGACAAGCTCATCTACTCTAAAGAGGTGGTCAACACCGTTCAGGTGGATCTGGACAGCCGGGAGGAAGCTTACCGGAAATGTCAGCAGGAAAACGACACCCTCAAGATGATCATTGAAGATCAGCGGAAGAAACTTTCTGCCCGGGAGCGCAGCGATCAGGAATTTGAAGATCTGCGGACCCGGAATACCGACCTGCAGCGGGAGCTGGACAAGCTTCGTCAGGGCCGGGACGAGGTGGAGCGCCGTCACCAGGTAGAGCTGGATGGAGTCCGCCAGGAAAAGGAACAGGCTCTCCGGGACAAAGCTGCCGCCCAGGAGGAGACCCAGGTGGTCCAGGCCAAGCTGGTGGTGGCTCAGCAGGAGCTGAACCATTATTCCGAGAACCTGGACAAGGCCCGGGAGGAAGCCCTGGCTGTAAAGAACCAGGCCGAGCTGGATGCAGCCCGGATTCTGGAGGATGCCTGGCAGCGTGCCCAGGCTGAGGCCATTCTGGCCCGCCGGGAGATTGCCGATTTCCGGAAGAATATGGTCAAGGATACCCGCTCTATGGTGGTGGGCCTGGCCGTGCTTCAGGAACGAATCAAGAATGTGGATGCCATGGTAGCCCAGGTGAACCGGGAAATGGACAAATGCACCGGTGCCCTCCACCAGGCAGTTGAGTCCACCCAGGAAGATCTGGCCGCTTTGGGCAGCGAAATGCTCCGGGTGTCCAGTCCTTCCCAGGAACAGAGCAGTGCTCCCAAAAAGGAGAACCCGGACCCTCTGGCAGCGTATCTGCCGGGCGGGGCAGCGGCTGCACCGGCCGAGGAAAATAAAACTTCCTCCCTGCTGGCAGACCTGCTTCGGGATCTGAACAAGAGAATGGATCAACATTAAACTCAAAAGGCTGTGGAATATTTATCTCCGCAGCCTTTTATACCAGGAGGGTCTGATTTGGAAAAAAGGATACAGCAGTGGGCAGCCGCGCTGGTACAGTTCTGGAACAGCCTGCCCCTGGCCATCCGGTGCCTTGTCCTGGGAACAGGAGTGCTGGGCGTTATTGTAACAGGAGGCGTTATCACCGCCTACGGAGGAATCCTGCTCCTGTTTATCATCAACCTTCTTTGCCTGGGGTTGACCTGGTACCTGGTGGTTTACGCCGGGGAAAAGGCCATCGGACCCCAGAGCGGCTGGAAAAATAAAAATTTCCGGATAGCCTACCTTATCAGCGTCGGGGTGGCCTTTGCCCTTTTGGTGGGACTGATTTTCTACCGCCGCACCCTTTACATGGACGACAACATCAACTATTGGTCCAAACAGGACCTTCTCAGGTCCAGTTTCGGAACCAATGGTTTCTATGGTATGTCGGTGCTGCTGGATAATCTCCTTCGGGCCGACTATAAGGTTTTCTCAAACCTGTTTATCAGTATTTTCTACCAGTTCACAGACCACAGCATCCAGGCCTTTATGATTTGTATGTTCCTGGGCTGTCTTCTTCCTGCCTGGTATGCAATTCTTCTGGTGGCGGAAAAGATAGGCCAGGTGCTGGGGACCAAACATCCCCTTTATTTGCCGGCGGCGGGGCTGATGCTCGGCCTTTGGCCCTTGCTCATGAACCCCATCACCCACGCCATGCCCGATGCCCAGGGCCTGACCTTCCTGGGGATCATCTTCCTGCTCTGCTGGGATTACCGGTTTGAAAAGCTGGAGCCGGGCCGGCTGCTGGGTATCTTTGCGGCCACCTTCTGCCTTATTATCACACGCCGGTGGTATATGTATCTGGTGGTAGGGTTCTACGCCTGGTACAGCCTGCTGGTGTTGGCCGGAGCATTGAAAAATCACCGCTTTGGCCGTACCCTGGGGAATATGGCCCTTTTCGGAGGAATTTCTCTGGTGGGGATTCTGGGCCCTCTCTGCCTTACCTTCCTCAATATCCTTTCCACCGACTACGGGGATGTGTACGGCGCCTACTACGGAGGCGGCATCCGGAACAACATTCTCCATCAGCTGGACTTCCAGGGCTGGATCCTTATCCTTCTCACCGCCGCAGGGCTGGGAGTGGGACTGGCGTTCCGGGCCATCCGCTGGCCTGCTTTCTGCCTGGCAGGGGCAACCCTCACCGCTTTTGTACTGTTTGTCCAGGCACAGTCCCTGGGATATCACCAGAGCCTGATTCTGGTTCCCGGGTATCTCTGCTTCTGGTTTGTGCTCCTGGCGGCCCTGTCCAGGGTGAAAAAAGCAGCCCCGCTCCTGATGGGGGCGGTGGTGGCCTGCATGGGCTACAACTTCCTTGTGAGCATGGAGGTGCTTCCCCAGACTGCTCTGGCGGGAAGCGTTCCGGCCGACCTGACCCGCCGCACCGATTTTGAACAGATCGAACAGGTGGGGGACTGGGTTTTGGAAAACTGCCCGGAAGGGGAGACTGTCTACATCAATATCTATGACCAGAACTACGGCGGCAACACCTTCCGGTTCAGTGGGGATACCCGGCTGCGGGACCTGATCGTCTGGAACGGTGTGATTCCCAGCACTGCCGGCTATCCCCTGGAACTGCTGGATGCCAGCTATGTAATGGTCACCGATGCCACTCAGGGCGAGTACCTGTGCGAGCGGATTAACCAGGCTTTCCAGGAGGAAAGCCCTGTGCTGGATCATTTTGAATATGTCTGTGACTTCCCTCTGGAGGGTGTGACCCTCCGATGCTACCGGCGGACTGCCCCTGCAGACCGGACCGAGGCAGAATACATCCTGAGCCTGATGGAGGACTTTGATGCCCGGTGGCCGGAACTGTACAGCCAGCGGGTGGCCTCCTACCTGGGAGAGTGAAAATACAGAGGGGATAAAGCCTGAAATATTTTATAATTTGTAAAATATAAAACGGGGAAAAACCCGGACAGAAAAAAGGAGAGGATAACCTTGGAACCGTCCAAAAAGGGACAGATCTGGGTGGAACATGACAAGATTCCCCCTCAGCCTGCAGGTCCCGGAGTGACCCGCCGGGTTCTGGCGTACAGCCAGGATGCCATGTGCGTGGAGAACGTCTTTGAGACCGGCGGGGTAGGGGCAATGCACAGCCACCCTCACACCCAGGTCACCTACATTGTTTCGGGCCGCTACCGGTTCACCATCGGGGATGAGACCCGGGAGGTAGGTCCCGGAGACACCCTGCTCAAGGAGAACGGAGTGGTTCACGGATGCACCTGCCTGGAGGGCGGAGTCATGCTGGACTTCTTCACCCCCATGCGGGAGGACTTTGTTTAAACCAAAGAAATTTGGTTTCAGTAAAAAAGGAGGATTAGAATTATGAAAATCGCACTTATCAACGAGAACAGCCAGGCTCCCAAGAATGACATCATTCTCACTGCCCTGAAGAAGGTAGTGGAGCCCATGGGACACACCGTGGACAACTACGGTATGTACGGCCAGGAAGGGGAGGCCAGCCTGACCTACGTACAGTGCGGCATCCTGGGCGCCATCCTGCTGAACAGCGGCGCTGCTGACTATGTCATTACCGGATGTGGCACCGGCGAGGGCGCCATGCTGGCCATGAACAGCTTCCCCGGCGTTATCTGCGGCCATGTAGAGGACCCCGTGGATGCTTACACCTTTGCCCATGTAAACGACGGCAACGCCATTTCCATGCCTTTTGCCAAAGGCTTCGGCTGGGGCGGCGAGCTGAACCTGGAGTACTGCTTCGAGAAGCTGTTTGGCTTTGGCCATGGCCAGGGCTATCCCAAGGACCGTGTAGAGGCTGAGCAGCGGAATAAGAAGATCCTGGATGGGGTCCGTGCTGTTACCCTCCGTCCCCTGGTAGACAGCCTGAAGGAGCTGGATCAGGATCTGGTCAAGGGTGCTGTGGCCGGCGCTCATTTCAGCGAGCTCTTCTTTGCCAACTGCAAGGATCAGGCCATTGCTGATTACGTAAAGACTCTGCTGTAAGATGAAATTGATCCGGTGGGGGCTGGTAGTAGCCTGCCTGGGGTTGGGGCTGCTGGCAGCAGCCCCTGAAACGCACGATTACCCCCGGCAGACACCAGCCCCCACCGCTTCGTCTGCCCCTACTGCAACCCCCTCCCCCCTTCCGGTCTGGGACCGGGCGGAGGAACTGGAGGAAGCGGTGGAGGTAAACGGGGAGGTCATCGGCTGGCTGGTGGTGCCGGGTACCGAAATCGACGGCCCGGTGACCCAGAGCCGGGACAATCAGTATTACCTGACCCATAACTGGAAAGGGGAACGGGACCTTTGGGGAAGCTATTTCGGAGATTACATCAACGATTTCTCTTCCCGGGAGACCCTCAGCACCAACAATGTGATTTACGGTCACTCCTATAACCGGGAGGACCCCACGTTGCCCGGATTTACCCAGCTGTTTGCCTACAAGGAAATCTCTTTCCTCCGGCAGAACCCCTGCTTTTACCTCTATCTTCCCGGCGGGGAGGAACTGGTGTTCCAGGTGGTGGGGGTGTTCTACACCGACACCGGGTTTGATTACATCAATCCCCGCCCGGACCGGGAGGAAAAGCTGGACTACTATGCCCAGGTGGAAAAACGGAACCTGTATCTTCTGGACGGGATCACCTTCGGCCCGGAAGATACCCTTATGACCCTTTCCACCTGCGCCTACGCCTACGACACCGAAAAGGCGGGAGACCAGCGGTTTGTGGTACTGGGCAAGCTGCTTGAGCCGGGAGCACTTCCCCTCACCCTGGAGATTCGGAAAAATCCCGATCCCCTGGGCCCTGAATCATAAAAGAAAAGGGAAGGCTTTTGCCTTCCCTTTTCTATTGCAATCTGTCGTTCTTTCGGGTACAATGACAGGGATAGAATAATACCCATCAGGAGGTAGAAAAAGATGGTTCTGGCAATTGGCAACGACCATTCCGCCGTGGAAATGAAGAAGGAGATCCAGGCATACCTGGAATCCCAGGGACACACCCTCATCAATGTGGGGGTAGATACCACTGAGAGCTGCCACTATCCCGTCCAGGGATACAAGGTAGCCAAGCTGGTGGCAGCGGGCAAGGCAGAGGGAGGCGTTCTCATCTGCGGCACCGGTGTAGGAATCAGCCTGGCCGCCAACAAGGTGGAAGGCATCCGTGCCTGCGTTTGCAGCGAGCCCTACAGCGCCAAGATGAGCAAGGAGCACAATAACACCAACATCATCGCCTTTGGTGCCCGGGTAGTGGGAATCGAGACCGCCAAGATGATCGTGGATGCCTGGCTGAATGCCAAGTTTGAGGGCGGCCGCCATCAGACTCGGGTGGATATGCTGGACGAAATCGACCGCACCGGCCACCTGAAAGCTGCCGAGGAATAATAATCCTGATAGAAAAACCGCCTGGGAAAGATATCCCGGGCGGTTTTTTATATATGCATTTATTTTTTCATGGGATTCAGGTCATCCAGAGCAGACCGGAGCAGGCTCAGAGCTTCGCTGTAATCACTGGACTTCAGGGAGGGAAAGGCATCCAGCATACGGTGAGGCCCCACCAGATGGGTCCCGCCCAGCCGCTTCATCAGCTGGCTCCGGCGGGCGGCGTTGGCCTTCAGGTCGGCCTTCAGGTCCTCCAGCCGCTGACCGGCTTCCTCCTTCAGCTCACCCAGCCGCTGGGCAGCCTCGGCCTTCCCCAGCAGAAGCTGAAGCTGCTGCTCGTCCTTGATCTGGTCCACCGTAAAAGCGGCGGCCCCCAGAATGTTGGAGAGGACATCGCTGTGCCGGCGGAGGGCTTTGTTCAGGCCGTCCAGTTCTTTCAGCTTCCGGTTCAGGCCCACGGCGGTGGCGGCGCTGGCTGCGGTATCCACCGCCATGATGAGACAGCCCAGGATCACAAAGGGCCACTTGAGAAAATCAGGAATCATCCGGGTCACCAACAGGGTGACCACCGGATGAAGGAACTTGATGACCCCCAGGGTGGCAAGGCCCCAGATAAGGCTGAACTCAGCACAGATGTATCCCCCCAGGTTGAAGGGCTTTTTGCTGTAATCCCACCAGCGGGCATGGAACAGTTTGTAAAGGATCCAGCCGCCGGCCAGTTCAATGGAACTGGTAATAAGGGTGGCCCCCAGGAAGAGAAGGGGCATATTGTCGAAAACCGGCTCCAGCAGGGCCAGGATCCCCACCATTCCGAATCCGTAAATGGGGCAGTAGGGGCCGTTGAGAAATCCCCGGTTTACAAAGGTGCCGCTGTTCAGGGTGCAGTAGATGACCTCGCAGCACCAGCCCAGGAAAGAGTAGATGAGAAAATAGGCCAGGGTGAGATAAAGGGCATTCACCTTACTCCACCTCCTCCTGCTCCTTCCCTTCCAGGGCGGCCAGGGCAGCAGCCTTAGCGGCTCCCCGGAGCGGCTCCTGATAGGTCACGGCGCTGTCCGGAAGCTTCCGGGCAATGAGGGCCTTGGTGGGGATCCCCATCTCGGTGAACATCCCCTCATGCTCAGTGCGGATATTCCAGTCCGGCTCCTGAGCGTGCAGGTCCCGGGTCATCCAGGTGATTTCAAAGCCAGCCTGGGGGAAGTATTCCAGACTGTCCTCAAAGAGAGGGTCATTGTCGGTTTTGAAATAAATCTCGGCCCCCTCGGCCAGGAAGGTCCGATAGAGAAGCAGCTGCCGGGGATGGGTGAGCCGGTGCTTCTTGCTTCCCTTTTTCCGGTCCCAGGGATTGCAGAAGTTGATGTAGATGCGGTCTACCACATCCTCCTCGTTGAAGGCGTTGAGGATGCGCTCAATGTCCAGGTCGGTGATTTTTACATTGTCCACCGGCCGGCCGGCTTCCAGATAAGCCCGCTCGATTTTCCGCTTGGCCAGGATGAGGACCTTGTCGGTAATGTCGATTCCCAGATAGTTGATTTCAGGATGAGCCAGGGCCAGCTGGCTGATAAAGCCGCCTTTGCCGCAGCCCAGTTCCAGGTGGAAGGGCTGCTGGGGCCGGGCAAAGGAAGCCCGCCACTTTCCCTTCATTTCCAGGGGTGTGTGTTCGTGGTAGTCGCAGGCCAGCAGTTCGGGCCGTGCGTAGGGTTTAAAGCGCATCCGCATGGAAAGATTCCTCCAAAAATTTTTCTATTTCTTCCGGTTTCCCCAGGGAAAGCCGTCCCTGGCAGAGGTTGGGGCTTCCGCCGCCCCGGCCCTCAAACCGCTGGTTCAGCTCTTTGGCCAAAGGCCGGATATCCTGCCCCGGCAGGGAAAGGGCGTAACTGAATCCCTCTTCCGTGGGTCCAAAGGCGCCCGACAGGGTCTGGGACCGCTGCGCCAGGGCCAGGCAAAGACGCCGGAGCCCGTCAGGGGAAAGCCCGTCGCAGAACCGCAGCTGGACCTGACCCGGTTGGGCCTGGGCAGCCAGGGCTTCAATGAGCAGTCCGGTCAGCTGGGCCAGCTGGCCTTTCAGGGCCTGGTTTTCCCCGGCCATCCGCCGGGCCGCCTGCTCCACCTGCTGAGGCTTGGCGCTGAGCAGACCGCTGAGGGCGGTGATCTGCCGGTGCTGGTCCTGGATGGGGGGAATGGCCCGCCCGCCGCAGGCTACCTCCAGCCGGACCCCGCCTTTGTAGTTTTCGGCGCTGATGATTTTGATGATCCCCACCATGCCGGTGCGCTCCAGATGGGTGCCGCAGCAGGCGCAGAGGTCCCCGCCGGGAATCTCTACCAGCCGCACCGGGCCTTCCAGAGCCTTTTTGCTTCGATAGGGAAGGGATTCCAGGACTTCAGGGTCAGGGTACCAGGCCTTTACGGGCAGATCCTGCTGGATCAGGGCATTGGCCTGGGCCTCCGCTTCTTCCAACTGGGCGGCGGTGAGGGGAAGGTCAATGTCCATCCGCACATAGGGCTGACCAATATGGAACCCTACATTGTTGGCCCCGAACAACCGGTGAAGGGTGCCGCTGAGAATATGTTCCCCGGTGTGCTGCTGGCTGTGGTCCAGCCGCCGCTCCCGGTCAATGGCGCCTTCCACGGAGGCTCCCGGCTCCAGGGGCTGGGGAACCAGGTGCTGCACCTCTCCTTCCCGGAGCTGTACATCCAGGACTTCCATCCCGCTCAGAGTTCCCAGGTCGCAGGGCTGACCGCCTCCTTCCGGGAAAAATCCGGTCTGGTCCAGAGTCACCCAGTATCCCTTTTTGGCGGGGACGCATCCGGTCACCAGGGCGGAAAACACCAGGGGCGCCGGGGTATCCTCGTACAATTTTCGGGTCACAAAATCCCTCCCTTTTTTCCTTCTCTTTAAAAATTCAGTATATCAAAATACCGGTGGAAAAGCAACTGCACCGGGGGGCCGGGACCCTTGTCTTAACAAAAACTAAGAAAGAAGTAAGAGAGAATAAATTGCGCCCGGGGGCGGCCCTGTGCTACAATAACATCACGGAAAATTTTAGGGAAGGAGGGAGAAAGTTGCTGGTTTTTCTGCTGATCCCCTTTTATCTGATTTTCAACTGGTATCTGGCCCGGTGGCTGCTCCGATGGATGGGGGCCTGTGTCCACCTTTTCCAGACCCAGGCGGCCAAATGGCTGGTGCTGGCAGTCTACTGGTTTATCTCCCTTTCCCCTCTTATAAGCTACCTGGTCCCCCAGGGACGGCTCCACCGGATGATGCGGCTGCTGGCCAACCAGTGGATGGGTACCCTGGAATATATTCTCCTGGTGGTATTGGTGCTGGACGGCATCCGGCATATTTACAAACACACCAAATGGGGAAAAAGAGAACTGAAACATCCCCGCAGGACCCTGGCCGCCTGGGGCGGAGTGGCGGTAGCCCTGGTGGTGGGGATCAGTGTCTGGGGCATTATCCAGGCGGGAGAGCTGAAGGTAAACCGGGTGGAGGTCCGGATTCAGAAGGAAGCTCCCGCCCTGGAACAGGAATCCCTCACCGTTGCCCTGGTGGCGGACCTGCATCTGGGCTATACCATCGGGCTGGACCATACCCGGCAGGTGGTGGAACAGCTCAAACTGGCCGACCCGGACCTGGTGGTCTTTGCGGGGGATACCTTTGATAATGAATATGCGGCCCTGGAAGATCCCCAGGCTCTGGCCGAGATGCTCCGGGAAATTCCCAGCCGGTACGGAGTCTATTCCTGCTGGGGAAACCATGACGTGACGGAACGGCTGCTGGCCGGCTTTTCCCTGGGCGGGGAGATTTCCTCCCAGGAGGATGAAAAGTTCCGGGAATTTTTTGAGCAGGCAGGGATTCAGCTGCTGGAGGACCAGGCTGTGCTGGTGGAGGATTCCTTCTACCTGGTGGGCCGGCAGGACCCTCAGCGGCAGGCCAAGCTGGGGGAAGGCCGCCTGGCCCCCGACCAGCTGCTGGAAGGACTGGACCAGGACAAACCCATCCTGGTCATAGACCATCAGCCGGGCCAGCTGGAAGAACTTTCCCAGGCCGGGGCGGACCTGGTCCTTTCGGGGCACACCCACAACGGTCAGATGTTCCCGGGTAACCTGGTGGTCAAGCTGTTCTGGGAAAATCCCGCCGGAGTGATGCAGGTGGGGAATATGACCTCCTGCGTTACCCAGGGGGCAGGGGTGTGGGGCCCCGCCATGCGGGTGGGCACCCAGAATGAAATCATGCTGATCACGGTGGAGTTCGCCGGCAAGTAACAAACAAAATGAGACAGCAAAAAAGCCGGGGATCACAGGTCTCCGGCCTTTTTGCGATTTCGGGAGAAATCTCATTTATAGGCTTTTGTGATAGTAGAACTCAAAGGTTTTCTCCATTGGTGGCAATCAGTTCCTTGTACCAGTAGAAGCTGTCCTTCCGGTAACGGCGGTAAGTGCCGTTGCCCAGGTCATCTCCGTCCACATAGAGGAAGCCGTACCGCTTCCGCATTTCGCAGGTGGCGGAGGAAACCAGGTCTACGCAGCCCCACATGGTGTACCCGAACACCGGGATGCCATCTTCCACGGCCTTTTTCAGCTGGGCAATGTGGAGCCGGAGATAGTCGATCCGGTAGGGATCGTGGACCGATCCGCTCTCCTCCAGCTTGTCCATGGCGCCCATTCCGTTTTCGGCAATGAAAAGGGGCTTGCGGTACCGGTCGTACAGCTCATTCAGGCTGATACGCAGACCAACAGGATCGATCTGCCAGCCCCAGTCTCCGGAGGGAAGATAGGGGTTCTTTCCCCCTACATGAAGGTTTCCGGCGGTCAGTTCCACATCCTTCCGGGTGGAGGTGACAAAAGAATTGTAGTAGCTGAAGGAAACAAAATCCACTGTATTCTCGGCCAGGATACGGAAATCTTCTTCCGGGGCATCCAGGGTGACTCCCAGCTCTTCCAGCTTCCGCCAGTACCATACGGGATATTTCCCGAAGACCTGCACATCCAGGGGGAACAGGAATTCCCGGCCCATGAGCTGGACTTCCAGCACGTCGTTGGGGTCGCAGGTGTAGGCGTAGTTGGTATGCTTGGCTCCCATGCAGCCCATCTGGCACTGAGGATACTTCTCGTGCAGGATTCCGGTGACCTTTGCTGCAGCCACCAGCTGGTTGTGCATGACCTGATAGAGGATCTGGTTGGTGGTGGCCTCATCGGTGAGGGTATCCTGAATGATACCGGCGGATTTCAGGGGATGACGGAAAACGCTCTCCACCTCATTGAAAGGAAGCCAGTATTTGACCCGGTCAGCATACCGGTCAAAGAGGACCTGGCAGTACCGCACAAAGAAGTCAATGCAGCGGCGGTCGGCAAAGCCGTTGTATTTCAGGGCCAGGTGGAGGGGAAAATCATAGTGGTTGATGGTGACCAGGGGCTGAATCCCGTAAGAGAGCAGCTCGTTGATGACATCATCGTAGAACTTCAGCCCTTCCTCGTTGGGCTGCTCCTCATCCCCCAGAGGGAAGATGCGGGTCCAGGCAATGGAAAACCGGAACACTTTGAAGCCCATCTGGGCAAATTCCTTGATGTCCTCTTTGTAGTGATGGTAGAAATCGCAGCCCCGCCGCTTTGGGTAAAGGTTGGAATCCACCTCGTTCATCCCCTCTTTGATTCGCTCCAGAGGGAGAAAATTCAGTTCCTTGTAGGAAAAGCGGGTGGGGTCGGTGACATATTTTTCCACATCGGCCACAGACCAGCCCTTGCCGCCCTCCAAAAAGCCTCCCTCTGCCTGGTGGGCGGCGATGGCGCCGCCCCACAGGAAATCTTCGGGGAAACCGTGCTGTACTTTCATGTTGGGATTCATGGTATACCTCCCGGGTCAGGATTCGCTCTCAGTTTCCACCGGCATACGGTTGGCAGCGATGACAAAGGGAGCGTAAATGGCAACGGATACAACAAAGGCGATGAACACGCCCAGCAGAGCGGTGAGGGAGCCGGGGTAACCCACAATGGCGTTTACAAAGACGGGCAGACCGGCAGGCAGCTCAATGACGGCGCAGGGGACCAGGCCCACGCTGGTGAAGAACCAGCCCAGAAGGGTGGTGACGCAGGGAGCAATGATGAAAGGAATGCCGATGATGGGGTTGAGCACAATGGGCAGGCCGTAGATGATGGGCTCGTTGATGCCGAAGACACTGGGCAGCAGACCCATTTTGGCAGTCTCACGGTAGTCACTCCGCTTGGAGAAGAGGAAGATGGCAATCAGGAGAGAGAAGCAGCAGCCGGTTCCGCCGAATACTACAAAAGTCTGCCAGAAAGTCTCGGTGAAGAAGTTGGAGGCAACACCACCGGCTTCCACAGCGGCAATGTTGGCGGCCAGACCGGCCATGAGGAAGGGAGAACGGATGGCACGGGTGGCCATACCGCCGTGGATTCCCAGGAACCAGAGCAGCTGGGTGATAAAGACAATGAGAACAGCAGCGGCAGGAGTCTGGGCAATGCCTTCCAGAGGCTTCTGGATCAGCTGATAGAACAGGTCAGGCAGGTAGGAGCCGGTGGCAGCCACGGTGGCCCAGCCAATGAGGCCCATAATGATAATGGTGATTGCCATGGGGATCAGCACGTTGAAGGAGTTGGCAATCATGGGAGGAACTTCCTTGGGCATGTGAATTTTGATTTTTTCAATCTTGTTGAGAGCGGTAAGGATCTCCACAGCCACAATGCCGGTAAGCAGGGCAATGAGCATTCCGGCAGCGCCCAGGTAGTTGCTGGCCAGCACGTTGCTTACAGTCTGGGGCACGTCATCCACCACAATGGTGGTGAAGGAGGGAACCAGAGAAATGTAGGAAGCGAAGGCTACCATGGCGCCATGGAGAGGGGTGATCTTGTTGCTCTTGGCCATGAGGTAGCCGATGAGGAAGACCAGTACCACAGTCATGCAGGAAACGCAGGCGAAGGTGATGGCGCTCCAAAGGGGGTTCAGCACGGACAAAGCGCCGCCGAACAGCCACTCGGCGCTGAACAGGGATTTGAACATGGAAGTGAAGGAGCCGATGATCATAAGGGGAAGCAGGGTGAGCAGGGCATCCTTGATATTCCGGAGATACTTGTTATGGTCGATTTTGCTGGCGACCTTTACCATTGCATTGATAAATCCATCCATTTTTTATTCCTCCATCAGTTTGATTCCTTGATTCAGTACGGCTTTTCCGTCGCAGCGGCCATAGTTCTGGGGGGGAATCAGGGCAACTTTGGCCTTGTCTCCTACCACGGCGGTAATGTCGTCCATGGCATGGCGGACCTGAGGCCCTACCAGCAGCACATCAAAGTTCCCCAGTTCGTCCTCAATGTTCAGGTAACTGGTGGCCCAGATTTTGGCATCCACACCCTGAGCCTGGGCAGCCTGCTGCATTTTTGCCACCAACAAACTGGTGGAAAGTCCCTGAGCACAAGCCAACATAATACGATACATTTCATTCACTCCTTCTGATTTGATTTATTGCAATCTCCGGTAAAGCCGGATCAATTGTCCCGAAACATCTCTCTGAGACTGAGCCATGGCGTAATGGTCCTGGGCGTGGACCATAAGGAGGGAAAGCTCGGTTTTGTTTCCCAAAGCCTCCTGCTGGAGCAGGTCGGTCTGGGTCTCGTGTGCGGCTTTCAGCTCCTCATCTGCCAGCTTCAGCTTTTCCTCGGCGCCCTCAAAATCTCCCTTCTCGGCGCAGGCCACGGCCTCCATGCTGTAGGACTTGGAGTCTCCTGCGTGCATAATGACATTGAATGCGATTTCGTAAAGTTCTTCCATCGGTTTAACCCCCTAGTGATTTTTCGATTTCGGTCAGGTGACGGACAAGACACTGATAATCTCTCTTTTTTACAATGTCCCGCACCCGCTCTATGTCGGTGAGAAGCTGTCCCGTTACCTGATACAGTACCGGAAGCGGCTCCCCGTTGTTCTTCTCTTTGGTAAGCGCCATGAGATAAACCAGTTGTACCCGGTTTCCGCCCCAGACAATGGGATGTTCCAGAACCCCTGCCGCCACAAAGGTGCGTTCCACACAGGGGCGGTTGGGATGGGGAAAGGCAACCAGGGACTGGAAACTGATGCAGCCCAGCTTTTCCCGTTCTTCCACCAGCTGCAGGAAATCTCCGGGAAGGGAATGTTCTGCGGCAATGGCCGGAAGCATCTCCCGGACCACCTGTTCCGGTGTGTTCCCTTTCAGATGAGGAAAGAAGAGCCGGGGAGAGAAAAATTCCAGGACCCGGCTTTCCTGTTCCAGGGTGGATTCCACCTTGGTAAGGTCCCCGACGTTGATCAGGGGATGGACCTGGAGCACCGGCTTGGAGCAGGGAAGGCTCAGGGAAATGGTGGTAAGAATGTAGTCCGCCTCCTCCAAATCCTTAGGAGTTACCCTGCTTGGGTCAGCCACCTTGATGGAGCTGACATAGTTTTTGAACCGCCGCCCGTACTCGTATTTCAATAGCTGGCTGGTTCCTGCGCCGGTGGCACAGATGATCAGGAGCCGTTTCTTTTCCGGGCCGTTCTTCATCCGTTCCAGGGCCAGATTGATATGAAGGGTAAGATAGGAGATCTCGTCATCGCTCAGCTCCCGGCCGTAATGACGCTGAATCACCTCGTTGACACAGGACTGTGTAATGAGAAAGGCCAGCTGGAACCGCTGGAGGATATCCTGCAAAATGGGATTCTCCAGATTCAGCTCGTACCGCAGCCGCACATCCAGAGAAACCAGGTGGAGACAGAGCGCCATGACCAGGTCGAAATCGCCGCGGAAGTCCAGGCAGTACCTTCGGTAGATTTCCTCCAGGATCTCGGTGACCAGGGCATTTATCTCCGGACTGATTTCAAGGCTGTCGTTTTGGCGGGAGAGGGGCAGGGACCCCTTGGCGGCCAGGTGGATGGTTATGTACCCGAGCTCCGCCTCCGGGATGGAGAGGGAAAGCCGTTCTTCCAGCAGCTGCCCGATCCGGCAGGCTGCCTGGAACTCAGGCCGTTTCTTCAACCCTTCCAGCTGAGCCGGGTCCAGAATGATTTCCTTGTTCTGCCGTATCCGGCTTACCGCCACATAGAGGTGCGAAACCAGGTTTTCATACCCAAAGTTGGTAAGGTTGAGCTTTTCCTCCTGCCGTACCAGTTCCAGTACTTCCAGCACTGCGGCCAGAAGGGTGTCGTATTCTTTGGCAGTGGAAAGACTCAGGTCCTGTTTGGTAATGTAGTCGGCAATGCAGATCCGGATATCGTACTCGGTGCCCACAATCCGCATCCCGTGGTTGGGTTTTATTTCAAATCCCAGATTCCGCTTGGACAACAACTGGCGAAGGGACTTCAATTCCCGGCTGAGGGAGGATTTGGAAAGATAAAGCTGTTCTTCCAGCTCCTCCACCTTTACATACCGGTCCAGGTTGGAGAGGAATACCTGAAGAATCTGAATGATCCGCTGGCTGCTTTCGCCGCCGCTGTCGGAAGGCTGAGCAGGGGATTGGCTGTCCAGGAAAGTCTGGAACAACTCCGGGTCCTGAATCTCCAGAACAAACCCGACCTTGGGCCGGGATGTAATGAGAGCTCCATGCTTTTCCAGGAGCAGGCGGAGAGATTTTACGCAGTTTCGGACGGTTTTCTCGCTGGTATGGAGATGGGCTGCCAGCTGTTCAGCGGTAACGCTTTTTTGCTCCAGCAGCAGATTTAGAATTGTCCGGCTTCGTTCATCCATTTCTCTTTGTCCTCCTTGCAATTTCAGTCTAGCATCTGCCGGGTGCGGACTCAATTTCAACAATTTCCAGATATAATGTGGAATTGCAGCAAAGTGCTGTAAAATTAAAAACAACCTTTGACAATTTTACCAAAAATCCGGGTTCCAGCGCCAGAGAAAAGTGCTGGAAAGCAGGACAATAAAAGGAACCCGCCCCCTTGACAGAAAGGGGACGGGGATGGTAGTGTTCAGAAAAGGGCCTTGACCCGAAGTCAGGAGGAAGCTATGCTGGCAGAGATTGAACTGAGTATTCTGAATTTTATCCAGGAGTATCTCCACAGTCCTTTGGGGGATGTGGTCATCCCCTTTATCACCAAGCTGGGGGACGCCGGGATCATCTGGATCCTTCTGGCGGCAGGGCTGCTTATCTATCCCAAGACCCGGCGGCTGGGAGCGGCGGTCGCTCTTTCCCTGATACTGGAAGCCCTGGCCTGCAATGTGATCCTCAAGCCTTTGGTGGCCCGGACCCGGCCTTTCGATCTGGTGGAGATTTCGCTGCTTATCCCGAAACCGGAGGATTTTTCCTTCCCCTCGGGACATACCGGGGCGGCCTTTGCCTGTGTGGGCGGACTGTACTGGGCCAAGAGCAAGCTTTGGATTCCCACGGCAGTGCTGGGAGGTCTGATTGCCTTCTCCCGCCTTTACCTCCATGTGCATTTTCCCACCGATGTGGCAGCGGGAATCATCCTGGGCCTGATTTCCGGGTGGGCGGCCAACCGGATCCTGGAATGGAACCGCCGTCGCCGGGGATTGAAATGAATATAAGAAAAGAAGCCGCCGGGAGAAGCCCGGCGGCTTTTGATTTACTCGAAAATAAAGATATCTTCAATGGGGGCCTCCACAGCCCGGGAAATGTCAATGGCCAGTTTCAGGGAAGGATTGTACTGGGCTTTTTCCAGTCGGATGATGGTTTCCCGCCGTACCCCCACCTTTTCGGCCAGCTGCTCCTGGGAGAGCCCTTTCAGCAGCCGGTATTGTTTCAGTCTGCACTCAAACTCGGCCATGGCTCACTCCTCTCCCTCTGCCGGTAATTCCTCATGGTCGTAACGGTAGAGCAGATACTCGGAAAGGAAAATCCGCAGAGCCAGAGCAAGGGACAGGGTTATGACAAATCCGATGAGGGTGTATTCCGGATTCCCCATCAGCCGTCCCTGACAAAGAAGGATCAGGGCAATGAAAAGGATGGTAAAGGTAATGTTGGAAGCCTTGAGGCTGGCCTGGACTGCGTTCTCCCGGAACCGTTCATCCATAAAGGTGCCGGACATTTTCCCCTCGTAATAGAACCCGAAAAAGCCGAAGAAAAGGAAAAAGGCAAAGGGAAAGATGGTCCCGTTTACAGAATAGGTCCAGAATCCTGCAAACCCCAGGAATCCTAAAAGCCCCAAAAATCCCAGCCGGGGATTGAGACTCCGGGTGGTGTTGCTTCTGGCGGCGCTCTGCCGAGACCGCAGGCCTTTCAGGAAAAGGGTAAAGAACAATCCCAGAAGGTAAATGCAGGCAATGGAGACAGAAAAAATCATGGGCAGGTCCCGAAACTGGAAGGAGTAGTCGGAAAAATCCATGGGGACAACCAGCCGGGAATCATTGAAGGTGACAGAGTACCAGGAAGAAATAAGCAGGGCCAGAAGACAGAAAATTCCGCTGCCGACCCAAAGTTTGGATTTCCGTTTCATGTTGAACTCCTCTCGAAAAAGTGATATATTTGTAACGGATTGAGACAAATATATCACTATGCGCAAGGGATGTCAAGAGAAAGAGAAGGAATCCTCAAAAGAGCCGGCCTGCTTTGCAGGCCGGCTCTTTGAAAAACTGGTTCCTTCCGGAAAAATCACTGACCCAACTGGGAGGAGTCGGTGGAATAGATGATGTCTCCGCTCTCTTCGTTGACAAAATCCACATGAATGTTGTCAGGGGTGTAGCCGGAGAAGATACCATACATCCCGCCGTACATATAGAAGCTTATAACGGACATGGACTCGGACAGACTCAGCTCTGTGGAAGTGGTAGTCACGGTAAAATGGGTAAAGTCATCCTTGGCTGTGACGGCGGTAATGTTGGGAGTCTCCTCGGAACCAACCATCTTTTCCAGGGATTGGTTGATGGAATCGGCGGTTTCCGCCAGAAGCTGCTCATGCTGTTTTTTGCTCATTACATAAGTAGCGCTTCCGTCCTCATTCAGGGTGATGGAGTGGACCCCGACTTCCTCGGCGGCAGCATCCAGCTCATCCTGTGTTGCATCTCCCACAAAATCGGAGGGCAGAGTGATTTCCACGTTGAAGAGATTTTCTTCTACTTCGATCTCTCCCAATGACTCCGGAGAGACAGAGACATCTTCCGGGGCGGAAGTTTCGGGGGCGCTTGTGGGTTCTGCGGCTTCATCGGGAGAAGCGGTACTTTCTTCCGAGGCACAGGCGGCCAGGGAAAGGCAGAGTGCAAATACCAGGAAAAGTGCCATCAGTTTTTTCATATAACATTCTCCTTCCGGATTGTTGATATGATTTATTATACACGTCCCGCATTATTCTGAACAGTCTATTTATTGATATAATAAATGATTTTCGGATTTGACAAGGAAAGAGGGACCCGGTTTCCGAATAAGTCCAGTTTGGAGGTATCTGCTTTCCGGCCCCCGCACGGTTCGCCCGGGGCTGCCGGAAAAGCTTTACTATATAAAATTAAAACGGAAGGCAGGCTTTTGGCAAATTGCTGATTGACAAACCAAAATCATCTCCATATAATTATCAATGGTAACTATTTAGGAGGCGGATGAAATGGATATTAAAACGACCAAAGCCATGTTCGATGCTTTTTATCAGGCAAAACGAATTCGGGACCTGCTTCCGGCGCTGCCTCAGGGAGTTACTCCCTCTCATATTCATTATCTGGATACCATTGAATCTCTGGAGCGGCAGGGAGTGCGGGTAAAGGTGTCGGATATCAGTGATGCCCTGAACATTCCCCGTCCGGGGGTGACCCGGACGGTCAAGGAGATGGAGGCCAAGGGGTATCTTTACAAACAGGATTCCCCGGAGGATGGGCGGATCACCTATATCTCCATTACCCGGGCGGGGAAGGAACTGTCCCGGAAATACAATGAGGAGTACTTTAACCGCCTGGCCCCTCTCCTGAGCGATATTTCCCAGGAGGAAGCGGAGTGTACCATCCAGACCATTGAGCGGTTCTACCGTGTTATGTCCGAAAGGAGAATTTCTGTTGATGAAGGAAAAGACTGATTTTACCCAGGGGAGCATTCTGAAAAAGCTGTTCTGGTTCATGGTCCCCATTCTGGGAGCACTTATCTTGCAGGCGGCCTACGGCGCTGTTGACCTGCTGGTGGTGGGACGGTTCGGGTCCACTTCGGGACTTTCGGCGGTCTCCACCGGCAGCCAGGTGCTGAACCTGGTCACCTTTGTGGTGACACAGCTGGCCATGGGCATTACGGTTTTGATCGCCCGCTACCTGGGCGAAAAAAAGCCGGAGCAGATCGGGGCTGTCCTGGGCGGGGCGGCAGTGGTGTTTGCCATTATCTCGGTGGTGCTCTGTGTGGTTCTGGTCTGGCTGGCCAGACCTATTGCGGTCCTCATGCAGGCACCTGCTGAATCCCTGGAACTCACGGTCAGCTATGTGCGGATATGCGGGTGCGGCATCTTCTTTATTGTGGCCTATAACCTCCTTTCCGCCATTTTCCGGGGACTGGGAGACAGCAAGTCCCCGCTGGTGTTTGTTCTGGTGGCCTGTGTGGTCAATATCTTCGGGGACCTTCTTCTGGTGGCCGGCTTCAAAATGGATACGGCAGGCGCCGCCCTGGCCACGGTTTTTGCACAGACCGTCAGTGTTGTCTGCGCCGTTGTAATGCTGATGAAAAAGGACCTGCCCTTTACCATCCGGAAAGAGGACTTCCGCTTCAATCCGCAGTGCCGGAAGTTTCTGGGGGTGGGGCTCCCTCTGGCCTTGCAGGAGTGCCTGACACAGATTTCCTTCCTGGCCTTGTGTGCTTTTGTCAACCGTCTGGGACTGGATGCCTCCTCCGGCTACGGTGTTGCCAGCAAAATCGTAAACTTTGCCATGCTGGTTCCCAGTGCGCTTATGCAGTCCATGGCTTCCTTTGTTTCCCAGAATGTGGGAGCGGGAAATTCCAAACGGGCAAAGCAGTCCATGTATACGGGAATCGGTGTGGGCCTTGCCTTTGGCTGTGTGGTGTTTGCCTTGGTCATGGCCAAGGGGGACCTGCTTGCAGGGTTCTTCTCCACGGATGGGGCGGTCATCCAAAAGGGATTTGAGTATCTCAAGGGATTTGCCCCCGAAACCATCGTCACCGCTGTCCTGTTCAGTATGGTAGGCTATTTCAATGGCAATGGAAAAACCATCTGGGTCATGGTCCAGGGGCTGGTCCAGACCCTCTTGGTCCGTCTGCCCATGGCATATTTTATGAGTATCCAACCCAACGCCAGCCTGACCAAGATCGGCCTTGCAGCCCCGGTTTCCACAGCGGTGGGGATTGTCCTGAACGTGGGATTCTATATTTACCTCAACCGTAAAGCACAGGCCCATGAAACTGGAATGAGAAATTGATAAAATGTAAAAAGCCCCGGTCTTGTAACCTGGACTTGGCAACAAAAGACGGCGCCTACACCCGACAAGGCCGGATAAAGGCGCAGTTTTGCAGGCGTTCAAAACGGCGGTAAAACAAGCGTAGCCCCTCAAAACGCAGGCCGTATTGTGGCTCCTGCCATGCATAATGAAAAAGCCCCATACTGCAACGGAATGTTCTTAGTTGCAATATGGGGCTTTTGCCGTATCGTGCTTCCCCGGATGAACTGATCGGTTTACCCGGGAAATAGATAGAATTTATACTAAAGATACAGCCAAAAGATGGTTTGCCGGGCAAAAGAACACTTTACTTCCTTATAGTCAAATCATATAATGATGAAGCACGATAATTAGAAAGAAATGTTGAAGTTCTAACGAAATAATGGGCAGCGTTCAAAACAATATACGGTTTAGTGCAGAAACTCCAATGTGGTCTTGACGGATGATGTCCTTTTGCGTTTCGGCAGGCTGAGCATAGCACTGCAAGAGACCGGGACCATGAGCTTGGACAAGCCGGAACACAGGGCAGATTTGTATACTGTCAGATACACAGTTTTGTATCCGTGAGTACCCCGCATTTCCTGTGCTATTGCGGGAAAACAGAGTGTTTCCGGGTGGGGGGATTCTTGTCGCCAAACGGTTCTGAGCTGCGGTATAATACCTACGGCGTTACCCACTATATGGATTTTTGAATACAGGAGGAATGTACAATGAAAAAATGGATTGCTGCGGCAGTGGTAGTTGCCCTTGTCATAGCTGCTGTGGTTTGGTACAAAGCGGGGTCTGCATCTGCAGTGGTTGAGCCCCCGGAGACAACCGCAACCCCTGCTCCTACGGCTACCCCGGAACCGACGCCTACCGCTACAGAAACCCCTATGCCTACAGAAGAACCTACCGAACCCCCCTCTAATACAGATCATAAGTTGACGTCCGAAGAAGTAGCTAATATGACTACTGAAGAGAGAAGACAGTACATACAAGACACTATGAGAGATACTGGTGCTGTAGGAAGTTTAGAAGAGATGGGCGGAGAGCATATAACTGATGAAGAGTTCAAAGAATTCATGGATGAAACTTGGAATGTAGACAATCCCTACATCAAAGACATCATCGACTCTGGTGTTCTAAACAACTAAGGCGATTGATATGGCTTCCAAACTAAAATCAACTCCCCGGACTTCCATGCCAAAACTTCTGTAGAAATATCAATAACCGTTCCCGGACGTGTGGCGTCGCAAGACGCTGCACGTCTTTTTTCTTGCCGCCGCAAGGCATTCCGGGCGGCTTGTGGGAAAGAGGAAAATGACGAAGTGGTATGAGAAAAGCCCAGCCAAACGGCTGGGCTTTTTGAATGGAGCGGAGTCCATTCCGACGTGGTGCCGGTGGTGGGGGTCGAACCCACACGATGTTGCCATCAACGGATTTTGAGTCCGTCTCGTCTGCCAATTCCAACACACCGGCAGGATAACAACGCTATTATAATACACCTAAGAATGAAAATCAAGGGAAAGTTTTTTGGGGAAAGAAGGGGAAAAAGTGTGGATTTGTGCAAACTGCTGCAAAACAGGGGGCGAATATCTCTGTTTTTTTGTTGACAAACGAAGCCCCCAACGGTAAAATAAGATTGCGAACTCACCAAAGGAGCGTGTATATGCCCAAAATTCCTCCTCAGCTCTGTATCAAGGCCATTCAGGGAGACCAAGCCGCCTTGGCCAAGGTCATCACCCAGATGATGCCCACCATCCGTCGTGGGGCGCTGCGGGCAGCCTGCCCGGGGCTGGACCTGGAAGACGCAGAGCAGGAAGGTCTGATCGGGCTGTTCACCGCATTGCGGACCTATGACCCGCAGGGGGGAGCTTCCTTTCCCACCTATGCGGCGGTCTGTATCCGGAATGCCCAGTGGTCGGCCCGGCGGGCGGCGGTGCGGAAAAAGCATGCACCCCTCAACGACAGCCTTCCTTTGACGGAGCAGGAATCCATTCCCGGCCCGGAGGAGGAGCTGCTGGAGCAGGAAGCCTACTCCTCCACGTTGGAGCAGGTGAACACCCTCCTTTCTCCCCTGGAGAAACTGGTCATCGGTCTGCGGCTGGATGGCCTGGCTCCCCGGCAGATCGCCCAGCGGCTGAACCTGCCTGCCAAATCGGTGGAGAACGCCCTGACCCGTGCCCGGCGCAAGCTGCGCCAGCTGTAATTTGTCTAAAGCCTGTGCGGCTTTAATATATGCCCCGAGTAGCTTAAAACAGAGCGTTGGTTTACCAAAGATGTCGGTTATAATCCTTCCGCGGGCAAATAAAACTTGAGGAGATACTCAAAATGTACGAAGACAAGACTTTAGTATGCAAAGACTGCGGCAAGGAATTTATCTTTTCTGCCGGCGAGCAGGAGTTCTATGCTTCCCGTGGGTTCGAGAATGAGCCCCAGCGTTGCAAGGCCTGCCGTGACGCCCGTAAGAACGGCGCCCGTGGCGAGCGGCAGATGTTTGAAGCCGTTTGCGCCAACTGCGGCAATGTAGCTCGGGTACCCTTCCAGCCCCGCGAGGACCGTCCTGTTTACTGCAGCGACTGCTTCGCCAAGATGAAGGGCTAAGGAATAATCTATCTTTGCGGCAAAGAGCGGAGAAAAGCATTTGGCTTTTCTCCGCTTTTTTTGCAGGATGCGGGTAGATTGTTTTTTTCTGCCTCTTCTGGTATACTGTACCCGGAGTATTCTGTTTTGGAAAGGCGGGCGGACCGTGGAGAGAAAAATTTGGAACTGGATCCGATCCAAAAACGGCCTGCTGGTCTGTCTGGTCATGGCGGTGTTCTGCCTGGCCGTGGCTGCCTGGAACTGGTATGCCGCCCCTCAGGTGGAGGGGGACGTCTACGAATACACCAAGTACAACGATGAGTATGACCGGACCCTGGAGACCCAGCCCGGCAGCTGGGAGATCACCCAGACCCTGACCCTGGACCCGGACCAGCGGGTGTACGGCCTTCGGCTGTTGTTCGGCACCGGAGGGGTCAGCTGCCAGGGGGAGTTTGAGGCCCGGCTGGAAAGCCCGGACGGCCAGCTGCTGGCCACCACCGGCCTTCTCAATGCGGCTACCCTTCTGGACGGGGACTTCCAGGGCATTCCCTTTGCAGGGGCAAACGGCTTTTTCCAGGATAACCCCCATCTGGACGGGGAAGCCTATCCCCAGGTGGTCCTCCGGCTGATTTACACCGCAGCTCCCGACTGGACCACCCCTCTCACCCTCTGGTATGGGGAAACATCCGCCCAGGCCGGGCAGATGACCCTGAACGGAGAGGATGTCTCCGGGTCCCTGGCCCTTCAGCTTATGACCGAGAACGCCACTGGCTGGACCGCCCGTATGGCCCTGGTGGTGATGATCCCTCTCCTGGCAGCGGTGGCGGCAGCCTTCCTGCTCAGCCTGAAAGGCGCATCCCTTCCCCTGACGGCGGGGGTCTGCATTTTCCTGCTGGGGGTCAGCTTTGCCCTTATCACCCCTGCCCAGGTGGCCCCGGACGAGTACGCCCATATTGCCGCATGCTATGAGAAAGTGAGCGAGCTGTCCGGCCAGCCCACCCTGACCCAGACCCAGGAAGGGGACACCATCCTGGTCCGGGACTGCGACTATGAATTTATCCAGGGGGAGACCGGTCCCATCGGTCCTGCGGGGTACAAGCATTTCCTGGTGGAGGTGACCAAGACCGGCCAGTCCGGGGAGCTGACCCAGGCCAAGGCCCTCCGTCTTACCCAGACCCAGACCTGGTATCTCTTCCTGCCCCAGCTGGCGGGAGTGGCTCTGGCTCGGGCTTTGGGGCTCAGTTTTTACGGACTGGTCCTGCTGGGAAGGCTCTTCAACCTGCTGGCTTTCCTGGGCCTGACCCTTCTGGCACTCCGCCTGGCCCCAGGTTCCTCCAAGGGAGTGCTGGCCGGGGTGGCGCTTCTGCCCATCAGCCTTCAGTTGGCAGGCAGCTTCTCCCCAGATGCTTTCACCCTGGGAATAAGTTTCTGCCTGGTGGCTCTCTGCCTGGCCGGGTATCATCGGATTTTGAAAGGCTGGGAATGGGCCTTGCTGGTCCTGCTGGCCTTCCTGCTCATCCCCGCTAAAATCATCTATCTGCCCATGGTGGTCCTCTGCGCCATCATCCCGGCCCGGCATCTCAGCGCCGGGCGGCGGGGCCTGATCCTTAAGGGAATCCTGTTCCTGGCCGGGGCGGCGGGAATGGTGGTCTTCTCCGGAGACTACCTGGGCTACATCCTCCGGGATGTGGACGATGTATTCCTTCAGGGAATCATCATTATGGGGGCCATCCCCGCATTCCTGGCTTTCCTTCTGGGAATGGAACTCACCCGGGACCATCCCCGGCTCCGGAGCGCTTTCTGGCGTGTGGTGATTTACGGGGCCATCCTGGGAGCCGTAGGAGCAGTCTTTGTGCTGGGGAAAGGAAAATACCCCATTACCGAGGACGAACTGCTCCACAGCATCCAGCCCAACGGGGATTCCAAATACTTCTACACGGTGGGATATATCATCCACCACCTGTCGGGAGCGGTGAAGGTGATCTGGAACAGCCTTCTCACCTCCAGCGGAGAGTGGCTCCAGGGTCTTCTGGGCACCAGCCTGGGAGAACCCATTGTCTACCCCATCCAGGTGAACAGCCTGCTGGGAGTGGGCCTGATTATTGTTTTGGCTCTCTGGGCCCTCCGTGCCCGGGAGGAAGCTCCCCGGCTGAATGGCTGGCAGAGCTGGATGCCTCTGGGGGTGACAGTAGGGGTGTTTGTTCTCTGCCTGGGGGCCTGCCTGACCTGGACTCCCATCAACTATACAGTACTCTTCGGGGTACAGGGCCGGTATTTCCTGCCGGTGCTGCCCCTCTTCCTCCTTTGGGTAGGGAAAACAAAATTCATCACCCTGGAGGGAGACGTCCGCCGCTGGCTGGTTCCGGCCCAGACCGTTCTGGTTTTTCTGGTTCTCTGCCAGGGCTTCCTGCTTTACTGCCAAGGGGCCTGACCCCTTCGGATAGAAACCACATTCTATATTATAAAGGAGAACTTCTATTATGATTATTACCAAGCAGACCATTATTGGAGATATTCTGGACGCCGACAACACCACCGCTCCCTACTTCCTGGAGATTGGAATGCACTGCCTGGGCTGCCCCGCTTCCCGTGGGGAGAGCCTGGAGGAAGCCTGCATGGTCCATGGTGTAGACTGCGACACCCTGGTGGCCAAGCTGAACAAGCATTTTGGAAACTGAGCGCTCCCATCTGGATGACCGGCTCCTGACGGCGGCGGCCTGTGTCCGCCCCGGCAAGGTGGTGGCAGACATTGGCTGCGACCACGGCAAGCTGGCCATCCATCTGGCTAAAGAGGGAAAGAATCCCCGGATCATCGGGGCGGACCTCCGCCCCGAACCCCTGGCCCGGGCAGCGGGAAACCTGAAAAAGGCCGGCTGTGAGGAAAAGGTGGAACTGCGGCTGGGGGACGGCCTGACCGTCCTGGCCCCCGGGGAAGCCCAGGATATCATTCTGGCGGGGATGGGAGCTCAGACCATCATCCAGCTGCTGGAGGCGGCTCCCTGGGTCATGGACCCGGAGATTCGCCTGATCCTGGTGCCTGCCACCAAACACACCCTGCTCCGGCTCTGGCTGGCACGGCAGGGGTTTGTCCTGGACAAGGACATCCCGGTGCGGGCGGCGGGACGGCTTTACGCTGTCATGAACGCCCGGTACACGGGGGAAAAGCGGGAACCGGAACTGGACTGGTGCATTGCCGGCCAGACCAGCGGGCCTTTGGCCGGGGAATACCTGGCAGGGCAGCTGGTAAAACTGCGGAAATACTGCCGGGGGGTCAAGGATCCTGCCCGGCTGGAACAACTGGAAGGGCTGCTGGCCCGGTTGGAGGAAAGACTATGACCGATTGCAGACAGGTGCTGACTGCCATGGAGGAGCTGGCTCCTCCCGTGCTGGCGGAAGAATGGGATAATGTGGGCCTGCTGGTGGAGAACCCCGGCCCGGTGACCGGAATCCTCACCGCCCTGGACATTACCCCCGAGGTGGTCCGGGAGGCGGAGGACCTGGGCTGCAACCTGGTGGTAAGCCACCATCCCGTTATCTTTCAGCCCCTGAAATCCCTGAAATGGGATAACCCGGCCTGTATGCTCCTGGCCCGGGGAATGAGCGGAATCTGTATGCATACCAACCTGGACGCTGCTCAGGAAGGGGTCAACTTCCAGCTGGCCAAACTGCTGGGAATCCAGGACCCTCAGGCATTCATCCCCTGCGGACGAATCGGAAACCTGGAAACCACTCCTGCTGCCCTGGCGGAAAAATGCCGCCGCACCCTGGGCGCCGCCGTCAAGATGGTGGAGGGCAGCCGTCCCATCCATAAGGTGGCGGTCATCAGCGGGGCAGGCGGAAGTATGCTGGAGGATGCCCTGGCCGCCGGTGCGGATGCCCTGGTCACCGGGGAGGCCGCTCATCACATTGCCCTGGCCGCTCAGGCTGCGGGAATCACCCTGGTGGTGGCAGGACACTTTGCCACCGAACGGCCGGTGGTGGAGGTGGTGGCCGGATATCTGGCTGCCCGGTTCCCGGAAATCCCTGTAAAGGTCAGTCAGGCTGACCGGGACCCCTTCGGGCAATATCTCTGCTGAATGATTCACCGCCCGTCCCTTCCGAGGGACGGGTTTTTCTACAGGAGGAATACCCATGGCATTGGATGCCGCAACCCTGTCCCTGGCCGCCGCCCAGCTGAAGGAGGCGTTGGTGGACAGCCGCATTGACAAAATCTTTGAACCTACCCGGGACGAGGTGGTCATCACCCTTCGCTCCCGGACCCAGACCCATAAGCTGCTTCTCTCAGCCCGGAGCGGCTCCGCCCGGGTCTGCTTTACCAGGGAAAGCTTTGAAAACCCTGCCACCCCGCCCAGCTTCTGTATGCTTCTCCGGAAACATCTGTCGGGGGGAAAGCTGATGGACCTGCGGCAGGTGCCGGGGGACCGTATCCTCTTCTTTGACTTCCAGTGTGTCAATGAAATGGGGGACCTGGTCCTCAACACCCTGGCCGCCGAGCTGATGGGCCGGTATTCCAACCTGGTGCTGGTCCAGGGCGACCGGATCATTGACGCCCTCAAGCGGGTGGATTTTGAGGACAGCCAGGTACGGCAGCTTCTGCCCGGACTGGCCTACACTCTCCCCCCCAAGCCGGACCGGCTGGACTTTATAGAGACTGCCCCTGCCCGGCTGGTGGAGGCTGCGGCTCAGAAACCTCTGGACATTGCCGCCGCTCTGGGCAAGGTTGTGTCCGGGGTGGGCCCGGTGGTCTGCCGGGAAGCAGTCTGGCGGGCCCTGGGAGAGACCACCGCTCAGGCGGACCATCTGGCTCCGGAACAGGCCGCCGCACTGGAACAGGCTATTGCCGCCATCCAGGAAGATTACCGGGCAGGAGGAATCCCTAACGCCGTCCATCAGCAGGACGGAAAACCGGTGGAGTATAGCTTTACTCCCCTCACCCAGTACCAGGGGGCGGTGATGACCCGGTACGACAATTTCAGCGACCTGCTGGAAGGATACTACGGGGCCAAGGATAAGGCGGAGCGGCTGCGGCAGAAGGGCCGGGAGCTGCACAAGGCGGTCCATAATATGTATGACCGGGCCCTCCGGAAACAGGCGGCCCGGCAGGAGGAACTGGCTCAGTCCGGGAAGGCGGAGGAGCTGCGGCTGAAAGGGGAACTGGTCCAGGCCAATCTTTGGGCCATCCAGAAGGGCCAGACCTCGGTCACCGTCACCAACTACTATGACGGCCAGCCCATGACCATCTCTCTGGACCCCAAGCTCTCCCCCAACGGGAACGCCCAGAAGTATTTCAAGGATTACAAGAAAAAGCAGACCGCTGCCAAAATGCTGGTCAAGCTGCTGGCGGAAGGAGAGCAGGAAATTGCTTACCTGAAAACCGTTCTCTACGAGGTGGAGACCGCCGGCGGGGAACAGCTGCTGGGAGAGATCCGGGCCGAGCTAAAAAGCCAGGGGTACCTGAAATACTACAAGGTCCGGGATAAGAAGCAGAAGCCGGCGGATTTTCTCCGGTATCGCTCCAGCGACGGGTTCCTCATCCTGGTGGGCCGGAACAACGCCCAGAATGACCGGCTTACCCTTCACACCGCCCGGGGCCGGGACTGGTGGTTCCACACCAAGGATGCTCCCGGCAGCCACACGGTGGTCATCAGCGAGGGTAGGGAAGTGCCTGACTCCACCAAGGAGGAGGCCGCCCAGCTGGCGGTGCTCCACTCCAGCCAGGCCACCGGGGTAAAGGTGGCGGTGGACTACACCCAGGTGCGGAATGTGCGGAAGACCGGAGATCTGAAACCGGGAATGGTCCTGTACGAAAACTACGAGACCGCCTACATCACCCCTGACCCGGAACTGGCCAAGACCCTCCGGGAGAAATAAGGAAAACAGGGAACAGTGTCCAGCCGCTGAAAGGCAGCTTGGGCAGTGGTTTCCCGGAACTTTATCTAAACGCCGGGGCCCGGCTTCCGGGCCCCCTTTTATATCAAAATGCACAATTTCCCTGTCCCTCTGCCGGGGGTTTTGAGAAAAAGGGAAAAAGTGCGATTTTACTGGCTTTTTCCAAAATTTTTTTCAAAAAACACTTGCAACACCCGGGAGGGTGTGTTATAGTAACTTATGGCTGCGAATGCTTGTGCGGTTTCTGTACAAGCCGTGCAAGCTACGATATGCGTTGATGCGGGAGGTTGCCTGTCTTAGCCACAGGGTTTTTCCGCGGAGTATGTCCGATCTTAGAACCGGGCGAAAGAACTGATAAGGGCGAAGGGATACGTACACAAGTTACTCCGTGTACCAATGTCCACTTTCTTTGCATGTTCATAGCCGGGAGAACTGCGTGCGGTTCACCGGTTTTTGTCGTGGAAAGATGTGAAACACCCGGAGCCGTGTGCGAAACACATCAGTTCATCGATCCGCCTAAGGGCACAAACCAAAATAATTTAGGAGGCGAATCAAATGGCAGTCAAAGAGAAAATCAGAATCAAGCTCAAGAGCTACGATGCATCCCTGATCGATGCCGCTGCAGAGAAGATCGTGGAGACCGCTAAGCGGTCCGGCGCCCGGGTTTCCGGCCCCATCCCTCTGCCCACCGACAAGGAAGTGGTCACCATTCTGCGTGCTGTTCACAAGTACAAGGACAGCCGTGAGCAGTTCGAGACCCGCACCCACAAGCGTCTGATCGACATTCTGAAGCCGTCCAA
>CALXGR010000015.1 GCA_944387885.1 uncultured Clostridia bacterium
GCCCCGTTGATGTAGTTGACCAGCTGGTCCATATACAGGTCCAGGCCGGGCAGTTCCTCCCACCGGGGCAGGTGCATGGCCAGCAGCCCTTCCACCAGAGGGCTTTTCTCAAATTCTCTCATGGGGTATCCTCCCCGGGGTGAAGCCGCCGCCAATCCAGGTAGCTTTCCAGAATGACCGCAGCACTGACACTGTCCAGCTTTTCCTTCCGTTTCAGGCCGTAGGTGTCGTTCTCGGACAGGATGGCCGCAGCGGTGACGGTGGTCCGCCGCTCGTCCCAGAACACCACCGGCAGGTCGCACCGGTCATTGATCCGGCTGCCCAGCCGCCGGCTTTTGGCCGCCCGGGAGCCCTCGGTGCCGTCCATATTCCGGGGCAGTCCGATGACGATCAGGCCGCAGCCCTTGGCCTGGGCCATGTCCACGATCTGCTGGGCCACCTTGTTCATGCTTTTTTCCACGATCTGGGGGGTAATGGGGGTGGCCAGCAGTTCGGTGGGGTCACACTCTGCCAGGCCGGTACGGGTATCACCGTAGTCTACCGCCAAAATCTTCATGGATCTTCTCCCTTCTCTCCTGTTATACCACCAGTTCCCACAGCACTTTTACAAAAAAGACAGCCAGCACTGCCACCATTACCGGTTTCACGTTCCGGGCGCCGCCCTTGATGAACAGGCTGCATCCCAGGTAGTTGCCCAGGATGGCAAAGGCTCCCGAAACCAATCCCAGGGTGATGACCGTCTTGCCCGACATAAGGTAGACCGACACGGTGGTGATATTGGTGGTCAGGTTGATGGCCTTGGCCACCCCGTTGGCCTGGGTGATTTTCATGTGGGCCGCACCCGTCAGCAGGAGGATGAGGAAGGTTCCGGTACCGGGGCCATAAAAGCCGTCGTACATTCCGATGGGCAGGGCCACTGCCATGGCGATGAAGATGGTTTTGCCCAGGGGATATTCCTCCCGCTCCCGGATAAGGGAACGGCTCCGGCTCACATACAAAGCTGTAAGGGGAAGGATGACCAGCATAAGCATTTTGAAATACCGGTCCTCCACCATCAGGGCCAGCCTGGCCCCCATGCTGCTTCCCAGAAAGGCGCAGACCACACAGCAGACCGCCGGCTTCAGGGGGATATACCCCTTCCGGGCATACTGGACAGTGGCCAGGGTGGTCCCCATGCTGCTGCTCAGCTTGTTGGTGGCCATGGCGTAGTGGGTGGGCAGTCCTGCAATAAGATAGGCGGGCAGGCTGATCAGCCCGCCGCCCCCGGCCATGCTGTCCACCACGCCGGACAGAAACACCAGGGGGCATACAATAAGATATTGTGCCAGGGTGATTTCCAAATTATAAACTTCCTTTTTTCCTTCCCCGCCGGGAAGGCACTTTCCCCCGGCCGGAGCCGGGAATCCCTCTCTCTTTCGGTTTTTTCCGAACAGTATCATTATAATGTTCCCGGTTCCAAAGCGCAAGGGGCCCTCCCCCCTCCGGCAAAAGAAAAATCCCCGGATTTCCGGGGATTTTCAGGCAAGTTCCCCTGTCCAAGCTGAAAGGCCTCCATTTTGGGGAAGCAAATACTTTTTCCCTTCTTTTCATACACTTGAAATCCTGCTATGATAGTGGTATGATACATGCGTTTTCGAAAAACGGAAAGTCAAAAAGGAAGGTTTTTCATGCGCTCTTTACGGCAATACGGAATCATCACCATCAGCATTATCATTATGGCGGTGGGAATTTATTTCTTCAAATTCCCCAACAACTTCTGCTTTGGCGGGGTGACCGGCGCCGCCACCCTGGTGGCCAAGGTGACCACCCTCTCCACCGGCGGCTTTACCATGATCGCCAACCTGGTCCTTCTGGCGGTGGCCTGGCTGGCGGTGGATAGGACCTTTGCCCTGCGTACCGCTTACGCCAGCATTCTGCTCTCCCTTCTCCTCATGTTTTTCCAGTGGATCTATCCCATGAGCAGGCCCCTCTCTGATGAGCCCATTCTGGAACTGCTCTTTGCCATTGCCCTGCCTGCCATCGGCACGGCCCTTCTCTTCCAGACCGATGCTTCCAGCGGCGGCACCGATATCCTGGCCATGGTCCTCAAGAAATACGCCCACCTCCGGGATACGGGGCTGGCCCTTTTCCTCACCGACCTGGTTATGATCATTGCGGCCTGCTTTGTCTTTGACATCAAGACCGCTCTCTACTCCTTTGTGGGCCTGACGGTGAAGTCCTTCATGATCGACGACATCATCCAGAGCATGACCCTCTGCAAGTCCATTACCATTGTCTGCACTGACGTGGAGCCCATCCGGAACTTTATTGTCCAGGAGCTCCACAAGGGAGCCACCATTCTGGAAGCCCGGGGCGGATACACCGACTCCCAGAAGTATGTGGTCCTGACCACCCTCACCCGCCGCCAGGCAGAGCAGCTCCGGAGCTATATCCATGAAAGGGAGCTGGATGCCTTCCTCTCGGTGGCCAGCACCAACGAGGTATTCGGAAGAGGCTTTACCAAGGCGTGATCCTATACAAAAAAGCCAGACCGGGCTCTGCCCCATGGTCTGGCTTTTCTATATTCCTCTTCTTTTCCTGTCATTCCAGGAGCTGCCCGTACTCCGGGTGTTCTTCAAACCAGCGGCGGGCATAAGAGCAGGTGGGGTGAATCTTGCAATTTTCCTCTTTCAGGGCATCTGCTGCCGCCTGAACCAGCTGCCCTGCAACGCCTTGCCCCCGGAGAGAGGGGTCCACAAAGGTATGATTGATTTCCGCCACATTGCCCTTCCGGACAAAGGTAATCTCCGCCACCAGGCGGCCGTCTTGGTTCCGGGCAAAAATCCGTTCCTTTTCCCTTACAAAGTTCATCTCTTTCACCTCTGTCTTTCTTATGCGGTTTTTCCTCTGCTTATTATAATCAAAAAGGGACGCCTTCCGGCGCCCCTTTCTTGTTTTTACTCTGCTCCGTAAATCCGGAGGCACCGCACCACCAGACGCTCTCTGCCGGTATAGTCGCAGGTGAAAAGGGTCAGTCCGGGCTGGTCCCAGGGCAAACGCTGGGCCTCATTGCCCGGGATCTGCTCCACCCCCGCCACCTGGTACTCATACCGGACCCCGCCCACATCCGTGAAATACAGGGAATCCCCCGCCTTGATACGGCTGAGCGGGCCAAAGTGGCAGCGGTAATTGTGGCCGCCAACGATCATATCATCATCCAGGTAGGAGCCGCTGTACCGGCAGACCGACAGCCGGAGCGCCTGGTCGGTCAGTTCTTCCCCCACCGGCAGCGACAGCTCCAGGGAGGGGATCTCCAGCAGCCCGATATATTCCTCCCCCTGTATTTCCACCTTCTGTATCTCGGTGGCCGTGTCCTGGGGCAGAGGGGTCTCGGGAAGGATCTCCTCTACAAAGGCAGTGCGGACCTGCCGGGTATGGTCAGCCGCCTGCTCCTCAGTATGCAGATTGGTCCCCAGTATCCCGGCCGCTCCTGCCAGGAACAGGAGGCCTGCCCCCATGAGGAATGCGCCCATCCGTTCAGCGGTCATTACCCTTCCCCCACCGCAGATGCCAGCCCAGGACAAAGAGGATCAGCCCCGCCAGGGCCATTACGGGGACCGGCCACCAAAGGACACCGGTCTGGGGAATCAGTCCTCCCGGAGGGGTGGCAGTGGGCGGAGTGGGGGGCTCCGGGGTCTCAACGGGTTTCCCTGTGTTGGTTATGGTGACCACGGTTCCTTTGGTCGTGTAGGTGACTGTATACCCGTAAGGCACCTCCACCTCGACCACCGTCCAGGTTTTGGTGGCATCCAGGTTTTTGAAGGTATGCCGCCAGTTATTGGAGCTGTTCAGCTCTACTACCTCTTTCTCCACGCCGTCACAAAGCAGGGCCACCTTAATGCTTTTGGGCTGGGTGTGGGGACCATTGTTCCACACCTTTTGGACGGTAAGTTCCGTCTGGGGAACCACCTTTTCCAGTTTCAGCCGGGCCGTTGCCGTATAGTTCCAGGTGTCAGTGGCATCGTCGAATTCCGGCAGTTCCATGAGCACCGGCGTTGCCTTATAGGTATACCCCACCTTATCGGTAAGGGGGGTCATCTGGACCAGGTAAAGACCGGCAGTCAGGCTGCTGAAGACCGCATTGCCGTCTTTATCCACCACCGCCTGGGCAGTGGGTTGGATTTTGTCTTTGGAAGCGTAGGTGGCCAGGGTGGAAGCGGCCGCTTTCCAGCCGTCGTTATCCAGGTCTTTCAGCTCCACCTGGTAATCCTTGAACGCCCCGGACAGGGTAAAGGTGATCCAGGGGGAGGTCTCTGTAATGTCTGCCACCCGGTGGAGGGTGACCTGAGCGTTTTCCAGGGGGGCCTGCTCCCATAACGCTTGAATGGTCAGAGAGATGGGCTTGTTCGGGTCATAGGCAGGCGCAGCCATGGCCGGCAGCGCACAAGACACCAACAGCACAAAGACCATCAGGAAAGTGCAAAGTCTTTTTTTCATTGTCTTAACATTCCTTTCAAGCTTTTTTCCGATATTTGAACAGCAGTACTATCAGCAGGATCACCAGCAGGGGCGCCGCCACAAGGGGCAGCACCTGGGTGGGATGGAGCAGGGTGGCATCGCCGGAAATCACAAACTCTGTGACTTCCTGGGGGGTATAATCCACCCTTACCCCACGAATCAGAAGCCGGTGGGTGTTGACTCCGTAAGGGGTACAGGTCACCAGGGTACAGTAATCTTTTCCTTTCTCTATGGTCAGGGCAGAAAGGTCCTCCGGTTCCACGATCCGGATATTATCCACCTGATAGACCAGGGTCTGGTTCAGAACATGGATGTAAAACACATCCCCCTCTGTCAGCTGGTCCAGGTCCGTAAACAGCCGTGCGGAAGGCAGCCCCCGGTGTCCTGACAGAACACAGTGGGAACTCTCCCCTCCCACCGGAAGAGAGGTGCTTTCCAGGTGGCCTATCCCCACCTGCAGGACCGCTTCGTCCACCCCATGATAAATGGGAAGGCGAACCTGAATGCCGGGAATCTCAATATATCCCATCATTCCATTTCCGAAAGGGTTCACCATATTGTTATAGATACCGGTCTCGTACTGGCTGAGATACCAGCCCTGGTCCGATTCCGCCAGTTTCCGGTTATACTCCTGCGCCAGCGCCAGAAGCTCTTCCAGGTCGGAGTCATCCATTTCCGACAGATTCTTTTCGTGGTCCGCAATGACCCGTGTCTGGGTGATACTGTTTACTGCGTCGCTTATGGTGGGATACAGCAATAAGCAAAGTCCTATGAGAAACACCGCTACCAGCAGCAGGGTGGACAATGCCTGTCCTTTGCCGCTCCGCTTGCGGGGCGGGTGGGCAGTTGTCCCTGCCGCCGGGGAAGAATTGGGGGTTTTATCGCTCATAGGGCTCTCCTTATTGCCGTATCCCCGGTCTTTTGCCGGGGATACGGCAAATCACTTTATCTTAGTTCTGATTTTCTTCCTGGTCTTTCCGTGCTGCACGGGCCCGTACAACCAGAAGTGTTGCTGCCACAACCATCAGCACCAGTCCCCCTGCCACAAACAGGGTGGTACCCATGCCGCCGGTAGAGGGAAGCACTGCGCCGGAACGGTTCTCTACCTGGAAGTGGATGGTGCCGTCCGTATCAACACTGGCAGCATGGGGACTTCCGTTGCTGCCTACCTTGTAGGTAGCGCTCCAGGTTCCCTTCTCCTGACCGGTCACCACCGTCTGAGGAGGAGTGAAGCTCAGGGTCACGGTGATGTCGTCAATCTTGTTGTAACCGGTGGGAACTTTGGTTTCTTCAATGGTATATGTACCCTTTCCCAGACCGCCGAAGGTGAGGTAGCCGTCCTGGCCTACATCGCCGGCGATAGTTGTACTGGAGGTATTCGTTCCCGTCCAAGTAACGGTCTGAGTCAGAGCATACTTTTGGTCCGGATTGTCGTACTGGTTCGTTGTTTCCGGAGTGGGTTCCGTAGTGGTATAGGTTCCGTCCTTCAGTTTGTAATACTTGCCATCGGGGTCAGGTGTAAAACTGTTGGTGGTCACCTTGACCTGGTTGGTGCCTTGTCCGGTAAGGGTAAATCCGGCGCCGGTAAGAGCCTTGCCGTCGGAATCCACCTTACGAACCTGCACTGCGCCGGTGTAAACAATGACATAGTCCTCCGGGGTCTGGCCCATGGGGTCGTTACCGGTAGGCTCATTTGTTCCCTGGTAATCATAGTTGGGGTCATTGGAGTACTCCAGATGGACACTGTTGGGGTTTCCGGAATTGCCGATGACTGCATTCTGGTTCAGGGTTGCCCGGTAAGTAAAGCAAACCTTTCCACCGGCAAAATCTTTAAGCTGGATTGCATTATTGATGACAATTTTAAGCGTGGTGGTTCCATCCATATTAACCGTAGGAGTTACCGTGTACGTGTAAATTGGGTCATCTTGTAAATCACCTTTAGCCACAGTAGCTGCCAACTCTCCATTTTCACGATAAATGGAAAGGAAATATTCATACTCCGAATCGAATGTAAGTCCCTTGGACAATGTATCTACGATGATGTAGAAATATTTATCATAACCGTCCATACTGGGAACCGTACCGGTCAGGTCAAAGTATACGCTATCCCCCACAGAAGCCACCGTTGTGTCCTTTCCTTGCTCCGCATCCGGCGATTCAAGGATCTTCTTCTCCATGGAAGGCGCATCGGCCTTGGCTTCTACCGTCGTATTTCTTACCAGTTCCAGGATGAACTTGGTGTATGCATTGTTCTTGTCTGCATCGGGATCCATATTGTCTTCGCAGAGGAGGTAATACCCTGCGCTCAGACCGGTAAAGGTAGTGGTGTAGATTTTCTTGTTACCCGTCCCAGTACTTTCTGTCTCCTTAGTGGTAGGAGTCTTGGCATTGTCCTCATTCAGATGAGCGCCCACCACTTCGGCAAACTCGTCCAGCTGAACCGCATTGGGTCCCCAGCCGGTCAGAACGTCTGCCACATCCTGGGCGCTGGTCACGCTTGCAAAAGGCGTGATTTTTTTCGGCTTGTCATTGCCTTCGACATACTCCGGGTTGGTAAACTCAGCTGCTCGCAAAGCTGCCAACAATGCACTTTCGTTAACACCGTCGCCCCACACAATATTAACCAGAGTATCTGTTTCGGTTCCCGGCGCCTTGGCTATTGTGCCGCCGAACACCTGGTAGGCTTTGTAGTTATGACCCTTGGTCTCTGAGGTGATGGAAAGGGTATAAGTATCCACCGCCCAGGCGGGCACAGCCAGGCTTACCATTATGACAGCCGCTATCAACGCCGCTATCCATCTTTTACAACTTGACATCTTTTTTTCTCCTTTCAATATTTGTCTCTTATTTTTACAGGAATCAAGTTTTCCTTTTTTTACACCTTCTTCCTTGCATCAAGAGCAGGACCGCTGCACCTGCTGTCAGGCCCAGCCCTGCCGCAGTAAAGGGAATGGTTCCCCCTCCGCCGGTCTTGGGGATGATGGCATAGGTCCGCTGGTTCTGTGCCCGAATCTCAATTCGGCGCTGGTATACGTCCTCCTGCTCATTGTCGAAGATAACTTCCTGAGGATCAAAGCCCTCCATCCGGTATCCTTCCGCCGGACGGAGCTCCATAAGGTAGTACCGTCCTCTCAGCAAGCCGTCCCACTGGATCTGGCCCAGGGCATTGCTGGCCGCCACATCGTAAAGGTAATAGGTCTGGCCGCCCACCTGCTGCGTCATGTCAGGTTTTTCGTCCTGTTTCAGGCTCTGGATGATGGTATCATCCTGGTATTCCTCCTGGGTCATCTGATCCTGCTGCTCTATACTGTAGAGTGCAAAGACCGCTCCCTGAAGCTTGAGAGAAGGATCCTCGTTATCCACCTTGGTCACCAGCAGTTCCCGCTCTACGATCTTGTTGGTACACTGCAGAAGCAGGGATGTGGCACTGTTATGCACAAAGGTGTAACTGTTGGTGGTAGCGTCGTTCAGACGGTAGAAGTCATAGTCCTTGTAATCGCCCAACTCAACGATGGTATAGGGTTGGCCCTTTGTCCAGGCCCAGGGCGTTGCCTGCTCAACCCAGTTCCCATTCTTGTACCCATATTGGTGCAGGTCATTGAGTTTCCTGGTTGCAGATCTGCTCTCGCCGGCCTCTACAGTGGTCTCCAGATAGGTGAACTGCCGTCCGGCTGTCTGAAGTGCCTGTGCAAAGGCAGCTTCGTCTGCGGGGGACTGTCCCTCCAGCGCTTCTCCTGTGTAGACCAGGAATCTGAAAGTCTGATCCTGCTCTACAGCCGTCTCCGTGCCATCCGCATCCACGACCACTTTTTGGAGCCGGGGCGTTTCGGGGATCATAACGCCCACCTCCAAGGGTGCGGACTCCAGTTCCAGGCCAGGCATACTGCTGGGACTGTAATGGTACCCAAAGGAGTTCCATGCGATCTCCCCTGCTGCGGGGGTCTCTCCCTCCGCAATCTCGCATTCAAATGTAACAAACAGATTGGCCCGCTGAGGAACGATGGCTTCCTGTCCATCTTTATGCCCAATGCACAGCCGGATGGACCGGGAATCATCCTGCACCGCAGTATCGCTCCATGGACTGGTTCCCTTCCAGTCCTCCGGGGTGAACTCTGTCTTACTGTCAAATTCCACCGTGTAATCCGTTCCCTGGCTCAGGGGGACCTTTTCCCCGGTTTCAGTCTCATACCAAACCGTCACATTGGGGTTTGTCTTGAAATTGACCTGGAAGTCGCTGTAACGCTCCATATCCGGGTTGAAGGTGAGATGATCCCCTTCCTGGGGCAGGTTATCAATGAGGTTGATCCACTGGATAGCCTGCTGGTCCTGAGCAGAGTTCCCTACCTGCAGGGTATACCGGATGCTCCTGTTGTCGGCATTTTCTCCTTCTTCCAGAACAATGTACCGTACTGCCTGGGACGAGTCGGTCTTGTTCTCTTCGTTGCCAATTTCGGCCACTCCTTTCAGGGAGGAGGTGAAGATACCGTCCGACACTGTGACCGCCGCACGGGCCTGAATTCCTCTGAAACTTCCGTCCGGATTGTAAACACAGGTACCGTCCACCACAGAAGAGGGATCAAACTCCTGCTGGGGACTGATGACTGCATCATTGATGAAGGTGCTGTAGCGAATCTGGTTGGAGGTATTTTCGCTCCAGAGGGTAATTTCAGCACGGCCAAAGCCCGGAATTGTTCCCAAGGGATTGATCCCTGTCATCCCTTTCGAATACGTCATGGGGAAAGTAAGGGTCATGGTCATATTTTCCCCATCGTAACCAAAGCCTACCAAAAGCTGAGCCTCTTTTTCATTATTGGTTCCAACCACTACAGGAGCTTCCCCTACCGATATGGTAACAGGGTCTGCTCCTTCCACAAAGAGCGGCTGCACCGTCACGCTGGACACTTTGGAAGCCGGGTCATTTTGGTCCTCTCTTGTATATCCGGTGATTTCAAACAGAGGCGTATCAAGTTTTACATTTCCCGCAGCCCCGGTATTGCCGCTGGAATTGTAGATGGTAAGATCTACCTGCCCGGTAAAGGTGTAGGGAGCAGGAAGGGTATCTACCAAGGTGTATCCACGGATGGAGGTCACATCGCTGTTGGTTCCGGTGATCTTCCACTGGATATCATCCGAAGAATTGGCTACTCCGCCGCACTCTTTCTCATAACCGTTCTGATCCCGTACCTTTGTAGCCTGCTTGGTAATGCCCGGCAAAATATCGCCCTGTTGAATGGTCACTTCCGAAGCTACCCACTGCTGGCTGTCACTGTATCTTGTGCTGGTAAATCCATTCTGTGCTGCCTGGTCTGCGGTCCATACCTTGCAGTCGCCATCGTTGGCAGGACCCCACCGTCTGGTCGTGGTAACATTCTGGCTGCTGGCCACTACACCGGCACCGCTCTGGTCATAGAAGGGCATGGCCACAGTGTTATGAACTTCCTCATCCAGCAGGCTTGGATCGTATTGATTATTCAACCGGCAGGTATATACCAGGCAGATTCCTGCGCCCGGATCAAGATAGCACATATCCAGGTTTTCATCATAATTAATGGTCCAGTTATCATGCACTTCGGGATGTTCAAAGGTAAACCGATACCACCAGCCGTCGCCGGTTTCATCCTCATAGCTTTCCGCATTTACCTCCACTTTTTGCAACTCGTAGGAATCCAGAGGCTTCCCTGCCAGTATGATTTTCTGACCAGTCGTATCCGATTGTTCCTTGGTCAGAAGGGCGGGTTTGGGATTGCCGAAAGAGGGGATGGTTATACGGGTCCAATCCGGCCCGGAAATAATTCCCTTGAATTCCACATTATCTCCCTGCACATGATCGTATACTTCAGTGAGATACAAGGGCAGATTTCCATCGTTATAGACCATAAGGTAGTAGGTCACATACCGCTGATTATCTTCCAGAGCAGGATAGGTCATACAGGTATCAAACCGGTTGGCTACCATGTACTGTTGCTGTCTTTGGTTCCACTGTATGGTCTCAATGCTGTAGACACCTTTCTGGATCACAGCGTTTACCGGTTCAGCCAGATAATGATAAACCATATCATCCTTGTTTCCAACAACAAAGGAATTGCTCAGTCTGGCGCCGCCGTTTTTCAGACAGTATTCCTCATACAGGCCTCTTCCGTCCTCTGTCTTCACCGTGTTGTCCGGGAACACCAGATCCACATACATGACCAGCTGGGTCCCGCCGGGAGCCTTGATGCCATCCGGCCAGACGATCCGGTACTTGCCCGTTGGTTTATCGTATACGATATCCCAATCAAACACGGCGCTTTCCGGCAATTCTACTCCACTGTCTTCCGGGTAACACTTGTATTCATAGCGCAGGTTCACATTGGTTTTATCCCACTGGAACAGGCCACAGGTATCCGGCAGTACGTCGTGGACCATACCGCCCGGGGCGATGCCGTCCGTTCCCTTTACACTGTTCAACAGGCGAAGACGATAATGTACCGTTTCCCCTTCCCGGACTACAGTCTCATCATCTTCCTCGATGCTGCCGTCTTCCAGAAGGATTTTTTTGTCCATGGTCATCCCCACCAGAGGGAACCATCCGGTAGGATACCACAAGCGGTCATTATCCCGGTCATTGAGATAAACCACATTGTTCATCCAAAGTACTTCAAAAGCTTCCGGTTCCTCCACCGCAAACTCCACACTGGTAAGCGCCTTGTAGCTGATGGTAAATTCCTGGAGATCCTCTTCACTCTCAAAAAGGGAGGAATCCAGATACCACTGGGTAATGGTTGCATACCCCCCAGAGACCACCATGTTGTCTCCATCGGGCAGGGCAAACTCTTGGCCTGCGAATTCTGCTTCGCCATCAGACAAGATATACTTTTCCGGATTGGGCACATTGTTGTCCAGATACACGGTTACGTTATCCGCATAGGTATAGCAGTGATCCCGACCGTTACTGTCCTGCCAGGGGGTGCTGCTGACAAACACCCCGTCGTATTTGAAGCTTTCCTCTCCCTCCCGGAGGTCCATGACGAAATATTCAACGCCATCTACCTCATAGGTGTTCATGGGACGGTTCGGGTCCTTCGCCCAGGGTCTGTCCTGATTCAGTTCCACCGGAACCAGCATGGCCTGTACGCCGCTCATCACGTCCACAATGGGAAGGCCGTCAACGCCCCAGGTCCTCATTCCGGTGCCATCTGCTTTGGATCCTACCCAAACCTTATAATCAAAGACAGATTCATCAGGAATTTCACTTACTTCTCCAATAGGAACGCCGTCCAGGAATTGTTCCTTATAAATATAGTAGTCGTTCCGAAAATCAAAATATCTCCCGCTGGTGAGGGGATTGGAAGATCCCTCGACAAACAGCCTTGCAGTGTTTTCGTCGCTTTCAGTTCGATCATATCTTATATAAGCCTCAGGCGGATAATCTCCCTCCTGGCGATTGAAAAAGCCAAGCGTATCCGACTTCAAAGACTGGAACGAATCCCGCAGCTCAGTGGGGATAAGCATGCGGATCATCTCACCGCTGCGAACAGGAAGGGCTCCGCCGGGATAGCTGGTAAAGTCCCAGTTCACCTTATAAACGGTCTCGTTCACCACTGCAAAGCCTATCTCATCCAGGTAATTTTGCAGATTTCCCTGGGCAACCAACTCCGGAGCTTTCCCGTCCAGGCTGACCGCCAGCTGCTCTCCCTGACTTTGGATCACAACGGTATGGTCGTCCGTGTATCCAGGCTGTCGATTCTTATCCTCCGGCAATTCATCTGCGGCCAAAGCTGTAAGGGTGACCTGGGTAGTACCGTCCACCGCAGTTACGGTACCCAAATCCATTTCATCATACAGCCGTACCTTGTTGATGGTGAGAGTCAGGTACTGGTTGTATTCCTTGTTGTTGCAGGGACTTTCCTGCCATTCGGTGGCAAAGAAAAGCTGTTCTATTTCTTCCCCGTCAAAGAAGAGACGGGTCTGAGAGCCGGTCATTTCATCGTCCAGCTTTGTGATTGCCCCGGGGCGCATGCCGTCGTTGGTCACATCAATATAGAGATAGTAATCATTGCCGCGATACGGCACGAGCATACTAACCGGATGCTTGGTCACCTTTACCCGTGCATCACCCGGTTTAATGGTAATAATGGCATCATTGCTGGTCAAAGTGGCCGGTTCCGAGTAAGCATAGGAAATTTGCGTTTCCACATTGATCCGCATTTCCTGATCAATTTCCGCATTATACTCCGTAGTGGTATCAAAGTTTTCTTTGGGGATCAGGAATTTGACTGGGGTTTCAGAAATAGCGGTGGAAGGCAGATCGTTTTCACCGTCCGCCGCACGCTGAGAAAGATAGAAAATCAGGTTTTCACCCTCTACTTCCAAACGGTTGGGGACCACATAATTACTGTTGAAGGCAATGATCTCGGTTTCTCCCGCATAGAAAGAATTTCCCCGCACCGTTACATTTCCGGCCTTGCAATCATCCAGAATCGATTTGAGCCAGGTCATTTCCTCCGGCATGGTTACAGAGACCTTATACTGTGCCGTCAGAGCATTATCTCTGGCAAGATTAGAATAGCCGTTATAAACCGAACGAGGCTGCTTGCTCAGATGGACCGTGCCGGTCACATCATAAACCAGATTGGCGGGCTGGCCTACCCCTGCACGCTGCAGTTCATTTTCTGTCCGATCCAGTTGGGTGGTCAGGCTGTAAGGGGTGCGCTCCACTTCCCAGAGCATTTCAAAATAGTTCCCATACCGGAAAGTCTTTTCCGGATCATCCTTCTGGTACATTTCCACCCAGGCGATTACATGACCGCCGTCCGTTTCGGGGGCTTGATACTGGAACTGGAAAATGGGAGCGTAGGTAATGCCTGGAGTATCCGGAACAAACTCTACACAGTAGCGCCGTTCCTCTGCATTGTCCAGGGTCATTTTGTAGCGAATGGTGCCTTTGCCGGAACTGTCCGTGTAGGTATACTCGGTATCCAGGTCCATGCCCAGTCTGGCCAGATTCAGATCGCCTTCCGGCGCAATAAAGTACAGGCGGTAAATGTAATTATCCACCTGTGCTCCGTTGATGCTGAAATTCAGGGTCACAACCGAGCCGGTGCCGCAAATAAGCACATTGTTCTCTACTCGATTGGGAGTGGGGCGGGCCCCCATGCTGAGCTGGACGGTTGCCTCATCGCTGTTGCCAAAGAGTTCTCTTGCTGTAAAACTAATGCTCTCATCAGGGGACAGCCGCCTCACATTACCGGGGATCTCAATGTCAGAGGTATTTCCCTCCAGCCCGGTATTCAGGAAAGGCACGATTCCCAGGGAGGAGAACAGTTTTTCTGCTTCTTCCACCTGGCTATGGCCATTGACACTGACAAGGGTCTGGCAGTCTGCCAGGGCGTAATTGGAGAGGCTCACCTTGCCGGGCTGAGCAAATTCAAGGGAAGTCAACGCCTTGGCACCTGCAGCAGCCCAGGAATTTACCCGGGTGACCGAATAGGTTTTGTCTCCGCTGGAAATGGTTTCGGGAACAGTATATTCCGTCATGGTGGCGGGCAGATAGGCCAATGCTGCTTCAAAGGTTTCCTCATTGAGAAGGTAGACTACTCCTTCTGCTGTGATGTAAGCGGGGCCGGAAAGGAGGTTGAGAGGCTGGACCGCAACCTGCTCCTCAGCGCCCTCGCCCGGAACAAACTCCACCTGGTAAGGACCACCCTCAAACTGCACGGTTCCATCTGCGGCATCGATCCCGGCCAGCAGGTTTGCCGCAAGATTCAAAGTTCCGTTTTCAGATTTGCGCACATGGATTTCCAGTTCCTCTGCCCCATGGTTCAGAATATTGGCTCCCACCTGGGTCAGCTGATCCAGAGAGAGTGTGAGCTTTTTCAGAGAGAACATCTGGTACAAAGCTCTTTCATCCAGCCGCTGCAGATTTTGAGGAAGTTCCAGTTCCCGGACCTGCTTGCAGTTGTAGAATGCATCCATTCCAATGGCGGCGAGAGAAGAGGGCAGCAGGATCTGCCGCAGGTTGACATCGTCATAAAAGGCTTCTTTGGAGATCTCTTCCAGCCGGTCAGAAGCCGACAGGTCGAGGTTGGTCAGCTTCTGGCACTGATAGAACGCACCCTCTCCCAGCTGCGCCACATTCAGGGTTCCGATCTCCGAAAGATTGTCACACTGATAGAACGCTCTGGCGCCGATTCTCTCCAGACTGCAGTCGGTCATATCAAAGACATCCAATGCTTTACAGCCATAGAACGCCTCATCCCCAATGCTGGTCAGATTGCTTTTGTCCGGCATAATGATCTGGACTTTTTCCTGATTCTTAAAAGCGCCTGCTCCAATGCTTTCCACAGTTCCTGCAATGATCACACTTTCCAGGGTGGCCAGCCGGGCATTGCTTACTGCAAAGGCATTGTCACCAATGCTTTTTACTCCTTCCGGCAATTCGATCTGGGTAACTTTGGTTCCCTCGAACGCACTGCTGCCGATGCTCTGGATGCTTTGGGGGAAACGGACTTCCGACAAGTTGGAGTTGTTGTAAAATGCTTTTTCTCCAATGCTCACAAGGCCCGGAGCCGTGCTCAGATCCACAGACTTGAGTGCAGTCCTCTGGAAGGCGCCCTTCCCAATTTCTTTCAGGGATGCGGGGGCCGTAAAGGTCTCTATTGCAGTTCTTTGGAGGGCGTTCTCATGGATTTTCTCTACAGAGTCCGGCAACTCAAGCGTTTTGATGCTGGTGCACTCTGAAAATACGCCTTCTGGATAGTTTCCTCCCAGTTCCTTCAGGTTGATACTGGCAGAAAAGTCCACATTCTCCAGTTCGGAGCAGCCATAAAATGCTTTGCCGGACACAGAGGTCAATGTCGCAGGAAACTTCACCTCCGTCATGGACATCATGGAAAAGGTCATGGGCGGGATGGTTTCAAGTTTGGTATTGCTCAGATCCAGTCCGCTTTCGGTCAGGGGCATATAAGAGCCATTGAATGCAGCTAAACCGATAGATTCCAAAGTGCTGGGAAGGGACAGAGAAACAACCTTTGAGTAGTCGCCAAGGAAGTGAGAGAAGGCATTCATAGAGATGGTGGTAACCCCTTCCCCAAGAACGATCCGATATATCTCGTCTGTCCAGGACCCCCAGGGGGCACTTCCCAACTCAATCACGCTGGGCATAGGACCGGTTCCGGAAATGATCAGGTCATACAAAGGCTGATCTTCAGTGGACTCAGCATCCTCCACCAATTTCCAGGTCAGGGTGCACTCAGGATCGATCTCAGTAAAATTTCCTCCTTCAAACACATCTCCTGCCGCAAAAGTGGCGACCATTGAACCGTCTACAACATCTTCCCCGTTGGGCTCCGCAGTAGGTGTGGCGGTAGGCGCAGCGGTAGGCTGGGCAGTAGGTACTGCCGTAGGTGTGGCAGTGGGCTGAGCGGTGGGCGCAGCGGTAGGCTGGGCAGTAGGTACTGCCGTAGGCGTGGCACTGGGCTGAGCCGTGGGCGCAGCGGTAGGCTGGGCAGTAGGTACCGCCGTAGGCGTGGCACTGGGCTGAGCAGTGGGCTCACCCTCCGGTGCGGGGGTGGATTCAGTGCCCGTGTCTCCTGTCTCGTTCATCAGGGACACCAAGGTATAACACCCTTCCCCATGGGTATGTTCCTCTGCGGAGCAGACCAGTGCTCCTGTTTCATCATAGCAGGAGGAGTCATGGGTATGCTCCTGCTTTCCACAGGTCAGAACAAGCGTCTGATTTTCCAGGGCCTGTACAGGCTGAACAAAGGTCATCAGCATGCTGAACACAATGCAGACCGAGAGCATTGCCGCTATGCTGCGCTGTTTCCTGCTGTGATTTTTTTCACGGTAATAGTTTGTGTATTCCATCTCCGGTAAAAATCCTTTCCTCTTCTGTGCATTCTATAAACTTCAAATTGTACCTAAATCCGTCAGGGGCCAGACTCTGAAAATAACCTTTCCCACGATCTGGTCCGAAGTGATGGTGCCGATCATGCTCAGCCGGCTGTCTGCCGCCGAGCTGCGGTGATCCCCCATCACAAACAAGCGGCTTTCCGGGACCTGATAAGGATAGCTCAGGTCAGAATCTCCGTAATCCTTTTCCTCCAGGTAGGGTTCCTCCAGCAGTGTTCCGTCAACATAGACGCTGCCGTCCTCTTTGATATCTACCCACTCTCCGGAGGTTGCGATCACCCGTTTCAGCAAAATCTGATTATTGTAATAGAAAGCGACCACATCTCCTGTTTTGAACTTTTTGCTCCGAACGGCCACCACATATTGTCCTTCCTCCAGGGTAGGATCCATGCTGCTGCCGTCTATCCGCAGAACCGATACAAAGTAGGTCGCAAACAACACCGTCACCGCTGCCGCCACCACCAATATCCAGATGGTGCTCCACAAAGCGCTCCAGCAGCTTTTGATATGTTTTCGTCTTTCAAGTTCCTGGTCAAGCTCTTCCACCGTGGGGCGGGGAGCCGATACTCTTTCGGTTGACATATGCGCTATACCCTTTCCCCGCTAACCTTGCTTCTTCGGATGCGAAATCCTGAGCCCCTGCGCTTCCAGCTTTTCCTTCAGCTCCGGATTGTCCAGGCAGCACCGCTCTACCATCCGGGCAAAGGCCTGCCGCTGCCGTTCCACACGCCGGCCTGCTTCCTCCTCCATCTGTTGGCAGCGGGCCCGGGTCTGGGCCAGCTCCTCCTCCATCTGTGCGTTCAGCTCTGCCCCAGAAGACCCTGCTTTCACACTTTCCAGATACTGATCGGCTGCCGCCTGTGCTGCCTCAAAAACGCCATTCAGCTTGAGGGCTGCCTGGGCAATGGACCCGCATTCCTGGAGCCCGATTCTTTTATCCTCCAGCTGTTGCTCCAGCCGGGCATTCTCTTCTTTCAGTTCATTGATCTCCACTTCCTGGTCCCGCAGCATTGTCAGAAGCTCTGTCTTACTCATGCTGCGCAGATCATTCTCTTTCTTTTTCCCCAGCATTTCCGGTTCACTTTCCTCCTGCTGTTCAGTCCAGGTATAGTTTCGGGCAGCATCAGGCCCGCCTTTGCGGAATGGTGCTGCTCTATCTTTTGGTTTTTTACCGATTATCAGATTCTATGGCAACTGGCATGTATTTTTCTTCTTTCTTGCTTCATCCAGAAAACGCACCATTTCTTAGAGTTTAACACTTTTTTTAAATAAAGTCCATATTTCGCACAAAATCAGAACGATAGTCATACCTATTTTGCTAAAAATCGCAACTTCGTTTTTCAATTTTCCTTTTCCATACTCTTGTGCTTTCTCTCTGCGCTGTTTTTCCTCAATGTGGGCTTATTGGGTATATGCCTTTGCCCGGCTACATCGGAAAGTATTGGGGTCCCGGCTTGTGGATTTGAAGTGATGATTCAGCCTCCCATACACCAGCCCGCTGCCCTAAAAGAAGTTCCGGAGAAGATTGCAAAACAAGATTCTCCTGGGAAGAGGTTAAAAGGAAAGGCAGGACCCTGCAGAGGGTCCTGCCTTTTTTGTTTTATTTAGCCCCAGGGGGTCAGTTCCAGGTAGAGGTCCTTGTACTGACGGGCGGAGTTTTCCCAGGAAACATCCTTGGCCATATCCCGCTGGACCACCTCGTCCCAGTGATACCGGTTGAGGAAGTACTCTGTCTTGGCCCGGTTGATGGCATCCAGGAGCAGGCCGGCATCGTACCGGTCAAAGGTGAAGCCGTTGCCCTCCCCGTTAAAGGTGTTGTAGGGTTCCACAGTGTCCTTCAGGCCGCCGGTCTCCCGGACGATGGGCAGGGTGCCGTAATGCATGGCGTTGAGCTGGGTCAGGCCGCAGGGCTCAAACCGGGAAGGCACCAGGAGGGCATCCGCACCGGCATAGATGCGGTGGGCCCGGCCCTCGTCATACTGGATGCAGGCACTGAACATTCCCTTGTAGGCGTTCTCGTAGTACCGGAAGGTATCCTCGTAAATCTTGTCCCCGGTGCCCAGGACCACCACCTGGGTGTTCCCGTCCATAATTTGAGGAACGATGGCGTTGACCAGGTCCAGGCCCTTCTGGTTGGTCAGCCGGGAGATCAGGCCGATGACAAACTTGCCCCCGTCCTGGACCAGGCCCAGCTCGGACTGGAGGGCCATCTTGTTCTGCCACTTGTGGTCCAGCACATTGGTAATGTCATAGTTCACTGCCAGGGCCGGGTCGGTGGCAGGATTCCACATACCGTAGTCAATGCCGTTGACAATTCCCCGGAGCTTATAGTTGTGGTACCGGAGATGGTCTTCCAGTTTCTCACCATACTCAGGGGTCTGAATTTCCTGGGCGTAGGTGTGGCTGACGGTGGTGATCCGGTCCGCATAGGCCAGACCGCCCTTGAGCATATTGGCATCCTCATATCCCTGCTTGAGAGCGCCCATGCTGAACACTTCGTCGGGCAGGCCGGTCCAGTACTGGATGGTGGGAATGTTGTAGATGCCCTGGAACCGCAGGTTGTGGATGGTCAGCACCGTCTTGGCACGGCCCACAGGGGAATCCTGGAACATGGTCTTCAGGTAGACCGGGACCAGGGCGGCCTGCCAGTCGTGGCAGTGGATCACGTCGGGGATCCAGTTCATGTAGTTGAGGGCCGCCAGGGCAGCCTTGCTGAAGAAGCAGTACTTGGGGATGTCGTCCACCAGGTTGAGGTAGGGGTTGCCGGAGGAGAAGAACTCCTGGTTGTCGATGAAGTCATAGACCACACCGTCCCAGACATATTCCATGATTCCCACATAGTAGTCCCGGCCGGTGAAGCCCAGGTCCATGTAGAATTCTCCCCGGTAGACCATCTTATCCTGGTACTGCTGGGGAATGCAGGCATACCGGGGCAGGATGACCCGGACATCGCAGTTCTGGGCCACCAGCTGCCGAGGCAGGGCGTACATTACATCGCCCAGGCCGCCGGTCTTGACAAAGGGATGGCACTCGGAGCCGATGAAGGCCACGCTTCTCCGGGGCGTATCATAGGCATAGCTCATGGTTTCTTCCTCCTTGGGCTGTTCAGGCTCCTGCGGGGCAGGGGCGGGTTCCTGGGCCTGGACCACAGGGGCAGTCTCGGCCACAGGTTTGGTTTCTTCTGCGGGAGCAGGAACCTCTTCCACAGGCTTGGGAGCTTCCAGGGCAGGGGTCTGTGCAGGGGCAGCTGCCTTTTTGGCAGGGGCTTTCTTTTTGGGTGCAGCCTTCTTCCTGGCTGCGGGCTTTTCCTCGGGGGCTGCTGCGGCCTCCGGGGCAACCTGGGCCTTGGCCTTGGGAGCGGCCTTCTTCTTGGGAGCCTCCTCCTTGGGGGCGGGGGCTGCTTTTTGGGCAGGAGCTTTCTTTTTGGCTGCTGCCTTGGGAGCAGCAGGCTCCTGGACAGCGGGCTCTTCCTTCAAGACAGGCTCTGCCTTGGGGGCAGGGGTCTCCTGCTGGGGGACGGGCTTTTCAGGGGCAGCCTTTGCCGGGGCTGCCGGTTTCTTGGCAGGGTTGGCTTTTTTCTGTGCCACAACAACGCTTCCTTTCCATGAGTCTTTCCGGGCCGGGGAACTTTTCCCCGCCGGTATGAGGATGGGCGATGCTTTCCATCTCTCCCTCTTATAACAAGACAGTATCACATTTTTATCCAAATTTCAATGATTGCGGGCACTGGCCAGGCGAGGATTTTTCCCTTTTTTACGACTTTTCCCTTTCTGCCCCCTGTGTGGTGGGAAATCCTCCGCCCTCCCCCTCCTTTTTCCGGACATTTTGGAACCTCCTTTCCCCGGGGCGGTTGCCCATCCCCTCAGAAAAATGTTATACTATGATTATCGGGACAGAGGTCCTTCACTACTTTTTCAAAAGGATTCTTGACCAATGAAGAGAAGACTGATCGGGTTGGATTTATTCCGTATCTTTTTGGCTTTAGTTGTTTTTATCTTTCACTCCAATATTTTTGCCGGCTGTTATTATTACTCCTTCAATTTTCTGGTCTGGGCCGGCAGCCCCTTTATGACGGGATTTTTCATGCTGTCCGGTTTTTCCCTTTTTTATTCCATGCAGAACCGGGAGCTTTCCCGGCTGAAAGACATAATAGATTTTTATATAAAACGGCTGATCGGGATCATTCCCCTCTACTGGGTGATCGTGGTGGTCTACCATCTGGCCTGGGGAGATATGCCCCTCAAGGAAGTGCTGCTCCTTCTTCCCATGGACCTGCTGGGCCTGCGTTCCACCCTGTACTTTTTCCCCAACAATCAGTTTATCTGGTTTGTTTCAAATATTCTTCTATGTTACCTGGTCTACCCCTTTCTGCATCAGGTCATCCGGCAGACCAGCATCCGGGGAAAATACATTCTGACCCTTATCCTGCTTTCTCTGGACATTTATATCACTGCAATGTCCAGGGTTTTCGGTCTGGCAGACCCCCTTTACTATTCCATATCCTACCGAATCGTTGAGTTTATCATCGGGATGCTCCTGGTCTCTATTCTGGACAGGGTCAGCGGCGTCTGTAAAAGCAATTCCTGTTTGTGGGGATTGGCTTTCCTGGAATTTGTGGTACTGCTGCTGGGGTTGAAATTCATCAAGGATTCGGTACTGTATGCTGCCTTCCTGATCATCATCTTCTGTGTGATGCTCCTTACCCTGGCACAATGTGAAAGCCGGCAGCTGGAAAATTTCCCGGTCGTCAGGTACCTTTCCGCCTGTACCTATTCCCTGTTTTTATCCCAGATCTGGACCCTGCGTTTCTTTGAAAAGACCGTTCCTGATTCTTTCGGTCTCATGGTAGAGGGCAACAACCTGCTTCGGCTGGCCATTGTCTGGGCGGCCACCCTGGCCTTGACGGTTTTTCTGCACCAGCTGGTGGAAAAGCCCGCCAAAAAATTTCTGCTTTCCCAATGGAATAAACTTTCCAATTAACCGGTACTTCTCTCAAAGGAGGCGGCTTTTATGAAACGATTCCTGGTTCCCGGCATCCTGGTTTGTGTCATCCTTGGTCTGGGCCTGCTGATTTTTTCGGGTCAGCCTTCTCAAAGTGAAGTGACCCGGCAGGTCACGGAAGACCTGGCCCGGCTGGAGGAACTGGCCGGAGACATTCTGGCCGCCGGGGAGGTATCCCCCGAGATGAGCTATAAAAATTATGAGATTTCCTGTTACCCTGAGAAGGGGATGGTGGAGTTTCTGGGCCCGGGGTGGGGACTTGGCTCCTCCACCCGATACACCGGATTTTATTATTCCGCCTCCGGAGACCCCTTGGGCTTCCAGGGAAGCCAGCCCACCTTCACCCGGGACGGGGAGGGCTGGCGGTGGGAGGAACCCGCCGGGGACAACTGGGAGTACACCCGGGAAATCACCCCCAACTGGTACTGGTTTGAGATGCACTTTTAAACAAAACCGCCGCTCTTTTGACAGAGCGGCGGTTTTTTCTGGGGGGACGGGGCTCACCCCATCTCCACCGGTATTTCTCTTTTTTCCAGTTCCGCCCAGAAGGCTCCCTCTTTCAGGATGCAGTCCGGGAAGGAAAAGGCTCCCATATCTCCCAGCTGGCCTTTGGTATAACTGCTTCTGATCCGGTTGGCGGTCATGTCCTGGTATTCCACCAGTTCTACCCGGCCTGTCACCGTGACAAGGCCTCCCTTCCGATTTACCCGGGCAATATTGGAGTAGGCGATCTGCCACACCTGCATGCTCCGGGGGTCTTGGGAATCCCGGGTATCATGGTATCCGAACTGTATTCCCGATTCATTGGCATAGAGGAACATTTCCCTCATGGAGGTAAAGGGGTCCCCGAACTTTCGTTTCCCAGGATCCAGGTCAGCCAGCCCATCAGGAAGAAAACACATCCCATAATGATACCGGCCCCCAGCAGAATCGCTCTTCCCTCCAGGTCCTGCCCCGAAACCGTCAGCTGGGGAAGGGCCAGGGAGAGCACCCCCGCAATTCCAAGAAGAAGGCTGACCACCTTCAGGATTTTCCAGCCCGTCTTTTCATTGCAGAGGCGGTCTGCAATTTCTTTGAACGCCTTTTGGTCAAACTCCCAGTATTGTTCCTTCATCCTGTCTTTCCTCCTGCATCAGCAAACCGGGCCGAGCGCCCGGGGGGGCCATACTTCCGACTAATCTTTTTCCCTGCCTCCGGCCGGGCTTTTTTCATCCCAGGAAAAGCATTACCCCCACCCCGGCTGCAATGGGAACCAAATAAAAAAGAATTCCCAGAAAAAGGCTGGTTTTTTCTTCCTTCATAAAAGCCCGCTTGGGGTTATGAATATAGTAAAGAGTCAGGGTCAGGGGCGCCGCAGCCCTTTTCAGATAATTATACCGGTATTCTTTCCCTCCCACCTCATAGAGGTAGGTGGCATGTACATAGGAGCTGGTGCTGGTGCGGGTCAGGTCATCGTCCCAGGCCTGGATGCGCTTTGCCCTTACCACATGCCCCAGGGCCTCCGCCTGTTCCACCCGCTTATTCCGGGGCCGATACTTTCTCAGCCAGATGATTTCCAGGACAAACAAAAGAATGACCACCGCCATTCCGGCGGCCACATTGAACTTCCATTCTATCTGTCCCAGCCTTTCCAGAAACATTTCATACCGCGGCATTTTTCATTCCTCTTTCCGGTGGTTTTTCAGACCCGGTTTATATTTTCAGAATAACACAGCCACGTCACATTTTCAATCACAAAGAAAGGCAGCCGCAAATTTCCTGCGGCTGCCTTTTGTTCTGTCTTACCGGTGAGGGCTCAGGGTATCTCCTCGAATCCGGTCCTTCCCGTTTTGGCGGGTGTCCCGGTTTCTGATAAAGGTTGTACCCACACAGCGGTCTTGGGGATTTTATCCGGATTGACACCTTCCCGGTCCCGTGATAGGCTGGACTTGAAGAAACTTTTCCGGAAAAGGAGGCGTTTGGCGTGGAAGAGATCAAGGAAGTCCGGAAAGAGATATTATTCGGAATGAAGGACCTGCTGAAGCCCTACGGTTTCCGGAAAAAGGGAGACCGCTACCGCCGCCTGCTGGACAGCGGCATCCTTTGGGAGCTGCGGATTCCGGAAGACAATTTCAAAGGCCTTCGGTTTCAGCATTTTACGGTTCAAATCAATCTGGGGATTTTCCCCGCCGGGGCGGAAAAGGATATCTGGGAGCCCCAGGACCTTCCCATAGAGGGTGAACTGGGTCAGGCCCTGGCAAAAGGGTGGCAGGACGGAAAGTGGTATACCCTGCTCCCCCTGATTTTTCCCGGTATGGGAGCCCAGATCGTCAATGAGCAGTTTCCCATCACTTACAAGGAACCCGACCAGGGCTGGCAGACCAAATGGGTCCCCTGTCCTTCCCCTGCCCGAATCATGGAGGAGGCCTTCCAGCTGGTCCGGGATGAGGTGATCCCCTTCTTTTTCTCCGTCCAGACCCCCGGCCAATACCTGGCTCTGCTCAAAGACCCGGGAAAATTTGTCTGCATAATGGGATTGGAACATGCAAAGGTGTATGCGGAGCTCTTCGGCCCCGGATTTCTGCCGATTCTGGAAAAGTGGATCACACTGCAGGAGAAAAGTCTGAAACGGGTCATGGAGTACGACCTTTCCCGGCTGGACCCGGCCAGCGCCCAGCTGCACCGCAGCTCTGCCCAGTCCATGGAAAAGGTTTTGCAGGAGTATCAGGCCCTTCAAAAGCAATTGCAGGAAGCCGGGAGCCTGTAAAACCGGCTCATTCCCTTTTAAAAGTACAAATTTTAAGGCCGGCAGCAGCTGCTGCCGGCCTTTATGATGGTATCAAACTTTTCCCGGACCTGCCCTCGGGACCTCAATGGTTGGCAAGGCGGTAGATGGCCAGGATATCCTTCTGGTCCAGCACCCGGAAGCTGCCGATGGTCCGGGTGTTTTGGAAAGCGCAGCGGTAGGCCAGCTCCTCCAGCACCCATTCCGGCTGTACCCCGCATTCCAGCTGGGACAGACAGGTGGGCATATCCAGGGAAGCGAAAAATGCACGGGTAGCCTCGATGCCCTCCATGGCCAGTTCCGACACATCCTTTCCCGCCGGGTCAATGCCCCACACCTTCTGGGCAAACTGGGCAAACCGGGCAGGATTGGTGTCCACGCAGTATCTGGCCCAGCTGTCCCAGACGGCGGAAAGGGATGCACCGTGGGCCACATCGAACATGGCGCTCAGTTCATGGCCCAGCTGATGGGGGGCAAAGTCCGCCTTGTTCCCCAATCCGGTCAGGCCGTTGTGGGACAGGCTGCCCGACCACATAAGCTCACTCATGGCCTGGTAATCCCCCGGATGTTCCATGGCCCGGCGTCCGTTCCGGATGGTGTTCCGCAGCACCCCTTCCGCAAGCTCGTCAGTCAGCTGGTTGGTGGTGACCGGGTTGAAATATCGGTCCATGGTGTGCATCATAATGTCCACAATGCCGCAGGCCACCTGATACCGGGGAAGGGTAAAGGTCAGCTCCGGATCAAGGATGGCAAACCGGGGACGGTGGAAGGGGGAGTTCAGCCCCCGCTTTTCCCGGGTCTCGTCGTTGGTGAGAACGGCGGAGTCGCTGCTCTCGCTGCCTGCCGCCGGGATGGTCAGCACCACTCCCACCGGCAGAGCATGGGGGACCGGGGTTTTCTTTTTCCAGAAATCCTCCCAGATGTCCAGCTCGGGACTGGCTGCGCCGTCGGCCATGGCTTTGGCGGTATCAATGACACTGCCGCCCCCCACGGCCAGGATAAAGTCTGCCTTAAACTCCAGGGCTTTCTTTACCCCTTCCCGGGCAAAGCTGAGCCGGGGATTGGGCTTTACCCCGCCCAGACACTGGTAGGCCAGCCCGGCCTGTTCCAGGGATGCGGTGACCCGGTCCAGGAGGCCGCTTTTTACGGCGCTGCTGCCTCCGTATACCACCATGACCCGGGTCCCGCCTTGCTGGGCCACCTGCTGCCCGGCCTGTTCTTCGGTGCCTGGGCCAAAAATCATTTTGGTGGGAGAGTAAAACTCAAATGCCTGCATAAATTTTCCTCCGTTTTTTCTGAAACTCCATCCCCATCTCATCGGGATAAGCTGCTATAACAGGATTGTACCATATCCCTGCTGTTCTTGAAATGATTTCCCACAAGAAACGCCCGGGAAAAAGGTGAATTTTTTAGGAGGAAAAGGAGAGGTCCCTTTCCATTTTTCCGGACCTGCCCGCCAGATGATTTCCCGGTCCACAAGAGAATGGATGTCATCTTCTCTCTTTCCCGCACCCCCATCCCCTCCTCTGTCCATTGATCCTGGTCCAGAGCAAAACAGGAGTGACGCAGCTGATGCTGCGTCACTCCTGCTGACCCTCGTTCTCCCTGAGGGGATGCGCTTTCAATTCCCGTTGTAGGCTTCGGGTCGGTTTACCAAGAGAGGGATTTCTTTACTTGTCTCTTTCCTTCCCGTAAACTTTTCCCACCAGAAGGATCCCAATGACTGCCCCTCCCAACAGAATTATCCATCCCACTGTCCAGCTGTTGTCCCCGGTCTGGGGAAGATTGGAAGCGGCAGTTGTCGGGACTGCCGCCGTGGGAGCCGGTGTGGGCTGGGGATCGCCCTGGGACGGCTCCTCCGTGGGCGGTTTGGGATAATTGTTATTCACCGTGACCAGGGCCTGGGTGTAAGCGGTGCTTCCCTTCCATTCCTCCTGGGTCTTTCCGGATACAGACCGCTGGGCGGCCGCAGCCTGGAACTGGCTGCAATTTTCCCCACCTGCGGAAAATCCTTTTGCAGAGCCTGCATCTGTCTCTGTTATCTGGAAGACGGCTCCCTTGGGAAGGCCTTGGATGGTCAGGTCCTCGCCTGCTTTCAGCCGGACCTCTGCGGTTCCGTCTGCCCCAAAAGTGAGATATTGCTGCTCTCCGGGAAGGCTTCCCACAGATGCATTGGGGGTGGTCCCGTTGAGCACAGCGGGATAGCGGGTGCCGTAAAGGGTGGTGTCCGGCAGATTTTCTATGGTCACCCGGAAGGTATATTCCTCATTGGGGATGCTGCTTCCCGTTGCCGTCTTTTTCAGCTGAAGGCTGGTTTCCCGGTCCAGGATCAGCGCAAGCCGGTCATGGTCGCTCTGGCCGGGAAGGTAGGTCATCCGGTCCAGGCTCCTGCTGGTCATGTACCGGCCTGTATTCCGCCCCGTCTCCAGGGTGGCAGGATCTCCCTTTCCATACTGGGAGTCCTGGTCGCTGTAATCGTCGTACCAATTTGTAAACCACAGGGTGCGGTCCGCATCCGGAACATAGAGATGGGAACCATCCTGGATATAGGCGGTAATGCTCTCCGCAGTGGGAAGGGTCACCCCGGTCTTTTCTCCCTCTGCATAGAGATCGGCGCCTGCATCCTGGGCACCGGTGCTGGTATTTCCGTTTTCCCCTGCAATGTTGCCGTAGAGCGCTCCATCCGTCATAAGGAACCGGCCTGCATTGGGTGCGCCATCTTCCAGGTCATTCTCAAGATATACTCCGCCCCCTGCATCCCGGGCGGTATTTCCCGTAATAACGCCTCCGGACATGAGGCAAAGTCCGCCCCGGAAGAGTATATCCGGCTTCCCATCCTCTTTGGCTATGGTTTCTCCGCCGATGTAGAGTCCGCCGCCGTTCTTCTCCGCCGTATTTCCCGAGATCCTTCCGTCCTTCAGCCGCAGGAATGCGCCGGCGCCGTCGCTGTCCTCCTCGTAAGTATGGGAATATCCCTCATAAGTACCGGTCCCGTCCAGATAAATGCCGCCGCCGTGGTTGGCTGCATAGTTATCCTGGATATACCCTTTTTCCATACTGATGATGGCCCCGAAGGTCCCGAAGACACCGCCGCCGCTTCCGTATCCTTCCGCACGGTTCCCGGTGATCTCCACATCCCCGGAAAGGTAAAGCCGGTTGTCCGCATGGAGATAGATGCCGCCACCGCCGGGGGCAAAGGGATCGTCGCTGTGAGCCTCCCCGTCCCAGACGGAGTTGCTCACATTATTTTCAATCTTGCCGCCATACAGGTAGAGGGCAGACCCTGCATCTTTATTTGACTTTTGGCCAAAAAGGCCGGACACACAGATAGCGCCCCCATGGGCATCCGCAGTGTTTTGGGAGATGGTGCCCCCCTTTATCTCCATCACCGCTTTATTGAAAAGCTGGATGGCGCCGCCGGACAGGTCGGAGTAATTTCCCTGGATCATGCCGTCGGTCATAACGCCCCGGGCATCATTCCGGAGCATAATGGCGCCACCGCCTTCGCCGATATCATCCCCTGCAATTTCAGCCCGGTTATTCCGGATCACTCCCCCTTTGATGGTCAGGGTGCATTTATGCTCCGTGGGAACTGCGGTGACCCCGGTAAGGCAGATGGCGCCGCCGCCCAAAGCCTGGTTTCCCTCTATTGTTCCGTCGTTGATGATGATATCTACCGGAGCCAACCCCCGGCCGATGGTACAAGCGGAAATGGCGCCGCCGTAGCCGGCGGGGACCCTGTTGTCGGCAATAAGACCGCCGTTCATGGTAAAGGAAGCCCCTTCTCTCTCAGGGTTCATCGCAGCTGTAACGATGGTCGCCACTCCGATGATCCCACCGTATCCGCTCGTGGTAAGAAAATAGTCGGCGGAGGAAAGATTCTCCTTGATCTCTCCCCCGTTCATCTCAAAGGAGGCGTTGTACAGAAGAACGATTCCTGAGTTGGCGTTGGTGTTGTACTGGGCATTATTGCCGGAGATCTCCCCTCCGTTCATGACCACCAGGCTGTTGCCGTCCGCCTTGATGACCCCGGCGTTGTTCGCATCCACACTGGTACTGCTCCCGGTGATCTTGGTCCCATTATTGATGGTGAGGGTCGCTCTGTTGCCCAGTGTAAAGGCAGTGCTCATCCGCCCTTGAGTTACACTGTTGCAGTCCAGAACAATATTGGATACCGTCATGGAACTGCCGTTCAGGTGGAACATGACCGCTCCATTGGCGCCATTAAAGAAGCTGTCGCTAAATTTAAGGGTGAAAATATTCCCTTCGGTGCTGGTCAGCTCCACTTTTGCCCCGGAGACCAGCTCAAAATAAAAAGGTCTGACAAAACCGGCATTGCTCAATTCAATGTCTTTTTCCAGAGCGATCTTCACCGGCTCCTCCTGAGGCACCTGAGCGTTGACCTGTTCAAAAGCGGCCTTCAGCTGCTCCTCCGAGGAAACGAGAATGGGAGACTGGTTGGATAAAATACTGGGGTCCTGAGGACCTTCGGGAGCCTCCGGTGTTTCGGGAGCCTCCGGTGTTTCGGGAGCCTCCGGTGTTTCGGGAGCTTCCGGTGTTTCGGGAGCTTCCGGTGTTTCGGGAGCTTCCGGTGTTTTGGGAGCCTCCGGTGTTTTGGGAGCCTCCGGTTCCCCTCCACCATCCTGAATTTCCTTTTTTGCACACTGGGAGAAATCTTCCAGGCAGACCGGACATTCCAGGTTCACCTTACCCTCTTCGCAGGCCTCGGTGCAGATACAGGGCGCCGGGGTCTCCTGGGCATAAACTGAAAAAGACGTCATCCCCAGGGAAACCATCATGACAAAGGCCATAATGGATGAAACCAACCGCTTCATAGTCTCTCTCCTTTTGTAATTCCTTTTATTTTTTCGGAGGATACTTTTCATCCGGAAACGCATCATTTTTTATACCGTTTTTTATTATACTCCGCTAAATCGATAAAGTCCAGTACTCAAAGATTTTCTTCTAGATACCGCAATTTATCCTTTTTCCCAAAAGACCTGCAAAACACAAGCGGGGTCCGGTGCCTTCTGCCCCGCTGCTATTGGAATTTCACAGGCTCAGTGCTACAATAAAGAAAATACGGGGGCGGACGGCGTTTGCCTTTTCCTTCCGGACACTGGGCGGAAGGCCCCCGAACACCGGACGATACAAGGAGGAATGCTGTATGGGACTGAAAGAACAATTCGACAAATTGAATCCTTACGGGCACTTCAAAAAGGAGGATGTCTTTCGGCCGGGGCCTTCAATCCCGGCCTGTTTGAAGTGGATATGGGGAAGCTGAAAAAGCTGCGGCCCGAGATTTTCCAGCCCATTCGCTTTGCCATGGCCAGCAATCTGGACAGCAAAAGCTACATCCAGATGCAGATGAATGACGGGGACATCCAGGCGGCAGTGGTGGTCTCCACCGACCCGCTCCTGGTGGCCTGCCGTTCCGAGGACCTGGATGCGGTGGTGCTCCAGTGTTATCCTGCCGAGCTGGGAAAAGCCCGGGGTTGGGAAGTGGGCACCTGCCTTCTCATCTGCTGCACCTACAACGGCTACGGCCCCCTCCGGAAAAACAAGGACATCGACCCCAGTCCCCGGGCCAATCCCAGATTCAAGTCCTTCGGCCCCATTCTGGCAGATCTGTACGCTGCCGACACCGCCTATCTGGAGCGGAAAAAAAGCGAGATCCCCCAGGTTATGTGGCAAACAGCCTGGGAGATGGGAAAGGCCTACATGGCCGCTCATCCGGGGATGGCCCGGAACGGTCTGGCCCTGAGCTTCCGGGATTCTGAGCCCATTGAGAAGATCCATTTCAACCCCAAGGCAGACCTGAGTGTATAATTCCCAAAACGTTCCATCCGAGGTGCAGCATGGCCCAAACTTCCCCTGTCCTTTCTCTCCGGGTCAAGGTCCCCGGAGAGGATTCTCCCCGGACCTTTTCCCTTGACCAGGACACCCGTTTCAGTGATATTTTCCGGACCCTCATAGAGGAAGGCTGCTTTTCTCTGCCCTCCGGTGAAAAGCCGGTATGGGTGCTGTTCTGCGGCGGCCAGGACCTGGTCACCTGGGATTCTTCCCGGAACATCTTCTTTGACCGGTTCCCCTTCGGAGAGCCGGCCATTGCCGGCGTTCCCTCCTGGATGGCCCAGGAGGTACAGTTTACCTCCTACCCTGACGGCCTGGCCCGGGCGGAGTTTCTTTACCGCACTTTCCGGGGCTCCAGATTTTTTATGGGCCATGAGGGCTTTCTCCCCGAATACAAAAGCTATCATGTCCCCGCCAGCCTGGAATCCCGCTGGGCGGAACATTGAGGAACGCCGGTCCCTTTCCAATCAACAGAAGACCCCCGCCGGGATGCCCTGTGCAGGCTCCCGGCGGGGGTTTTGTTTTCTTTTAGGTTATGGGATTTACGAGTACACCATAATATGCAGGATCTCGCAGTCGGTACTCCGCATTCCTTCCCGGGCCAGCCGTCCCACGTTGGCGATGGTGTTCTCCACCCCCTTGGTCACAATGCCATCCCCGCCGTAGAACTGGAGGCCGTCCCGGTAGAGACGATAGCCCAGCAGTCCGTTGTTGACGGCAGTGGCGATTTTGGCCGCACAGGATGCCTTGGCTCCGTCGCAGACCATCCCGGACAGGATGGCCAGGGAATTGACGATAATATGGGAAATCACCTGATAATCGGCACCGTCCAGCCAGGCAATGCCGCAGTCTGCTCCCACCCCGGCGCTGGTGGCGCCGCAGAAGGCGGAAAGTCTCCCGATGCCGGTTTTCTGGTGGATGGTAATTAAGTCAGACACCAGCAGGGCCCGGAGGAGGGTATCATGAGGCACGCCCTTCTCCCGTCCATACACCACCACCGGGACCGAGGCGGTCAGCCCCTGGTTGCCGCTCCCCGATACAATGGCCACCGGCAGTTCGCAGCCCCCCCATCCGGGCATCGCTGCCGGCGGCAGCGGCGGCGACGGCACGGTTATAAAGGTCGTCGGGGGCGGCTTTCAGGAGGGTGCGGCCCACCTGAGCGCCCCAGGGGTTCCGCAGTCCTCCCCGGCAATGGCCATATTGCAGGAGATCTGCCGTTCCAGCAGCTCCCGCAGGGGGTCCAGATCCCCATGGGCGGAAAACTCCAGGATATCCTCCACATTCATCCGGGAGCGGTCGGTCAGCGCCGGGGTCTGTGTATCCTCACAGGCGCTTCTGGGCAGGGGAAGGGGGGTATGGTTACGCTCCATCCGGGTCAGGTTGGTGTGGAAGTCCTCGATCACCGCACAGGCTTCCTCCCTTTCGGTGTAGAGCCGCACCTCTATGTAAAAGATTTTCCCGGTCTTGGCAGGGCTGACCGTAAACTGGCAGCTTTCCAAAAGACGGCGGGTGCCGGCCCTCTGTTCCGGGGTAATGTTGGCGATCACCTGCAAGCCGGCCTGCTGGTCTCCCCCTGCGATTCCCACCGCTGCGGCGGCTTCCAGGCCATGAAGGCCGTCGGTGTTGGGGACCACCACGCTTTTGACGTTCTTGATGATGTTGCCGCTTACATAGAGCGCACAGCGGACGGGCAGGGTGCCGGGGGTCAGCAGGCTTCTGGCCCAGGCCGCTGCGTAGGCCACCGCCACCGGCTCGGTGCAGCCCATGGCCAGGAGCAGTTCCTCCCGCAGAATGGAAGTATACATTTCATGATCGACCGTTTTTTTCATTTTCAAAATTCCTTTCCTCTCCCTGCTCCGGGCGGATGGGGGAGACTTGGGTGTTCAACGGGGACTTCTGTTTTCTGCTCTGGGATCCGGGCCGGGAGCCGGTTCTCCTTCCCATTTCCAGCGCCGCATCTTCACTCTCTGCATTATACTATTTTTTGCCCCCAGGCCTCAACCCGCAGCCACTGCAAAAGCGGAAAAATCCTGTTTTTCCTTGACAGCCGGACCACTCCGGCTATAATTCAGACTATAGAGAGGATGACTCCCTTATAAAAATCTCAAAAAGTCACGGAGGTGAACCGCATGAAAAGAAACAGATTATTCCTGGTCTGTATCGCCTGTCTGGCGGTGATGCTTTTGGCCGCCTGCGGGAAAAGCCAGGAAACACCCATGGAATCTTCCGGGAATACCCAGGCCACAGCTGCCCCGGACCAAAACGATACCGCCCAGGAGCCGGAGTATGAGTATCCTTCGGAGGATGCAGGCCCCGTTCTGGAAGAGAGCCGTCTGGGCTATTCCATGACCTATGATCCCACTGTATTCACCCTGGACGATACCGCCCAGGACAAGGATACCTATACCTACAATACCGCCGAGGAACTGAGCGGTCCGGTTTATATTGCGGTCCAGTCCTGTCCCGACAAGGACGCCCAGACCCTGGCAGATGAAATCGCTGCCCAGTCCGGTCAGGAGGGCGTTGCTCCCCAGACCACCTTTTTTGGAGCGGACGGCCTGGAGACCCTTTGCGTCTACTACGAGGAAGAGGTGGAGGGTGTGACTCAGACCCATGCCGTTTATGCCATTTCCCTGGAAGAAGGCTCCCTGCTGGTTGAGATCAGCAGTTCTGTGGATGTCCCCCTCCAGCTTCAGGGAAAGCTTGAGGAAATGACCGGCACCTTCAAATTGCTGTAATATCCCCTTTGTCAAAAGCCCCCTCCGCAGAACTGCGGAGGGGGCCTTTTGAATCCTGTCAGCTCACAGGTTGAGCAGCACCAGCGCCCCCAGGATCATCCCTGCCGCACCCATCTGGCGGCGGTTGAGCCGTTCCCGGAAAAGGAAAAAGCTGGCCAGGCTGATGACCAGGATCACCCCCACACTGTAAGAGGGGTAGACCAGGAAGGCGGGAAGCTCCCCCAGGGCCGCCAGCAGCAGTCGGGAGGAGAGAAAATTGGGGACCCCTGCCGCCACCCCGAAAAGTAGGTCCCGTTTTGTAAGGGGGCGGCCCTCCCGGACCAGCAGCACCAGGGTGGCCAGCCCCGCAAACAGGAAGATATAGAACATGAACAGCCCGTCATCCTGCCGCCGGCCCAGCTGGTTGAACACCTTGGACATGGCATCGGCGGTCCCGTTGAGGAGCAGGGTCAGGACCAGAGGGACCAGATACACCTTCTGTTCCGGGGCGGCAGCTTCCGGTTTATGGGGCAGGCCGTTCATTATGACGGCTGCTGCCACCGCCAGGGCCACCCCCAGCCCCTGGAGCAGGGTGGGCCGCTCCCCGAACAGTGTCACCGACAGCAAAATGGGCACCAGCACCCCCAGGCGGGTAAACACCGAGGAAAGGATGGCCCCGTTTTTATGGATGCTGTATCCGTTGGCAGAGAGGGAGGCCAGGTAAATCAGGCCGGTGATTCCTCCCAGCCAGCAGGGGGCGGCATCCCCGTTGTAGAGCGTCTTTGTCTCCAGGGTGGCAAAAGCCAGGAAGGCACAGGTGACGTAGTTGACAAAATACACTCCGTAAGGACTGCCGGAGTTGAGATATTTCAGGACCAGGGCCAGCACGGCGCTGAACAGCATGGCCAGAATCAGGAAAAGCATGGGGCGTTCCTTTCTCTTTTGAAAACTTTCTCACTATACTATATAACATCTTCCTTCTGAAAGAAAGCCGCAGCATGAAGGTCCTCCAGAAAAGGGCAGGCGGGGAGAAACGTGAGGGAATGGTGTGAGAGGCCGACGGTCCCAGGGGCGCAAACTCCATTCCGGAGGGAACTTTGACCGTAAGTCTCTTTTTGTCTGCCGCTCCCACCTGTTTTCCCACTGGTCCCCCAGCGGCTTCCCTCCCGGAACCGAAATCACCTCTTTGTTCAGGGGATGGACTGCAGGGAAACGCAATGGTATTATAAAAACACTTACAGGAGGGGAATGTCCGGTTTTCCAAGGACAAAGCCCATTTCATTTTTCCAAAAAGGAGAGGGAACCCAAATGAAAAAATAGACGCACACCTGCATGTGGCACAGATCGTTGCAGGGTATTGCCGCCGTGGTGAGCTGCGTGCCATCGGCGGCGGCAAAGCTGCCTGGGGCAACGGGGAGGAATTCGACCTTTTTCCCCAGAACGGGGACTATGGCGAGACCAACTTCACCGCCGAAAAAGCGCTGGCCCTGATGGATCGCTGCCAGGTGGAACGGGCGGTGCTCATGCAGGGCAGCATGTACGGCTTTCAGGACCGGTATCACAGCGAACTGCTCCTCCGGTATCCTGACCGGTTCTGCCCCACCTGCACGGTGGACCCTTTTATGACCGCTGCGCCCGAGACCATGGAATATTTCTTTGAGAAGAAGGGCTTTCGCGCCGCCAAGTTTGAAGTGAGCAGCGGCGGCGGGCTGATGGGCTGTCACCTGCCCTTCGATCTGGCCGGCCGGGAAATGGGCCCGCTGTTTGACATCATCGAAGCCCACCATGCCCCGGTCGCATTGGATGTGGGCGACCTGACCATGCCCAGCCATCAGCCCTGGAGCCTGGCCCGCATTGCGGAGGATCACCCCCATATGAAGCTGGTGGTTTGTCATCTTCTGGCCCCCATTCCCGGCAGGGAAAAGGAACTTGCTTTGAGCCTTGAACTGTTGAAAAAGCCCAATGTCTGGTTTGACATTGCCGCACTTCCCAAAATCATGGCGCCGGACCGCTACCCATACCCTGCGGTACAGGAAACCCTCAAACTGGCAAAATCCATCCTGGGGGCTGACCGTCTGCTCTGGGGCACCGATGCCCCCTTTGCCGCCACACAGGACAGCTACCAGCATCTGGCCGATTACCTGGTCAAAGGAGACGCCTTCACCCCGGAAGAGCTGGAAGATGTTTATTACAACAACGCCAAACGGGTTTACTTTGGCGACTGAGGGAATACTTCCTGTCCCCTTGCTGTGCGCTCCTCACAAAGGCGGCCGCCTTACCTTCCCTGTTGAACCTGCAAAAATACCGACGGACCCCTACTGGGCCCGTCGGTATTTTTTGCCCACAATCCGTCAGGTCTTTCCCCGGGACCGAGCCCCCTCTTTTTATGGCAGCAGAAAAGGCCGGTCAACCGAATGGCTGACCGGCCTGGCGACTATGTTGGTGTCACAAGGAGGCTCCATGACCTTTTGCCACGGAAAGCGGCCCCCTGGAACCAACCAATATAAAAACCCCTCATAACTATATGGCAGCCGGTCCCTCCCAGTTTCGCCACGCTGTTGGGGACCCGGCTTTCCTTTAGCGGTGTATGCTGCCGTGAAGTCGGGCATTGGCCCGGGCCAATGCGGCTTTGCCCCGGTGATATTCCCGCTGGCTGCCGTGCTGGCGCAGCCGTTCCTGGGCCCGTTCCTTGGCCCGCTGGGCCCGGGCTGCATCAATGTCCTCGGGACGTTCGGCGGCGGCCACCAGCAGGATGACATAGTCCGACATCAGCTCGGCCAGGCCCTGGGTCACAATGACGGAATGCCAGACCCCGTCCACCTTGTACCGGGCTTCCCCCGGTTCCACGGCGGTGACCACCGGCTCATGACCGGGCAGCACCCCGTATTCCCCGTCCAGGGCGGGAAGCATCAGGCTTTCCACCGGGCCGGTAAAAAACTGACGTTCCGGGGTGACGATCTCCAGCTGAAATGTCTTTTCCATCAGAGTGCCCCCTGTGCCCGTGCTTTCTCCCGCACATCGTCCACCGTACCCACAGAGGAGAAGGCGGATTCGGGATATTTGTCCAGTTCCCCGCCCAGCAGGGCCTCAAAGCCCTTAAGGGTCTCTTCCAGGGGAACATACCGTCCCTGCAGGCCGGTGAACTGCTCTGCCACAAAGAAGGGCTGGGAGAAGAACTGCTGCATCCGGCGGGCCCGGGCAACGGTCCGGCGGTCATCCTCGGACAGTTCTTCCATGCCCAGAATGGCAATGATGTCCTGCAGGTCCCGGTACCGCTGAAGCAGTTCCTGGGCGCCCCGGGCGATCTGGTAATGGCGGCGGCCCACAATGTCCGGCTCCAGAATACGGCTGGTGGATTCCAGAGGGTCCACCGCCGGGTAGATGCCCTGTTCCACGATCTTACGGGAAAGAACGGTGGTGGCATCCAGGTGGGTGAAGGTGGTGGCGGGGGCCGGGTCGGTCAGGTCGTCGGCGGGAACATAGACCGCCTGGACCGAGGTGATGGCTCCGTCCTTGGTGGAGGTGATACGCTCCTGCAGGGCGCCCACTTCGTCGGCCAGGGTGGGCTGGTAGCCCACGGCAGAGGGCATCCGGCCCATAAGGGCGGACACCTCGGAACCGGCCTGGACATACCGGAAGATATTATCAATGAAAAGCAGCACATTCTGCTTCTGACGGTCCCGGAAATACTCGGCCATGGTCAGGCCGGTAAGGGCCACCCGCATACGGGCTCCCGGGGGTTCGTTCATCTGACCGAAGACCAGGGCGGTCTTCTGGAGAACGCCGGATTCTCCCATCTCCCGCCAAAGGTCGTTTCCTTCACGGGTCCGTTCTCCTACGCCGGTAAAGATGGAATAGCCCCCGTGTTCGGTGGCAATGTTCCGGATCAGTTCCTGAATCAGAACGGTTTTGCCTACACCGGCGCCGCCGAACAGGCCGATTTTGCCGCCTCTGGCGTAGGGGGCCAGCAGGTCGATGACCTTGATGCCGGTCTCCAGAATCTCGGTGGTGGGGCTTTGTTTATCAAAAGCGGGGGCTTCCCGGTGAATGGACCACTTTTCGGGGGCATTCACCGGGCCCTTTTCGTCAATGGGTTCTCCCAGCACATTGAACATCCGGCCCAGGGTGGCTTCCCCTACCGGGGTCTCGATGGTGTGGCCGGTGGCCACGACCTCATCGCCACGGCCCAGACCTTCGCCGGTGGAAAGCAGGATGCAGCGCACGGCGCCGTGTCCGATTTCCCGGGCGACTTCCATCACACGGCGCTGACCGTCCTTTTCCACGACCAGCTCCTCGTTGATCTGCGGCAGGCAGCCCTGGGGGAACTCCACATCCACCACGGGACCCAGCACCTGTGCGATCACACCTTTGTGTTCCATAGCAGTCTTTCCTTTCTCTATGATCATCCGGTCCCCCGACCGGAAATTAGGGTTCAGCGTCCTCCCAGTCGTCCTCCCAGTCATCGTCGCCGGTCTGGGCGCCGCCCACGATCTCGGTTATTTCCTGAGTAATGGCGGACTGACGGGCTCGGTTGTAGTGGAGGGACAGTTCCTTCAGCAGGGACCGGGCGTTGTCGGTGGCGGTGTCCATGGCGTTCATCCGGGCGTTCTGCTCGGAGCAGAAGGACTCCACCAGGGTGCCGAAGAGCAGCCCTTTCAGATAGGCGGGCACAATGTGGTTGAGCACATGTTCCGGGGAGGGAACATAGGTCACCTGCTGACGGCGGCTCCCTTTCCGGGGATGCCAGGGAAAGGCATCCGGGTCCAGGGGGAGCAGTTTCACCATTTTGGGCTCCATCTGCATGGGAGTGACCATCTCGGTGTAGACCACATAAACTTCATCCAGATGCCCTCTGCGGAACAGATCAATGAAGGTGTCCCCGATCTCCCGGGCCCGGTAGACGGTGGGGTCCTGGGCGGTGTACATGAACTCCCCGTCAATGTTGCAGCCCTTGTGCTGGAAATAATTCCGGCCGGACTGACCGATGAGGAAGAGGATGGGGTCTTCCACCTTGGCCATCTCTTCCTCCACCAGTTTCAGCACATTGTGGTTGTAAGCACCTGCCAGGCCCTTGTCCCCGGTGATGACAATGTAGCCCACCTTGTGGGGATGGCCGGGACGGTTGTCAAAATAGGCGTGGTCCACCCCGGAGGTGCGGTGAAGAATGTCCGAAATGGTCTGGGTGATCTTCTCGAAATAAGGCTGGGCGTCGGCCAGCTGCCGGCGGGCCTTCCTCAGTTTGGAGGAGGAGATCAGGTACATGGCGTTGGTGATCTTCAGGGTCTGCTGAACGCTGTCAATATGGGTGCGAATCTCCTTTATGCTTTCCATCTGGCGCTCACCTGCTCTTTGTAGCTCTGCAGTGTGGTGCGGATCTGCTCGGTAGCGGTGCCGGACAGGGCTCCGGTCTGGTTGATCTCCTCCATCAGGCTAGCCTGTTCCCGCTCCAGCAGGTCGGCAAACTCCCGGGCAAAACCGGCGGATTCTTCCACCGGCACATCGGAGAGCAGGCCGTTGGTGGCAATGTAGAGAATGACTGCCTGCCGGGCCACCGACATGGGAGAGCAGAGAGGCTGGCGAAGCAGGGACATCATCCGCTTGCCGTGGTCCAGGGCCTGCCGGGTCTCGGCATCCAGGTCGGAACTGAACTGGGTGAATACCTCCAGTTCCCGGTACCGGGCCAGGTCGATCCGGAGGGTGCCAGCGGTTTTCTTGATGGCCCGGGTCTGGGCGGCGCCGCCTACACGGGAGACGGACAGACCCACATTGACGGCGGGGCGCTGGCCTGAGAAGAAGAGGCCGCTTTCCAGATAGATCTGACCGTCGGTGATGGAGATGACATTGGTGGGAATGTAAGCGGACACATCCCCTGCCTGGGTCTCCACAATGGGAAGAGCGGTCATGGAACCGCCGCCGTATTCCTTGGTCAGGCGGCAGGCCCGCTCCAGCAGCCGGGAGTGGAGATAGAACACATCGCCGGGGTAAGCCTCACGGCCGGGGGACCGGCGGAGAAGCAGGGACAGGGTCCGGTAGGCCACTGCGTGCTTGGACAAGTCGTCGTAGACAATGAGCACATCCCTGCCCTTGGACATGAAATATTCGCCCATGGCCGCACCGGCATAGGGGGCGATATACTGCATGGATGCGCCCTCTCCTGCGGGGGCGGAGACAATGATGCTGTACTCCATGGCCCCCTGCTTTTTCAGGGTCTCCCGGAGCCGGGCCACGGTAGAGACCTTCTGACCGATGGCCACATAGATGCAGATCATGTTCTGACCCTTCTGGTTCAGAATGGCATCAATGGCAATGGAAGTCTTGCCGGTCTGCCGGTCTCCGATGATGAGTTCCCGCTGGCCCCGGCCAATGGGAACCATGGAGTCGATGGCCAGGATGCCGGTCTGCATGGGCTGGTTGACCGGTTCACGGCTGACCACTCCGGAAGCCTCATGCTCAATGGGCCGGGTCTCGGTGCAGTTAATGGGGCCCAGGCCGTCGATGGGGCGGCCCAGGGCATCCACGGTACGGCCGATGAGGGCTTCCCCCACCGGCACATCGGCGGGACGGCCGGTCCGGCGGACCAGGCTGCCTTCGGTCAGGCCCTTGGCGCTGCCCAGCAGCACCACACCGGTCCGTTTCCGGCGCAGGTCCAGAATAAGTCCGGCGGTGCCGTTCTCAAACTCTACCCGCTCCCCATAAACGGCGTGGCGCAGGCCGCTTACATTGGCAATGCCGTCTCCGATTTCCAGCACCCGGCCGGTCTCGGCGGCCATGGTATCCCCGGCACTGCCGGAGAGCACTTCCTTCATCTGGGCGGCCAGCTGGTCCAGGGAATCCTGGGCGGGGGCCTCTTCCATTCCCTGAGCCAGACGGTTCAGCCGGCCCTTGACGCTCCGGTCATAGGTGACCCCGTCCATCTCCAGCACAAAACCGCCCAGCAGGCTGGGGTCGATTTTGATTTGAAGCACCACCTTCTCCACACCACCGAGTTTGCAGGCCGCTTTCCGGACTGCATCCTGGGTGGCCTGGTCAGGCTGGCGGGCACAGGTCATAACACATTCCACCCCGCCCTGGGCATTGAGGGTCAGGCGGGAAAACTCGGTGAGGATTTCAGGCAGGGCTTCCAGGTGCCCTTCCTCCAGCAGCAGGTTCAGAAAGGCTTTCAGGGCATCCTGTCCGTCCAGCTGGGGAGCCCCTGCCAGCAGTTCCTTCTTCTCGGCGGGGGTGGTGGCGGCGCTTACCAGCAGGTTCCACTGCCGGGTATCTGCCATAAGGGCCCGGGCGGCGGAAATCAGGCTTTCCCCTTCTCCCCGGGCTGCCCCGAAGAGGGCTGCTGCGTAACGCTGGGTGGCTTCATTCATTCCTGCTCACCCACCTTTGCCAGAAATTCCTCGGCCAGGGCACGGTCGGAATCGGTGTCCAGCCGCTTGCCCGCCACCTGGGTGGCAGCCATGACCGCCAGGTGAGCTACCTCGCCCCGGGCAGCCCGGAGCATCTCGCTGTGCTGGGCTGCAATCCGGGCCTCGGCCTCGGCGGCGGTCTTTTTGGCATCCGCCTCCGCCTGGGCCAGACGGTCGGCGTAGGCCTGGTCGGCACGGCGCTTGGCATCTGCCACCAGGTCGGCGGCTTCCTGCCGGGCGCCGGCCAGCTTGCTCTCGTATTCCTCCCGGGCCTTCTGGGCCTGGGCGTTGTTCTCCTGGGCGGCATCCACCTGGCTGCGGATCAGCTGTTCACGCTGTTCCAGCACCGTATTGATCCGCCCGAACAGGAACTTGCGGAAAAAGAAATACAAAACCAAAAGATTGACGATGGTAAAAAAGATCGTCCAGGGCTGGAAATCCAGCATTTGGGACACCTCCTTTTTTAACCCATGAAGATAATGATCAGAGCGGTGATGAAGCCGAAGATGGCAGTACCTTCTGCCATGGCGCAGCCCAGCAGCAGGGTGCTGTTGATTTTACCGGAAGCTTCGGGCTGACGGGCAATGGCATCGCTGGCATGACCGGTGGCAATGCCGATGCCGATACCGGCGCCGATGCCGGTGAGAACTGCAATACCTGCGGCGATGATTCCAATAGACATAATAATTTCCTCCTGAAAATAAATGGATGGGCGGCGTTTGCCGCGGGGATGGGCGTTGGTTACTCTTCTTCCTCTTTGATGCCCTCGCCCGCAAACAGGGCGGTCAGGAACACGAACACAATGGTCTGGATGAGACCATCGAACAGGTCGAAGTAGATGCAGAAGACGGCAGGGACCACAGCGGGCACAATGTACTTGATGATCTCCATAATGATGAATGCGCCCAACACATTGCCGAACAGTCGCATACAGAGCGCCAGGGGACGGATGGCGATTTCCATCAGGTTGATGGGGGTCAAGACAGGCATAGGCTGGGCAAACCGCTTCATCCCTCCGGCCAGGCCGTTGTACCGGAACTGGGCGCCGTAGATCAGCAGCATACTCATGAGGGCCAGGGCGGCGGTCACGCTGACGTCCTTGGTAGGGGGGGTCAGGCCGAAAATGCTGATGATGTTTGCCAGGCCGATGTAGAGGGCCACGCTCCCCAGATAGGGGGCAAAGGGCCGCCAGTGGGGACCGATGGTTTCCTTGACGAATCCGTTGAGGAATTCCACGGCGGATTCCAGCACGATCTGCATCTTGCCGGGGTTGCTGACCTTGAGATTTCGGGTAGCCAGCAGGGTGAAGATGATCCAGAACGCCATAATGATCCAGGTCACCAACACGGATGAGCTGATGGGGATGCCACCCAGAACCGGGATGGTAAACGCTGTCTCGTTTGCCAGGGCTTCCATCAGGGCTTCTTTGAAACCTTCCAAACTTGTTCACCTCTTTTTCAGTTGCTATATTACTCCCGGCCGGGGGCAGTGATAAGTCTTAAGAAAATAAAAAAAATAAAACCGTGCATCCAGTCCATTTATGGGACCCAAAAAGGAGAAACTTTGTGGAAGATTGACGATTATATAGGGAGATGCTATCATTACCCCAGAAGCTGCACCGCAAGGGGAAGGGGGTTCGTATGGAGAAAAAGACAACGGGACATACCATTTATGAGCGTATTCTCCGGATGTCGGTGCTGGGCATCCTGGTCACCATGGTGCTGGCTACCGGAGCCGGCCTTTCCCTGGACCTGATGAACGCCCGGCAGGACCGGAAGGACACCCTTGTCACCGCCGTCCATGCGGTCTCCCATACCCTGACCATCACCGATGAGACCGATTCCCGGAAAATCACGGAATACGTGGACCGGACGGTTTCCGGCATTTCCGGCATCGATCTGTTTGCCGTATACAAGGAGGACGGGACCCCGGTTTATTTCTGTGACATCACCGGCAGCACCGAAGACCCCTCCGACCTGGAGTCCCTGGACAGCGGCCTTATGGAACGGCTGGCCCAGAGCAGCGACCCCATACTGGACGGGGACCAGGCTCCTTCCGGCGCGGATTACTGCGCCTTTGCCGCTGTCCGCCGCACCGACGGCACCATCAAAGGGTATGTGATGGCGGGGATGTACCTGCGTTCCATCCGCTCCTCTGCTTTGCGCACCCTGGGCATCTACCTGGCCATAGGTCTGGTGGCCCTGGGACTGGGCACCTTTCTCAGCCAGCGGCTGGCCCGGCACATCAAGCAGGACCTGCTGGGGTACGAGCCGGATGCTTTCCGGGATCTGTTTCTCCGGCGGATGGAGCTGCTGGATGCCCTGGACGAAGGCCTGCTGGCCATTGACAAGGACACCCATATCATCTACATCAACCGGGCGGCCGCCGAGATGCTCTCCCTGGAAAAGAATCTGGTACTGGGGAAACCCCTGTCGGAGGTCTATCCTCAGTCCACCATTGCCCAGGTGATTCAGACCAAACAGCCCGAGTTCAGCATCAACCTCCGGTCCCTGCGCCATGTACAGATCCTGTCCGACCGGATGCCGGTATTCCGGGACGGGGAGATCGTGGGGGTGGTGGCCATCTTCCGCAACCGCACCGAAGTGGCAAACCTGGCCCGGGAACTGACGGGAGTACAGCACATGGTGGAAGCCATGCGGGCCTACACCCATGAATTCATGAACAAGCTCCATGTTATCCTGGGGCTTTTGCAGCTGGGAGAGTACCGCCGGGCGGAGGAGTATGTGCTCCAGATCACCCAAACCCGGGCCCTGTCGGTGGCCCGCATCTCCCAGAGCATTGCCGAGCCCTCGGTGGCAGCCCTCCTCATCGGGAAAAGCTGCCGGGCGGCAGAGCTGGGAGTCCGGATGAATCTGGACCCGGAAAGCCGGCTGGGCGCCGACACCCGTTTCCTTCCCCCTTCCAGTCTCATCACCCTTCTGGGCAATCTCATTGAGAATGCCTTTGATGCCTTCAAAAACACCCCCTCCGACACCCTCCACGAAATCGATGTTTCCCTCCGGGAGGGGGAGCGGGGGCTCATCCTCAGCGTGGACGACAACGCCTGCGGCATCCCCGAGGAGATGCTGGAACATATCTTTGAGCGGGGCAAAACCACCAAGGGCATCGGCCACGGCACCGGGCTGTTCCTGGTCAAGCAGATCGTGGATGCCAACGGGGGAGAGATCCGGGTGGAATCCACCCCCGGAGTAGGCAGTTCCTTCATTATTACCTTCCGTGCCGACCAGGCGGAATGATTCCAAGAAAGAGGCTAAACCATGTATTCCGTTTTGATAGTGGAAGATGATCCCATGATTGCCGAGCTGAACCGGCGGTACCTGGAACGGGACGGCCGGTTCACCGTCAGCCACAGCTTCGGCCTTCCCCGCCGTGCCCTGGACTGGCTGCGGCAGAACACCCCCAACCTGATCATTCTGGATTTCTATATGCCCCAGATGAACGGTCTGGAATTTCTGCGGGCCATCCGGGCCGCCGGGGTGGAATCGGATGTAATTATGATCACCGCCGCCAACGATGCCGCCACTGTGGAAGCCCTGACCCGGCTGGGGGTGGTGGATTACCTGGTGAAGCCCTTTGCCTATGAGCGGTTCTGTCAGGCCCTGGATGCCTTCTGCCGCCGACGCACCGCCGTGCGGGCAGGTACCCTGGACCAGAGCGCCCTGGACCACCTGCTCCATGCGTCCTCCTCCGCTGCTCTCCCCAAAGGGATGCAGCCCCAGACCCAGGAACGCATCCTGGCCTGTATGCGGGCAAACCCGGACCATCCCTTCACCTGCGAGGAGGTAGCCGCCGCCTCGGGACTTTCGGTAGTGACAGTCCGCCGGTACATGGGACACATGGCCCGGGAAGGCCAGCTCACGGGGGATATGAACTACAGCACCGGCGGCCGGCCCTGTCTGGTCTACCGACTGGTGACCTGAGCGCAGCCCCGGGCCCTTTCCAAAGTCCGCCTTTTCATTTTTTCAAAGCAGAAGGCCGCAGGAAAAACCTGCGGCCTTCTATTATTTTACCTTATAAAGAGAGCGGACAGACTCCCTTGGGAATCTGTCCGCTCATCATGGCTGTGGGGGGCAGAGGTGGTGGGACCAAAATGCTTTTAGGTTGCCACTGCAGAAGGGCAGGCCCGTTCCCTCTTGCGGTACCCGGCTCGGCCTTCGGCGGACGGCGCCGCCTCGTCCTTGCCGACCGCTGCGCCAAAAAATCCTCCCTGCACCCGCCACTGGCGGCGGTCGGATTTTTTGCCCCACGAGCTCCGCTCGCCGGTGCCACAACCTAAGACCGTGGGGGTGGGACTTGAGAAATCTTTTGCTTTGCAAAACCTTTCGCCCATCGGGCATAGCCCTCCGGGCACTGTGCCTGAAAACAGTCCGCAGGACTGTTTTCTTTACGGCACATTCCTTACCAGCTTCAAGTCCCCTTCCCCGTCTGGTAACAATAAAGAGATCCTCGGTCCGATTGGACCGGGGATTTCTTTATTGGCGTGTCGTTCCAAAAAAGATATTTTAAGAAAAATGGCTTAACAGAGCCATTTTTCGGGTATGCACCACAAATATCTCTTTCCCAAAAAGGTTAGGTTGACATCATATATGAACTATGGTACTTTGATTATAGGAAAAGAGATTATAAAGCGAGGAGGACTTTTATGGGATACGATGTAAGTTTTCACCCGATCTCGCCAGACGAAATACAGGAATGGTATTTTACTC
>CALXGR010000016.1 GCA_944387885.1 uncultured Clostridia bacterium
TCAGGTTTCTCAAACACCGGGTCCGTCACCGGCTGGGAGGGAAGCGCCTCTTCCCGGGCTGCTTCCTCCTCCCGGCGCTGGTCGGAATCCTGATCATTTTTTTCCTTCAGCAGTTCCTCTGCCCTGTTTACCAGGTCATCCAGTTCCTCCTGGGTCAGGCCGCCCCCTGCTATCACCCGTTCGCCCAAAGCGGGATTCTGGACAAATTCCATCAATGCGAAGGGATTTTCCTCCAGGGCAGTCTTGGCACTCCTCTGGGTCAGGGTCAGTTCAGAAAGGGGCAGATAAGCGATTTCCCCATTTCCAGCCTGGGTGCTTTCCAGAGCTGCCAGTGTCCCGGCTGTAAGTTCCCGGGTTTCCAGGCTTTCCCCCTCCAAGGGATAGAAAGCCAGCAGCACCTTGCCTTCCAGCAGTTCCACCGAAGCGTACCGCAGGGGGCTCCCGTTCATTCCGGTAAGTTTGGGCTGGGATTCAACCACACCTATGGTTCCCCGTACACCGGTGGACAGGGTGGAGGTCCGGATGTCCAGGGATTCATCCTCCTCCAAGGGCTTTTCTACATCAAAAAATATTTTTCCATACTCCAGCATGACCACATACTGGGTTCCTGTTTTTTTCACCGTCACCTGGGTATCCCAGTCCAGCTTGATCAGCTTGTCTTGGTCCAGACTGATCCAGGCGTATCCTTCCCGGGTGGTGACCTTGTAGCCGCTGTACAGCTTTCCCCCTTCCCGGAGGGTGACAGACCGGCCGGAAGCGTTTTCTACCTCTACCTCGCCCTCTGTCTTTTCCAGCCGCATGGTATCGGCCGCCGGGGTCTCGGTCTCCTCACAGTACACGGGGAGGGCAAACAAAACTCCCATCAGCACCGCCGTCAGAAGGATTCGGATAATTCCTTTGATTCCTCTCATTTTTATACCTCTCATGCCGACCGTGCAAAATGATATGCGCCCGGGGTCGTTACATAAAACAGGCTGCCTCCTGTATAGGTCACCTTGTTTTCCTCGCCATTCAGGGTCCAGCTTGTATCAGGAGTTCCCAGAGTATAGCCCCGTCCCGGCTCCAGCATTACCTCCGTTCCCCCCACATAGATGGTAAAGGGAATCGCCAGAGGCTGGCCATCGGCGGTGGTATAGTTGCCCTTGGGCTCAATAAGGATCTGTGCCGGATCGCCTTCCTTGTAAGTGGGCTGTTTGTTATTCTGGTAGGTCACGGTATAGTCGTCCGGGCCCGGGGTAACACAGTCCTCCAGGGAAACCGGGGAGACATGGGGCTGAGCCGGCTGATCTGTACAGGGGACTCCCTGGCTTGGAGCCGAGCTTCCAAAGTCCTTCTCATCCAGAATGTAGGGGTTGATGACCAGCTTCGCAGCAGCTTTTCCGGCCTGATAATACTCTGTTTCCGCCGTATAAAGGGTCACTGTATAGGTTCCTGCATTTACCGGCGGCTGAATAGTCTCCTCCCCTGAATTTTCTTCAGTGTAGAGAATCTTTTCCAGCTGAGTATGTTCTGCCAGGGTATACTCCGGTTCCCATGCTTTTCCGCTGTACACCATCTGGGCCGGAGAGAGCGTTATTCCCCCTTCTGCCTTCTTTATGGTAAGCTTCACATTCAGAAGTGCATACTGCCGGGTCGCCTGGTCACGGCAGGCAAACTGCAGGTCATATTCTCCCGGTATTTCCTCCACTGTTCCCAGAAGCCGGTCCCCTTCCACCTTGAGTCCCTGGGGCAGAGTCCCCTGGAACAGGGACCAGATTCCGTTGGTAAGGCTTTGATTTTCCAGCAGGCAATTAAGTTCATCCAGGTAAACGGTGGTCTCCTGCTTATCTTCAATACTCAGGATCGCCGCATTCCGCACCTGGGCAGTGGCTGTTCCGCTTCCGTCCAGCCAGACCTCCCGGGAGAGGCCCAGGTATGTAAAGGTAAACCGTCCGGGAAGGTTCACCGAGCTGCCCTGTCTGATTTCCAGGCCATCCTGGGTTTTCCAGAAACCTTCCTCAAAGGTGTTGAAAATCACATTGCTTCCCTCCACCCAGGCGGCAGCGGAAAGGGCAATATCCCCGTCGGTCACCGCCTGCCGGGCGGTATGAGGGTAGAGTCCCTTGGCATAAGTCCACTCTCCCCCCCAATTGGCAGGAGGGCTTCCCGCAGCCATACTCGCTGGAGAGATTTCATTATAGGTCACATCACTGCTTCCTGTAGAGGAGGACACCACAGAATAGCATTTACCCTCTATGGTGACACTGCCGGTATCCACTTCCCCGATGGCATGAAGGGTGGTTCCCAGAAGAGCCCCTCCATTATAGCAGTAATTGTAGCTGTTATTTGCTGCTTTTGAATCAATCCCCGCCGCCGGCTGATAGTCGCTGGCAATCCCACAAACCACTTGGTCCTGGTTGGCGGACTGGACGATTCCTGTATTATAACAGCGGATATAACTGTTGCCGGCAGCTGACACTCCCACCAGACCGCAGGTACGGCCTCCCTCTTTATTGAGAACCCAGGCAGCATTCCCACAGTCCGTAAATGTGGTTTCTTCCGCAAAGGAAGCCAGGGCGGCAGAGTCCAGAACCGTTCCCATTATGGTCAGGTTCTCTACCTCTGCCTGGCTGACCGTTCCCAGAAAAGACTTTCCATCCCGGATGGTCACGGTATGGCCCCCGCCATTGAAGGTGCCGGTAAAAGGATATTCCTGACTGCCCAGACCGTTCCAGTTATCCAGAACAAGATCCCCGGTCAGGGTAACGCTGACCGAAAGCCCCTGTTCCAGCTGCTCTTTTACCTGTTCCAGGTCCTGAGCAGTTCCTACAGTAAGAGGAACCGTATTTTTTTCTGCCTGATTTTCCTCAGCCAGAACCGCCAGACTCTGGGCCGCAATCATGCACAGAAGCAGCCATGCCAGAACCAGCCCCGCCATCTTTTTTCTCATGGTGTATCTTCTCCGTCCGCAACAAGATTTCTCCAACAAGGTCAATATTCCGGGGTCACCGCTTAAAGAATCCAAAACGGGAAGGCTTGGAGGATGCTTCCTCTTGCTCCCGGGATTTCTTCCGGTCCAGGATCTTCCAGATCTCCCGGGCGTGTTCCAGCAGGATCTTCTGGTCGCTGACCCCCAGACGGGCAAAGGCGCCGCAGCCCCGGAGGGTCACTTCCATTTCCCGCAGATTGGATGCCTCCATGGCCTTGTCCAGGCAGAGGTCCTCCCCGTCCCCGGCATGGGGGGCCTTCCCCTCCGGGCTGTTCTCCACAAATACCTCGGAGACTGCTGCCGCCAGTTTCCGGGCAAAGGCAAGATCCTTTTCATCAAAAGGCTGTCCGTCTGTTTTATTGATGATCTGAATGCAGCCAAACGCCTGTTCCGCCGCAAGCAGGGGCACGCAGATCATGGACCGGGTAACGAAGCCTGTCCGTGCGTCCACACGCCCGGCCCACCGGGGGTCTTTCTGGCAGTCAGCGATAATGGAAGCCTTGCCGCTCTCGATTACCTGACCGGCAACACCCTCCCCCGGAACCAGCGTAATTTGGGAAATTTCTCCGCCGCCATACACTGCACGGGGGCGGATAAGTCCATCTCCAAACCGGTCATAGTGCCAGAAGGTTCCGGCCTCGGCGTGTACTGCAGAGGCCACAATGTTCAGTGCCGCAGTGAGGGCTGCAGTCTGGTCTGCCTGAGGGTTACAGATGATTTCCCGAAGCTGTTCCAGAGTACGACGGTATTTTACATCTTTCATTGCATCCCACATTTCAATGGTCTCTAGGTTCACGGTAGGGCCTCCTTTTTTTATCTTCCTTTTATCTTTCTTTTTTGACAAAGGTCCGCAAAACTCATTTTGATTATACTACAAATTCCCAAAATTTCTATAGGATTTAAAGTAAAATTGTCTGTCCCTGGCGGGCAAAATTTGTTAAAGGAAACAGTTCTCTGGCCTGACATTCCCACTGCCGGAGCAAATCGTCTTCGCTCTCGGGGGCATGGTGGGTAACCAGCAGTTTTTTTGCTTTCATTCGTGCTGCACAGCGGCAGGCCTCCTGCCAGGTGGAGTGTCCCCAGCCCCGGTAAGCCGGGTAGGTTTCATCGCTGTACATTCCGTCATAGATAAGCAGGTCACACCCTTCCATTTCCCTGGGCAGTTGTCCCCCATGCTCATAGTCACAGAGGATGGCCAGAGTGGTATTTTCCACTTTTACCAGCAGAATGTTTCCCTCATCGGGATGCTCCGACTTGTAAAAAGCAACTTCCATGCCGTCGCCAAGAAGGACCGGTTCGCCCCGGGTGACCTCCCGGAGCCGATGCTTTCCCGGGCCCACCGGCCAAAAAGGAGGCCGGCAGAATTCTTCCAGGGGGTCTTTTTCCCCCCAGCAGGAAAAGGTGGAATAGAACACCGGCTCTATCCCCGCCGGGAACACGCTCCATTCCGTCAGCCCCATAATATGGTCGTAATGGAGATGGCTGAGCAGCACATCCACCCGGCTGCACTCCCGCAGCAGAGGAGCAGCGCAGGTAAGGCCGGACCCGCAGTCTATCACCACTGCCCGGTCTTTCCAGCGGATGACAAAGCAGGTGGTGTGTCCGCCAAATTCCTCGTATCCAGGTCCGCTGACCGGGCGGCTGCCTCTGCTGCCGCAAATCGTAAGGACAGCTTGAGATCCCTCCAAATTTATACACTCTCCTTTCAATGATTTATGGAAAAACGGGCGGGCCTTGCTGGTCCGCCCGTTATTTTTTCAGGACATTATCTGTCCTTGTGTTTTTTGCCTGTGTAACGGAAATAGAGAATGATCAGTGCTGCAAGGGCTGTCACAGAGATAACACCCAGCAGTACAAAACCGTTGCGCTCGCTTGCGGTCAGCTTCTGGCCGAAGTCTGCATCATTTACGGTGAAATCATCCTCCGCCGGTTCCTGTTCAGGCTGTTCCGGCTGGGTTTCCTCAGGAACTTCCTGAGCGGGAGACTCTTCTTTCATGCCCAGCAGAGCAGTAGTTTCCACTGTCTCATACCGGCCGGTCTCCTCCGAGTAAACGACCACCTGGCTGCCCAATGCGGTCAGAAGTGCCTGAAGGTCGCTTCCCTGCCCTGCGCCGGTGCCGTCTGCTGGGGTAGTACCCTGAGCGGGAGCGCCTGCGGGAGCCATGACTACCGCCTGGTTATCTCCCTGAGGCTGACCCACCTGGGCATAGGCCAGGACGCCATCCTTGTAGAGACCCTCGCCGGGCTGGTAGGTATAGGTTCCTTCCTCTGCTACCGGTGTTCCGTTGAGAGAGAGTCCCTGTCCGGGGATGTACTCGTACTGTCCCTGGTCCTGGGCAGAATCGCCCTGGCCGGGCTGCTGTGCAGTACCGTCCGTCTGGTCTCCGGCGCCGTCAAGCTCATCTCCGGTGCCGTTGGGATCATTTCCGGTGCCATCCGGCTCACCGGTTCCCAGAACCGTATCGCCTTCCAGCTGGTTTTCAGCATCTCCGCCCGTACCGTCGCCGCCCAGGTCCTCAGGTGCCTGAGCCTGGCCGCTGCCGGTTCCCAGGGAAGCCTCGCTCTCCAGGAAGCTGTCGCTCACATGGGTGCCGAAGGAATCCATAATTCCGTCCATACTTACCTTTGCGTAGCTGAGCAGGGCCGTCATGGCAGGACGGGTATCGGTGATGATGTTCCCGTTGCTGTAATCCACTACCACCACATTGGCGCTGTTATCCTCACCGGCATAGCGGATGACGGCCACATTTCCGGAATATCCAAAGTTGTTGGATATCTGGACGATTCCCGTCATGGGCAGACCATTCAGCTTCATGTTGTTCCGGTTATCCACCAGGACTCCGTCCTTCTGAAGGAGGGCGTAGTAGTTGGTGTAGCTGCCGGTAATGCTGGCCTTCCGGGAAAGGAGCATTCCGTCTGCCACTACATTCTGCCGGGGAGATACCACATAGGCGGTACCACCCAGGTCGAACAGCCGGACATCTGCCCGCTGAGAGCCAAACATGGTGTACTCATGGAATACCCGTACAGCGGTAAGCTGGCTGTTGCCTGTGTAGGTATAGCTGTAAAGAGGTACGGCTTCCGGTTTGGTATCATTGACAGCGGCAGCGGTTCTGTCCGCAGCTGCCACGGAACCGGCAATGTCCTTTTTCAGGGTATAGACTGCCCAGCTTCCGTCCCCTGCCTGGCAGAGGATCTTGCCCTGCCACAGGTGAACGGGGGTATCTGTTTCATCAATTCCCTGAAGGACACCCCGCTCGCCGGTGCTGGAGCCATGGATGACCTTGCCCTCTCCATCCAGATAATACCAGAGTCCATCGTAGGTCATAACATTCCGACGAAGGGCCTGCATGTCCTGAGAAGTAAAGGCGGTAGGCACTCCATCCACAGTTACGGTGACGGGGGTCTGGAAGTCGGTGGCGAAGGAAATGGAACCATTGGCATCGGTGGTATAAGTCCCCGCAGTGCCATCTCCCAGCTGAACGGTAATGGTAGCTCCGCTTCCGTCCTGACTCTGGAAGTTTGTCAGATCCAGGGTAAAAGAATCTGCCCCGGTGGCGTAAAGAACTACCTTTGCAGGCTCGGCGCCGGGCTGAGGCAGAAGGATGCCCACTTCCTCGCCCTGGTAAGAATCGGTATCCGGCAGACGAGCCCCATCGCTGCCCAGCAGGAAGGGCATGTACCGGTTTCCTTCATTTTCCAGAGCTTTCAGGTCCCATGCAGTGTCCGCAAAGCCCAGACCAGTGTAGAACTGGGGCTGTGCAAAGCTGTTGCCGGAAGCCAGGCCGCCCTTTTCAGGATAGAGGAAGGTATCGGTGACGGTAGCCTCCTGACCTTCCTTGATGGCCTTTGCGGTCTGTCCGTTGAGGGTGGCTTCGTCCCAGATCATAACAGTGCCGTCACCCGCCGGGGCATAGGTGGACAGGGCGTTGGCCCAGAGAGAGGACCTGTCGCCTGCGGACCGTACCGAGCCGGTCATTACCACGCCGGAAAGATTTTCAGGAAGAATCTGATAATTCCGGTCATTGAGCTGACCGATGATACCGCCGGCATAGTTGCCCGCATATACCTCGCCGGAGAAGTAGACATTGGAGAACTTGGCATCCGTAGCATAATTCTCGTTTCTCTCCATCTTGCCCACAATGCCGCCTGCCACATTGCCGGTGGCATGGACCTGGGCACCGCAGGCCACATTGGACAGTTCAAACAGATATCCACGGCCCAGGATGCCGCCAGCATTTTCGCCGGTGCAGTTGACAACCACATCCTCGGCCACATAGACATTCTGGAAAACAACAGAACTTCCATTGATGTAGTTCATTCCAATAAGACCGCCCACATTGTAGGGACCGGTAACCGTAGTATCCCGAACCGTCACATTCTTTACCGTACGACTGTCACGAGAGGGATTGATACCTGCTAACGCACCAGCAGAAAGATAGTATTCCTGGGCTGGAGGTGTGGTAGGCATAGCGGAAGGATTGGTAATGGTACAGCCTATAATCTGAATATTATCCATACTCCGGTTATCAAGTTGCCCTGCCAGGCCACCCACTATGTTGTTACCGGTGACTTGAACATTTTCCACCAAAACATTGTTCAGCTTGGAGTAAGAGTATCCCATGGACCCAAAAACACCACCTGCGTAATATTGTCCTACTGTGGTGGTTGTCGATGTAACAGTTCCCTCTCTTACCGTAATGTTTTGCTTATCTCCCACGTACGCATGTCCGGTCAATCCACCTACTGTGGAGCTGGCAGTCACCTTAAAATCTTCCAAAGTGGCACTGCTCAGAGCATGAACCTGGTAGGCCAATCCTCCAACGCCCGCATTACCTGTAACTTCAATATGCCTCAGTACAGCACTACTCGTGCCAGGAGCCACAATATGCACACCAGCGCCAAACAAGCTGCCCACATAATTTGCCAGTTGCGCATTGATTGTAATATTTTCTCCAGTCACATTATTGAAGGAGCCCTGAATCTGGCCGGCCAAGCCTCCCACATAACTTCCACCATACTCGCTGGAAGGAATTGAAATCTCCAGTGCATTTACGCCTACATCCAAAACATTCCCATTGATTTGTCCAAAGAAGCCAAACCGTTTGTTCGTGTTGCGGTTTGCGAAAAGACGAATATCCTGGAAGTCACAGTCCGTAATATCATTCACCGAAACAATCACACCGGAAACGCCCCGTGCCGCCGCGACCGCAGAATAGTCTACCGAGAAGTTCTGGAAAGTAAGTCCGGAAATGTTTCCGTAGACATTTTCCATCCAGGGCGTACCCATGGTGGGGTTGGGGGTATAAATCAGGTTATAGAATCCCGCTTCATCCCCTTGACCTTCCAGATTGCCGATTTTCAGACCAACTTCCTGCACATTCTGAGCATTGCCCAGGAAGTCGATTCTACCGGTAATCCGGAAGTTTTCTCCTGTATCGGCGTGGCCGCCTCGCATGAGATTCCGCCAGGTGGTCAAATCCAGGACCTCCCAGTAGAGGGGCTGACCAAAGTCCACAGTACCGTTCAGGCTCCAGCTGCGCCCGTCTGCTGTCTGGTATGCCACTGTCAGAGTATAAACATCCAACCGCTTGGTAAAGATTTCCAAGTCTTCCTTGATGAGGATACTGAAAGTGGTGGCTTCTTCGGATTCAGCAGATTTGTTGAAGGAAATCTGCACATTTTTAAGCTGCTGCTGAGACTCGGAAATATCGATTCCATCAATGGTAATGCTGCCGGTAGCGGAAGCAGTCTGGAGCAGTGCAATGATTTCCTCGGATGTATATCCGGGGTGTTCCAATTCTCCGGAAAGCTGGAAGGGATAGTTCTGGCCCGGCAGATATCCTGCCTGGGTAATGCGAAGGGTCGGCGGTTCTGCCTGGCCGGGAAGTTCTATCCAAATCTGCCCCTCTACCAGAGTGCCGTCCTCCCGAAGGATGAGAGGCATGCCCGGCTGTTCCAGAGTGAGCTGGCTGTAGTCGAAGGAATCTCCCATTCCTGCCACATCCGCCCAGAAATTTTTGCTGGTCAGGTCCTGAGCATCTGCCAGCCCCCGGGCATCGGACACATCCTCCGCCGGCAGGTTATTCACCGTCTGACCTTCGTAGGCATAAACATTCAGGTACTGTCCAGACACAGAGGTACCATATGCCTCACCATTGACCCGGTTCACCTTTTCGCCGGTGGTCAGAATGTTGCCAAAGACAATGCCTCCTCGGTGGCGACCGGTGGTTCTGCCCACAAAGCCGCCCACCTGATCCCCGGTGGCGGTAATATCCACATCGGCCCATACATGGTCGGTATAGCCATAGGTTTCACTGTTGAAGCCGAAGATGCCGCCTGTCACGCCGCCGTTGGCCTGGATGGTCCCCTGGGCATAGCAGTTGGTTATCGGGACCCGGGCGTCATACCCCACCAGGCCGCCCACGCCCTCCACGACCGGAGAACTGATGACCTGAATGTCCACGTTCCGGGTGTAGCAGCGGTCCAGCTTATAGCTGTACATATATCCCACCAGACCGCCTACCCGGGCAGGATGGGCGCCGGTGCCGTCATTGATGACCGCATCCGCCACAGAACATTCCTGGACGGAACCATATTCCACCTGGCCGGCCAGGCCGCCTACATAGCCGGTCCCCGAGATGGATACATCCCGCAGATGCACATTTACCAGGCCACCGCTGTTGAGATTTCTCACAAAGCCGGCCATGGAACTGGTCACGGTACCGGCAGCCTTGATGGTAAGCCCCTGGACCGTCAGGTTCCGGACCTCGCTGGTGCCGCCGCTCATATTGTAAATCACCCAGGGCTGGGCCAGATTTTCCAGAGAAATATTGCTGATGGTATGTCCATCTCCGTCCAATTTACCGGTAAAGTTACTGCCGCCGCTGGTCAGGCTGGTCTTTCTGCCGTCGAGTATAAGGGCTGCGGGAGTAATGGGATCGGCCTTGAAATCAATGTCCGATGTAAGCCGGTAGTTCCAGTTCATATGGTCATTGATGTTGGACCATTCACTGGCATTACTGACCGTCTTCCAGAATTCAAAGCCGGTGGTCTTGTAGTTGGGATAGGAGGTCATGCTGGAGGAACCTGCCGTATACTGCATTTCGGTGATGGTGTAAGCGCTCAGATACTGAGGCTTTTCCCCATCCACCGCAGCATAGGCGATGACCTCATACAAGCCATCTCCCAAAGGCTTCTGGCTCTGGATGGTAAATTTCAACCCCGCCGCTGTGAAGCCGGTAATGGTGGCATTCCGGGGATTGTTGAGGATGAAGGAGACATTTCCCCCTTCATTGGAAATAAACTCACTGTCCCCGGAAGCCCAGCTGTCGCTGAGGATCTGAGGTTCGCTGTCTCCCAGAACCGGCAGAGGGATATAGTTCTGGTATTTCTGCATAACCGTGGACAGATTGAGCCGGGGATAGAATCCCACCTGAATGGTGCTGGTATCAAACCCTTCGCCCAGTATGCTCTGCTGCCATTCCTCATCATAGAGGGTCGCCGGCTTGGAACTCTTTAACCAGCTGGTACGGGCTGCATAGCTGTTGAGGGAGATATAATAAACATCATGATTTTTTGCCGAGTTCGCGCTATGATAAAATACCCGTTCCTGGGCCATAGGGCTGACGGTGCTCTTGTCGCTTACATACTGGTAGAAGTCTCCCACATGGTAGCTGTTGGAGTAATCGTAGTGAGAATAAACGGCAACTGCGCCGGCGGTACTCTCTGCACCGCCCAAGAACCAGGTATCATACAGGGTGAACACATTCCGGGTAACGCCTGTGGGGTAGTTCTCCCCCATGAATCCGCCGGCGTAATTCTTCATAAGCATGACCCCGGCGCCGTTTTTCCCGTACATATAGCCATTTTCCACCAGACCGTTATTGTATCGGACACCGCCGCCTACAGCATTCTCCTGAATTGTAAGGTCGCCCCCCAGTTCAAGGATGAAATTCCGAAGGACACCGCCCCTTTCAACTGCATACGCCAGCAGGCTGCTACCATTTTGGTAGAGTGTAACCTTTCCCTGGGTGCGGACGATATAATTTTCTACAGTACCATAGATATTGCCTATAGGTCCATTTTTCACCGTGGTAGCGGCACCGAAATCATACACCAGATTCCGCACCACCCCACCGCTCTGAACGGTATTGATAAGATAGGTATCTACCCCAGAACGTGTGACCACATGGCCCTGGAAATCAATGGTTCCCCACAGATAGTCCACAGTTGTGCTTATGTAGTGGTCAAAGTCCTCCACCACCAGATAGTTGGCAAAGGGATTCTGTCTCACCTGCAGCAGGTCACGCTGATTCCGGATGACAAAGTAGGCCCCGTCGGTCTGGAAAGCGGTGCTGTCCAGAGTCACCTCGTTACCCTGGTAGGTAGCTTTAAGTATCAGCTGGTAAGGCCGGTTAGCCGGCAGGCCCGAGATAACTTTGGCTGCATCCTCCGGATTCAGCTCATATTTGTTATCCCCATCCTGGTCCTGCAGGGGCAGCTTCCAGGTCTGGCTCAGCTCCCACTGGGTCGCAGAGAGGGTATCGCCCATGTACAGTTCCAGGGTAACGGTGGGGTCCTGGCCTTCCGGCAGACCCACCGTCAGATAGCCATTGTTATCCGTCACGGAAAGGGTAGTGGAAACGGTATAGCCCTCCTCCGGAGCAGCATCTGCCACCAGGAAAAGCTCATAGTTTTGATTGTTTTTCCAGTAGGTAAACCGGACATAGCCTACCCCTTCGGGAATGGTGATGACCTGGTTTTTGCGGTTTCGCACATACCCCATATAGCCGCCGGTCTCGGTATACAGGCACATGGAATACTCTGACCCTGCACCGTCGTTGCTGGTCCAGAAGCAGAGCTGACCCGGTTCAACGGGAACCATATCAGTCACTTTATAGTTTACATTGTCTACTGTTTTGCCGGTGTTTGTATCAATACTTTTTCCTTCCTCATAGGTCACCCCCTGGAGCAAATCATTTTTGGCAGCTGTGTAACCGTATACCTCCAGGCCCCATTGAAGAGCGCCCTCCTCTGTAACCGGGATCATCAGAGTAAAGGTGACCGCCCCATCCGGAACTACAAAAATAGCGTCGCCACCGGTACCGAAGTAGGAATCCTGCTCATGGCTGTTTTGAGTCACCAACTTTCCTTCACTATTATAGAATTTAGGAATGACATTGTAGAGTCCCGGGTTTGCATTGTACCAGGTAAAATGGTCCTCTTCCAGCTGGAGGAAAGTGATGCCCTCCGGAATTTCAAATTTCTGGGTAGTGTATGTATCCTTGTAATAACCTTGCGGTATCCACTCGCCGCTTTCGATCTGGGCACGCACTTCCTCCCCGGTCATCTGAACCACCGGGTTCCGGGCCTGGCTGGTGGAAGCATACTCTATGCTCTCAATATTGATATCACCATTCAGGCTGCTTCCGCCCTCTACAATATAGCTCCAAAGGAGGTAGTTGGTCTCGTAGTTGGAGAAGCCCTCGGAGTCGTTATATGCCGCAGCCACAAACTTCAGCTCATACTCGGCCCCTTCAATGATGCCGTCAAAGGTGATGGTCTGGGTCTCACCGTTCTCCTTGGTGTCCGCATACATCTTTTCCATGTCCAGGAGGGTCCCGTTGTAATACAGGTAGACATAAACCAGTCCGTCTTCCTGAACCGTACCATCCGGGTCATAGATATGGGCATCGATGAGGCTCAAAATGTCGCCTGCAGCAAACAGGTCGTTGTACTGCAGCTTGGGCCGGATCTTTTTGGTGGTGAAGGAGCCGGTGGAAAGGGTGGTGGGAATCTGGTATTCCTCGCCGCTCTTGATGACCACAGACTGAATCTGCACATTATACCGTGTGGAAGTCTGCAATACCGCAGGCACATCCACTCTGATCCGGGCGGGAGTAGTGTACTGGATGTTTTCCGCATCCGGATTTACCACCTTGGGAGACAAGGCTTCCCAGGGAGTATAGGTCTCAAACAGGCTCTTGTCTGCCACCAGCATAATGGCCGGAGTCAGGGCATCCCCCTTCTGCAGGACCAATGCTCCCAGGGTATCGTCATAGTACCAGCTTCCATCTGCCTCGCCCTCACTGGTGGGACGGTTCAGTTCTTCCATGGACAGCGCACAGCTTACAGCCGGGGTTTTGCTGCCCTCCTTGGTGATATTGATACGATACTCGTCCACCAGCGGCAGAATATCCAGGGTGGTCTTGCTGGTCATGGTGGCATTCAGGGTCATGCTGGTGTCCGCAAGATTGGCCACACTGGTGCTGAAATTCACCAGACCGGAAGACAAGGAGGCCGTATAAATACGGGCATAACCCATCTGTACATCCCGCTGCACCGGCAGGGAGGGAGAAGTCACTCCATCCGGCTGGGAAGCGTACATGCCGGTCACAATAAACTGATAAGTCCGGGCAAAGGCAAGGCTGTCAATGGTAAAGGTGTAACTCTTTCCATCCTCCGGCTCCGCCAGGGTGAGGGTCTTGCTCTGGCTGTCTCCAAAGGGAGTGCCATCCTCAAAGGTGCCCGTAAGGACTGCTGCCTGGCCGTTGGTGTCCTGAGCGGTCAGGGTGAGAGGCAGACTGACCCCATCCTCCTGTGCCAGTGCTCCATCCGGATCGCTGACTTTCAGGGTAAGGGTGAGCTTATCGGTCACATTGGCGGTTTCAATAATTTCCACCTTGGGCAGGACCTTGGCTGTGTAAGCATCAAAAGGCTGGGCACTGTCGGTACCGTTGACCAGCAGGGGAAGCTCGTTGCCATACCGGTCCCGCAGGACTGCCTGGACCGAGTATCTCTGGTTGGACTTCAACTTGGGCATGCTGGAAGTAAAGGTGGTGCCGCCCTCCTGCTGGGCACGGGTCAGCACGGTGGAGCTCATTACAAGTTCCACCGTATCCTCCCCGGTGGGGTCACCGTTCTGGTCCAGGGGAGTACACCTCAGCAAAATGCGGTTGGCGTAGGGCAGCATATTCTTCTTGAAGTTTTCGAAGCTCTCGTCTTCCGCAGAGTAGTCCGTAGTATTGGTCAGGGTAAAGTCATTTACCTGGATTGCATCAGAATGCTCTGCAAAAAGCAGTTCCCAATCCGCTGCAATAGGGTACACTCCTCCCTCTTCAATGGAGGGGGTATGCACCTTGATAAAGTCAGAATAATAGGTCTTCCGGACGCGAACTTCAATAAACTCGCCCGGATTATCCGGATCTTCCATCTTTTCCTCTGCAATATAGGTATAAGAGTACTGGAGATAAAGATCCGTATCAGGAGACACGGGAGAAAGATTCAGGGTCTGGGCGGAGGTATAGGATTTCCGCAGCAAGGCGCTGCGGCCTTCCTCTGCCCGGAAGATGGGGAAGCCTTCCTCGGTGGTGCCCACCTGCTCGGCATTTTCTTCCCCGCCTTTAAGCTCCTTATATGCGGTGATCCGCACACCCTTGGAGATGGTGCCCGACGGGTCATCAATCTGAAGCTGCATATTGACGGCATAGCTCCAGGGGTCCAGATTCAGCAGCTGCACCTCGGGAGGTGTATAGGGGACAGGCTGGCCGGAGCCGCCGCCTTCGCCGCTGCCGTCTTCGGAACCGCTCTCGCCGCCCTCGCCGGGTTCGCCCCCTTCACCGGGTTCAGTGGGTTCGCCGGGGTTTTCTCCTTCGCCATCGCCGCCTTCACCCCCATCACCGGGTTCGCCGCCGCCACCGGGCTGTTCAGGGTCTACGGGTGTTTCCGGGGTCTCCCCGCCGCCTTCGCTGCCGCCGTGGTCGGAACCGCCTTCCCCTCCGGGGCCGGTATCTCCGCCGGTAGCGCTGCCGCCGGAACCGCCGTGTGCTTCGTCAGCAGGTCCGCCGGAAGCGGTGGAATCGGTTTCCGGGTCAGCGCCGTTGCCTTCTGCGCCTTCCTGGCGGAGAGAAGAGCCTCCGGTAGCAGGGATCTTCTGGCCCTGCTCCTCCGAATCTGCTCCGCCCTGGTTGGCATCCTCAGCCTGGCCTGCAAGATCAGAGCCGCTGCCCTTTCCGCCGTTGTCCTGACCGGCCAGAATCTCCTGGGCCTGGTTCAGCTCATCGGTGGGGTCTTTTCCATCCTCCAGCTTTCCGATGGCATCACTGATCAGCCCCAATGCTTTCAGCAGTGAGGCATAGTCATATTCATGGCTGCCGATCCGCAGAACGGCATCAAATACTTCGTCGGCCTGGCCAAACTCCATTGCGCTCCCGTTGGGAGAGTACCAGCGCAGGGCATTTTCGCCCAGCATAAGTACACTGTTGGCCGGGATATCATAGGTGTCCAGCTTGGTGATAAACTGGGCATTCTGTGCATTGATGTAAAGACCGTTCTGGAGCTGGAGGAGAATAAACTCCTCAATATCAGCCTGGGTACGGTCTGCGTTATATGTAGTGCCGCCGGTAAGGTAAAGTCCCTCGAAGGTACGCAGCACCTCTACATCCGCTGTGATCAGCCAATTTTCATCGTCCAGGAAGCGCAGGCCTGCACCTCCGCTGATCCACATGGGGTAATCCACATCCACGGCTTTCCGATCGTCGCCCACATAAAAACGGCCGAAAGAGGTGTAGATAACATCTTCGCTGCCCACTGAGACAAGGGCAATGGGGTCCCCTTTCTTTCCACTATTCAGCGCCTGGGAAAGCCCGGAGGATGCCGGCATCATCATGCCGTCGTCCACTGCCGCTGCAAAACTTCTGGATGCGCCCAGCACTGCCACCACAAACACGGCTATAACCAGTATGGCAACAATAAAAAACGCTCTGACTTTCTTCATGGAAACCTCCCGGAAACGCCCTAACCGGCTTTGAAATCAATGTCCGTTACTCGCCCAAAGGTGAAGAGAGCCATACGCCGCAGCGACAGCCCCGGACTGTTATTTCAGCCCGTCCAACAGATCGGGCCGTGTAAAGAGCAGCACTTTTGTGCCGTCCTGTAATGTCAGCGAATCCTCCAGCAGAGACACGGTATAATCCCCGGACACGGCCTTGGCCCTCACCGCCCCGGTGGGAGGCTCCATGGTCATGGTGCCGTCGGCCCGGTTATATACCATTACATCGTTCTGATAATCCGCAATAACATAAGACATGGCTCCCAGCTCCAGCTGGTAGCCGTTGAATTCCAGGGTCACCGGCTCCAGGAAGAGATAGGTGTCCTGTCCATCATACATAAAGCCTCGGGTAAGAGAGGTCTCTCTCCCTCCCGAAACGGCGGTAACTGTGCCGTTATCCAGATAATCCAGCTCCGTGAAGCATTCCGCCCGCACGGCTGTGACGCTTCCGGATGCGTAGTAGACCATGGGCTGGGGAAGCACCACCGTCTGCCGGTCCTCATAGTACACAGGCAGGCTGCTCATTTCCCCTTCCAGCTGGCTCCCCTTCATTTCGGTCACGCCTTCCGCATTTCTGCTCAGCCGGGTGCCGTCTGCCAGAGGAGTCTGCTGTCCGGCATAATATCGGTATGCCGTTCCGTTTATGGTGTAGCTGCCCGCCATCTGTGCAAACTGCACCATGAGCAGCGCAGCCAATATCACTATATCCGCAGGAATAATGATCATGAGAATATTCCTGATCCTGCGTTTTTTCCGCCGTTCCAGAGCCTTGGCTCCACCGATTTTCTCTTTGAGCTGTGCATCTGTCTCCGGAGGTGCCTGGGGCACACGGCGGACGGGAGGCCGGCGGGTATCTCCCGTTTCCCGAATCTCTTTAGTCTTCAATTAGGATTCTCCTTCCATTGGAAATCACATTCAGCTCGGTCAGGAACAGGTAGACCCCATACAGCGCCAAAAACAGGCTGATGAGGATATACACCACTACAAACCCTGCCCCGGGGTGAAAATCCCGGATATATCCGCAGACCACATTGGCTGCGCCCAATCCCACCAGTTCCATCAGGCAGCCCAGCAGGTTGGCCGGAATCCCTTTCGGAGAGCGGATCTGGATGGAAAAAAGAAGGCTGGGAATCAGAATCACCAGGTAATGAATCCCTTCCAGCTTTTGGAAGGCGATCAAATAAGACAAAAGCAGGCTCAGTTTGACCCAGGCCGAACCTAGCCGGACACAGTCATATTTCCCGAGCCCGTAAAACAGTCCCAGCCACCGGAAAGCCGGACGGTCAAACCAAAGGCCGCGGCTCAGCAAGAGCAGCGCGGCCAGCAGGGCGCAGGTAGACACCCCTACCGCCCCCAAAAAGGGCAGCAAGGGCTGCGCGGCATAAAATATCCGCAGCGCCAATTCCTGAAATGTCATCCTTCCTGCACCTCACTTACCTTCAATCCGTTTCGGTTTCATCATCCGCCGGCGGCATTTCCTTCTGGTCATCCTGCTCACGCTCGATCAAAAGGGTGAATTCGTTGTGCTGATGTTTGTAGAATCCTTTGATCCCGTCGTAGGCGATTTCTCCCTCGGTGGTGATGATGACGATACTGCCGTCGATTCTGCCCAGCGTGGGAAGATAGTCTTCCATGATCAGCATACGGTTGTGCCGGTCGATTACCCGCACGCCTCTTACTCCGCTGATCACCCGCAGGCCATTTTCCTCATCGATGACACGGGCATGAATCCTTCCCCGCTGCTGCTCAACGATGGACGGCTTTTTCTCTTTCGCCATTTCGGGTCCTCCCTTAATGTAATCCCTTCAGGTATGCTCCAATGTAGGTAAAGTCTCCCTCGTCCACATCGTCCAGCCGGCCATCCAGAATGGCTTCCACATCATCCAGCACATCCCCAATCGCCACAAACTGGCCGGGGATACCGGTATACTGCTCTGCCACATACATGGGCTGGCTGAAATAATTCCGGAGCTTCCGGGCCCGGAAGAAGGTATCATGGTCCTCCTGGGACAATTCGTCAATGCCCAGCACGGCTACGATCTGCTCCAGTTCCTCATACCGGGACAGGCAGCGAAGCGCTTCTTCCACCAGGTGGAAATGCCGCTGTCCCAGAATCTCCGGGTCGATGATCCGGGACTGGGTGGCAAACACATTGATGGCAGGGTAAAGGCCCTTCTCCGCCACCTTACGGTCCAGCACTACCTGGCCGTCCAGATGCTGGCTGATAGCATGAACTGCACCGTCGTTGATATCGTCGGCAGGGATAAAGATGGCCTGGAAGGAAGTGATAGACCCGTCGGCAGTGGAGTTGATCCGCTCCTCCACCTCACTGATTTCGGTGAGGAGGGCGGGAGAATATCCGTTGTCGATGGGCATACGGGCCAGCTCGGTGGAAATTTCCGCATTGGCCTGGACCATCCGGTAGATATTGTCAATGAAGAGAAGCACATCCTGCTTCTTCTCGTCCCGCAGGTACTCAGCCAGGGTCAGACCGGTATACATAGCCCGGCTCCGGCTCATGGCGTTGTCACCCATCTGGCCGAAAGCCATGGAAATCTTATCCAGCAGGTCTGCCTCGACCATTTCGTCGTACAGGTCACGGCCTTCACGGCTCCGCTCGCCTACGCCCACGAACACCGAGTTGGAGCCCAGGCCCTGGTATACATTATGGATGAGTTCCTTGATCAGAACGGTTTTGCCTACGCCGGCACCACCCAGCAGGCCCATTTTGAAGCCCTTCCGCATAGGGGCGAAGAAGTCCAGCACCTTGATGCCGGTCCAGAGGATATCCCCGTCGATTTCGATTTCGTCCATGCTCAGGTTTCGTTCGTAGATACTCCGGGTGTTCACCTGCTCCAGCTGGGTCCCGTCGATGGTCTGACCATAGCTGTTGAACACATGGCCCAGAATCGCCTGATCATAGGCCACCCGGATTCCTTCGCTGAGCCAGTAAACATCCATGCCCCGGCGAAGGCCGTTGGTCATTCCAAAACAGATAGCGGAGGCCACCGAGCCGTTGATCTCAGCCACCTCAAACTGATAGACGCGATCTTCCGCCTGGGCATACACCAGGTCCCGGATTCCCACATTGGTATCTTCCAGGAATATCTCCACCTTCAGGCTGGATACTGCAATGAGCTTACCCAGCCGCCGGGCTGTCCCACGGGGGGCCAGGCCTCCCTGCATATTCATGTTATTCTCCATTTGTGCACCTCTGTCCTGCCGGGCGGACCCGGCGGAAAATTTGATACACCGCTTTTCTGCGGCCGGTTCAGATCTTCAGGGATTTTTGTTTGATATAGCTGTCGATGGTTTTCTGGAACCCTTTCTGGGTGCGCAGCTTCCGTGCCTCCCGCAGTTCTTCCTCTTCCCGCTCATCCAGCTTTTTCAGGGATTCTGTGGTAGCGTTCTGCCGCATGATGTTCTCAGACGCATAAGCGCTGACTGCGGCGATTTTCAACTCGTAGGTCAGGTAGGAGACCATCATGTCCTCCAGCAGCCGGACCACATCCGTTTCCACCTCAAAGTCATCCCACTGATGTTCCTGGTCTTCCGGTTGTGCTTCCAGGGGATAGATTCGCTTGGTGATCTGTTTTACCGAGCTGAGATTATAGAAATGGTTGTAAACCAGCTCCACCGCAGACCATTTTCTTTCCCGGACTGCCTGCTCCAGGTATTTTCTCACCCGGCTCAAATCGGAAAAGTATTCTTCCTGGGTCAAAAACAGTTCCACATGCTTAGGCCGGCGGAGCTTTTTGCCCACCACGATTTTGGAGGCATCCCCATCCCGGGCCAGCACATTGGAAACAGAGCTGTTTACACTGCCGCAAAAGCCGTAGTCCGAACCCATGTAGATTCGCAGGACCGGCTGATTGGGGTCAGGCAGAGCGATCCGCTTGTCCAGCCGGAGATTCCGGTTGTTCATGACGATACGCATCATGTTTTCCAGCTCGCTCTCCATGGTCTGGTACCGCTCCGCCTGCTTGCGTGAGGCTTCCACCCGCAGAAGGGCGTGGAAGTTCATGACCTTGACCACAGCCTTGATGTTCATTCTCTCTCCCCCTGTTGGATCTGGCTGGCAGCCGCCAGCATCTGATCCGGTGTACGGCCGGCAAACTTGGGCTGGCAGAGCATCTGCAGGATCTTTGCGCCCCTGCGCATGGTTCTGCGCAGATTCTCGCCCATCTCGTCTGCATTGGCCAGCTCAAAGACCTCCCGCTGTTCCAGGTAGGCCAGCAGCTCCCGCCGCAGAGGCGGGCCGGCTTTCTTCATGGCCGGGCTCTGAACTGCGCCGCCCAGACGGGAAACGGACAGGCCGTAGTTGATGGCAGGCTTTTGCCCTTTTTCAAAGTTTTTGGCAGACAGCACGATCTGTCCGTCGGTGATGGAGATGATGTTGGTGGAAATATAGTCGGTAATATCCCCGCCTTTGGTTTCACAGATAGGCAGGATAGTAATGGAACCGCCGTTCTTATGCTGGCAGCCCAGCTCCAGCATACGGGAATGGCTGTAGAAAATATCCGGGGGATAAGCATCACGGCCGGGAGTCTTTCCCATAAGAAGGGCAAGTTCACGGCAGACATCTGCGTGGCGCTTCAGGTCATCGATGGCCACCAGCACATCATACCGCTGTTCAAGGTAGTACCGGGCAATGGAAAGGGCCGCATAGGGAGTATTCCGGAGCACAGGAGCCGGGTCGTCATTAAAGGCGGCCACGATCACGGTGTAAACCATGGCGCCCCGGGCCAGCAGCTGGCTGTAAATATCCTTGATTTCCTTTTTGGTCTTGCCCACCGCCACATAGATGCAGAGGACATTGGCCCCTGCCTGGTTGCAGATGGTGTCCAATGTGATCTGGGTTTTTCCGGTTTTCTTATCACCGATGATCAGCTGGCGCTGGCCCCGGCCGATGGGATACATCAGGTCAATGCCGGTGATTCCGGTGAGAAGAGGCCGGTTGACGGTGGTCCGGTCCATAATGGGGATGGGAGCGGTTTCCAAAGGCAGTTCCTTCAACTCATCCATCCGCTTTCCTACCAGCCGGTCCACGCCGGACAGGTCAATGACATGGCCCAGGGAGTTGGGGGAATACTGGACAGTATATTCCCGTCCGGTAGCCACTACCTGGTCTCCAATATGTACCTTCCCGGTGACCCGGGTCAGCGCCACCAGAACACAGTCCTGACGGATGGCATCAATGTAACCTTCGGCCTTGTCTCCCACGGTCACCCGCTCAAAATATGCGGCGCCTTCCAACCCTGTTACTTCCAGGATATATTCCCGCACAAGCCGTACATGGCCGGTGGCAAAGGCATTGGCGCCCTTTTTGATATCTGCAATTTTCTGCTCCAGGACAGTATCAATGGTGCTGTTCATTTAACTGATCTCCCTTGTTTTGATACAATAGTCGAATACGCAATTATCGGCCTCCAGCAAAAAGCCCTCACAGATGGCCGGATCTTCCACCACCTGTACCTGGGGAGGAATCCCCTGACACCGGGTCATGGGGGCCACCCGCAGCAGGGGCGGATGAGGCTCCCGGTCTGCTTTTTCTCTCAGGAAGTCATAGAACCCCAGGCTTTTGAAGCCGCCGCTGCACTGGCTGTGATATTCCTGAACCAGGTTCCGCTGTTCAGGAGACAAAGACTCCATAAGCAGCCGGTACTGGTCCTCCCCGGGCAGGGTGGACAGGGTAAACACCGTTTCAAAAGAGAGTTCTTTCAGCAAGCGGGAGGCAGGCCCCGGCTTGCATTCCAAAGCCTCCCGGGGTATCCGGGCAAGGGCTTCCTGGGGAGAAAAGGCAAATCCTGTGCGGATCTTCTGGTAAAGGCGGGCTGCTCCATCGTCCCGGTACTGGGCGGAGGAGATTTTCTCCACTGCTCCCAGCAGGGCGGTGCGGGCTGCCGCCTCCCCGGCAGAAGCCTTGGGCTGGAAGGGCTGTTTTTTCTCTACCCGGGGCTGTTCCTGGACCGAATTCTTTTTGCTCTCGATCCAGGCCAGTTCCCGGCTCCGCTCCTCCAGGATGTCATCGTAAGCAGAAACCAGCTCCAGGGTCCTGGAACGGATGCTTCTGCCCACCGATTTTGCCAGCCAGGCCACAGCCAAAGCCGCAAGTCCCACCAGCAGCCCCACTACCAGGGCTACTGCTATGTAAGCGTAGATCATAGTCTCCGCCCCTACTTATACCAGAGGATTGAAGTACAGCAGCAGGAACACAAAGGCAAACAGCAACAGCAGCAGTACTGCAACAATAAGTGCTACGCTGAGCGCTGCGTGTACCACATCGTTTTTGGTCTCGGGGTTCCGGCCCACTGCTTCTGCGATCCGTGCGCCCATGATTCCCAAACCGATCCCGATTCCCAGAAAAGCCAGACCGATCATCCAGCCAATAGAGCTGAGCACCGCTGCATAAATATTTTCCATATTAGCGTCCTCCTCTTCCTTCTGCCCTGAGGGGCAGAGTAATTCGTTGATTTACGGAACGCTCCCTTTCAAGGGGCGTATTTTCTGCCCGTTAGGGCTGCGTGGTGTAGAAGTTGTTGATGCAGCGTGCCGTCATCATTTCGGCATCATTGGCATCCAGCAGCTTAACCTCCAGCACCTGGGTAGCCTTGAAGGCCGCCAGCTGATCTTCCTTGATGGGCAGTTCCACCAGCACGCCGCCGGAAGAAGCCTTTTTCAGGTCATCCGCGGACAGCTCCCGGGTAATGACCTGGGGACTGCCGCCGGCGCCGTTCAGGGTCATTTCCAGCCGGGAAGGCTCACCCTCCAGAGAATCCATCAGCAGGGTGACTCCAACGGCTCCGGTATTTACATAGTCAATGGCCAGCCGGTTCTGAAGCTGAGGAGTGACCAGACGGTAATAATCGTCCAGGGTCCTTTCCATACTGCCCATCTCGTCTTCCGCCACATGGGCCAAAACCACATAGTATTCCGTAGCCGGAGTGATTCCGTTGTTGAAAACATAACTGGAATCGTAGGTGCTGACAGAAGTGCGGAAAGCCGCGTTGAAGTTGGCCCAGTAATTATCCACTGCATCGGCCTTGTCCGTATCACTGTCATACAGGTCCTGAACAGTGATGCCCAGATCTTTCAGATCGCTGGCCTTGTGCAGTTCCAGATAAACCATACCCAGGGTGCCGAAGGGGTCCACAAAGTAGTAGTCCACCTTGATAATGTTGCTGCTCAGTGCCTGGGCACTCTTCAGGGTGACGATCTGGACTACCTCCTGATCCTCACCAACACCGCCATCGCCGCCTGCGCCGCCGGAACCACCGGTACCGCCAGTGCCGCCTGCGCCGCCAACACCGCCGGTGCCGCCTGCACCGCCAGTGCCGCCCACGCCGCCTGTTCCACCGGTGCCGCCAGTGCCGCCGGTACCGCCGGTACCGCCGTCACCGCCATCACCGCCCCGGATGGTCAGGTCGATGGAGTCGGGAGTCTGCTCTTCCTCAATGGTTTTGTAGATTCCGGAATCGTAAGTATTGGTGCTGCCGATCACCCGTGCCATATCAATGGTCTGTCCGGTGACTGTAAGCAGCTCGTTGGCAATATCAAAGGTAAGGTCTCCCGCCACCAGGGTGGTGGGCTGAGTGGTTTTAAGGCTCAGGTTGCTGGAGTACATCCGTGCGTTGCCTACCATATCCATAACAATGTAAAGGTAGTTTTCCGCAGTGAAAGTTCCTTCTGTGTCGGTAATCTCGTCATAGGTGATGAGATACCGGCGGTCAGCCAGCTTGTAGAGGCTGGGAGTATCCCCTGCCAGTTCCTCTCCATCGGTGACGCTGGTCACCTGTCCATTCACATCCACCTGGTAGCCGCCGCCAAAGATGATGGCTCCGCCACCGGTGTATGCCATGGTATGGGCTCCCAGAGGAAGGCTGACGCCCCCTTCCACCCCCAGGGTGTACTGTCCGTCAGCGCCAAGGCGCACCACGCCGCCGTCCGTCAGTTCCACGGGAGTGAAGGTGTTGTCATAGAGAACCGCACCGGCGGGCAGGGTCACCCCTGCCGCCTGGTGGGTTACGGTTGTCCGGGCCGATACAGCCATGGCGCCGAACATAATCAGCAGCAATGCGGCAAAAACGGCAAAGCAGACCTTTGTACCCGTATTGAATTTCCGTGTAGGGTTCATCATCTAACCTCCGTTCTTTTTTTAGCCGCGGTATGTGAGACTCAGAGTCTTGTAAGGTGCAGAAGCATCCTCACTTCTGTAAAGCTGGACGGTAATAAGGTAGTTACCGCTTGTGACCTGTGCGGGGATATCGTAAGTGTATACCTCGTATCCCTGTGCATCGGTCGTCCGGGTAAAGATCTTATCGCCTGCGGAAACCCTGGACTCACCGGACAGGAAGGTAGGCACATTCAAGCCGGTAACCGACCACTTGACCAGGGGGAAGCTCTGGCGTGCCTGATTATTTTCGTCAATGGTGACTACGCCATAGCTTTCAGCCAGGTTGAGCTGAAGGGTGTTGGTTCCCACACGGAGGATGGAAGCCATCTTCTCATTGATGAGGATCCCCTCGGAGTCGGTGGTCTGCTGGGTCTTGAGGCCCACCTCATACCGTTTCTTGATCCACTTCATGGAATCAAGCTCGGTATAGGAACCGCCCTGATCGTCCCAGATTCGGTTGATCATCTTCTGGAAATTGTCCTCGTCTCCAAAGAACCATTCATAGTTCTGAAGCTGATCCTCAGACCCTGCTTCGTCGGTTTCCACCAGACCATCATGGTCAAAGTCGGGCACCGCAAACACATGCATGGTGTACTCGGTAGCCTGGTCGATCTTCTGTCCTTCCAGGTTGCTTGCCGTGAGGCAATCCGCCGAGAGGACAAAGGATTTCTGAAGATCTGCACCGGAATACAGCTCTTCATCGTAGGTGGTAAGGAGACGGTATTCCTTTTCCCCGTTCTTTGCGGTAAACCGCACGGCATACAGGGCTCCTTCATCGGTCTCTGTGGAGCCTTCCTTCCGTCCCATGTAAGAGAACTGGGCATCGCTGAGGGTCACCTGGAAGGTAAGAGCGTCAGAGGTTGCATTCTGTGCATAGATGAGTGCGCCGGTATTGCCCACCGGAGAAATGGTGAACTTGAAGGTGTTTTCACCCACAATGTCTTCCCCGCCCTGCTCTGTTACATAGATCCGCAGGTAGTAAGTACCGCCGGGAACCAGCTTGTTGCGGAGCTGAGAGGGTTCCAGGTTGAGGGTGAGTTCACAGTTGGAAGTGGTCAGGTTCTTGGGAGCTGTCAGGATGGAATCCAATTCCGCTCCGCTGTAAATGGGAGTCTGGCTCTCATAGTTGCCTTCGCTGGCATAAATGGCATAATGTGCCTCAAATCCCAGGAAGGGAGTAATGGTGTAATTCATTTTGAAGAACTTTTCAAAATAGGAATTATTGTAATACACCATTTCCTGAGCAGACTCGATGACCACATCGTCTACTGCGGTAAAGCGGTAGATCGCCCGCTGTGCGGACTGCGCATCCATCAGAACAGTGGGCTGGCCATCAATCATCATGCAGACGGCCAGCCAGTAGGTCTTGCCGGCTTCCAGGCCTTCCAGAACAAGGTTTGTGCTCTGGTCCACCGGCTTGGCGGTTCCCTTTTCATCGATGGCGACCCTTACCGGTCCGGAGGTGATGGGATTTTTCAGTCCCTGTGCATCCTCCTGGCTGGCGAATACACCCATGTACACAATGCGGATATTCTCTTCCTCGCCCTCTGCGGGATCTGCATTGGCAGCGCCGTCAATGGTAAAGTTGGGGGAAACCTCCAGCTTGGTGGTGGTTGCCCGATAGTTGCCCATGGCGATGGCGGGAGTGATGGAGGTAAGCTGGAACTGTCCATCTCCTGCGGAAGGAACCGACAGGACCGCGCAGCCCTTGGGCACTGCATACCGTCCGGTAAGGAGGTCCACACTGGAATCGGTGGAAATATCCATACCATAATGGTCAATATAGAAGTAGCGTCCTACCGCAGCATTTGTTGCGCTGGTAAGATATCGGGTGACACCGTAAGTCTTGGCAGGCTTATTCAGGTCATTCAGGCCATTGTACAGCCGCTTCAGGCTCAGATGATTGTTGCCGCCGTCGTGGACTGCAACAGCGCCGCTGGGAGATGCACCGGTACCGCCGGTTACAGAACTGAGGTAACTCTCAAATCCGAAGGTGTTGCTTTCCTCACCGGTACCGTTGATCATCTGGAGGGCAAACATGGCATCGTCTCCGTCTACCAGCGCCCAGCCCAGTTCTCCGTTATCGTACAGGAGTTCTGCAGTGTACCGGATGGTCTTGCCCACCAGATTGGCGATCCGTCCGGTAGCCAGTTCTGCATAGGGCCGTCCATCCACACCGACACTTACGGGCAGATAAATGGGATCGGTAGTGACCGTTTCCTTTCCATCCTGATAGGAGAAGGTCAGCTTCATGGCGTAAAGCCGCTCTGCAATGGTCGCTGCTGCTGCGCCGCCGCCCACCGTATCCTTTACCCGGAAGGTGATGATGTTTCCTGCCATATTGCTCAGGTCTGCTTCCACCTGGATCTGGCTGCCGTAATTTGCGAACCGGTCATCCCAGGCCCAGTCCACAGGCACCTGGCACAGATAGAAGGTATCGGTGTCCTGGTCCTCCCAGGCAGTTCCCTCGGTAAGGTCCTTCATGATCTCGGTATAGTCAATGCCATACCGGCTGATTTCCAGCTGAGGAGTTATCATGCCGGTAGCAGGCTGGTTGCCCACGGCAGCGATCCGGTAGGGGATGTCCACCTGCCACCAGCCATCACCCACCTCTTCTATTCCGGTGTCTGTGTCATATGTGGCCTTGGTGTCGTTGATTGCGCAGGTCTGGGTAATTCCATCCGCATCCACCCAGGTAACCTTGGTCTTTTCCTCGAAGGTTCCCGTATCGTTGATGGTTCCATCCACATCCCGATATTTGTACTGGATGGTAATTGTACCGGATGTGGCCAGGCCCAAACTATCCTCGCTGGACTTTGTCTGGTAAACCATGGTATGGATCTCGGGGTCCATACGAGGTGCCTCATACATACCGGAGTTCAGCACATAGACGCTGTTCTGGCCAATGACCTTGCCGAACTGCTGACCGGCGCCGTAAGCCGCCTTGTAAGCAGTGTAATCCGCATGCCCGTAGGGATAGACCGACAGCTGGCTCTCGTCAAAGTTGCCGGTGGTAGAATACCGGACCGTATAGGCAAAAGTATACCGGTATCCGCGGCCCATACCGCTGAGAGCACCGCTGGTGAGCTGATCCTCTCCGGTATAGTACACATAGCAGTTATTGATGAACTGGGCATCCTTATCCTCGGTCTTGGTTCCGCCAAAGAGGAAGGCTACCGAAGGCACCGTATCCGATGCGGCAGAAATGCGCTGGGTCGCCTCGATCAGATGGTTTGCATTCTGGATGGGGTCCTTGCCGCTCAGGAGGGCATTATAGAACTCGCTGTATTCCAGGGCATAGTAGGTCACATCGTAGCCCAGCCGCTGCACATTATCGTAGGTAGATTCCAGCCGATAGCCAATGAGCAGTTCATCAGGCTGGGTCTCATCATACTTGGCTCCGTATTTGGGCGCATCCTCATTATAAATGGGAGTCACCTTCACGCCCTGGGCAGGGTTGGAAAGCAGGTCCGGCGGAGTTGCCTGTGCAGTAATGGGCAGATTTGCGTTGGCCACCGAGTCAAAGATGTTCTGGTATCCCAGAGCCATGCTGTAGGTGGCATCGGTGACAGTGGTGACCACCAGGGTGTAGTCCACACTGGGGCTGAGGGTCAGGCTGCCGCCGAAAGTGTTTTCTGTTATGTCAATACCGGCAGAGCCGTACAGCTGTTCCAGCTGGGTGGTGCTGGTAATATCGGTGTAGGCAATACGAACCTTATTCACGCCGGTACCATTGTAGAGTTCCAGCCGGACAGAACCGGACCGCAGTTCGTTGAGGGCGTAAGCCTCACGATCTTTGTCCTCGGTGGTATTGGCTGCGGACAGTTTCAGATTCCTGGAAATGGCGGTACCGGTGCTCTCACTGGGAGTGCTCCAGGTAGCTGCCAGGTTGATGGTGGCGTAGGTGCGGAAGCCGGTGGTCCCGATGGTCTGGTAGACCACGCCCTTGCCGTCGCCCAGATTGAGCCAGCCAGACACCACGATGGTATAATTAGTGTTCTCGTAGAGATTTTTCAGATCCAGCTTGACGGTAGGATAGTTGGAGGCCTGCCGGCTGTAAGTGGCAGTGCCCAGCTTGCCTTCATCGCCCACCGCCACAGTGTTATTGTCGGTAAGGGTGATCTCGAAGGCCAGGTCTCCGCTGTTCAGGCTGTCCGCATAGAAGCTCAGAGTCAACGGCTGAGACTCGCTGACCACCAGTTCAGAGCTGGCAGAAGTAAGCTGAATGGTAAGATCTCCCGTGAATTTGTTGTACTCGGAGGAAGGCTCGCCCACGGGAGTCAGGGTAATATGAGGCAGCTGGTCACCGTAGCTCTGTACCGGGTCACTGGTTCCCAGATCGTAAGTAACCTCTTTCTCATTGTCATTGAAAACAGCCTCCACCTTGAAGGTATACTGCTTTCCGGACTCCAGGGAGAAGGTAATGGGCTCGCCCCGGGCAGGCTCCACCTTCTGGGAGCGGACCGGGTTGCCGGCCTGGTCATATGCAGTATAAATGAAGGAGACAATACCGGAATCCAGGTCCGTCACCGTGGGACGGTACACCTCAAAGGTACCGGTAGCCCGGTTATAGCTGGCCTTGGGTTTATCGCCAGCAGTCCAGGTGGGCGGGGTCTTGAGGGTCTGAAGCTCCAGCTCCTGGCTGGTAAGGGTTTTCAGGCCTGCATCCGTTTCCACATAGACCCGGGCAATATATTTGGTATTGCTTTCCAGGTCAGGGAAATTCAGAGCCATATCCGGTTCCAGGGTTCCGCCGGGATTTTCAGGACCGGAACCTCCGGGGCCGAAGCGGCTGATGGTTCCTGCCTGGTAATCCAGCACATACTTGCCCTGGTAATTGGTTCCGCTTTCCACAGAGGCCAGATTGAATCCGGCGTTCTGTTCGGGGGTAAGCAGGAACACCTGCACCGACTTTACGCTCTCCTGGTAAGCCTGGGCAATGGAAGAGTTCACTGTCAGGGCATTGGCCTCTGCAGTATGCTTGCTCAGGATCACACCGGTAGAATCGGTATAGAAGATCCGGTTGATGAACTCCCGGGAATAGATCATGTCGTTCATCTGGTAGTAAGCCACCACAGACAAACGGTAGGTGGTATCCGGTTCCAGGGCATTCTTCTTTGTGGCAAAGCAGATTTCGGTCTGACCGTTGGCAAACTCTATAAAGCCTGCATTGGTTTCAAAATCGTCAGGCCAGGTATTTTCTCCCAGGTCTGCAATGGGGAAGCAGCTGATCACCTCTCCGGTATCCTGGTTGTATATGGTAACGGTGCCGTCATAGCTGTTGGCTCCGCTGCCTACTACCTCAGTGAGGGAGCCGCTCTCATCCTTTACGGTGATCTCGCCCCGCAGAGTGGTGGCAGTGACCTCCCACTCCGTAATGCTCATGGTGGGCAGTGCGCTGTTTACAGTGCTTTCGGTAAGGGCATCATCACCAGCGGCACCATTGCCACCGGCTGCACCGCTGGCGCCGCCCTTGCCGCTGGTTCCGTTCTGGCCGGTCTGGCCGGAAGATCCGGTCTCGCCGCCGCCGCCCATCATGCCGGCTTCACCCTGGGCACCTACATCGCCGTCAGAACCATCTTCACCGTCAATGCCGGTAATGTTCAGTTCAGGAACGATCTGGCGGCGGGTCTCATCCTCGGTAAGTACAATGCTGTCGTCGGTGTTGACGGCCAGCTTTGCCAGGGACATCTTGTATTCATCATTTTCCACGATCTGAGTGATCGGATAAATTTTGACCCCGGAAGCAGTCTGGATATAGCACTCCTCGGAGATTGTGCTCCACTGGTTTTCCTCAGTGAGAAGCTGCACAATACCGTCCTCGGTAACGCGTACCTCCACATACCCGGAAACGGCCCGCTCATCTTCGTCAGAAAAGTGGACCGTCAGCTCAGAGGACTGCACCATATAACGGTCATCAGACAGTTTCCACAGATGATCGCCAAAGGTAAGGGTACCGGAGTTGGTCTGTGCAGTGTATCCCTCGCCGGAGGAGGTGATCTCAACCCCCTCGGTAATATAGTAGTTGTTGATAAAGTTGGCGGACAGATCATTGAAGTCCAGCAGCACACCATCGCTGAAAGCGCTGACTGCCCCGCCATCCAGATGGAGGAAACTGCGCTGCTCCACCGATGCAGTCTCACCGGATGCATCGGTAAAAGTCACAACGCCCAGTTTGGTGACCTTATAGTTCTCATCCGCGGAGAATATGACCTGTTTTACAGAATCTTCCCCACTCTGAAGCACATATCCGTTCTGTGCAAATGCAGGCAGACTGCTTTCTGTCAGCCAGATACCCGCTCCAATGATCACCAAAAGGCCTACCACCAGCAGACCCAGGGTGATTCCCAGCACTCGTTTCAGCATATGGTTTCCCACATCCTCCTTTACAGGGCTTTGCTCAACGACCGTAAGATCGATTCGCCACGCTTTTGTCTATGGCATTCTTATCCAGAATATTAGAATTACTCTCATATTATACTACAAAATGGCATAAAATCAATCGCTATATTACTCAAAAAAGCCCAATTATTACTCAGCATATTGTCGAAAGAGTCAACGATTATCGTACTTGGTCCTTCCGAAAAAAGCGCAGCGCAAAATTCCGAGGATTTTCCGGCTCCGTCCTGTATACAGCCTTTGTATCTTCAAACCCGACGGCCACCACCCGTACCCCCAGCTCGGAGGCTGCATCGACCACGTTTCGGACAATGTTTTCTCTTGCCCGGGAATATTCCTCCGGGCAATGAACATACAAATCCGAGCGGATCTTTACCTCGGAAATCCTCTGCACGGAATCCATCTCAAGCAAATGGAGCGCAGTGGTATAGTCATCCAGGGAAAGCAGGAATCCTTTTCGGTTCAGGGCCGAGAATGTTCCGCAGGAGGCTTCGATCTCCCTCTGATTCACATCAATGGGGATATCTATTCCCAGCAATCCGGCGGAGATTCCGTACCTTCCGGCAATCTGTTCCAGCTCATCTGCGTAATCCGTACGGTAGAAGAGCTGGGGTGTCTGCCGGATGGCCACCGGCAGCGGCTCAAGTCCCTGGTCCAGCCACTCCCGCACAGCGGCACAGAGTTTTTCAAAAAGGTAGAGATCCAGCCGGGAGCAGCGGTCTCCCGCCTCAAACAGGGGCCGGTACTGGTCCTGTTCCAGGCTTCGTCCATCGCCCAGGATCCAGCGGAACTGTGCACTAGCACCGCACAGTTTTCCGGTTTTAAGGTCGATTTTTGGCAGGAAGTACAGCTCAAATTCATCCCGTTCCACCGCTTCCAGGCTTCTCTGCTCCACTTCCCGCTGGAATACGTATTCTTCATACATTTCGGTATTGAAGAATTCTATCTGACGTCCCCTGGAAAGATCGGTCTTTTTCAGCGCCATTCCGGCGCACTGATACCACTCTCCGGCCACATTCTTCCGTTCTGCCACAGAATCTCCGCTGGCCACGCCTGCGGTATATTCCAGGGGATACCGTACTTTCCCCGGAGAATCCACATTCTTCAGCTGCTCCAGGATTCCTTCCAGACGGGTCCGGAGCAGGTCGATCCGGGCATAGGTGAGGAACAGGCAGAATTCACAGTCTTTTACATGGCAGAACAGTTCCTTTCCCACCAGGCTTTGCTGAATAAGTCCGGCGGTCCGTTTGGCGACCGCCTCCCCTGCCTGATGCCCGAAAGTGGCACAAAGTTCCTCATACCGGGGCAGAGTCAGCATGGCCATGCACCACTGACTTTCATCCCCGGACTGCTGTTCGGCCCGCTCCAGGAAAGGTTCCAGGCGCAGGGCCCCTGTTTTATCGTACTGGGTGGAGCGCTGGAAAGCCAGGTTGGTCCGCCGCAGAGCGCTCTGAGTGAAGAACAATACGCCTACACAGAGGACCAGCAGAAGAATCAGGATGATCAGTGCCGCAGCCAGCATATCGTAGACCGGAGTAACGGTGTCATTTTGATCATCCAGGAACACCAGGCTCCAGCCATTGACTTCAAGGGGCAGCACATAAAGAGGCAGTGTCTCCTCTTCCAGCGGATAGGGAACCGTAAACTGTTCTCCCCTGCCCAGCTGATTCAAGATCGTTTCCCGGGTTTCTTCGGACAGATTTTCGGCATCCAGAAGGTTCTCCATCCTCTGGTGGATCAGGCTGTATCTGGACCAAGTGTAGATGGTCCCGTCTTCACCGATCAGATCAATGTTCATGGCAGTCCCCGCCATGGTGGGTTCGTGAAGCATTTCCGCAAAGGTCTTCAGGCTGCGGCTGCCCGCCAGTGCTCCCACCACATTTCCGGTGAGATCCCGCACCGGCACAGCATAGGTCAGAGTCATCCGCCCCAAAGTCTCGTCATAGTAAATTTGGGAAACACTATCCTCCCCTGTCCAGGCAGTCTCTACTGCTTCCTTCAATTCTTTTCCCAGTTCCTCAAACCGGAGTTCCTCCACCCCCTGGGAAAGGATGGCCCGGGACACCGTTCCGTCCTCCGAGTAATATCCGATTCGATCAAAGAGAAGATATTCCTCCACCCCTACCAGGCCATCCAGGAAGATGTCAATATTTACCTGTTCGTTGTAACGCACCATCTCGGCCATCATTCCCAGGGTCTCGATATCCGAGTCCAGTTTTCCCCGGAAGGAAATTTTGTACTCTGTCATGTAGGCGAACATCTGGGCCTGATGAGAGTCCTCGTTTGCCTTGTGCATCATCAGAAGAACGCCTGCGAAGCATCCCAGAATCAGCACGCCTACTGCCGTCATCCACACACCGATGCCGGAATACCGCCTTGGCCCACGGCTGTTATCCTTCATTCTACATCCTCCTTCGGCAGATCATGGATACCGGATCTTTCCAATCGCTCCAGTTCAAGAACTTCCACACCGCCGCTCTTCCCCTTAAGGTGGACATTTTCTCCCACGGAACGCACCTGTCCCCGTCCGTTCAGCAAATCGTATACTCTGCGGCTGATATACACTTTTCCGCCCGGAGCCTGGGCTTCCAGGCGCTGAGCTGTATTCACCGTGTCTCCTACTGCGGTATAATCCATCCGTTCCGGAGAGCCAATGTTTCCCACTACTGCCGGTCCGAAATGAACTCCTACGCCAAATTCCACCTGGTAGCCATACCGCCGCCGTGTTTTGGCCGCCAGAAGCCGGGCCTGCTCCACCATATCCATGGCGGCACAGCAGGCGGCATAGGCGGAGTCTTCACATTCCAGGGGAGCCCCCCAAAGAGCCATGGTGGAGTCTCCGATAAACTTATCCACCGTGCCGCCTCTGCGTTTGATGCAGTCGCTGGTCAGGGTGAGATATTCATTGAGAATGGCAATAATGGCGTCCGCAGGCAGTTTTTCAGACATGGTCGTAAAGCCCCGTATGTCCGCAAACAGCACTGCCACCTGGGAAACCTGTCCGCTTGTGTTGAACCGGGTCCCGGGGCGGGTCAGTTCCCGGACGATCTGGGGGTCGAGATATCTCTGAAGCCGGTCTGCTACCCGCCGCCGTTCCAGGACCCAGAGCCATCCCCTGTACAGCGCCCCCATTCCCACGGATAAAGCCACCATTTCCAGTGCCCAAAGGGTATGGGTCGTCATTCCCAGATGGCACAGGCCTATGGCAGCGGCAAGGCACCCGACCAATGCCACGGCCCCGGCCAAAAGCCCCTGCCACAGTCTGCCGGCTATACTCACATAAAAAGTGAGCAGGAAACAAAGAACCGCCAACACGGCTATCTGCCTGTTATCCGGCAGATTCTGCCAGGATTTGTTTGCCACCATGGCTGCGCTGATGTTGGCCATACACTCCACCGGGTTCATGGGATGGCTGTAGTCTACCGGGCTGAGATACTCGTCTGCAGCTGCTGTATGGTAGGCGCCCACATACACCATGGCATTTTTCAAAATTCGGGGGTCATATGCCCCTGTCAAAATATCCTGGGCCGAGTATACATAGTATCCGCCCGGCAACCGGGAAAAGGGGATCACCCAGGAATTGCGGAACTTCAGGTCGGGAGAGAACTCTGCCTCCAGGCCATTCACCTGGCAATATTTCAGGTACATCAAGTAGGGCATGGAGAGAATCTCGCCCCCCTCCTGGTCCGTAAGGCTCCACATATGCCGGCGGACTACCCCATCCGTATCAAAAAGAGGGACTGTATGCCCGACCCGGGCCACATCCATCAATTCCTGAGCCGGCAAAATCAACTCCGGGTCACTTACATTTACAAACGCAGTTCTGCTGAGCTGGGTAGAGTAAACGGTAAGTCTGCCTGTATATTGGGTGGAACAAGCCAGCACCACATTCCCTGCTTCGCGAAGCACCGGCGCCAGGACTTGGGCTCCATCCGGGTAAAAAGACTCTGTAAACAGAACATCCAGGCCAATGGCAGCCGGACGGCAGTCTTCCTGGCTGTTCAGCTCCTGAATCAGTTCTGCGTACAGTTCTGCATCCCAGGGCTGCCCCTGGTTTTTTTCCAGAGCATAGCTGTCCACCCCAATCACCACAATATCGCTGGGCTGCTTTTCATGGGATGGCCTTTGAAACAGCATATCCTGAAACCGCAAGTCTGCATTATACAGCACTCCCAGCAGCATAAAGACCACCAAAATTCCCATTGCCGCCAGAGCGCATATGCCGCCCCCCACGATCTGTCTGCGTTTTTCGGGAGTCGGTTTTTTAAGGTAAATCCTTCTCAATTTTGTTTCCTTCCACCATGTCCCCGGCTCCGGAGACCTTGTCTTTCTCCTGCTGTTCTTCTCTTATGCATACCCTATCCTATTTTTGAGAATATCATATTTTTTTCCTTGGTTCAATTCCTTTTTCATCCTAAATTCGTTGATTCCTGTCCATAAAAAACTCAAAGGGCGCTCTCCTGAGAGAGCGCCCTTTGAGTGGTTATTCCCGAAATCTTCTGTTTCTCCCATCAAAGCCCAGACAGAGTTTTCGTATCGGAAGGCCGTATTCTTTCCAACCTGTTCCGTGATGGTAACTGCATACTTTCTTAAACCTCATTGTCTTCAGGTCATTCTTTTCCCGCATTCCTTTATCTCAGACTTTCATCTATTTTGCAAATCAAACCTTCTGCCTTCTCCGCCAGAGCCTGTGCGCCCGCTTCCAGAAGGTTGCTGTCCCCCAGCTTCCAGCAGGCAGCCACAAAGGGGATCCACTCCTCCGGTACCGGGCGCTGGTTCTCCGCCGGGAAGGGGAAGTTTGCTTTTCTTATCTCCCCAAGGGCTTTTTGATTGGTCCCGCAGAGCCACAGTTCAAAGGTCAGTTCTCCATGGAGAAGGGCAACCACATATTTTCCCTTTCTCTTTCCGCTGGCAGGAGTGACCACTGTAAAATAGGAAGCCTCCAACTTGCCGGGCTGGACTGCAGACACCCGCCAGGAGTCCCTGAGGTCTGCCGTGGCCCGGGCAGTTTCCCGCATAAAGGCAAGCAGTTCCCCATAAAGCTGTATCACCCGGGTATTCTGCATTACGGTCTGATACTCCAAAAGAAGTTCTCTGTCCGGCATAGGGCTTCCTCCTGTGTAACCATACTTTCTTCATTCTATTCCCGGCGAAAAGATACGTCAATCCGGTTTTTCTTTTTCCGGTTGTGCAGACAACGGATTTCCCGCCGGGAAACGTCTATACTAAGAACATAGGAACCAGCCGATGGTTCCACAGGATAAGGAGTGTTCATTATTATGGATTTGGAAAATCGTGCCTTTTTGAAACTGCGTCCGGTTCAGGACGCCCGACTGGCCCACACCATAGAGCCCATGCTTCTGCCCCAGGAGAAAATCCTGCAGCAGTATCAGGGGATACGGGATGGGGTGATTTTTACCGACCGGCGGATGATTGCCATCAACACCCAGGGTGTGACCGGCAAGAAAAAAATGTTTGCCGTACTGCCCTATAACCGAATCCAGGCTTATGCCCTGGAATCTGCAGGGGTGCTGGACTTTGACAGCGAGATGAAACTCTGGCTGTCCGGCCTGGGCTGCGTTACCCTGGAACTTTTGTCCGGCGCTGACCTGTTCGCCCTCAGCAACCTCATCGACCAAGCCATTTTACAGTAACCCGCCCTATGGGGCAGAAAAGGAGATCATTATGGTAACATATTTCTGGGAGCGCAGCGCCTCTGTTTGGATCGCACTGCTTTATGTTCTGATGGGCGGATTGCTGCTCATCTTCCCCGCCGCCTCCAGCACGGTATTTGTCTGGGCCCTGGCAGGTGGGGCCGCCTGCTACGGAGTCAGTCATCTGCTCCGGTATCTTCAGGAACGGAAAAACGGAACGGATTCCGCTTCGGACCTGTTCCTGACCGTCCTTCCCCTGGCCTTCACCGTCTTCGCACTGGCCTGGCCGCAGACCCTGCTCTCCTTCCTCCCTCTGGTATTGGGTTCCCTCCTTCTGCTGGACGGGGTAGGCAAGCTTCCCCTGGCTGTCATGGCCCTGCGGTCCGAAACGCCTGACGGCATGGCCCTGCTAGTATCCAGTCTCATTCCCCTGATATTGGGAGCGGTGATCGTCATCAATCCCTTCGAGACCGTGCAGCTTGTGGTAAGAATTTTCGGAATCGGACTGATTGCAGACGGCGCCGCAGATTTTGCCGCCGTATTCACCGCCCGCCGCCGGGATAACACCTGAACCATTCCTCTGCCGCCGGGCTTCACCCCGGCGGCTTTTTTCTATTCTTGACCGTTTGTTGGCTGGACAACCGCTTTTGTTTCCTTAAACCGGTATACTTAGAACAGTGGACAGGGAAGAATCCTGTTCCAATGAAAGGCTGAATCTTATGAACAAAATTATTACAGGCACACATATTCCCCCCGCCAATGAGACCATCTTGGCCGCACTGCGGAAAGTACACGGCATCACCAACCCCACCTCCACCGCTCCGGAGGACCTGAAGCTTCAGCGTATGGGGCAGGAGACCCTGGGCCGGCTGCTGACCCCGCCCATCGGTTTCAGCTGGGAGCCCTTTGAAGTGGAGGGCATTCCCGCCGCCTGGGTACGCCCCGAGCGGGGACATGACCGGACCAAGGTTATCCTCTACTGTCATGGCGGCGGCTACACCACCGGCACCCTGGGCTATGCCCGGCTCCTGGCCGCCCGGATGGCTCTGGCCACTGGCTACGAAGTACTGGCATTCCAGTACGGACTGGCCCCTGAGCAGCCTTTTCCCCAGGCACTGACAGATGCCCGCAAAATCTGGGATTACCTGATGTATCAGGGATGGGGCGCCAGTCAGATCATTCTGGCAGGAGACTCTGCCGGCGGAAACCTGGCTCTGGAACTGGCTCTTGACCTGCGGGACACCGAAAGAATGCTTCCCAGCCGCATGGTCCTCTTCTCCCCCTGGACCGACATGACTGCCTCCGGCGAGAGCTACGAGCAGTGCAAGGACCGTGACCCCCTTCTCACCCTGGAATACATCCAGGCGGTAAGGGAGGCCTACGCCCCCGGAGCAGACTTCGCACAGCCCGCCTACTCTCCCCTCTTTGCCCGGCTGGAAGGCCTGCCTCCCACCCTGATTCAGGTAGGAGGAAACGAAATCCTCCGGGATGACTCCACCCGTCTTCACAAGCGGCTGGTGGAAGCGGGTGTCCCCGCTGTCATCCAGGAATGGCCCGACATGTGGCATGTTTTCCAAATGTTCCCCCTGAAAGCCGCTGGGGAAGCCATGGACAAGATGGCCCAGTTCCTGGAACATCTGGGCTGATAAATTTCCGGCCGGGGGAAGGCCCCGGCCATTTTTTTAATCCACCAGAACCATAAAAACGCCTGCTGTTGTTTGACCTGCACCCGGTGTTGGAAAAGTTCTCCAAACCAAAGGTGTAACAATGACAACAGTACTGGTAGTGGCAGCCCTGGGGGCTGTAATTTTCTGGAGCCTTCGGTCCGGGGCCAAAACCGCCCTGGCCGGGATCGGCTTGTATGAACTCTTTTTTCTCTTTATCAGCAGCGCCTTTCTGGGGGACCTTTTTGAGACCGTCTTTGTTTTACTCAGGACCGGTATTCTCATGAGCCGCAGCAGCCTGCTCTATGCTCCCCTCAGTCTTGTCTGGGGACTGGGCGCCGTCCTTATGACCCTGATTCTCTTTCCCTTGGCACAAAAGGGGCTCGCAGCCCTCTTTGCAGGGGGCGTGATTCTGGGCGGCGGGTTTGAATATATGGCCAGCCTGGTGCTGGAAATGACCACCCACCGGCTTTTCTGGGACTACTCCCGGATGCCCTTCAACCTGGACGGCCGCACCAACCTTCTTTTCGCTCTCTTCTGGGGCGCCGCCGGGGTGTTCTGGGTAAAGCTGGCAGCACCTGCCCTTCTCCGGCTTCTGGATAAAATTCCTCTTCGGAAAGGTCACGCTGTAGCCCTGGCCGCCGCTCTTTTCCTTGCCGCCGACATGGCCCTCTCCGCAGCAGCCCTTCTCCGGATGGAAGAGCGGAGCCGTGGAATGGTTCCCTCCAATCAGATGGAACAGGTGCTGGATGTATTATATACGGATGACTGGCTGGAACACCGGTACCAGAATATGCAGCTGCCCGGGGAAATGCCTCTCTGATTTTTCAAATAAAAATCAGTTTGGTTGTGCAGCAAACCGAATTTGACCCTCTTAACCCTTATACTGAGAATATGGAACGGGGAGCGCAATGCTCCCCGGCCTGATCCCAACCACCCGGCGGGGAGACCCGCCTTTTAACAGGAGGTACACTATGTACTACACCAATGGCAACTATGAAGCATTCGCCCATCCCCGGAAACCCGCCGGAGTGAACAAAAAACAGGCATTTCTCGCTGGAGGCGGTCTGGCCAGTCTGGCCGCGGCAGCCTTCCTCATCCGGGACGGACAGATGGAGGGAAGCTGAATCCATATTCTGGAGGAGAGTCCCCTGCCGGGAGGCGCCTGTGACGGTATCCTTCGGCCCGACCTGGGATTCGTGATCCGGGGCGGACGGGAGATGGAGAACCACTACGAATGTCTGTGGGACCTTTACCGTTCCATTCCCTCTCTGGAAAAGGAGGGAGAAAGTGTTCTGGATGAGTTCTATCATCTCAACAAGGACGACCCTAACATTTCCTATAACCGTGTGACCCTGGAGCGTGGCAACAGCGCCAACACCGGCAACCGGTTCGAGCTCAGCGACCAGGGTGCCCTGGAGCTTATGGAGCTTTTCTTCACCCCTGACCAGCAGCTTTACAATAAGAGCATTACCGACGTTCTGGGTGAGGAATTCTTCCGCTCCAACTTCTGGCTTTACTGGCAGACCATGTTTGCCTTTGAGCCCTGGCACTCGGCTTTGGAAATGAAGCGGTACCTGCAGCGGTTCCTTCATCATATCGGAGGCCTGCCTGACCTTTCCGCTTTGAAATTTACCAAATACAACCAGTACGAGTCCCTTATCCTTCCTCTGGTGGAATACCTCAAAAAAGAGGGCGTTCAGTTTGAATACGGGGTAAAGGTCACCAACGTTCTGTTCCACTTCCTTCCCGGCAAAAAGGTAGCCCACCAGCTGGTGCTGGAGCGGCAGGGACAGGAGGAGCGGATCGAGCTTACCGAGGATGACCTGGTCTTTGTGACCAACGGTTCCTGCACCGAGCGAAGCGTTCTGGGCGACAATGACCACGCTCCGGAACTGGACCCGAATCCCGGGGATGGTTCCAGCTGGGAACTTTGGAAAAACCTTTCCGTGCAGAATGCTCTGTTCGGACATCCGGAAGTATTCTGTTCCGACCTGGATGCCACCCTCTGGGAGTCCGCCACCGTCACCCTGCTGGATGACAAGATTGCCCCCTATGTGGAGCAGATCTGCGGACGGGACCCCTATGCAGGAAAAGTGGTCACCGGCGGAATCGTCACCGTCAAGGACTCCTCCTGGCTCATGAGCTGGACCTTCAACCGTCAGCCCCATTTCAAGGCTCAGCCTGAGGGACAGCTGGTAGGCTGGATCTACGGACTTTACCCTGACCGGCCCGGCGACTATGTAGGCAAGCCCATGACCGAATGCACCGGCGCCGAGATCTGCATGGAATGGCTCTATCATCTGGGCGTTCCGGAGTCCGAGATCGAGCCCCTTGCCCGGGAATCCGCCAACACCATTCCCTGCATCATGCCCTACATTACCGCCTTCTTTATGCCCCGGCAGGCCGGGGACCGCCCCGATGTGGTGCCGGAAGGCTGCGTGAACTTTGCCTTCCTGGGTCAGTTCACCGAAACGCCCCGGGACACCGTATTCACCGTAGAGTATTCGGTACGGACTGCCATGGAAGCAGTCTATACCCTGCTGGATGTGGAACGGGGGGTACCGGAGGTATATGGCTCGGTCTACGACCTCCGTTGTCTCCTCAATGCCACCCATTATCTGCTGGACGGAAGGAAGCTCTCCGAGATGAAGTTCCCCCTTCCTTACAAACTGGCCCTGCACGCCGGGCTGGATAAATTCCAGGGAACCACCCTGGAAGAGCTTCTCACCCAATATCACCTGATTTGAGGGGCCTGATGCCCCTGGAGGAACCATGAAACAAACCCTTACCCTATCATCCCCGGAGCAGAGTGCCCGGGCAGCACGCAGCCGGGTATTTACCGGCAGCATGGCCATCGGTGCCCTCCTTATGGCCCTGGGAACCGTAGCCCTCTTCAATCCCCTTCTGGTGGGCTGGGCCCTCTCCCTCCTTCTCATGACAGGGTTCGGATTGTACGCAGGCGCCCAGCTCTGGGCCTACTTCCAGACCGGAAAGGAGCAGCGGAGCCCCTGGACCTTCGTGGGAGGAATCGTCCTTCTGGGATTCTCAGCCTTTTCCCTCTGGGCCTCCTTCGCCACCCCCTATGGGGCCGCCCTTCTCATTGCAGGGCTGGCCAATGTAGCCGCCCTCTTTACCATGCTCCAGGGAGCAGGTCAGATCATGACCTTTTGGGAAATGCGTCGGAATGAAATTCCCGGCGGAGGCTGGGTCCTGGCCAGCGGAATTCTGAACGCCGTAGCAGGAGTTCTCATCGTTCTCCAGCCCCTTCTGGGGTGGATGGCAGTCACCGCCGCCTGGGGAGCCTACCTTCTCATCACAGGAGTCTCCCTCATGGCAGAATCCTTCTCGGACCGCCGGGGCTGCCTTCCCAGGGCATAAAAACCAAAAGAGCCTTCCTTCCGGAAGGCTCTTTTTTTATTCGTCATTGGGGTCCGGCTCGTCCTGGGTAATGGGCATCTCCACCAACAGTTCAAATCGGCTGCGGTCAAACCGAAGCAGTCCCTCATCCCGCATTTTGCAAAGTTCGTTGGAGAGGGCACTCCGGTCCACAAACAGAAAATCCGCCAGGTCCTGCCGGTTAAGGGGAATCACAAAGGTCCGGCTTCCCGCCTTGTGGTACTGAGCAGAGAGATAATCCTGAAGCCGCTCCCGCATGGTACGGCGGATGCTGTCCTCCAGTTTCCGGGTAAGATACTGCCCTTTCTGGGCCACCGCCAGGGTCAGGTTCTGCAAAAAACGAATCTGGGTGGGTGCCGTCAGAACATTCTTCCGAAGCAGCTGTTCCACGCTCAGATAGAGAATCTCGGTAGGTTCCTCCGTAGAGACGGAAAGGTGAAGGCGGTACCGCCCCACAGCGTTCAGTTCTCCCACCGTATCCCCTGCCTGAAGGACATAAAGCAGATTGTTGTTCCCATTGCTGTCAATGTGGGCCAAGTGCAGGCTTCCCGACAGAATGATGCCGATTTCCGGGAACAGATCCCCATCCTGGGCTACCACCGTCCGGCGGGGATATTTCATCCGCCGGGGATTCATGGTCCCGATGGTTTCCAAAATCTCCTGGTCTGACATGTTCCGGAAAAGCATTCCTTTTTTCAGCAGTTCCAGATTCAATTCCTCTGCCATTTTCCTCTGCCTCTCTTCTCTGGTTTGGAATTGACATTATTATAGTTCTTTCACTTGCCTTCTGCAAGAAGGGACCTTATCTTATCCTAATGGTTCTCTAGATTTTTTCAGTTAGGGATGCTTGTATAATCCATAAACTCCCAATTCCAATATTTACGATCTTGCAGATACTTCTTGTTTTCCTGCTACCCTAATGGGAGCTCCGCGAAAGGTTGCGGAACAAGATTTCATAAAGGAAAGGGGAGCCCTATCACATGATAAAACCGTCACAGAAGTTCTGTGACGGTTTTGTTAGTTGCTTCCTTTGTAGCTTTACGCAATCTGTTGATCCCAACACGGTATAGTTCAGCGCAGTATAGCCTGAGCCAGGTCATAGTCCTTATTGGGCACAAACAAGTCGTATGCAATTTGATATTCAGGCAGCTGAAGTGAAGCTCCTATTTGTTGATTGGAATTGTGAGCTTTAATCAGCGTTTCAATGCCCCTGTCCTTCAAAAGATTAGCTTTCGCAGTCACTTTCTCCCGGGAAAAGCTGGAGAATACACAACGATGGGTGAGAAAATAGGGGCCCATATTGAAAGTACCATCCTTTACAATGTCTAATTGGTAATCTTAGAAAAACATTTTTGCACTGATAGGCTGGAAGTATCTTTTCCTGCAGGTCGACTGCAATATAAATGAATACATAGATATAATAACAAATCTCCAAGACCATTGCAAGAAAAGACAAAAAGAATCCGCAGGATTTCATATAGCTGCCACTACTCTGCGTTATCCTTGTTTTCCGACACCATCGGCCTGTTCTCGTCCGGAAGGCAAGCCAAAAAGGAACACCCGCAAGTCGGGACACGACTTACGGGTGTTCTTTTTGGTGCACTTCTAGACGAAGGCGTTAAAACCAATATGCCGGTGGCATATTGGTTAGCCCGAGAGTCCCTGCGAGCCGAATCCGAGCAAGTTTGCGATGGATAAGGCCGCCTCGGAGGGGGAAGTACACCGAAAACATACCCAAGGAAAAATAACAGCACAAAAAGAAAGCCACCGCTAGGGCTCCTATGAAAGGTTGCAACACAAATAGATGGTCTCCGGTAGCATGCGCCCAGTCCCGGCACCCGCGGCCTAAGAAACAGTCCACTGGACTGTTTCTTTCCCGCTGACTTAAGGGGTCCCCGGAGAAGATTGCGAAGCGAGATTCTCAGGGGAAAGCGAGGACTGCACCCGCAGGTGCGTTTCGAGGCCAACCGCCCGCTAGGGCGGCTCTTGGGCCGAGATATAACGGAGCGCACTGAGAAATATCTTGACCGCAGTTCAGATATTTTGAAGGCAGCGAAGTACATTCCGACACCATCGGCCTGTTCTCGTCCGAAAGGCAAGCCAAAAAGGAACACCCGCAAGTCGGGACACGACTTACGGGTGTTCTTTTTGGTGCACTTCCAGGGACTCGAACCCTGGGCCCACTGATTAAGAGTCAGTTGCTCTACCAACCGTTGCATCTCTCAGGGTATTTTCAGTGGGCCCGGGCCGTTTTTAGCATGGTTACGCTATATTTCTGCCCTCCATTTTTGTTTGAGTAATTTGGGGCATTTTTTCTGGTTCCGTCAGTTTCAGGAACTGGCGGTAGGTCAGCTTCAGGTGAAGGGTCACCTGATAGCCTTTGCCCAGTTCTACTTTCTCCAATAGCTGGCTCAGGATCACCCGCTTCCTTGCCAGGGGCGCCAGTTCGAACTCTTCCGCCCAGCCGCAAAACTGTTTGTAGCAGTCTCGCACCTGCTTGGCCAGTTCCCGCTCGTCCTCTGCCTGCTGCAGGGCCTTGGCATACTCCTGCCTGGTCTGATTCAGATCTGCTTCCGCCTTGGCAATGAGTCTGGCCAGCATCTCCTGGGAGAAGCTGCTTCTTCCCTCCAGGCACCGGAGTACCTCTCCCTCATATCGTTCCAAGGCTTTCTCGCAGTCCTGCAGCTTTCGCTCCAGGGCTGTTTTTTCTTTTCGCTTGGACTGGTACTCCTGGCGAATTTTCTGCTCCAGGACCTTGTCCCTGGGGGTCCGCCGGATGGAGCGGAACAGTTCCCGCACCGCTTCCAGCACAATTCCGTCCACCCGGTCTGCCAGGTAGAGGGCCTGCCCGTCACAGTCCCTCAGCCGCTGGGCCCGCTGGAAGCAGTTGTACTTGGGTTTCAGGTTCTCTATCACGGTGCCGTCCTTCAGTTTATAACGGTCCTTGTGCAGAAAACCCGACATTCTGGCTCCACAGTGGGCGCAGTAGACCAGTCCCGCCAGCAAGGTATCGTTCTCCGACTTCTGGGCCAATCGCCTTGCCTGGGCGTTAGCGTTGCACCGCTGGGCTACCATCTCGTTGGCTTTGCGAAATAACTCTTTATCTATGATTTCTAATTCAGGGATATACTCAGACCGGGTACTCCGGGTGATGATATATCCGGTGTACCCTTCATGGCGTAGAATCCTTAATATATGCATGGAGGTGAACCTGGCTCCCGTGTGGGTGCGAACGCCTCGGACATTCAGCATCTCTGCTAGGGCATAGGAACTTTTTCCCTGGTAAGCAGTGAGCTCAAACAGTTCCCTTACGATTGCCGCTTCTTTTGAATCTATCTCCAGGTCCTTCACCGGCTGACCTTTCTTGTTTATCCGGCCCTGACAGACTGCCTTGTATCCATAAGGTACTGTTCCCCCGGAATAATGTCCGCTGGAGTTTATCTGCTGGATCCGGGTGGCCACCCGCTGGGCTATTTTTTCTGATTCTCCTGCAGCCTGCCAGAACCGGATATAGTTGATGAGTTTATCCGTGTGGCTGTCTATCTTCTGTTCCCCTTCACGGGTGCTCCACACCTGGACCCCATGCTTTACAAACCACTCTACCACATAGGGAGTTTCGCTTTCGATTCGGCCCAGCCGGTCAAAGAGGTAGACCAGGAGAATATCCAGGTTGCCCTGCTCTGCCTGGGCTTT
>CALXGR010000017.1 GCA_944387885.1 uncultured Clostridia bacterium
GCCCAAGAGCCGCCCTAGCGGGCGGTTGGCCTCGAAACGCACCTGCGGGTGCAGTCCTCGCTTTCCCCTGAGAATCTTGCTTCGCAATCTTCTCCGGGGGCCCCATTGAGTCAGCGGGAAAGAAACAGTCCGGTGGACTGTTTCTTAGGCCGCGGGTGCCGGGACTGGGCGCATGCTACCGGGGACAATCCAACTTACTGTGCAACCTTTCACGGGGGCCCCTAGTGCGTGTCCCGCCGTGGTGGCTTACTTTTTGGTTTGCACTCTGCGTACTCGGATTCGGCTCGCAGGGACTCTCGGCTAACCAATATGTCACCGGCATATTGTTTTTAACGCCCTCGTCTGGAAGTAAACGAAAAAAAGGCGGTGAGTCACCATTGTCGGATGACGCACCGCCCTTGCTATACTCTTATTCCCAGCAGAATTTCAGGAAATTTTCAGGGTCATCTGATTCTTTGGCAAGCCGACGCCGGGGCTGCGGGTGATGGTATGTCTATCATTTGCGGAAAAGCCAATGGTCTCTCCGTTGTGAAGTTCCACATCATTCTCCAGCACATAGGACACAAGACTGGCCAAAAAACCCCGCAAATCGCTTGGGTTGGCATTGGTGCCCAGGACCTCCATTTCCTCTTTACCGAACGCCTCCAGACCGGAGGTGTAACCATTCATCCCTTTTTTATTCTTCCAGAAGCCGAACCAGACCCAGTTGAAGATGGGCAGTTCGCCTTTCTTCATCATGTTGGCAAAAGCCTCATAGAACCGAGGCTCAAACACCACGCCGCTGGTATAGATGCCGGTGGCATATTTCTGACAGCAGCAGGCGGCAAGCACTTTGGTGAACAGCTTACCCTTTTCCAGCAAATCTTCTTCTTTGCCAAGGACCGCCACTATCAGGTGGCTGCGGTGCTCCTTGGCTGCTTTGACTGCATCCGACCACATATAATTGTTTTTGGCATTGGCCTCAGCCTCGCCACCGGGAATGGGAGAGTCGATCAGGCTGACAGCGGCCAGCATATCATCTACTCTGAATACCAGTATATTATGGTCCTTTTCTTCGCTGGCATCGCATTCATCCACGATGATATCCCACTTTTCTTTCATATCCCAGACGAACTGCTCTTGATCCCACGTACCCCTGGACAACAGAACAAAGCCGGTAAAGATGCTTGTGTGGTGAAACTCATCAGCCCCTATCGCCTCGGCCCGCTTTTCGATCTTCTCCTGGAATGCGCCAATCGCTGATGGGGCCTCCTTGTTCGATCCCGGTTTCATGTTTTTGCTCTCGTTTTTCACATCCTGCGATGAGGACTTGCTTTGAAAAAAGTTCAAAAAAGAAGTTAGAAGGTTGTGCATATTTTTATGAATCTCCTTTCTATAACTCTCCGTATCCGGGAAAAGTTCATTCCACTTTTGTGTCAGAAAAGTCTCAAATTTCTTATTCTTAGCAGCGATATCCTGAATTTTCTAATAAGAACCATCCTTTTCACTTCTAATTTGTTGAAGATATTTTAACATGTTTTTGTCACATTAGTAAAGAGCTTTTTCCAATATCGTCTATAATCACAAAACGGAAAGGAGGGAAATGATTTTCTGAAATTTTCAAAAAATTCCCCTGTGCGTTGGAAGAGTTCGGAGAGAGTTTATAATAAAAGGCTGGCAGATGGACCGGGTGAACTGAGAAAGGGCTTTCAGGTGACCTTCCACCTGAAGCTGACCTCCCGCCAGTTCGTGAACCTGACGGGGAAGGAAGAAGGCTCCCAAATTATTCAAACAAAAATGGAGAGCAGAAATATAGCGTAGCTATGCTAAAAATAGATAAAGCCCACTGAAAATATCCTGAGATATGCAACGGCTGGTAGACTATTCAGAACTCCCTTTAGGGAGCTACTACAGGCGATAGGCCCTTATAGGACTGTTCAATCCACCTATTTAATAGGCAGGTTTGACTTGTCACAGGAAAAATTATTTTATTTTGGTTATTGGACATATTGTGACCTCATACCCAATGTGGTATCCTGATAAAAATGGATTCTGTCTGTCATAATAATTTGCAAAAATAAGATATGAGGTGATTGGAATGTTCACGCTAAACCAAAGAGATATAAAAGAATATCCTGGAGAAAAGGTTGAAAAGTGCAAAGCTGCCGCTCATCAAATTGTCAGTCTTCCGATGAAGGATTGCCAGCTCCGTCCTGAATCTGCTGTGCAGACCCTTTTGAAACAGTTTGGAATGCAGGGTAACAATAACGTGGTGGAGCATGGTTTTATCGGTTGGAATACAGACTATAGAGATGAAGGCTATTCTGGGCAAAGGGATGCTATGTAAATACGGTGGGAGGAAACGAAGCAAAAATCCGAAAGTACATCCAAGATCAAGAAGTCGCAGATCAGATGTGTGATCAGTCAAGCTTCAAGGAATACGAAGATCCTTTCAAAAACGTAGAGTTTGATGACGACGATTCGCCAGAAGTACCTACCGATAGTGCCGTAAAGTAAAAGTGACGCCAAGTGCGGTTGACGTCACTCGTTATGCGCCTTTAGGCGCTGCTGGTATCGTGGCCCCTATGGGGCCGTTCTGCAAACCTCACGTTCTACGTGGGGTTTTGATTATCCTTCCTGGAGACACCGGGCCAATGCGGCCACCTCCCGCTTTTTCTTTCCCGAGGGGGAGGGGGCAAAGATAAGGTGATACCGGGGAGCCTGCCGGAACCGGAGGACCGAGAGGTCCCGGCTCTGGAGCGCCTGGGCCACCCGGCCCATGAGAAGGGCGGCTCCGGCATTCTTTTCAATGAGCCGGACAATGTTCTCCGCCGAGGAGCCGATGTAAAGGACGTCGGGGTGGAACCCGGCCCGGGCGCAGGCTTCCAGACTGTCCCGGTGGAGCTGGGTGCCGTGGCCCAGCAGGATGAACTTTTCCTTCCGGAAGGCTTCCAGGGCCACCGGCTGGTCCAGCCCTGCCAGGGGATTGCTCCGGTTGACCACCAGCATCAGCTCATCGGTGAGGATGTCCCGGTAATCCCACTCCTTCAGCTCCTGCTCCCGCACCCGCCAGATGGCCCCGTCGCACTGGTCGTTCCGGACCCGCTGGGCGATCTGGCTGTTGTCGAACTCCTGGAACACCACCTCCAGCCCGGGGTTCTCCTGGGCAAAGGCGGTGCACCGTTCCGACACCCCGTAATATCCCAGAATGGGCAGGACCGCAATGTCCAGCCGCCGGCCCTCCTCCCCCAGCTGGAGCAGCTGCCGGTACTCTTCCAGCAGCTTCCGGGCAAGGGGCAGGGCCTTGGCTCCCTGAGCCGTCAGCCGCACCTTCCGGCCGGACCGGTCAAACAGGGAATAACCCAGGTCCCGTTCCAGCAGGGCGATCTGCTTGGAAACGGAGGACTGGGAGGTGAACAGCTCCTCCGCCGCCCGGGAAAAGCTTTCCGTCTCCCATACCTTCAAAAAGTATTCCAGTCTCTGAATTTCCATCCGCTTCTCCCCTTTACTATTCCACTTTGTGAATACATAGTACCATAAATCCAAATTGTTTTCCATTCCTCCGGGGAGGTATAATCCAATCAAAGGATACTCCTCTGAAAGAGAAAGGACGGTTTGGAATGGATATTGTCTACGGCTTTTTTGCTTCCCCCCGGTACTGGAAGGACCCTGACCAGCTGGCCCAGGCCTATGAGAGCCTGTCCGCTTCCCTTCCCGGTGAGGTAAAACATCACCTGGTCACCGGCCAGGAGGACCTGGACGGACTGCCCAAAGGGGACCTGCTGGTGGTAGTTCCCATGAGCGGAGCGGTCCAGAAGCTGATCCTCTCTGCTGCCGAACACTATTCCGGGGTCATCCTCTACCCCGCCTACATTACCGGAAACGCTTCTCCCCGGCTGGAGGAAGCCATGCTCTACCGGAATGCGGCCCCCACCCTTATGGACTGCTGGGCGGTGCTCCGGCGCACCCATCCCCGGTGCTCCCTGGCCCTGGACCGGGAGAAGCTGGACCGGGCCATCCGCCTTTACCGGGCCTGGCAGGAGGTGCGAAGCGCCAAAATCATCCTCATCGGGGACACCGAGCCCTGGGTCATCAGCAATGCCCATGACCTGTCCGTCTATGAAAAGCGGTTCGGCCTTTCCATGGAGCGGGTGTCTCAGGAGGAGATCGCCCGGAAATATCAGGCAGCTACCCGGGAGGAGGGGGAGCCCTACTACCGGCACTTTACCGCCAAGTCCCAGAAATGCCTGAAGCCCAGCCAGGAGGACCTGTGGAACGCTGCCCGGATGGCGCACGCCCTGATTCAGGTCATGGAGGAGCATCAGGCCCAGGGCTGCGCCCTGGCCTGCTTCAACCTTCTCTCCCAGGGCACCAACCTCTGCCTGGGGGTAAGCTACATCAACGACTGCACCCCCATGGTGGCCAGCTGCGAGGGGGATGTGGACAGCGCCATCACCATGCTGATGATGAAAAAACTCTCCTCCACCAAGCCCTGGATGGCCAACCCGGGTCTCCAGAATGACGGCACCATCAACTTCTCTCACTGCACCGCCCCCATTGCTCCCATAAGCGGGGACTGCCCCTTCACCCTGCGGAGCCACCACGAAAGCGGGATCGGGGTAAGCCTCCAGGTGGATATCCCGGCGGGACAGGTGGTAACGGCGGGAAGAATCTCCAACAACGCCTCCCAGATCACCATCCACCGGGGCACCACCCTCCCGGGAGAGTACCAGTGCGCCTGCCGGACCCAGCTCTATGTAAAGCTGGAGGACCTGGACCATTACCTGGATACCGCCCTGGGCTGCCATCAGGTCTTTGTGTTTGAGGACATCACCGGGGACCTGGAAAAGCTGGCGGGATTCTTCGGTCTGGAAATCCTGTAAAGGGAACCCGGATCGCATCCCCTGTCCGGTTCCTGGATAAAAAAGTCCCCTGTCCTGCCGGACAGGGGACTTTTCCATTATGAGGGATTGGCCAGGGGAATCTCCTTTTCGGTCCGGAGGGGGAAAACATGGGGCGCCGTACCCTGGCAGAGGGTCTCGGTGAGGGCGACCCCCTGGACGGCGGCTCCGTCATAGGTCTTGTAGTAGTAGACCTTCTCCACCGGGTCAATGCAGCAGGAGTAGATGGTCTCGTCCGGTTTCCCTTCCGGGGTGAGGACTGCTCCCCGGACCATGGCCACCGAGTCCAGAATGTGGAAGAACTGAAGCAGGTTCCCCACCCGGTCCTGTCCGAAGGCGGCATGGCTTTTCAGGAAAGCGGCCCGGACAAACCGGGACATGGGGGAGAAATCCCCCGGCAGACCCATGGCTCCCATCCCCTGGCCATAGGGGGCCAGGTCCAGCTGGGGGGCAAAATCGTTCCCCGGCTGGGAGGGGGAAAGGTTGAGGTAGTTGTTCAGATTCATCATCTGGAAGGGGAAGGGGGGATTGTTGGTAAGCACCCCCAGAGGGTCCTCGTAAATCATCAGCCCGTCCCGGGTGGGCTCGGCAGTGAGGGAGCCGGTGGCATCTGCAATGTGCCAGTGGAGAGGGGCCAGAGGATATCCGGGAGCAAAGGGGATGGCGGTGATCCGCAGGGTCTCCAGCAGCTCCCGGGCCTGAGCCAGGGTGGAGCAGCTGCCCAGCACCAGGGGAATCAGCTCATAGGGAGCCACCGCCTGGGGAGCGTCCAGGGTGTCGGGAAAATAGTAGGCGTTGCCGGGAAAGTTCAGCCCGGCCATATACAGCCCGGCCTCATTGAAGGCTTCCGCATAGAGCGGGATGTCCCCGGCCATGTTGGCCATGCCCAGCATAGCCAGATGACGGGTCATGGGGGGACGGTGATGGAACCGGAACTCCAGCTCCCGGGGAGCCGCCGCCACCTGCTGGCCGAAGGAAACTTCCAGGTCCAGGTTCCGGCCAAAGAGAACGGGCCGGGTAAAGGAAATGCTGGTACACATACAGGGTACACCTCCTGAAAAATGGGGTCGTTTTATAACTGTGATTCTATTATACCCCGCCAAAGGCCCGGGGTACAGGGAATCCCGGTTTTTTTACAGTTTGTCAATATAAAACAGAAAATCCCCCGCCCGAACGGGAAGGGGATTCAAAAATCAGGGGGTAAACTCTTCCAGCAGCAGGCTCCCGTCCTTCCCGCTGAGGGAGAGGGTGTAATGGCGGGTACTGCCGTCGGTGTCGGTGTAGGCGATTCCCCGCCCGGGCAGGTCCCCCGCAAAGGTGGTGGTCACCAGAAGGGGAGTGTGGGGGGAGAATACATCCAGGGAATAGAGCACTTCGGTGTCCCAGGTCAGGTCCCCTTCCTCCTCCCGGGGGGTGAGGGCCAGAAACTGAAAGTCGGTCACCTGCCGGTCGGTGGCAATGACGATTTGTACTTCATGGCCGGTGGGTTCCTCCTGAAACTCAAGGTATTCCTGGGGCTGATGGTCCTCTGCAAAGGCGGCGGTGAGGAAGGCGGGCCCGGCAGGGACGGCGGTCACCACCGGCGCAGGAGATGGGCTGGGGGCGGCAGTGGCGCCCACCGGGGATTCCTCCGGTTCCTGGCCGCAGCCGGTAAGGAAAAAGGTACAGGCCAGCAGACTTACCACCAGCCGGGAAAACAGAATATGGACCATACAGGGCACCCCCTTGAAACAAACATTCTCTTTACAGTTTACCAGATTCAAAAGCCTTTGAAAATGGTTTTTCCAATTCTTACCGGACCCAAAAGGCCCCCCGGTTTCCCGGGAGGCCAGAGGGGAGAAAAACAAGGGATTCTTACCGGAGCTCCAGAAGGTCCTGACCGGGCTGAACAGTGCCCTGGGCCAGGGGAGTGAGGGAAGAATACTCCTCGCTGTTGCAGAGGATAAGGGGGGTGACGGTGGAATATCCCGCCTGCTGGATGGCTTCCAGGTCAAAGGAGATGAGCAGGTCCCCCTTCTTTACCTCCTGCCCGGCCTGGACATGGGGGGTAAAGTGCTTTCCTTCCAGCTTGACGGTGTCAATGCCGATGTGAAGAAGCAGTTCTGCACCCTGGGGAGTGACCAGGCCGATGGCGTGATGGGTCTCGAACAGGTTATCCACGGTGCCGTCGGCGGGGGCGAAAAGCTTCCCCTGGGTGGGCTGAATGGCAATGCCATCCCCCAGAGCGCCGGAAGCAAAGGCTTCGTCGGGAACCTGGTCCAGGGGCATCACCTCACCGGCCAGAGGGCTGGCCAGCACCTGGGATTCATGGGCGGCCTTGGGGGCAGCTTCCTTGGCAGGAGCTGCAGGGGCGGGAACGGAAAGGGGAGCGTCAGCGGCAGGGGTCTCCAGATAATCTTCCAGGTTGGACTTGATGACGGAAACCTGGGGCCCGTAAATCACCTGGATGCCGTCCCCCTTGTGGACCACACCGGAAGCGCCGCTCTGCTTGAGCAGGTCGTCCCGGACCAGGGCGGGGTCATGGACAGTCACCCGGAGCCGGGTGGCGCAGCAGTCCAGGTCGGACAGGTTGGGCTTGCCACCCAGACCGGCCAGGATCAGGGCGGAAACGGCATCCTCCCCGGCGGCAGCACCGGAGGCATCGGGACCTACCCCGGTCTTCTCCTTGAAGTCGGCACGGGTGTAGAGCTTGGTCTCCTCCCCGTCGGCTTCCCGGCCGGGGGTCTTCAGGTCAAACTTCCGGATCATAAAGGTGAAGGTGAAGTAGTAGAGGAAGAAGTAGACAACGCCGACTACTACAACCCAGATCCAGTGGGTCTTTTCGTTCCCCTGGAGAATACCGAAGAGGGTCAGGTCAATGAGGCCGCCGGAGAAGGTCATACCCACGCAGACATTGAGCATGTGCATGAGCATGTAGGCCAGACCGGCATAGACACAGTGGACCGCATACATGGCGGGAGCCACAAAGAGGAAGGTGAACTCCAAAGGCTCGGTGATACCGGTGAGCATGGAGGTGAGGGCGGCGGAGAGAAGCAGACCGGCCACCACCTTCCGCTTTTCGGGGCGGGCGGTGCGGTACATGGCCAGAGCGGCTCCGGGCAGGCCGAAGATCATCAGGGGGAACTTGCCGGCCATAAACCGGGTGGCCTCCACCGAGAACTGGGTCACATTCTTGGAAGCCAGCTCGGCAAAGAAGATGTTCTGGGCGCCCTGGACGGTGACCCCGTCAATGATGGCGGTGCCGCCCACTGCGGTCTGCCAGAAGGGCATATAGAATACATGGTGAAGTCCGAAGGGAATGAGGGCCCGTTCAATGAGACCGTAAATCCAGGTGCCGGCGTAGCCGGAGACCAGAACCAGGTTGCCCAGCATGCCAATGCCGGTCTGGACCACAGGCCAGACAAAGAACATGGCAATGCCTACCAGCAGGTAGACGGCGGTACAGACAATGGGAACGAACCGGGTGCCGCCGAAGAAGGAAAGGACCTGGGGCAGCTGGATCTTATAGAACCGGTTGTGGAGGGCAGCCACACCCAGACCAACAATGATACCGCCGAACACGCCCATCTGAAGGGTGGTGATGCCCAGCATGGAGGTGGTGGTGTTGGGGGCCATGGCTTCCACACCGCCGGCGGCATGGATCATGGCGCTGATGGCGGTGTTCATGACCAGGTAGGCAATGGCGCCGGAGAGGGCCGCAACCTCTTTTTCCTTCTTGGCCATGCCGATGGCCACGCCCATGGCAAAGAGAAGGGCCAGGTTGTTGAAGATGGCGCTGCCGCACTGGTTCATAATGTCCAGCACAGTGTATACGGCGCTGCCGGGATAGATGACTCCGGTCAGGTTGTAGGCTTCCAGCATGGTCTCGTTGGTGAAGGAGCTGCCGATACCCAGCAGCAGACCTGCCACCGGAAGCAGGGCGATGGGGAGCATGAAGGAGCGGCCGACCCGCTGCAATACTCCGAAAATCTTGTCTTTCATACAGATTCCTCCTGAAAAAAGAAAAGGTTGAAAAAGGGTATATATAAAAACAGACCCATACGACCCTGTCCTTTCGGGGCAGAGCCATACAGGTCTAGCCTGCACAGAAATCGGTGGGTGCAGTAACTATCCAGTCAAATTCAGTTGTAAAAAGGGTCAGGAGACAGGCTCCTCCAAATCGCCCGCCACCCGCTTGAGATGGATGGTCAGGTAGATCAGCTCCTCCTGGGAGAGGGTCTTGTTCCAGGCGGTCTGGATGTATTGGCCCACTTCCTGGGCGCATTGGTAATGGCGGGGACAGCTCTGGGCAATGAGGGCCCGGAAGGAGGCGTCGCTCTGGGCGGGGGAATCCTCCATCAGCTTATCCTGGAACAGCCGCTGGGCAAAGTACCGCAGGTGCACCACAAACCGGTGAAAGTTGAGGGACTGCCGGTCAAAGCTGCTGCCCTCCCCGTAAAAACCTTCCACCACCCCGATGACCCCGTCAATGAGCTGGGTGATCTGGTACATCTCGCTCATCTTGGTGTTGAGCTGGGCGTTTACAATGTGAAGGGCAATGAAGGAGGCTTCGTCCGGGTGAAGGGTGACCCCCAGATTTTCCTGGACCAGTTCCAGGCACCGCTGACCCAGCTGGTACTCGGTGGGGTAGTAGCAGAGGATGTTCCCGGCCAGAGGATTCTCGAACTCAATGCCTTGTTCCTTCCGCTGGATGGCAAAGCTCAGATGGTCGGCCAGGGTGATGAGAAGGCTCTCGTTCAAGGGCTGGGGGATGGCGGCTTTTATCATCCCGATCATCTCCTCGGTCAGCCGGAGATGTTCCAGGGGAATCTGCTCCACCAGCTCCCGCAGCTTCCGCTGCTCCGCTTTCCCCTCCATCCGGTAGACTTTTTCCACCTGGGCGGGGTCCACAAACTGGGCTACCTTCCGGCCAAAGCCCAGGCCCCGGCCGGTAACGATCATTTCGCTGCCTTTTTCATCAATGACACAGAGGATGTTGTTGTTGATCACCTTTTTGATCCGCACAGCTGACACCCTCCTCCTCTCGGCGGCGGGTAAAAAAAATACCAGCCCCATCAAACACCATTCCTGCAACAAGAAGAAGGTCTTAACGGAGTTGGTCTAGCCCGCATTACCGGTAACAATCCAACCAGGCCCACCGGGGCCACTGATCACTGGATAAAGAATACCACTCCCCAAAGGGGAAGTCAACGGTTTTTCCTGATATACCAGGGATTTTGGCAGGTTGCCATATTTTCCCGGGGCTCTTTTGGTCAGGCTGACAAAAATATATCAGGCGGACAACTGTTTACAAGAAGGAAACATTTTGGAGATAAAGTAAAGGTAATGAAAAAGGAGATGATTTTATGAAAAGGCTTTCCCTTCTGGCGGGGGCTGCCCTTCTGCTGGCCCTTCTGGCCGGGTGCGCTGGGGTGCAGGACCCGCCTGCCCCCACCCCCTCGGTGACCCCTGTCCCCGAGATGACCTCTTCTCCCACCCCGTCCCCGGAACCCACCCCCGACCCTATGGCAGGCCAGGAGGCGGACTCCACCGACCAGTTCCTTACCCCGGACCAGGAGGAGGTATTCCAGCAGGCCCGGGAGGCCACCTACACCCTTCAGGGGCTGGGGGACAACATCGTCAGCTTTGGCTTTGTCCAGCAGTCCGGCGACGGCAGCTTTGTGGACCAGGTGGAGGGGGAATATTACCTGTTTGAAAACTCCTATGAGGAATATGTCCAGCTGATGGAAAGCATTTTCACCCGGAATGTGCTGGATGACCCCCGGTACAGCCTGGACCGGAAATTCATAGATTATAATGGCCAGCTGGCCTGCTATGGAGGGCCGGGAGGCTGTTCCATGACCATGGTGGAAGGATATACCCGGTATGTGGAGGAGGAATACCCCGACACCTACCGGCTGGAATACCGGGATGGGGAGAAGGTGGAATTCACCCTCATTGCCCACTACGACGCCAACTGGGACAAGGGAGAGTCCATGGAGGTGTATACGGCGGAATATCCCATCCGGCTGGTGAACACCGCCCAGGGCTGGCGGGTGGACCTGTTCCACTCCGCCGTGTACGGCTGATAAAAACAGAAAGGGAGCCTTCCCCCGGGAAGGCTCCCTTGTTTTATCGCCGGAAAACTGCGGCAGCGGTGACCAGGACCATGAAAAGGGTGGTCAGAAGGGTGGAGATCCAGAAAGCGGCGCCCCCCTCCGACAGTATCTGGACAATGGAGAGGACCGAGGCCAGAATGGAGACGATACCGAAAAGGGTAATCAGGTTGAAGATGGTCTCGTTCCGGGCCCGCTCCACCTCCTCCTGGTGGGCGGCCAGCAGATTCAGCTTGTCGGTCACATCGCTGATGGCGGCAGGAATGTCGTTTACCTCCAGCAGGTTGGCGTAAATCTGCTTTACATTGTGCCACCGGGACAGATTGGCGGGAACCACCGTGCCGAAAGCCCGGAAATTGAGCATCAGGTTTTTCAGGCTCCTGATTTCCTTCTTCTCCAGGCTCACCATAAGCTGGGTGAACCGGAGACAGGTATACTTTTCATAGAGAGCCAGCAGCACCACCGGCAGCCCGTCCCGGGCCTGGGCCCGGCGCTCGGCCTCCAGGTCCATCTCCGGGTCGGCGGTAATGTAGGAGATGGTCTGGCTGGCCACACAGCAGCCCCACCGGTATTTGTCCCGGGCCAGATTCCGGGCGGCGTAAACATACCGGATGTCCTCCTCCGCCTGGTCCTGGGCAGGGGCCTGGGGAGATTTCATCTTGTGGAGGGAGAAGGTGATCTGCCGCAGTTCTTCCAGGGTCTGGAACCACCGGGGCATGACCCCGAAAATGTAGGCGTAGTTGTCCAGCAGCCAGGGGGAATCCCCGGGGAAGAATTTTTCCAGCCCCAAAGGCTCCATCAGCCGGGAGAGCCACCGGTCCAGGTCAAGGGGATGGGATGCCCCCGTCTCGTCCAGCCAGAAGAAGGGGGCCTCGTTTTTGGCAAAGCCCGGGTTGCAGACGGCGGCCAGGGTCTCCATCCTGTCAAAGGAGAGCCCCAGACAGAGGAAGGCCACCTGGGTGTGGAAGAGGTAAAGGTAGGAACGGTCCAGGGTGAAGGTGAATTCCTGGTCCGGCTCCCCCACCCGGAAGGAGACCGGCTGACCCTCCAAAGGCCGGGTGAGAAGCTCCGGTTCCAGACAGACTCCCCAGCCCACCGAGCCGGGACCGTCCTTCACCAGCATGGCCTTGATGTTCTGGTTCAGGTCGGGGGTGGCGGGGACCAGGGGGTTCCCCCAGGCCGCCAGCTTTTTCCGGTCCAGGTCCTGGGGCCGGAATTTCAAAGGAAGGATGAGAAAACAGCCGTATCGGGCTTCTTGTACCATATCCATGGAGAGTCCTCCTTTTGGCAGAATGTCTTTGAAAATATTGTATGCCTTTGAGGGAAACTTGTCAAAATAAAGCGAAAAAATCTCACAAAAGCCCCGCTCCCGGCAAAGCACCGAAAGCGGGGACGGGAAGGAGAAGGAAATTTTCAGGCAAGGCGGCCGTACAGCTCCAGCTGCCGGTGAATTTTGGCGGCCAGGGCGTCGTCAAAGGCCCCGGGCAAAGCCCGCCAACACCAGTTCCCTCCCAGGGTGGAGGGGGTGTTCATCCGGCTGCTGTGGCCCAGGCCCAGCAGGTCCTGAGCCTGGACAATGGCCAGGTCTCCCACGCTGCCCCAGACGGCGGCCATCATCCCCCAGTGATACCCTTCCTCCCGGGTCAGCCGGAGATACTCCACTGCCAGGGCGGTGTCATCGGCGGGGGCGGTGTCAAACCAGCCCAGAATGGGCTCGTTGTCGTGGGTGCCGGTGTAGACCACACAGTTCCGGGGATAGGTGTGGGGAAGGTAATCCCCTCCGTCCCGGCTGTCAAAACCGAATTCCAGCACCTTCATGCCGGGGAATCCGCTGTCCGCCAGAAGCTGGCGCACGTCGGGGGTCAAAAAGCCCAGGTCCTCGGCAATGATGGGCAGCCTGCCCAGGGCTTTCTCCACCGCACGGAACAGGGCCATGCCGGGACCGGTCCGCCACTGTCCGTTGCAGGCATCGGTGCTGCCGTAGGGGATGGAGTAGTATCCCGCAAAGCCCCGGAAATGGTCGATGCGGAGGATGTCATAGGTGCTGCAAAGCACCTGGATGCGGCGGATCCACCAGGTATAGCCGTCCCGGGCCATGGCATCCCAGTCATAGAGGGGGTTCCCCCAGAGCTGACCGGTGGCGGAGAATCCGTCAGGGGGGCAGCCTGCCACCTGGGTGGGAAGCAGGTTTTCGTCCAGCTGGAAGGCGGAAGGGTCACTCCAGACATCCACGCTGTCCGCTGCCACATAGATGGGCAGGTCTCCGATGATTCGGATTCCCCGGCTGTTGGCGTACTCTTTCAGGGCCCGCCACTGGGAGAAGAACAGGTACTGGACTCCCTTCCAGAAGTCCACATCCTCCCCCAGCTCCTCCCGGGCCTGGGCCAGAGCCTGGGGTTCCCGGTTTTTCAAAGGCTGGGGCCACTGGGTCCAGGGTCCGCCCCCGTTCTTGTTCTTGAGGGCCATAAAGAGGGCGTAGTCCTCCAGCCAGAACTGGTTTTCCCGGCAGAAGGTCTGGTACTGGTGGGGGGCCTGGGCCAGAAGCCGGCGGCAGGCAAGGGCCAGCACCCGGAACCGGTTCTGGTACAGAAGGCCGTAGTCTACCCGGGCCGGGTCATCCCCCCAGGGCAGGTTCTGGTATTCGGATTTCTGGAGCAGGCCTTCCTCCTCCAGCAAATCCAGGTCAATGAAATAGGGGTTGCCCGCAAAGGTGGAGAAGGACTGGTAGGGACTGTCCCCATAGCTGGTGGGGCAGATGGGCAGGAGCTGCCAGTACTTCATCCCGGAACGGACAAGAAAATCAACAAATGACCGTGCGGTCTGTCCCATGGTCCCCATCCCGTAGGGGGAGGGAAGACTGGACAGATGCAACAGCACACCGGCTGCACGCAAAGGTCGTTCCTCCTTTCGATGGTGGGTTAAAACCGGAGCACGCTCTCCCCCTCCACCAGCTGATAGGGGACCAGCTCATGGACGGCAGGGGCATCCTCCTCAATGGACTGGATGAGAAGGGCGACCCCCCGCTCCGCCATTTTTTCCGCAGGCTGGCGGATGGTGGTAAGCCGGGGAATCAGGTATTCCCCCAGTTCCAGCCCGTCAAAGCCGCAGACCGAAACATCCTGGGGGACCCGGAGCCCGTGGTCCTGCAAAGCCCGGATGGCTCCGATGGCCATAATGTCACTGAACGCAAATACGGCGGTCAGGTTGGGTCGGGCGGCCAGCAGCTGTTCCATGGCCTTGTATCCCCCTTCCAGGGTATACCGGGCCTGGGCGTACCGGGTGGGGGCATCGTAGGAAAGCCCCAGCCGGGAAAAGGCGGACAGGCAGCCGCTGAGCCGGGCGGCGCTGGGCTGGCTGGAATCCAGGAAGCCCCCGATCAGCTCGATCTGCCGGTGGCCCTGGGACCAGAGATGATCGATCATCCGGGCGGCGGCGGACACGTCGTCCACGCTGACACTGGACAGATTCTCAATGGGCTGGCTGGCGGCGGTGTTGGTCATGAGCAGGCAGGGAACGCCCAGCTCGGTAAGCTGAGGGGTGAAGTTCTCCCGGTTGGAGCCCAGGAACACCACCCCCCGGGGCTTGTGTTCCCGGCAGATCTGCCGGGCCCGCTCCACCTCGTTGTCCGCCTCGTCTATGTAGTAGACCATGCTGCTGTACCCGGCGGCGGAACACTGGGCCTGGAGTTTTTCCAGCACCAGGGCAAAGAGCATATTGTGGGTGCCCTTTACGATCATGGCGATGCCCTGGGACTGCTGCTGTTTCAGGCGGCGGGCGTTGGTGTTGGGCTGGAATTTGTGCTTTTGAATCACCTCCAGAATCCGCTGGCGGGCCTGGGGGCTTACGTTGGGGTTGTTGTTCAAAACCCGGGAGACGGTGCCAACTGCATATCCGGCTTCCCTGGCAATATCTTTGATGGTCATGGGAAAGGCCTTCTTTCTTGGGAATTTCCCGGGAAGGGGCAGGGAAATTTATCCCTTGACGGCACCGGCCACGACCCCTTCAATGATGTACTTCTGGCAGACCAGATAAAGGGCGACCACCGGCAGAACGGTGAGCATGATGCAGGCCATCATGGGGCCCATTTCCACCTTGCCGTAGCTGCCCCGGAAATACTGGATGGCCATGGGGATGGTCCGGTAGGACTTGATGTCCAGCACCAGGGTGGGAAGCAGATAGTCGTTCCAGACCCACATGACTTCCAGAATGGCGGTGGAGATCATGGTGGGCTTGAGGATGGGGCAGACCACCTTGAAGAAAATCTGAAGGGGGTTGCACCCGTCGATCATGGCGGCCTCCTCAATTTCCACCGGCATGGATTTCATGAATCCGGTGAACATAAAGACGGCCAGACCGGCGCCGAAGCCCAGGTAGATGATGCAGATGTTGTAGGGGTTGTTCAGCTTGAGGGTATCGGCGGTCTTGGCCAGGGTGAACATGACCATCTGGAAGGGGACCACCATGCTGAACACACAGAGATAATACATGGCGCTGGACAGCTTGCCCTTTACCCGGGTGATGAACCAGGCGCACATGGAACAGCAAAGGAGGATAAGGAAAACCGAGGAGACCGAGATGAACAGGCTGTACCAGAAGGACTGCAGAAAGTTCATGGAGGTAATGCCGGTGATGTAGTTCTGGAACTTTACAAAGGTCTCGGCGGTGGGCAGCTGGAACACCGTGGCGGTGGTGATGGCCCGTTCGGTTTTCAGGGAGTTGATCAGAATCAGAAAGATGGGGTAAACGTAGGCGATGCAGAGCAGGCCCAGCAGGACCGAAAGCACAGCGTTTATCCGGCGGGTCATTTTACTGGCACTCATTACTGCTGCACCTCCTTGGAACGGGTAATACGAAGCTGGACCAGAGCGATGACCACCACGGCCAGGAAGAAGACCACGGCCTTGGCCTGGCCGATGCCCTTCCACTGGGGCCCGCTGCGGGCGTAGAAGGTATCGTAGATGTTGTAGGCCAGCATCATGGTGGACTTGGCGGGTTCGCCTCCGGTCAGGGACAGGTTCTGGTCAAAGAGCTTGAAGGAGTTGGTCAGGGTGAGGAAGGTGCAGATGGTAATGCTGGGCATGACCATGGGAATCTTCACCTTGGTCAGGATCTGACGGGAGTTGGCCCCGTCGATTTTGGCGGCCTCGATCAGGTCGGGGGGAACGTTCTGAAGTCCCGCAATGTAGATGATCATCATGTAGCCAATCTGCTGCCAGCACATAAGGATGATCAGGCCCCAGAAACCGTAGGTGGCGTTCAGGGTGATCAGGGGCTTGCCCAGAATGGTCAGGATACCGTTGAAGAGGGTCTGCCAGATGTAGCCCAGCACCACGCCGCCGATCAGGTTGGGCATGAAGTAGACGGTGCGGAACAGGTTGGTCCCCTTGATGTGCCGGGTGAGAAGGAGGGCAAGCCCGAACCCGCACAGGTTGATGAGGACGGTGGAGACAATGGTGAAAGCAGCGGTAAATACGAATGCGTGGGTGAAGGTGTTGTCGGCCCAGACGCTGATATAGTTCTGGATGCCCACAAAGGTTACTTTATTGACGGTGATGAATTGGCAGAAAGAAAGTCCGATCCCCCAGATAAAGGGCCAGATAAAGCCGATGATAAAGGCCGCCAGAGTGGGGAGAACGAAGATGGGCCAGAATTTTCGGATGGATTTTTCCATAACATCATTCCCTATTTTTTGTAAAAAAAGCGGGAGGGGTGGGCGACATTCGCCCGCCCCTCCCGCATGGTGTTACCCTTGTGTTGGGTTGGTGTACAGGGATCAGCCGGCAGTTGCGCTGAGAGCAACTTCAGAAGCCCAGCCGTCCACAAAGGCGGTCACAACGCCGTCCCAGTCACCGGTGCCGGCGGCATAAGCGGTGAGGGCAGAGCCAACGCCGTTCTTCCAGTTCTCGGAAGGCATGGTGGTGAAGGTCCAGGCTACGGGAACCTTGCCGGCGGCGGTCATCTCGCTGTCCTGCTTTACGAACAGGTTGGTGGACTCGGCAGCGCCCTTGAAGGGGATGACAAAGCCCATCTCGTTGGCCAGGGCAGCGGTGCCTTCCTCGGAGGTGACACACCAGGTCAGGAAGTCCAGAGTAGCCTGGATATCTTCTTCGGGAGCAGCGTTGTTGATGCACCAGTAGTTCTCGCAGCCGGTGCACAGGCCCTGGTTGGCCTCGTCGCCTACGCCGATGTAGATGGGGATCATGGCCAGCTGATCGTCGGTGAAGCCGTTCTCACCGGTCAGGTTGACATACTCCCAGGAGCCGTTCTGATAGAAGACGGCTTCCCCTGCCAGGAACTCGTTCCGGCTGTCGTCGCCGGTCTTGCCGGCCAGCTGGGTGGGATCGCAGGTGGAGTTGTTGATGTACAGGTCAAAGATGTTCTTGTAGTTGTCCAGGTAGGTGCCCTTGATGGCATCGGTGGAGGTGATGCCGTCTGCCTGGTACTCAAAGTAGATGGGCAGGTTGGCCAGGTGGGTCTTGTAACGCCAGTCGGAGGAACCGTCCATACCGGCGGAGGTGAAGGCTGCGAAGCCCAGCTCATCCTGACGGGCGGTGATGTCTTCGGCCACCTTCTTCAGGCTCTCGAAGCTGTTGATGTCCTCGATGGTGTAGCCGGCCTGCTCCAGCAGGTCCTTGTTGACGATGAGGCCGTAGGACTCGATGACGTAGCCAACGCCCAGGGTGGCGTCCCCGTCCTTCAGGGCATAAGCGTCGCTGGTCAGTTCAGAGACCAGGTCGGTGCCGGTCAGGTCGTAGCAGTAGTCCTTCCAGTTGGCCAGGCCTACAGGTCCGTTCACCTGGAACAGGGTGGGAGCGTCGCTCTTGGCCATCTCGCTCATAAGGGTGGTCTCGTACTCACCGGAAGCGGCGGTAACAACGGTTACAGGAACACCGGTCTCGGCGGTGTAGGCAGCGGCCAGATCCTGCCACTGCTGATCCTGTTCGGGCTTGAAGTTCAGGTAGTAAACCTTTCCGGTAGCCCCGGTGCTGGCTGCCTCGCCGGAAGCGTCATCGGTGGTGGCAGGAGCGGAAGAACCGCAGCCAACCAGCAGAGCAGCTGCCATGGCGCAGACGATGAGCAGAGAGATGATCTTCTTTGCATTCATAACTGTTTTCCTCCTTAAAAAATATGCCTTCCACAGGCATGGTCCTTGGTTGGGGTTGGAAATGTTTCCAACCGGATTATGCTCCAATAATGCACCATTTCCACTAAAATTTCAAGTATTATATTAAAATTTTAATGAACTTTGTTTTAAATCACAACCTTGAACCCCGGTTTTTGTGCAGTATTTTCTCTTTTGGAGCAAAAACCGTTGGAATCGTTTCTTTTTTGTAATCTTTTGGAAGAAAAGAAAAAGCACCGGCGGAAGATTCCGCCGGTGCCAAAAGGGATTTTATTGGGGAGAACCCTTGTTTTCCAAAAGATTTTTCACCGAAGTTCCCGGGTGAAGGGAACAGTTCACCGTCACAGGGGCGCATTGGGCATCGGGGTTTTCGATCAGTTCCAGAAGGAGGGAAGCGGCCTGCCAGCCCATCTCCTCCTCGTGCTGTTCAATGTGGGCAAAATCGTTTCCGCCCACGCTGGCCCATTCCGGGGAACCGATCAGAATGATGGAGATGTCCTCCCCGATTTTCAGCCCCTGCTGGCTGAGATACCGGACCCCGCCCTTGGCCTGGATGTTGTTGGCAAAGAGGATGGCGGTGATATCCGGGTGGCTTTCCAGGGTCTCCTGTGTCATCCGATATCCGCTTTCGTCGGACAGAACGTCCAGCCGGCAGATCCGTTCCTGGGGAGGGATCCCGTACCGGGTCATGGCATCCTGAAACCCGTCCAACCGCTGTTCCAGGTCGGGAACGCTGGAATTCCAGTCCAGGAAGGCAATTTTCCGGTGGCCCATTTTGAGAAGATATTCCGCAGCCATGTAACCGCACTGGTAGTTGCTGAAGGTGACCAGGGGATATTCCTCCACCCCGGGCATGGAACGGTCCACCAGAACCAGGGGGACCCCCAGCCGCCGCACCTGGCTGGTGTTCTCCTTTCCGGCGGTGGTGGGGGAAATGATGTATCCGTCCACCCGGTGCTGGGCCATCCGGTTCACAATTTCCCCCTCCCGCTTGGGGTCGTCGAAGGTGTTGCAGATGCTGAGGATGTATCCCTTCTGGTCGGCCACTGCCTCAATGGCCACCACGATCCGGGTAAAGAACTGGTTGGAAAACTGGGGGACCAGCACTGCAATGATCCCTCTCTTTTTCCCCCGCAGGCTGCTGGCGGCGCTGCTCTTTACATAACCCAGCTCCTCCACCGCCTGCATGACCCGCCGGCGCATATCGTCGCTGATGTACCGGCCTTCCTTCCCGCTGAGCACATAGGAGACCGTGCCGGCAGTGGTGCCTGCCAGCTTGGCAACGTCTTTCAAAGTGGCGTAGTGCTGGGCCATTTTATCACCTCGAAAAAAAGCGGCAGACCGAAAAAAATCAGGACTGCTGCGGATTTTTGATAGTTCCAGTATAAAAGATAGATTCGGCCCCGTCAACCAAATTGCAGTTTTTTTGCCCATTTTTTGCCTATGGGAAATGCACAAAAAACACAAAAAAATATATAAAAGCTGCTGAAAACTGGAAAGATTGACAAAAAATTATTGACAAAGGGAAAGGAGGCAAATATACTGAAAGCAAACAAGCAAACGATTGCCTATTTTCTGGGCCGCCTTTTCCTCTCCCCCTTCTTTTCCTCCGGGGAGGGGAGGGCACCCGGGAAAACCCAATGTTCTCAGAGTGAAATTCAAATAAGATCCATCAGAGAAAGGAGGTATGAAAACCAGGTCCGGGCCCCGGAAGGTCGAGCTGATCCGGACCCACAGAATCCAAAAAGAAGGGGACTTCCCCGAAAGCCAACATCTGAAAGGAGATCAACATGAAAAAACTGTTAGCCCTGGTCCTGGCACTGGTCATGGTTTTGTCCCTGGCCGCCTGCGGACAGACTGCCGGCACCGATACCGCCGGAACCGACGCTGCCGACAGCGGCGAGACTGCTGCTGCCGATAACACTACCTATGAACTCCGCTGCTCCACCAACCTGGCAGCCAACTCCACCGTAGGCCAGGCTCTGGCAAAGTTCGCCGAGCTGGTCAACGAGAAGTCTGAAGGCCGTATCAACTGCACCGCCAACTTCGGCTCCGAGCTGGGCAGCCAGTCCGAGCAGGTAGCCATGGCCCAGGCAGGCGACCTGGAAATGGTCTGTGCCGCCCCCGGCACCGGCCCCGGTGCCTACGAAGGCTGCGAGCAGCTTATGCTGTTCGAGTTCCCCTTCCTGTTCAAGGATAACGACCATTACCGCCGGGTCATGAAGGACCAGGCTGTTCTGGATTACATGAACGAAGTGGTTGCTCCCATCGGCTTCACCGCCATGTCCGGCCAGTCCCAGGGTTCCCGTGATATGCTCACCAACGTGCCCGTCAACAGCCTGGCTGATATGGAAGACCTGATCATGCGGGGCCCCAACGCTGTGTATATTTCCATGTTTGAGTCCCTGGGCGCCGCCGGCATCACCATGGACTGGAATGACATCTACACCGCCATGAGCCAGAACGTCTGCAATGGCTGCGAAGGCTCTCCCAGCTCCCTCCATGCTTCCGCTCTGGAAGACAACGGCAAGTACCTGGCCATCACCAACCACATCATCGCCTGCACCTACTACTTCTTCAACACCGAATGGCTGGAGTCTCTCCCTGAGGACCTCCAGGCTGTGGTGAAGGAAGCTGCCGACGAGGCTCAGGCCTACCAGGAAGAGATCGACGATGCTGACCAGGAGGCTGCTCTCCAGGCCATGAAGGACAACGGCGTTACCGTTACCGAGATCCAGGATATCGATGCCTGGAAGGAAGCCTGCGCTCCCATGACCGAGGAATACCTGTCCAAGGGCGAAGGCTGGCAGGCTTTCTACGACCTGCTCACCGCAGTGGAATAAAAATCCCTGCCATACAGGAATCGGAACAATAGCGGTTTGGTCCGGGCTGCCGGCTGTATCAGGCCGGCGGCCCGGCTTTTTTAGGGAACTTTTTTCGGGAGGTTAATTGTGAAAAAACTGGAAAAAGTGGATAAGGTTCTGAACGGGATTCGGATCGCTGCCCTGGTGGGCATCCTTTCCGCCTGCATTATCATGTGCCTTACCAACATTATTCTGCGGTATATTGTCCGGGGCGTGCCCTCCATGCGGCCCTTCCCCTGGGTCAACGAGCTGATGCAGATGGGCGCGGTCTGGATCGCTTTCCTGGCAGCCGGATTGGGCGTAAAGAGCAATGCTCATGTCAGCCTGGAGACACTGGTCAGCAATCATCTGCCCCCCAAGGTGGCCAAGGGCCTGAAAAAGATCGCCCAGGTGGTGGTGCTCATCACCCTGGTGGTCCTGATCGTGGTGGGCATCCAGGTCACCATGGACCAGAGCCGGAGCTATCTGCAAAATCTCCATATCTCCAACGCCTGGTTCTATGCAGCTATCCCGGTAGGATGCTTCTACCTGTTCTACGATTATCTGCTCATCTTCATCTTCGGCAAGCATCCCTTTGTCAAGGAAGATGAAGGGACCGCCGGCGGCGCTTTTTAAAAGGAGGATATAGTCTATGTTAATGACCCTTTTGATCTTCCTGGTCCTGCTGGTCTTTATCTTTTTGGGATTCCCCATCTTTATGGCCCTGCTGATTACAGGAATCATCTTCATTGTCTCGGAAGGCAACTCCATGAGCCTTACCATCATCAAGATGTTCGGCAGTGTGAACAGCCTTTCCCTTCTGGCCATCCCCTTCTTTGTGACGGCGGGCAACATTATCATGAAGGCCAAAATCACCGATAAGCTGGTAAACTTTGCAGATGCGGCAGTAGGCTTCCTTCCCGGCGGCCTGGGCCATGTGAATGTGCTTACCTCCATGATTTTCGGCGGCATCCAGGGCTCCGGCTGTGCCGACGCTGCCGCCATCGGCGGAATGCTCATCCCCGCCATGGAAAAGCAGGGATACGATAAGGACTACTCGGTGGCAGTTACCGCCGGTTCCTCCATGCTTTCCCCCATTATCCCTCCCAGCATTGCCATGATCCTCTACGCCTACTACACCGAAGTGCCCATCGGACGGATGTTCATGGGCGGCCTGGGCCCCGGCATCCTGCTGGGCCTGCTCCAGATGGGCGTGGTCTACATGGAATACAAACTCCGGAAGTATGATATTCCCCGGACCAGGTTCTCCATCAAGAACCTGCTGGTCACCGGCTGGCATTCCCTGGGCGCTCTCCTTATGCCTTTCATCATCCTGTCCGGTATCTGCTTCGGCATCGTTACCCCCACCGAGTCCGGCGTTCTGGCCATCCTCTACGGCCTGTTCTACGGATTTGTCATTACCAAGAGCCTGAAAGTCCGGGATATCCCCGGCATCCTGGTGGAATCCGCCATCACTACCGCCGTGGTGTATATGACCATCGCCGGTGCAGGCGTTCTCTCCAATGTGCTGGTGCGGCTCCACTTCCAGACTGAGGTCCAGGATTTCGCCATCAATGTGCTGGGCAATCCCATCCTGGTGGTCATCTTCCTCTTTATCGTATTTATTATCCTGGGCATGTTCCTGGATCCCACCGTTATCATTGCCATGTTTGCCGCCACCGTGCTGGCCATCGGCAACGCTTTCGGTTTCGACCCCATCCACTTCGGTGTGATCATGGTCATCATCATGCAGCTGGGCGCCATCACTCCTCCCGTGGGAACCTTCCTCTTTATCTCCTGCGGTGTGGCACATCTGCCCATGGAAAAATCCATCAAGCCCCTGCTGCCTTACATTGCCACCGTTATCATCGCCACCGTGCTGGCTTTGATTTTCCCCGGTATCGTTACCTGGCTGCCCAATATGATTTACGGATAACAGGGGGTTGTAAGAATGCAGATTAAAAAAGACGGCAGCACTTATGCGCCCAAAGGCAAGTCCTGCCCTGTCTGCGCCCCGGGAGAATTCCCGGTGGGTGTCATCGGGCTGGACCACGGACACATCTACGGGATGTGCAACGGTCTCACCGAGGCCGGGGCGGAGATCGCCCTGGTGTATGACCCCGACCCTGCCAAGGTGGAAAAATTCCAGGCCGCTTTCCCCACCGCCCGGCGGGCAGAGAGCGCCCTGGAAGTGCTGGAAAGCCCCGTCAAACTGATCGCCTCCGCTGCCATTGCATCGGACCGGTGCCCCATCGGCATCCAGGCCCTGGAACACGGGAAGGACTTCTTCTCGGATAAACCTCCCCTGACCACCCGGGAACAGCTGGCTGCAGCCCGGGAGACGGTTGCCCGGACGGGGAAACACTATTATACTTATTTCAGTGAGCGGCTTCATGTGGAAGCCTCGGTCTATGCCCAGCAGCTGCTGGAAGAAGGAGCCATCGGCCGGGTGGTCCAGGTCATGGGCTGGGGCCCCCACCGGATGGATGCCCCCCACCGTCCCGGCTGGTTCTTTGAGCCGGACCAGTACGGCGGGATTCTTACCGACATTGGCTGCCACCAGATCGAACAGCTCGTCTTCTTTGCCGGGGCCAAAGGCGGCGTCATCCGTCAGAGCCGGGTCGGGAACTATGCCCATCCCCAGTATCCCCGGTTCCAGGATTTCGGGGATGCCACCCTGGAATGCGACAACGGGGTCACCGGATATTTCCGGGTGGACTGGTTCACCCCCGACGGCCTGGGTGCCTGGGGGGACGGCCGGACCCTTATCATCGGAACGGAAGGGTACATTGAAATCCGGAAATACATTGATGTAGCCAACAGCCCCGAGGGCGACCATGTGTACTGGGTAAACGGGGAAGGGGAACACCATGAGTGTGTCAGCGGAAAATGCGGCTTCCCCTTCTTCGGAAAAATGATTCGGGACTGCCTGGACGGCACCCACAACGCCATGGACCAGGAATACATTTTCCGGATCATGGAGCTGGCTCTGGATGCCCAGGAAGGGGCAACCCGGGTGAGCTACAAGGAGGACTGAACTATGGAACCGAAACCTTTGGGAATCGCCATCATCGGAGCGGGGGCCATTGCGGATGTGCATATCCAGGCTTACCTGAAATTCCCGGAACTCTGCCGGGTGCGGGCGGTCTGCGACCTTTACCCCCAGAAGGCCCAGGAACTCATCGACCGGTACGGTCTGGATGCCCAGGCCTGTGAGGACTACCATCAGGCCCTGGAGCGGGAGGATATCGATGCAGTTTCCATCTGCCTGCCTCCCAGCGCCCATGCCCAGACCGCAGTGGAATCCCTCAATGCAGGGAAACATGTTATCTGTGAAAAGCCCATGGCCGGCTCCCTGGAGGAGTGCGACCAGATGATCCGGGCGGCTCAGGAGAACGGACGGCTCCTTAGCGTGGTGGCCCAGAACCGGTACAAGACCCCCAACCAGAAGGTGAAAAAACTGCTGGAGGAGGGAGCCATCGGCCCGGTGCTGTTTGGCACCATCAACTCCCTCTGGTGGCGTGGGGAAAACTACTACGACCTGTGGTGGCGGGGCACCTGGGAAAAGGAATCGGGAGGCTGTGTCACCAACCATGCAGTCCACCACATTGACCTGATGCAGTGGATGCTGGGAATGCCCCAGTGGGTCAGCGCCGTTATCACCAATGTGGGCCACTCCAACTCCCAGTGTGAGGATGCCGCAGTGGCAGTGATGGGATACCCCGGCTCCATGGTCCAGCTGACTGCTTCCCTGGTCACCCACAATGAGGCCCAGGAGATTATCTTCCAGGGCCGGAAGGGCGGCATCAGCGTGCCCTGGCAGGCATCTGCCTCCAAGGCTCTGCCCAACGGCTTCCCGGAACCGGACACCGACCAGGTGGATGCCCTGAACCGGCGGTACAAGGAACTGCCCGACCTGGAGCTGGAAGGCCATCCCGCCCAGATCGGAAACTTCCTCAACGCCATTCTGGGCCGGGAAAAGCTGGAGATAGACGGTCTCCAGGGCCGGAACACCATCGAGCTGATTGCCGCTATTTATAAGTCTGCGGCCACCGGCCAGCGGGTGGACCTGCCCATTTCGGAACAGGATGTGTTCTACAAAAAGGGCGGCATTGCCGCCACCATGCCCCATTTCCACGAAAAGACCAAGAGCGTGGAAAACTTCCAGCCCACCAAGCCCATCAGTCTTGGCCGGGATGTGGGAAAATAAGCGATCTGCTTTCTCAAACGATTCTGCCTTAACAGAGAAAACCCGCCATCCTTTGAGGACCGGCGGGTTTTCTCTTGAATTTAGTTATTCTGTTTAGCTATAACAATTATGAAACATATATATTTTTCAAATAGGTTGGGAGGTGATATACTGACCTGGTCGAAAGGAAAGGAGTTATCTCATGAAGTTGGATGCCAAAAAATTGTTTATTCTGTTCAAGTCCATGTTTATGCTCAGCGCCTGTACCTTTGGCGGGGGCTTTGTCATTGTTTCCCTTATGAAAAAGAAGTATGTGGAGGAACTTCACTGGCTGGAGGAGGACGAGATGCTGGACGTCACCGCCATTACCCAGTCTGCTCCCGGCCCTCTGCCGGTAAACGCCTCGGTCATCATCGGGTATAAGATGTTCGGGTTTGTGGGCTCCCTGGTGGCTGTGCTGGGCACCATCCTCCCTCCCATGATCATCATCTCCCTGATTTCTCTCTGCTATGACCAGTTCCGCACCAATCCCTATATTGCCATTGCCCTCCAGGTCATGCGGGCCGGTGTGGCGGCGGTGATTGCGGATGTGGTCATCAACCTGGCCGGGAATGTGCTCAAGACCCGACGGTTCCTTTACATCGCCATGATGGTGGTGGCTTTCTTCTCCACCTGTGTGCTGGGTGTCAGCGCCATGGTGGTCATCCTCTGCTGCCTGGCCATCGGTCTTCTGGACCTGGCCTGGTCTGTGGGAAAAAATAAACTGAAGACCAAGGGAAAGGGGTGTGCCTGATATGGAACTGCTGCTGCAGCTTTGCCTGTCCTTTATCCAGGTGGGAATGTTCAGCGTGGGCGGCGGATACGCCGCCATCCCCCTGATTCAGGACCAGATCGTCAACCGCCACGGCCTAATGACCATGGCTGAATTCTCCGACCTGATCACAGTGGCCGAGATGACCCCCGGCCCCATCTCCATCAACTCTTCCACCTTTGTGGGAATGCGTCTGGCCGGAGTGGGGGGCGTGCTTCTCTGCACCTTCGGGTGTATCCTGCCCTCCTTTATCATCTGCTTTATCCTGGCCCACTTCTACTATAAGTACCGGACCGTAGGGGGCGTTCAGGTGGTGCTGGGAGCCCTCCGGCCTGCGGTGGTGGCTATGATCGGTTCCGCCGGTCTCTCCATCCTGCTGCTGGGCCTTTTCCAGAGTGACCTGTTCCATGTCTCCCTGGCCAACCTCCGGGTGGTGGAACTGGGAATCTTCATCGCCAGCCTGTACATCCTGCGAAAATTCAAGGTAAGCGCCGTCCTGGTCATTCTGGGCAGCGGGGTGGTGGGAACCATCTGCTACCTTCTCCCCGGCCTGGTAAATATGGCCTGACCAATTTTTCTTCTGCCTCTCCACGAGGGGGCCAACAAGGCTCTTTTTGCCCCTGTTCCTTGGGAACAGGGGTTTTGTTTTGCCTGGAACAGGAACGCTGTGTTATAATTATAAGGAATAATAAAGGGGAAGCCCATTCCCTTTGAGAATAAGGAGGCCGGTTATGACCATCCGACATCTGCGAATCTTTGAGGCCGTGGCCCGGGAAGGGTCCATGAACCGGGCGGCGGCCCGGCTTTACCTGTCTCAGCCCACCGTGAGCAAGGCGGTAAAGGAGTTGGAGGAATACTATGGGGTCCGCCTGTTTGAGCGGCTTTCCCAGCGGCTTTATATTACCCGGGAAGGGGAACTGCTCCTCTCCTATGCCCGGCAGGTGCTGGAGGGCTTTGACCGGATGGAACGGGCCCTCCGCCGCCCCGACCGGCCCCAGGAACTGCGGGTGGGGTGCAGCGTGACGGTGGGGACCGCCCTCATCAATCCTCTGCTGGACCGGGCCGCCCAGGCCCTGAAAGGATGTCAGGTGATGGTGGAGGTAAACAATACCTCGGTGATAGAGGAGATGCTTCTCTCCAACCAGGTGGACCTGGGCCTGGTGGAGGGTATCGTCCGCCACCCGGACCTGCTCCATATCCCGGTCCTCACCGACCGGCTCTGCCTGGTCAGCGCCCCGGACCACCCCCTGGCCCGGAAGAAGGATTTGAAGCTGGCTGACCTGGAAGGGTGGGAGCTGATCAGCCGGGAGCGGGGAAGCGTGGACCGGAACCAGCTTGAGCAGCTCCTCCGTCAGGAGGGGATACGGATGGTCCGGAGCTGGAACTGCACCAACACCGAGGCCATCAAAAACGGGGTGACCGCCGGCCGGGGGGTGGCGGTGCTCTCCACCCTGGTGGTGCGGAAGGAACTGGACCGGGGAGAACTGGTGGCCCTGGAGGTGGAGGGCCTGCCCATCCTTCGGCCCATTGAGGCAGTCTACCACAAGGATAAGTTCCTCAGCAGTCCCATGAAGGCTCTTCTGGAAGCCTGCAGGACCATGGAATAAAAAAGAGGGAGGAAGCGGACGGCTTCCTCCCTTTTTTATTGGAAACTCAGAATCCCAGGTCCTCGTTGACCAGGATCACATGGATGCGTCCCTTGACACGGGAGAACCGGGTCACCAGAATCTGGCAGCAGATGCACTGCTCGTGCTTGCAGAGGGCGCATTTCCCCAGCTTGGCGCAGGGGGTGTCCAGCCCAAACCGCTGGGCGTTGACGGGGGCGGCCAGGAACTTGGCCCGGCGGTAGGCATCCTCCTCGGAATGGACCACCTTGTTCATCCCCACAATGGCCAGCACATGGTCGGGGCCAAAGGCGATGGCGGCTACCCGGTTGGCGTTGCCGTCAATGTTCACCAGAACGCCGTCCTCGCTCATTCCGTTGACACTGGTCAGGAAGTAGTCGCAGTGGTTGAGGATCTCGTGGGCCAGCCGGTTTTTCTCGGCCGGGTCAGTGATGGATTCCCGGTCCATCAGCTGGTAATCCCCCTGCCGCAGGGCATCCATGAGACCGATCTCCTGGGCGCTGGAACAGCCGCCCCAGCCCACCGAGGACTTGGCGGGGATGTGTTCCAGGGCCATGGCCAGGGCTTCCTCCCTGGTTTCGGCAAACTGGGCGGTCATGTTCCGCAGGGTCAGGGCCTTGATCACCTGGGGGGCCAGCACCCGGTTCCGTTTTTTCTCCATTTCTGTCATAATATTCCACCTCACTTTTGGATTTTCGGGGAAAACTTTCCGCTCTTTGAATATCATTATAACTCCCAAAGCCCGCTTTTTACAAGGCTTCCCGGTTACCGTGACCGGGTCACACACAGAAAGGGAAAAGTGTGGTATACTTTAAGACAAAATTTACTTTTTGTCCCAGGCCCCGGCGGGGCCGGAAAGGAATGAATCTATGGGATTTGACCTGCAAACCAGTGTTTCTGCCCTGGCTGTTTTTGTCCAGGGCCTGCTCAGCTTTTTCTCCCCCTGTGTCCTTCCCCTGGTGCCCCTTTACCTGGGCTACCTGGCCGGAGGCGCCCGTGAGGCAGGGGAGGAGGAGACCCGCCGCCGTACCCTGGTGAACACCTTCTTTTTTGTGGTGGGAATCAGCTTCGCCTTCTTCCTGCTGGGTCTGGGGGTCACCTCCCTGGGCCAGTTCTTCAGCAGTTACCGCTCCACCTTTACCCTGGCCGGAGGAATCCTCATCCTTCTCATGGGCCTGTGGCAGCTGTTCGGGAAAGGCTTTTCCCGGGAACTGCGGCTCCCCTTCCGGCTGGACCGGTGGGCCATGGGCCCCGTCCCTGCCCTGGTCATGGGCTTTACCTTCAGCTTTGCCTGGACTCCCTGCGTAGGTCCCGCCCTCACCAGCGTGCTGGTCATGGCCGGGTCCTCCCAGAGCCAGGCCCAAGGATTCATCCTCATTGGTATCTATACCCTGGGCTTTGTCATTCCCTTCCTGGGGGTGGCCCTCTTCACCCAGCGCATCCTGAGCTTTTTCCGGAGCCACAGCCGGTGGCTGGAATACACTGCCAAAGCCGGGGGCGTGGTCCTTATCCTCATGGGCCTGCTCATGCTGTCGGGACGGATGACCGGTCTGTCCAGCACCCTGGCAGGACTGGGGGACACTGGGACGACCCCCTCTCAGTCCCAGGAGGACACGGCTCAGGAAGAGGATGCCTCCCAGGAGGAATCCCTCACCCCTCCCGCCCCTGATTTTACCCTCACCGACCAGTTCGGGAACACCCACTCCCTGGCGGACTATGAGGGCAAGACCATCCTGCTCAACTTCTGGGCTACCTGGTGCGGACCCTGCAAAAAGGAGATGCCCGACCTGCAGGCCCTCTATGAGGACTGGGACGAAAATGCCGGGGACCTGGTGGTGCTGGGAGTAGCCGCTCCCAAGGGTCCCGACAGCCTTTATCCGGCGGACGACAAGACCGCCCAGGAAATTGCCGATTTCCTGGAGGAGAACGGGTACGACTACCCGGTGCTGATGGACACCACCGGCGAACTGTTCATGGCCTACGGGGTAAACTCCTTCCCCACCACCTTTATGATCGACAAGGAGGGAAATGTGTTCGGCTACCTGACCGGGACCATGAGCCGGGAGATCATGGACGATATTGTGAACCAGACCATGACCGGCCAGCGGACGGCGGGATGACATGAAAGTAGGGACCGGGGAAAAGAACGGCTGAAAAAGTCGGACTTTTCCCCGGCTTTTCCCTGCAACAAGGACAAGGAAGGGAAGAAAAAAAGGAGGAATTCTGGCACAAGTTCCAGAGATTTTCTCCGGTTTGGGAAATCCGTTGACAAAATTTCCCCCTCTGCCGTAAAATAAGACCGCATTAAAAAGCCCCGGGGAAATCCATTTCCCGGGGCATCCATTTGTTTTTTGCAGGAGGAATTTATGAAGTCCAAGAACCAACTCTCCCAGGAAGCCTTCCGCTTCGAGGGAAAAATGCCTCTGAGCCAGGCCATTCCCCTGGGTCTGCAGCATGTGCTGGCCATGTTTGTGGGAAACCTGACCCCTCTGCTCATCATCACCGGCGCCTGCGGCCTGGCCGGCAATGAATTTGCAGACCTTCAGATCACTCTGCTCCAGAACGCCATGCTGGTGGCCGGTCTGGTCACCCTGGTCCAGCTCTTCCCCCTGGGCCCCATCGGCGGCGGTGTTCCCATCATCATGGGCACTTCCTCCGGCTTTATCGGGGTGTTCAACTCTGTGGCCACTTCCATGGGCGGCGGCCTCACCGCTTACGGCGCCATGATGGGCGCTTCCATCCTGGGCGGTCTGTTTGAGACCGTTCTGGGCTTCTTCCTGAAGCCCCTGCGTCGGTTCTTCCCCTCCGTGGTCACCGGCACCGTAGTGCTCTCCATCGGCCTGAGCCTGATTTCCGTGGGTGTTGCCTCCTTCGGCGGCGGCAGCGGGGTAGCCGACTTCGGCTCTGTGGAAAACCTGCTCCTGGCTGTTTTTGTGCTGGTGGTCATCCTGGCCGTCAAGCACACCTGCAAGGGATTTTTGGGCTCCTCCGCCATTCTGGTGGGAATCATCGCCGGCTACATTGCCGCCGGTATCATGGGCCTGGTCCTGCCCACCACCGGTGTTACCGCCGATGGTGTAGAGTTCACCAAGTCCTGGGTCCTCAACTGGGATAAGGTGGCCGAGGCTCAGTGGTTTGCTATCCCTGACCTGGTCCCTGTGGACATCGTCTTTGACCTGCGGGCCATCCTGCCTGTTATGATCATGTTCATCGTCACCGCCGTGGAGACCGTGGGCGACATCTCCGGCGTTATGATGGGCGGCCTGGACCGGGAAGCCACCGACAAGGAGCTGTCCGGCGGCGTTGCCTGTGACGGTATGGGCTCCACCTTTGCCGCCTTCTTCGGCGTTCTCCCCAACACCTCCTTCAGCCAGAATGTGGGTCTGGTCTCCATGACCAAGGTGGTCAACCGGTTTGCCCTGGCCACCGGCGCCATCTTCCTGGTCCTCTGCGGTCTGGTCCCCAAGCTGGGCGCTCTGGTCTCCATGATGCCCCAGGCTGTTCTGGGCGGAGCCGCCGTTATGATGTTCTCCTCCATCGTTATGTCTGGTATCCAGCTGGTCACCCATGACCCCCTCACCCCCCGGAACCTGTCCATTGTGTCCGTGGCTCTGGGTCTGGGCTACGGCATCGGCGCCAACACCGGCATTCTGGCTCAGGCTCCCCAGGCTGTCCAGCTCATCTTCGGCGGCAGCGGCATCGTTCCCGCCGCTCTGGTGGCCATCCTCCTGAACATTGTCCTCCCCAAGGAGACTCAGGAAGAAAAGACCGCCGCCTGAACCTTATAATAAAAATAGAAGCAGACCGGAATTTTCCGGTCTGCTTTTTTTATCTTATTGCCGGCTCCGGGCCAGGACCTGTTCCAGCCGTTCCAGATCCTGGGGATGGTCCGCATCCCAGAGTTCCCATTCCTCCCTGACAGGGATATAAGATACCTGCCGGGGATTTTTCTTTGCCAGGGCGCCGCCCCCTTCTTTTCCGGTCAGGGCGGTAAGGGCGGGGTAGTATTCCCCGGGGAAATAGATGGGGGCGCCGGGGGTGTTCCCAAAGGCCAGCCGCCAGATTCGGTGAGGGCAGGCCCCGGCGCAGAGGGCCAGCACCTGAAGAGTTCCGGGGGTGACCAGGGGCTGGTCTCCCGGGGAGAAGAGATACCCGGCGAGACCGGGGCCCAGGGCTTCCAGACCCAGCCGGACGGTGACGTTCAGGCGGGGCTTGTTGTGGAGGACCGTCCCCATCCCCATCTGCCGGGCCAGGGCGGCGGTGTCGGGCCACCGGGTCACCACCACCCCATGGGGGAAAAGGGGTTTCCCCCGTTCCAGCAGATGGGCCAGCAGGGGCTTTCCCCCCAGGGGAGCCATCAGCTTGTTGGAGCCGAACCGCTCCCCCCGCCCCGAGGCCATGACCACCCACCCCAGGGCAGGGAAGGGCCGGTCCAGGTCCACCACCCAGGCATCGGTCCGGGCCAGCAGAGCGTTCAGGTGGGGCAGGTCCTCCTTCCGGACGGCGGCCGCCACCCGCTTTTTCTCCAGCAGGGAATCCAGGGCGGCCAGATACCGGGGACACTCCTTTTCCAGATATCCCACCTCGTCCAGAACAACCCACTCCCCCTTGGCGGCGGCGCAGGCTTCCAGGGCGGCAACGCCCCCCTCCTCAAATCCTCCGGGCAGGAGCGCCATCCCTCCGGGAATGCCGGGGGTGTCCAGGGCATACCGGCCTACCTGCAGGGTCCGGCCGGGACCTTCCAGCCAGACCCCCTCCCCGGGCCGGGCCAGGGTCCGGAGGGCGGGTGCTCCTGAAAACAGCTGGGCCAGCAGGGTGGATTTTCCCGCCCCCCGGCTTCCCGTAAGGAAAAGATGTTTTTTAGAGAGTATCTCCAAAGATCTCCCCATAGATTCGACGGTTGGCCTCATGACAGGCGTTCCGATAGGCTTCATAGCGGCGGAGCAGCTCCTTTCCCCAGGGGGTCAGGGTACTGCCGCCCCCGGATTTTCCACCGGTGGTGGGACAGGTCAGGGGAAAACCCAGGGCTTCCTCTGCCCGGCGGACCAGCCGGATGGCCTTGGTGTAGGCCATTCCCATTTCCTGGGCCGAGCGGCGGAGGGACCCGGTGGCCTCCACCCCGGCCAGCAGCCGGTAGGGGCCTTCTCCGAAAATCCGCTCTCCATTCTGGTCCAGGAGATATACTTTTACGTCAGGGGTCATGGGGTCTCCCTCCATTCGTTGAGCAGTACCAGATGTTCCCGGCCGGTTTTGTCCCGGGACCGGGTCAGGGTCACCGGACCGTAGATCCGGGAAAGCGCTTCCTCCATCTTTTGGGGAGAATCCCGGCGGGGATCAAGGCTCCCCAGCAGTTTTCCCTCCCCCATGAGGAGAAGCTGATGACAGAAATTCAGGGCCAGGGCCGGGTCATGAAGGACCACCAGCCCGGCGGCGCCGGTGCGGTTCAGCACTCCGGTCAGCAGTTCCAGCACCTGCCACCGGCGGGCAGGGTCCAGGGCGCTTTCCGGCTCGTCCAGCAGAAAAAGCCGGGGCGAAGCAGCCAGGGCCCGGGCCAGAATGCAAAGCTGCTTCTGCCCCTCGCTGAGGGTCAGGTAGCTTTCCCCCTCCAGTCCCTCCAGCCCCACCTGGGCCAGAGCCTTCCGGGCCAGGGCCTTTTCCCTGGCTCCCGGCCTTTGAAGAAGGCCCAGCCGAGGATTGAACCCCATGAGGACTACCTCCTCCACCGGCAGATGAAGGGATAATCCCGACCGCTGGGGAATATACCCGCAAAGGGTCCCCAGCTGCCGGGGGGAGAGCCCTTCCAGCTGCTGCCCTTCCAGGGTGCAGTGCCCCTGGTGAGGGAGGATGCCGCAGAGGGCTTTCAGCAGGGTGGTTTTTCCGCTGCCGTTGGCCCCCAACACCCCGGTAAGGGTCCCTCCTTCCAGGGAGAAGGAAACACCCTCAATGATTTTCCGGGAACCGTACCCGGCGGACAGATTTTCCACAGTGAAAAAGCTCATACTTCCCGCCCTCCCTTGAAGACCAGCCAGAGCAGGAATGGCGCTCCCAGCAGGCTGGTGAAAAGACTCACCGGCAGTTCGGTGGGGCCCAGGCTACGGGCCAGCAGGTCCGCCCCGGTAAGGATGCATCCCCCCAAAAGCCCGCTGAGCAGGAGGGTGCCGGTCCGGTTGTCCCGGGTCAGAAGCCGGGCGGCGTGGGGGGCCAGCAGCCCTACAAAGCTGATAAGGCCGGTAAGGCTGATGGTGGCGGCCACCCCCAGGGTGGCCAGAAGCAGGATGCCCAGCCGGAGCCGCCCTACCGCCGCCCCCAGCATCCGGGCTTCCGATTCCTCCAAGGCCAGAAGCAGGGTCTGCCGGTGGAGGAGACAAAGCCCCAGGCAGGACAGGGGAATGATGAACAGGGCAGGGCCCATGGAGGAAAGGCTCACTCCGTTGAGACTGCCCATGATCCAGTATTCAATGGAGGCCAGCTGCTTTTCCGGGTCGGCGGTGAGCTTGAGGGCCATAAGCACCGTCTGGGCCAGGGCGTGGACTGCGATTCCGGACAGGAGAATGGTGCTGTTTTTCCCCGAAGGGTCCAGCCGGGCCAGAGCCAGACAGAGGACCACCGCTCCCAGGGCGCCCCCGAAGGAGGCCAGGGTGACGGCGGCAGCCCCGGACAAAAACAGAATCCCGAAGGCGGCCCCGGCGCTGGCCCCGGAAGCCACCCCGATGATGTCGGGGGAGGCCAGAGGATTCCGGAAAACGGTTTGAAACACAAACCCGGTGACTCCCAGGCAGAATCCCCCTACCACCCCCAGCAGGGTGCGGGAGAACCGGAGGGTCCAGAAGACCCGGACCTGCATTTCCTCCCCGGACAGAATCCCCGAGAGGGTAAGGGGATATTTTCCCACAAACAAGCTGGCCGCAGCCAGCACCGCCAGGGCGGTGAGAGCTGCGGCAGCAAGAAATCCCTTATGCCTGGGCATAGCTGAATCCGTAGAAGGTCTGGTAGAAGGCTTCAATGGTCTCCTCTACCTGCTGGGCGGGGACCAGGTCGGGGTGGAGCTGACCGGCCAGCCAGACAGCGCCCAGGATGCCGCCGGGAACAGGGCTGTCCCAGGCCTCGGCCTTACCCGGCATCTGGTAGACGGCCCCGTTCTTCACGGCGGTGCAGTCGGCCAGGTTCTCATCTGCCAGCACATCCTCCACGGTGTACTGGGCGTCGGAGGCCAGCAGGATCACCTGGGGGTCCCAGGCCAGCAGCTGCTCATAGCTTACTTCCACCCAGTAGCTGTCCTCCAGGTCCTGGGCCACATTCCGGCCGCCGGCCATGGTAATAAGGTCGCTCTGATACATGGCGCCGCCGGCGGTGGAGAGAAGGGAAGAGTTTCCGGCCAGGTAAACGGTGGGATTCTCGGCACCCTCCAGTGCAGCGGCCAGATTGGATTCCTGACCGGCGGTAAAGTCGGCCAGAGCCTGGGCGGCATCGGTGCAGTTGAGGCACTGGGCCATCAGGTCCCGGGCCTCGTTCAGCAGCTCCTGGCTCTCAGGGTTGACCAGGATGGCGGGGATTCCCAGCTCAGCCAGGGAATCGGCTGCATCGGCCAGTTTGAGGGGCAGAATGACCAGGTCGGGGTCCAGGGCGGCGCAGCCTTCCAGGTCAAACTCCTTGGCGGTGCCTACGCTGGGCAGGTCAATGATTTCGGGAGCGGAAAGCCGGTAGATGTCCCGGGTGTCGGCCTTGGCCTCCACCCCAACCAGCTTGTCCCCCTGGCCCAGGGCCAGGACCAGGCTGGTGGAAATGTAGTACCCGCTTACAATGGTCTGGGGCTCGGACTCAATGGTGACCTCACGGCCGCCCTGGTCCACTACGGTGAGGGGGTAGCTGACCGCCTCGCCGGCAGCCTCCACAGAGGGCTCGGCAGTCTCGGTGACCGGGGCGGCGGTGGATTCCAGAGTCTCATCCTGGGCGGCGCCGCAGGCGGTGAGGGACACAGCCAGGGCCAGGGCCAGAACGAGAGAAAGAATACGTTTCATGGGAAAATCTCCTTTGCGTTATAGTTTCAAAACTACAACGATTCTACCAGATTCGCCGTTTCAATACAAGAGGATTTATGATATAATTCTTTATAATAGGAGAAAGTATGCCTTCACATCACAACAAGGGGGAACCTCTGCTTATGATGACCATACAAAAATACGTCCGCCCCGCCAGCCTGGAGGAGGCTTACACCCTCAACCAGGTCCGGGCCAACCGGCTGGTAGGCGGGATGGTCTGGATGAAAATGTCCAATCGGGCGGTGAATACCGCCATTGACCTGTCCGGCCTGGGGCTGGATACCATTGAAGAAAATGACCGGGAGTTCCGGATCGGGGCCATGGTCACCCTCCGCCAGCTGGAACAGCACCCCGGGTTCAATGCCTACACCCGGGGAGCCGCTGCCGCCAGTGTCCAGGACATTGTGGGGGTCCAGTTCCGGAACCTGGCCACCGTGGGAGGAAGCATTTTCAGCCGGTTCGGATTCTCCGACCTGCTCACCTTCTTCCTCTCCCTGGATTGCCGGGTGGAGCTGTACAAGGCGGGAACCGTCTCCCTGGAGGAGTTTGCCAAGGCCCAGCCTGACCGGGACATTCTGGTCCGGCTGGTGGTGAAAAAGATCCCGGGCCGGTTCAGCTACTCCGCCATGCGGATCGCCCGCACTGATTTCCCGGTCCTCACCTGCGCCGTCAGCCGGGTGGGGGACGAATACCGGGCGGTCATCGGGGCCCGTCCCGGCCGGGCCATGGTGGTCCGGGATGAGGAAGGGCTCCTGGCCGGGGGAATCACCCCGGAATCTGCCGCCGCTTTTGGAAAATACGCCGCCCGGGTGGTGCCTACCGGCTCCAACAGCCGGGGCAGCGCCGCCTACCGCACCCGCCTGGTGAGCACCCTCACCCGCCGGGGCCTGGAACAGCTGGGGAGGATGAAATAATGGAACTGAACTTTACCCTGAACGGAAAACCTGTGGCGGCTCAAATTGCCCCCGACACCCTTCTCATTGACCTGGTCCGGAGCCTGGGCTGCGCCAGCGTCAAACGGGGATGCGACACCGCCAACTGCGGGCTCTGCACCCTGTTCCTGGATGACAAGCCGGTGCTTTCCTGCTCTCTCCTGGCCGCCCGGGTGGAGGGCCGCACCGTCACCACCCTGGAAGGACTTCAGGAGGAAGCGGCGGAGTTTGTGGGATTCATTGCCGACCAGGGAGCCGACCAGTGCGGTTTCTGCAACCCCGGCTTTGTGATGAACACCATCGCCCTGCTCCGGGAAAACCCCGACCCCACCGACGACGAGATAAGAGCATTCCTGGCCGGGAACCTTTGCCGCTGCTCCGGATATGAGGGACAGCTGCGGGGCATCCGGGCCTTCCTGGACAGTCGGAAAAAGTAAGGAGGCCGCCATGGAACAGAAGAATTTGAAGGTGGTAGGCCATTCCTACCGGAAAAAGGACGCTCTCCAGCTGCTGCTGGGCAAGCCCCTCTATGTGCAGGACCTGGCCCCGGCGGGGGCATTGGTGGTCAAGCTCCTCCGCAGCCCCCACCCCCATGCTCTGGTAGAGGAAGTGAACAAGACTGCCGCCCTGAAAGTGCCCGGGGTGGTGGGTATCTATACCTGGGAGGATGTTCCAAAGACCCGGTTTGCCATTGCAGGCCAGACCTATCCGGAACCCTCCCCCTATGACCGGCTTATCCTGGACCGGCATATCCGGTTTTCCGGGGACCCGGTGGCCATTGTGGCCGCCGAGGACGAGAAGGCCGCCAACAAGGCCCTGAAACTCATCAAGGTAAAATACCAGGTGCTGGAACCGGTGCTGGACTACCGCACCGCCAAGGACAACCCGGTGTTGGTCCATCCTGAGGAGGACTGGTTCCCGCCCTGCCAGGTGGGAGGGGACAACAAGCGGAACCTGGTGGCCAGCGAGACCGACAGCCACGGGGATGTGGACAAGGTGATGGCTGACTGCGACATTGTCATTGAGCATACCTACCACACCAAGGCAGTGCAGCAGGCCATGATGGAGACCTTCCGCACCTACACCGACCTGGACCGGTACGGACGGCTCCATGTAGTCTCCTCCACCCAGATCGTATTCCATGTGCGCCGCATCCTCTCCCGGGCTCTGGGAATCCCCAAGAGCCGCATCCGGGTGGAAAAACCCCGGATCGGAGGCGGCTTCGGCGCCAAGCAGACCGCCGTTTCCGAGGTTTACCCTGCCTTTGTCACCCTGAAAACCGGGCGCCCCGCCCAGATCATCTATACCCGGGAGGAGTGCCAGATTGCCGGTTCTCCCCGCCACGAGATGGAGATTCGGGTCAAGCTGGGCGCTTCCAAGGATGGCAAGATCCGGGCCCTGGACCTGTACACCCTCTCCAATACAGGCGCTTACGGGGAGCACGGCCCCACCACCGTGGGCCTCTCCGGACACAAGTCCATCCCCCTTTACACCGGCAGCCTGGAGGCTCACCGGTTCAGCTATGATGTAGTCTACACCAACCTTCAGGCCGCAGGTGCCTACCGGGGCTACGGCGCCACCCAGGGAATCTTTGCCCTGGAATCCGCCGTCAACGAACTGGCCGAGCGGCTGGGCATGGATCCCACCCGGCTGAGAGACCAGAACATGGTCCGGGAAGGGATGGTCATGGACGCCTACTACGGGGAGACCGCCAACGCCTGCGCCCTGGACCGGTGCATGGAACACTGCCGTCAGATTTTTGACTGGGAGAACCGGTATCCCGTCCGGGACCTGGGAGACGGCCGGGTCCGGTGCGCCGGTGTGGCCATGGCCATGCAGGGCTCCTGTATCTCCAACCTGGATGTAGGCTCCGCCACCGTCAAGCTGGGAGAGGACGGCACCTATAACCTTATCATCGGCGCCGCCGACATGGGCACTGGATGTGACACCATCCTGGCCCAGATGGTGGCCGAGTGCATGGACTGCTCCCTGGAGGAAGTATCCGTCTTTGGGGCGGACACCGATGTGTCCCCCTACGACTCCGGCTCCTATGCCTCCTCCACCACCTATATTACCGGCAAGGCGGTGGAAAAGGCCTGCGCCAAGCTGAAAGAGGAACTTTGTCAGATGGCCGGGGAAATGCTGGACTGCGACCCTGCTCTTATGGTCTTTGAGGGAAAACAGGTGCGGAACACCGCCGACGGGCGGACGGTCTCCCTCCAGGATATTGCCTATAAGGCCCAGCTCTTCTCCACCCACTCTGCCATGGCTACTGCCACCCACACCTCCCCTGTCTCTCCGCCCCCCTACATGGTGGGAATGGTGGAGATCGAGCTGGATAAGAGGACCGGCTCGGTGAAGGTGCTGGATTATATGGCAGTGGTAGACTGCGGCATCCCGGTCAACCCGGCACTGGCCCGGGTCCAGACCGAGGGCGGCCTGGTCCAGGGAATCGGCATGGCCCTTACCGAGGACGTGACCTACAACGCCCAGGGCCGGCCCATTGAGAATTCCTTCATGCAGTACAAGGTCCCCACCCGTCTGGATATGGGAAAACTCCGGGTGGAGTTCGAGCACAGCTGCGAGCCCACCGGACCTTTCGGGGCCAAGTCCATCGGTGAAATCGTCATCAATACCCCCAGCCCCGCCCTGGCCCATGCCATCTACCGGGCCACCGGGGTCTGGCACCGTGAACTGCCTATTACCCCGGAAAAGATCCTCATGTCCATGCCGGAGGAAGAATAACAAAACCCACCCGCCGGTGAGGGGAAGCCCTCCTCCCCGGCGGGATTTTAACAGGGAAAGGGAGGTATCCTGTGAAAAAAGCATTTATATTCTGCATCGCCATGAATTTTATAGCCGCCATCGTCCTGGTAGGGGCGGGAAGCGGGGAAATGAACAATCTGGGTACCAGTATCCCTGCCCTTCTCTGCCTGGGAGCGGGTCTCTGGGGGCTGGCGGCCCTGAGAAAAAACAAATAAAAGAAGCGGGGAGCACCGGCCTTGAAACCGGTGCTCCCCGCTTTTTTCTTTTAAATATGGAAATTAGAAGTTGTGGAGTTCCATCAGCTTCCGGCCCATGAGCACGCCCATGGCGCTGGCCATCATCAGGCCCCGGGTCCAGCCGCTGGAATCTCCCAGACAGTGGAGCCCCGGAATGCTGGTCTCCAGGTTGGTGTCCATCTTGACCCGGTTGCTGTAGAATTTCAGCTCGGGGCTGTACAGCAGGGTCTCGGAACTGGCAAAGCCGGGCACTACATGGTCCAGCATCTTGATGAACTCAATAATGTTCACCATGGCCCGGTAGGGCATGGCGGAGGTGATGTCTCCCGCCACCGCATCTTTCAGGGTGGGCTTCAGGTTGCTCCGGCTCAGCTCCTTTTCCCAGGTCCGCTTGCCGTCCAGAATATCTCCGAACCGCTGGACCAGGATACGGCCGTCACCCAGCATGTTGGTCAGCTCGCCCACCTTCTGGGCGTAGGCAATGGGCTGGTTGAAGGGGTAGGTGAAGTTGTGGCTGACCAGAATGGCCAGGTTGGTGTTGTCGCTTTTCAGGTCCTTGTAGCTGTGCCCGTTTACCACGGCCAGGTCGTTGTCATAGTTCTCCTGGGCCACAAATCCACCGGGATTCTGGCAGAAGGTCCGGACCTTGTTCTTCCAGGGCTTGGGATAGCCGATGAGCTTGCTCTCATACAGCACCCGGTTGACCTGCTCCATCACCTCGTTCCGGCACTCCACCCGGACGCCAATGTCCACGGTGCCGGGCTGATGGGCAATGCCGTGGGCTTCGCAGAGCTTTTCCAGCCAGTCGGCGCCCCGGCGGCCTGCGGCCACCACCACCTGACGGCTGCGGTATTCCTTCAGCTCCCCGTTCTCCCGGAGCAGAACGCCCACACAGGCGCCGTCCTCCAGGATCAGGTTCTCGCACTCGGTGCTGAACTTCATTTCCACCCCGTTGTCAGCCAGATAGTTCTGGATGGCCAGGTAAAGGCTCTGGGCCTTCTCGGTGCCCAGATGGCGGATGGGACAGTCCACCAGTTTCAGGCCGGCCTGGATGGCCCGCTTCCGGATCTGGCGGTGTTCCTCCCCTCCGTCCACCCCTTCAATGTGGGGGTCGGCCCCGAATTCCAGGTAGATGGTGTCGGTGTAGTCGATGAGCCCCTGGGCCACCTCCTCCCCGATCAGCTCGGGCAGACTGCCGCCCACCTCGTAGCAAAGGCTCAGCTTGCCGTCGCTGAAAGCGCCGGCGCCGGAGAATCCGGTGGTGATGGCGCAGGTGGGCTTGCAGTTGACACAGTGGCCCACCTCAGCCTTGGGGCAATGGCGCTTTTCCACGGCCTTGCCCTTTTCCACCAGAAGGATGGAGGCTTTGCTTCCCTTCTTGATCAGTTCCAGGGCGGTGAAAATACCGGCGGGACCGGCGCCTACGATAATCAGGTCATACATGGAGAGAAGTTCCTTTCAATTAAATTTCAGGCCGGGCGGCTTCCTCCCGCAGGGGACGGATGATTTTCCTGTAGCAGCTTCTCAGGAAAATCTGGCAGAGGGTCAGGCTGACGATTTCCGCAATGGGGAAGGAGAGCCAGACCAGGTCGATCTGTCCCAGCTGGGCCAGGACCCAGGCCACCGGCACCAGCACCACCAGCTGCCGGGCAATGCTGGCCCAGAGTGCCAGCATCCCTTTTCCCAGGGCCTGGAAGGTGGAGGAGCAGATGATGTTGTGCCCTGCCAGAAGGAAGGAAAAGCTGATAAGCCGCAGGGCGGGAATACCCAGGGCCAGCATATCCGGGCTGGCATTGAAGATCCCCAGAAGGATCTGGGGGGCAAACTGGAAGAGAAGGAAGCCAATGACCATAATGGAAGTGGCGTAAATCATGGACGTTTTGATGGTCTGGGAGATACGGTCAGGATTCCGGGCGCCATAGTTGTAGCTGATCAGGGGGACCATGGCGTTGTTCAGGCCGAAGACCGGCATGAATACAAAGCTCTGGAGCTTGAAGTAGACATTGAAGACCGCCACGGCAGTGGAAGAAAAAGCCATGAGGATCTTGTTGAAGCAGAAGGTCATGACACTGCCGATGGACTGCATGGCGATGCTGGGAGCGCCCACCTGGTAGATCCGGAGGATGATATGGCGGTCGGGCCGGAGATATTCCCGGCTGATGGTGATTTCCTTGTTTTTGGCAAAGTTCAGATAAAGGCTGAGCCCGCCCCCCATGAACTGCCCCATGACGGTGGCCACGGCAGCACCCTTGGCCCCCATGGCGGGGACGCCAAACAGGCCGAAGATGAAGATGGGGTCCAGGATGATGTTGGCGACGGCGCCTACCAGCTGGCTGGTCATGGCCAGACTGCTCCGGCCGGTGGCCACCAGCAGTTTTTCGCACATGGTCTGGCAGAAAAGTCCGGCGCTGAAAACAGAGCAGATGGTAAGGTATTCCACCCCGTACTGGTGGATGACAGGGTCGGTGGTCTGGCTGCCGATGAAGGCATCCACCCCGAACAGGCCAAAGAGAACAAAGGCTGCGCAGGTGACGGCGCTGAGGAAAAGCCCGTTGCCGGCGGCCCGGCTGGCCCGCTCAAACTCCTTTTCCCCCAGGGACTTGCTGAGAAGGGCGTTGACGCCTACGGCGGTGCCCACTCCGAAGCTGATCATCAGGTTCTGGGCCGGGAAGGCCAGACCTACGGCGGAGAGGGCGTCCTCGCTGACAAAGCTGACGAAGATGCTGTCCACCACGTTGTAGAGGGCCTGGACCAGCATGCTGATCATCATGGGGATTCCCAGTTTCAGGAGCAGGGAATTGATGGGGGCGTACCCCATGGGGTTGTTTGATATGGTGGGAGTAGCTGCGGAGTTGCTCATTTCTTGAGAGCCTCCATGTGGTTGTATGCCTGGAGCACCAGGTCGGCGCAGGCATCCAGACCCAGCCGGGAGTTGAGGACCAGGTCGTAGTTATGCACATCGCCCCAACGGTTCTCGGTGTAGTAGTTGTAGTACCCGGCCCGGCGGCGGTCCTCCTTCTCCAGCATAATGTCCACACCCCGCTCATCCAGGTTCATGGTGGGGCCCCAGGTCTTGGCAAACTCGTGGCGGCTGTCCAGGTCACCGTGGACGAATACTTTCAGGGTGTAGGGGCGGTCCCGGAGCACATAATCGCCGCACCGGCCCAGAATGACGCAGGGGCCTTCCTGAGCCAGCTTTTTAATGATGTTGCTCTGGAGAATGTACACCTGGTCAGCCAGGGGTAGGTCTCCGCCCATGCTGTACAGGCTGTAAAGCAGGCTGCCGGTCCGCCGCTTCTCGCTGGCAGCGATGGCGGCCTCGCTGAGACCGCTCTGTTTGGCAGCAATGGTGATCAATTCTTTATCGTAGCAGGGGATACCCAGCTTGTCCGCAACAGCCTGGGCAATCTGACAGCCGCCGGTGCATTATTCCCGACTGAGAGTGATAACATTATGATTCTCCATAGTATCTTCCTCCTTATGGGGTCTATGTTGATTTAATTGTAACAGAGCCCCTGCAAAATTTCAACTTTATTATATAGGGGCAGGGTAGAGCGGGGCCTTCCCGGGATAAAATCCCCCGGGTCGGTCCATACTAAAGGCAACTGCAAAAAAATGGAGGAACAAGCCATGAAAGCAACCGGAATTGTCCGCCGCATAGACGAGCTGG
>CALXGR010000018.1 GCA_944387885.1 uncultured Clostridia bacterium
AGCAAAGCTCTACACAAGCAGTATCAAGGTTAAATTCACAAGATAACAGGTGTTTCATGGTAAATACCTCCGTAATTTTATGTTTTGTTGGTAAAAAAGAACGATGCCAGTCTTTCGACTCGACATCGTTCTTTTCGTTGTTGTTTCCAACCCTGCCAGACAGATGCCGTAAAATAGTAATTTTTTAGAATTACTGTCTTACGAGCACCCATCTAATCCCCGTCTTTTTTTATTCCCACAAATCGTAGTCTCCCAGTTCCAGGATCTGTCCGTCCAGCCAGACCCGCAGTTCCTCCAGTTTCTCCAGGTCCAGGGCTCCTGAGGATACCAGCGTCTCCAGCAGCCCGGTGACCTCTCCTTCAAAAAGGACTTCCAGCATTTCTCCGGCTTCCCCTTCCAGGAACTTTCCCCGGGTAAGGGTCGGCCGATAGAGATTCCGTTTTCCCTCCTTCTCCCCTTTCACATACCCCTTTTTTTCCAGACGGTAGAGAAAATTCAGCACCGTGCTGTCCGCCCACCGGCAGCCCACAGGCAGTTTATATTGAATCTGCCGCCGCCCTGCCGGGCCGTTGCACCTGTAAAGAGCCATAAGTACCTGCCGTTCGCTGGATGACAGTGGCTGCATATCTTCTTCGCCTCCATATTTTTTACATTTGTGGTAGATTCTATCACTTTATACTGAGTGCGTCAAGTTCTCAGTCTATTTTTCATGGATTTTCTTTTACATTTGTAATTGATTTTGTCTTTTATACAAATACATTTGTTGCTTTTGCCGGGATTTTCCAAAAAATGAAGATATATTTTTGGTATTTCGCAAGTTGAGCCTGCCCCAAACACCAGAGTATAATTAAGATATTCCGTTACAAATGCAGCGGACAGACCGCTTTTTGAGGAGGAACCCCTTATGGCAAGAGTATACAATTTCAGCGCAGGCCCTTCCATGCTGCCTGAAGCGGTGTTGCGGACCGCCCAGGCTGAGCTGCTGGAGTACGGCACCAGCGGCCAGAGCGTTATGGAGATGAGCCATCGGAGCAAATATTTCGACGACATCATTGTCAATACCGAGGCCGGCATCCGGAAGCTGCTGAATGTTCCCGACAACTACAAAATCGGATTTTTCCAGGGCGGCGCCACCCAGCAGTTCGCCATGGTCCCCCTGAACCTGATGACTACCGGCAAGGCTGACTACCTGGTCACCGGCAACTTCTCCAACCTGGCTGCCAAGGAGGCCGCCAAGTTCGGTCAGGTAAATATTGTAGCCAGCAGCAAGGACCGGAACTTCACCTACATTCCCGATGTGACCAAGGTGGAATACACCCCCGATGCCAGCTACATCCACATCTGCCACAACAACACCATTTTCGGCACCACCTACCAGCAGGTACCCCAGGTGGAGGGAATCCCCCTGGTAGCCGACATGAGCAGCGATATCATGAGCATGCCGGTGGATGTAAACCAGTACGGTCTCATCTACTTTGGCGTCCAGAAGAACGTAGCCCCCGCCGGCATGGCCGTGGCCATTGTCCGGGAAGATCTGCTGGGGAAGGCTCCCGAAAATGTCCCCACCATGATGAACTACACCACCATCCTGGAGAAGGACAGCATGTACAACACTCCCCCCTGCTGGTGCATTTACATGACCGGTCTGGTGGTAGACTATCTCCAGAACACCATCGGCGGTCTGGAAAAGATGCACGAGATCAACAAGGCCAAGGCCAAGGTCCTTTACGATTATCTGGACAGCCAGGAGTTCTTCCACAACCCCGTGGAGAAGGAATACCGCAGCCTGATGAATGTGACTTTCACCAGCCCTGACCCGGACATGGACAAAAAATTCTGTGCCGAGGCTGCTGCCGCCGGGTTCGTCAACCTGAAGGGTCACCGTCTGGTAGGCGGCATGCGGGCTTCCATCTACAATGCCATGCCCCCGGAGGGCGTAGCCAAGCTGGTCCAGTTCATGGATGACTTCCGGAAAGCCAACAGCTGATTTTTCACAGACAAGAGAGGAACCGCCTTATGTATACCATTAAAACCCTGAACGCCATCAGCCCCCTGGGCCTGGCCAAGCTGCCCAAGGCCCAGTTTACCGTGGATAACGAGACCAACACCCCTGACGGCATCCTGGTCCGGAGCGCCGACATGAACTCCATGGAGTTTCCCGAAAGCCTGCTGGCCATTGCCCGGGCCGGAGCCGGCGTAAACAACATTCCCCTGGACCGGTGCACCCAGGAGGGTATCGTAGTATTCAACACCCCCGGTGCCAACAGCAATGCTGTGGCCGAACTGGTCATTGGCACCCTCATTGCCGGGAGCCGTAACCTGGCCGCTGCTGCCCAGTGGACCCAGGACCTGAAGGGCACCGAGGGAATCGGCAAAGCCGTAGAGAAGGGAAAGAAAGCATTTGTGGGCCCCGAAGTACGGGGCAAGGTGCTGGGTGTTATCGGCCTGGGCGCCATCGGCGCCAAGGTCGCCACCATGGCCACCCATCTGGGAATGGAAGTGTACGGCTATGACCCCTACATCAGCGTGGAAAGCGCCTGGAGCCTGAGCCGGAACGTGCAGCACTGCTTCAATCTGAACGACATGCTGCCCAAGTGCGATTACATTACCATCCATGTTCCCTACCTGCCCACCACCAAGGGCACCATCAACGCCCAGACTCTGGCCGCCTGCAAGGACGGCGTGCGGGTTCTCAACTTTGCCCGGGGCGAGCTGGTAGACAACCAGGCCATCCTGGCCGGGCTGGAGAGCGGCAAGGTAGGCGCCTACTACACCGACTTCCCCTGCGAGGAGCTTCTGGGCGTTCCCGGCGTGGTAGCCACTCCCCATCTGGGCGCTTCCACACCTGAGAGCGAGGAGAACTGCGCCGTTATGGCCGCCGCTGAAATCAGCGATTACCTGAAGAACGGCAACATTCTCCACAGTGTCAACCTGCCCGAGGTGTGCCAGCCCCGCACCGGCGGCAAGCGGTTGTGCATTATCCACCGGAACGAGCCGGGCCTGATCAGCAGCATCACCTCTGTGACCACCGAATCCAAGGTGAACATTGAGAACATGGTGAACAAGAGCCGGAAGGACGTGGCTTACACCATTATTGATGTGACCGGCGCTCTGGACCCCGATGTGGTAAACAAACTGAAATCCATCCCTGCCGTGATTCGGGTGCGGGTCCTGTAATCCATTACAGTCTTACAAAAAAGCTGCCGCATGAAAGGCCATGCGGCAGCTTTTTGCGGTCATCTCATCCAGCGGCCGATCACAGTATCCACGTCGCTGATCATCTGTTCACAGCCACAGGCCAGACGGTGTGCGGCTTTCCGCATTTTCCGCTTGTCCTGGTTCATAAGGTACACACCGGCGGCAGCCATAGCGGCTCCCATCATGGCTCCGGCGGCCACGCCGCCCATTCCCTGTTTCTTCATAAGGCATAACCTCCTTTATTGGATTGTGATTTTATAATTCCCTGTCTTCTTCGAGTTTATACGGCTTTTTTTGCACCGGGCTTTATGATACAATATGGAGCAGCAAGGGGAATTTTCACTCGGGAAGGAGTTTTTTGTTTTGCAGCGTCCTAAATCCGCACCCAAAACGGTGCTTTGTATTCATGATTTATCCTCGGTAGGCCGGGCCGGATTATCCACCATCTGCCCTGCTTTGGCAGTGATGGGGGTACAGGCCATTGCCCTGCCCACCAGTGTTCTTTCCACCCATACCGGGGGATTGGGCGACCCGGTGGTCATGTCCGGGGGCGGGTACGGCCAGGCCGCTCTGGACCACTTTGCCCAGCTGGGGCTGGAATTTGACGGAATTTACTCCGGATACTTAAGCAATCTGAATCAGGCCCAGCTGGTGCGAAAAGCTTTTTCCCTCTGGCCCAAAGCCTATAAAATGGTGGACCCTGTAATGGGAGACCACGGACGGCTGTACAGCGGCATCTACCCTGAACTGGCAGTAGCCATGCAGGACCTGGCCCGGCAGGCCGACCTTATTGTTCCCAACCTGACCGAAGCCTGCCTGCTTTTAGGAAAGCCTTACCAGGAAAAGGAATTCACCAAGGCGGAGGCTTCCCAGCTGGCCCAGGAGCTTACCGCCCTCTGTCCCAGTGTGGTGATCACCGGCCTTCCCATGGGAAAATATCTGGGCTGTGCAGGCGCCGGAGAGGAAAACTTTGTCATCCAGAAGCCCTTCCTGTCCCGGTCCTATCCCGGCACCGGAGATCTGTTCGGGGCCGTGCTTCTGGGAGGACTTTTCCGGGGCAATGCTCTCAGTGCCGCCGTGGACAACGCCGCCGCTTTTGTTAGCCACTGTATTGAGCTGACCCCGCCCGAGGCTGACCCCCGGCTGGGAGTATGGCTGGAAAAAGCTCTGGCTCAGCCGGAGCGGAAAATCTGAAAAAGGACTGGAAAATGAAGGAAGTTAACATTGTACTGGTGGAACCTCAGATTCCCCAAAACACAGGAAATATCGCCCGCACCTGCGCTGTCACCGGGGCCCGGCTCCACCTGGTAGGGCCTTTGGGATTTACTCCTGACGACAAAAAATTAAAGCGTGCCGGACTTGACTACTGGCATGATCTTGATATAACATATTACCAGGATCTTGAGGAATATTTTTCTAAGAATCCCGGCCCCTGCCGTTTTTTTACCAGCAAGGGTCAGCACCGTCACACCCAGGTGACCTACCCGGATGGGGTAGCCCTGGTCTTTGGGCGTGAGGACGCCGGTCTGCCGGAGGAGCTTCTTCTGGCCCACCCCGAGGATTGTGTGCGGATTCCCATGCGCCGGGGAGAGCGCTGCCTGAACCTTTCCAATTCGGTGGCGGTAGGTGTGTATGAGGCGCTGCGCCAGGACGACTTTGGGGACCTGGAAGATATTGGACAACTGACACGATATGAATGGAAATGAGGATGTAAAACCATGAGCAAAATCGGCATTTTGACCGACTCCTGCTGCGATATGCCCCAGGAGCTGGCCGACAAATACCAAATTGATATTCTGTGCATTCCTGTTCTGCTGGAGGGCAAAACCTACATTGAGCGGCAGGACATGACCAACGACCAGTTCTACAACATGATGCGACAGGCAGAAGGAGTTCCCACCACTGCCGCCATCACCCCCATTCAGTACTGCGAAAAGTACTGCGAGTACCTGGACAAGAACTACACCGATCTGCTGGTGGTCACCCTGAACAGCGGCGGCAGCAGCACCTACAACAATGCTCTCTCCGGCATTAAAATGCTGGAGGAGGAGCGTCCCGGCCACAAGCTGAACATCCAGGTGGTGGACAGCCATACTTACAGCATGGTCCAGGGCTGGCCCCTGGTGCAGGCGGCCCGGAAACTGCGGAACGGTGCAGAGCTGAAAATGGTCATTGGCGAGCTGAATCAGGCTTACGCCCAGATGGAAGTTTGCCTGGCCGCTTTCAGCCTGAAGCAGATGAAGAAGAGCGGCCGCATCAGCGCCGCCGCCGCTTTTGTGGGCGAGCTGCTGGGTCTGCGGCCCATCATCAGCCTGAATGACGGAATCAGCAAGGTGGAATCCAAGGTCCGTGGTGATGCCTCCGTCATCCCCGCCATGATCAAGTATTGCCAGAGCCGTGCAGATATGAACATGGTGGAGTATGGCCTGGGCTACACTGACGGAGACCGTATCAAAGAGCTGAAAAAGCAAGCCAAGAAAGCCTTCGGCCATGAGCCTGCCTATCTTTTCCAGCTGGGCGCAGCCGTCAGCTCCAACACCGGCCCTGATGCCATCGCCATCACCTTCCCCGGCATTGCACGGCGGTAAAATCACCTATAAAGAAAGCTCCCTGCCCAGGCAGGGAGCTTCTTTTTTTATTCAGTGTTCCAGGTTGGCGGGACCAAACCCATAGGGGAGCAGTTCTCCCAGGGTGGTATCCAGGTAGTCGATGGTAGACTTGGCCAGAATCACCCGCAGGTCATTGCCGCAGAACTCAAAGAGCGCCTGACGGCATACCCCACAGGGAGCAGAAATCAATTCATTGACCTGTCCCTCCATGCTGCCCACAATGGCGATGGCTTCAAATTCCCGGACTCCCTCGCTGACCGCTTTGAACAGTGCGGTGCGTTCTGCGCAGATGGTCACAGGATAGGAAGCATTTTCAATGTTGCAGCCCTTGAACACCTGTCCGTTCTTGGCCAGGAGCGCCGCCCCCACCCGAAAATGGGAGTAAGGGGTATAGGCATTTTCCCGGGCCTCAAAGGCAGTTTCAATCAGCTTGGTTACATTTACATCCATGGCCGGCGCCTCGCTTAATACTCAGCATTCAGGGCAATCTTGATCATGTCATTGAGGCCCTTCTGACGGACTTCAGCGCTGATGATCTCGGGAGTGACAAAGCTGTCGGAAATGGTGATCAGGCAGGTGGCCTGCTTGCCCAGAGCCCGGGCATTGGCAAAGAGGGCGAAGCTCTCCATCTCCACGCAGAGGCAGTGATGCTGGGCCCGGCGGGCAGCCTTTCCGGCCTCATCCGGATGATTTACGGGATAGAACACGTCGGAGGAATGGGTGCAGCCTTCGTGCATTTTGATTCCCATCTTAGCGGCGCTGGCACGGATGGCATCGTTGAGGGCAGGGCTGCTGGGCAGCTCGTCCTCGGTCACCCCGCTCTGGACCAGGGCAAAGGTGGACTCAGAGAAGGCGCTGGTGGCCAGCACCACATCCATCACCTTGACCTCAGGGACATAGCTGCCGGCAGTGCCGATTCGGACAATGTTCTCCACCCCGTACTGGGTGTAGAGTTCGTAGGAGTAAATGCCGATGGAGGGCTGACCCATGCCGCTGCCCATGACGCTGATGGGACGGCCCTGGTAGGTGCCGGTATAGCCCAGCATTCCCCGCACATCGGTTACCAGCCGGGGATTTTCCAGGAAGTTCTCGGCAATATACTTTGCCCGCAGAGGGTCACCGGGCATGAGGACGGTTTTGGCGAAATCGCCCATCTGGGCACTGATATGAGGGGTAGACATAATGATAACACTCCTTTTTTCATAAAGTACGCCTGCCTCCCCGGGAGGAAAGAAGGCGCCCTGTATCTTTGAAGTTATGGTAATTATAACACAACTGTGGTACAATGGCAACGAAGTTCCCAATGCTCCTTTCAGGGGCACCACTGCCCGGAAGGAGGCCGCCTTTTTATGGAAATTCCCAAGTCCTGCACCCTCTGTCCCCGCCAATGTGGGGCTGACCGGACCAAAGTTCCCGGGGCCTGCGGAGCAGGCTCCCTGAAAGTGGCCCGGGCCGCCCTCCATCATTGGGAAGAGCCCTGCATCAGCGGCAGCCGGGGCAGCGGCACCGTATTTTTCAGCCACTGCACTCTCCGGTGCTGCTACTGCCAGAACTTTCCCATCAGTGCCCAGGGCCTGGGAAAAGAGATATCCGTGGAACGGCTGCGGGATATTTTTCTGGAGTTACAGGCGCAGGGTGCCCATAATATCAATCTGGTCTCCCCCACCCAGTACCTGCCCTGGATTCTGCCCGCCCTGGACGGGGCCAGAAGCATGGGGCTCACCATCCCCATCGTATACAACACCGGCGGGTATGAACGGGTGGAGACCATCCGTCTGCTGGCCCCCTATGTGGATATCTGGCTTACCGACCTGAAATATGGGAACGATGCCCTGGGCCAGCGGCTTTCGGGAGTCCCGGATTATTTCACCGTGGCCCGTGATGCCATCCGGCAGATGATCGACCAGTGTCCCCTCCCCCGGTATGACCAGGAGGGAATCCTTCAAAAGGGGGTCATCATCCGCCATCTGGTCCTCCCCGGCCGGACCGGGGACAGTCAAAAGGTGCTGGACTGGATGGCAGGTCTGCCCAAGGGCAGCTATATTCCCAGCCTGATGAGCCAGTTCACCCCCTTCCACAAGGCCGCAGAAGCGGGACTGGGGCGGCGAATCACCAGCTACGAGTACAAAAAGGTTTTGAACCATGCCCTGGAACTGGGCCTGGAGGAAGGCTTTTGCCAGGATAAAAGCAGCGCCAAGGAAGAATACACCCCGCCCTTTGACCTGGAAGGGGTATAAGTTGATTCCTTTTACAAAAAGACCGGCACGCCTGCAGCGGCGCACCGGTCTTTTTCTATTCAAGTTCAAAGGTCCATCAGTCCCCGGGCTTCCAGCATGGCACGGAAGGACTGATACCCCACACAAGCCGAAGGAATCCTGCAAAAAGGCTTCTTGCCCTGATAGAGCACCAATTGACTGCTCCGTCCTACCCTGGTCACCCGGGTAATCTGATTCAAGGGCAGGGACCTTGCTTTCCCCCAGTAGGGAATCACGTTCAGGATATCATCCTTCACCCATGCCCGGTATCGGCAGCTGGCCCAGGCCGCCCACTGTATGAAAGCCATACAGAGCCCCAGCATAACCATCATCTTGGGATCGTTCCCCGGGGCCATCAATGCCATAAACCCGAACACGACGCTGATCAGGTGGCAGGATATCCTCCAGACAGGGTGCAGATAGAGCACTCCCGGAGCCGGTTTTTCTTTCCGGGTCCACCACTCTCTTGCCAGTCCTGCCACTGGTGCAGCCAGCATAACCCAGATAAGCCATTTCATCACAGAGCCCTCCCCCTAATCAGCATGATTTTTACAAGCGCCATGCAAAAAGAACCGTTTCGGTTGAAACGGTTCTTTTTGTTCTATTTTACCGGAGAACTGCGCCTTCGTCAGCGCTGGTGACCAGCCGGGCGTACCGGGCCAGCCAGCCGCTGGTGACTTTGGGAGCAGGCTGTACATAAGCAGCTTTCCGCTTTTCCAGTTCCTCGTCGCTCACCTTCATGTTGATGGAAGCATTGGGAATGTCAATCTCAATCAGGTCTCCCTCCTGAACCAGGCCGATGGGGCCGCCGCTGGCAGCCTCGGGGCTTACATGGCCGATGGAGGCACCACGGCTGGCGCCGGAGAACCGTCCGTCGGTGATGAGAGCCACGGTCTTGTCCAGCTTCATGCCGGCCAGAGCGCTGGTGGGGTTGAGCATTTCCCGCATGCCGGGGCCGCCCTTGGGGCCTTCGTACCGGATGACCACCACGTCACCGGGGTGGATTCCCCCAGCATAAATGCAGCTGATGGCCTCTTCCTCGCTGTTGAACACCCGGGCAGGGCCGGTATGGCAGAGCATTTCGGGAGCCACGGCACTCCGCTTGACCACGCAGCCCTTGGGGGCCAGGTTGCCCCAGAGGATCTGGAGTCCGCCGGTGGGGGTGTAGGGGTCCTCAATGGGACGGATGGCGTTATGATTCCGGTTGACGGCGCCCTTGATGTTCTCCCCCAGGGTCTTGCCGGTAACGGTCATCACATCCAGATCCAGCAGACCCTTCTTGGCCAGTTCCGCCTGAACTGCGGGGATTCCTCCGGCTGCATCCAGGTCGGGCATGTGGGTGGGGCCGGCAGGGGCCAGATGGCAGAGGTTAGGGACCTTGGCGCTGACCTCGTTGAAGGTTTCCAGCTTCAGGTCCACCCCTGCTTCCTTGCAGAGAGCCAGCAGGTGGAGAACAGTGTTGGTGGAGCAGCCCAGGGCCATATCGCAGGCCAGAGCGTTCCGGACACTCCGCTCGTTGAAAATATCCCGGGCGCAGATGTTCTTCTCCACCAGGTTCATAATGGCCATACCGGCCTTCTTGGCCAGCTGGAGCCGCTTGGCGTAGACAGCGGGAATGGTGCCGTTGCCGGGCAGGGCAATGCCCACAGCCTCGCACAGGCAGTTCATGCTGTTGGCGGTGTACATGCCGGAGCAGGAACCGCAGCCGGGGCAGCAGCCTTCCTCACACTGGGTCAGCTGTTCCTCATTCATAAGTCCGGCCTTGAAAGCGCCTACAGCCTCGAACATATAGCTCAGGCTGACTTCCTTTCCCTCATGGTTGCCGGCCAGCATGGGGCCGCCACTGCAAACCACGGTAGGCACATTCATCCGGAGCGCAGCCATCAGCATACCGGGAACGATCTTATCACAGTTAGGCACAAGGACCAGACCATCGAACTGATGGGCAGTGAACATGGTTTCCACGCTGTCACAAATCAGTTCACGGCTGGGCAAGCTGTACTTCATGCCCTCGTGGCCCATGGCAATGCCATCGCAGACACCGATGGCAGGGACCATAATGGGGGTGCCTCCGGCCATCCGGATGCCGGCCTTGACCGCCTCGGTGATTTTGTCCAGGTTCATATGTCCGGGAACGATCTCGCTGTAAGCACTGACTACACCGATGAGGGGACGGTCCAATTCTTCTTTTGTATAGCCCAAAGCGTAAAAAAGGCTTCGGTTGGGAGCACGCTCGGCGCCCTTGGTCACATTATCACTTCTCATGGGGACCTCCTGTTTTATAAAAAGCCGGATACTGAATCGTATCCGGCTTTCTGGATTCTGAAAAAGTCGCTTATTTCTTGAGCCAGCTCATCATGGTCCGCAGCTCGGCGCCAACCTTCTCGATGAGGTGGTCAGCCTGCATACGGCGCTGAGCCAGGAAGTGGACCTTCCGGCCGCCCTTGGGGCTCATCTCAGCCAGGAACTCGGAAGCGAAGGTGCCGTCCTGAATCTCGGTCAGGACCTTCTTCATTTCCTTCCGGGTCTCCTCGGTGATGAGGCGCTTGCCGGTGCGGTAATCGCCGTACTCAGCAGTGTTGCTGATGGAGTAACGCATCTTGCCCATGCCGCCCTCGTTGATCAGGTCGACGATCAGCTTCATCTCGTGGCAGGTCTCGAAGTATGCCATCTCGGGAGCGTAGCCAGCCTCAACCAGGGTGTCAAAGCCTGCACGGATCAGCTCGCACACGCCGCCGCACAGAACAGCCTGCTCACCAAACAGGTCGGTCTCGGTCTCTTCCTTGAAGGTAGTCTCCAGAATGCCGGCCCGGCCTGCGCCGATACCGGAAGCATAAGCCAGGGCGATCTCCTTGGCCTTGCCGGTGTAGTCCTGCTCCACGCAGATCAGGCTGGGCACGCCCTTGCCTTCCACATACTGGCTGCGGACGGTGTGGCCGGGGCCCTTGGGAGCAATCATAATAACGTCCACATTGGCGGGAGGCACAATGGTCTTGAAATGAATGTTGAAGCCGTGAGCAAAGGCCAGAGCCTTGCCTTCGGTCATGTAGGGAGCGATCTGGCTGTTGTAGATGTCAGCGCACAGCTCATCGGGAACCAGCATCATGACCACGTCGCCGGCCTTTGCAGCTTCCTCGACCTCCATTACATGGAAGTTGGGGCAGGTCTCGGCAAACTTGGCGGCCTTCTCCCAGTGGGCGCTGCCCTTACGCAGGCCAACCACTACGTTGACGCCGCTCTCGGCCAGGTTCTCGGAGTGAGCATGGCCCTGGCTGCCGAAGCCGATGACGGCTACGGTCTTGCCATCCAGCACACCCAGATTGCAGTCGGAATCATAGTACTTCTTGATTGCCATAGTATTTCTCCTCTTTCCTCGGTCCCCCTCTTTCCTTTTAAGGGACCTTTAATAGATTTTATTATAGACCTTTGTTTTCCCGGTTTCAACTATTTTTTTATGCAAAATCACTCAAGGATTTCGGGTTCCGGTCTCAAGGTCTCCGCAGGCTTCCGGTTATGGACCCGAACCGGCCCCCGCTCCATGGCGGTAATGCCGGTGCGGCACATTTCCAGAATGGTGTACCCTTCCAGCATGGCCAGGAAGGCATCAATTTTCTGAGGTGCGCCTGTAAGTTCAAAAACCATGCTTTCAGGGGTCAGGTCAATGATCTTTGCCTTGTAAATGGCGGCAATTTCCCGCAGCTCGCTCCGGTTGTTGACGGTGGCAGAGAGCTTGACCAGGAGCAGTTCCCGCTGAAGGGTGTGCTCCGGTTCCAGGAAAAAGACCTCAATCACATCCTCCAGCCGGGCAGTCTGGAGCATCAGCTGCCGCAGCACCGTCTCGTCGTCATGGATGGTGATGGTCACCCGGGTAACGGCAGGGTCGGTGGTGGCGGAGGAGGTAATGCTGTCAATGTTGAAATTTCTCCGGCAGAACAGCCCGGAAATCCGGCTGAGGGCGCCGGGATTGTTTTTCAAAAGCAGGCCGATGGCCTTGCGTTCGTTTGCCATACCGCTCCTCCTTTCAGCTCATCATCAGGTCTTCCACGGTTCCCCCTGCGGGAATCATGGGCAGGACCTTCTCGTCCTTGTCAATGACACACTCGATCCAGGCGGGCTTTTTCGCTGCCAGGGCCTGGGCAAATGCTTCCTGGAACTGGTTCAGGTTCTCACAGTGATACCCTTTCAGGCCAAAGCCCTTGGCCAGCTGGACATAATCGGTTTTCCGGTGAGGGTCGGTGCTGGAATACCGTTTTCCGTAGAAGGCAGTCTGCCACTGGCGGACCATTCCCAGCACCTGGTTGTTGAAGATAACGGTGATGACCGGCAGGTCATAGCTGACAGCGGTGCAGGCCTCATTCAGGTTCATGTGGAAGGAACCGTCCCCGGTGAGCATAATCACAGGGGTCTCCCGGCCCAGGGCTGCCTGGGCGCCCAAAGCGGCACCGTAGCCGAAGCCCATGGTTCCCAAACCGCCGCTGGTGATAAATCCACGGCTCTTCACATGGCGGAGATACTGGGCAGCCCACATCTGGTGCTGGCCCACGTCGGTGACATAGACAGCATCGGGGCCGGCCTGAGCACAAATCTCCCCGATAATCTGGTGGGGCATAAGCCGGTCGTTGTGGTTGACCGGATGGTAGTCGATGCTCTTCCACTGGTCAATATCCCGGAGCCATTCCTCATGCTTGGCTGCCTGGATATGGGGCAGCATGGCCTCCAGAATAATGGCGGCGTCTCCGGTGATGCTCAGATCCACATCCACGTTCTTCCCAATCTCGCTGGGGTCGATGTCGATCTGGATGATTTTTGCCTTCCGGGCAAATTTATCGGTGTTCAGGGCCACCCGGTCCGAGAACCGGGTCCCCACAGCCAGCACCACATCTGCCTCGTCCATGGCCTTGTTGGTGGTGTAACTGCCGTGCATGCCCAGCAGACCCAGATTGAGAGGTTCCTCATACCCCAGCACTCCCGCCGCCATAAGGGTATGGGTGGCAGGGATATTGGCCTTGTGGATCATGGCCTTGAGGGCATAGCAGCCTTTGCTGCTCCGGACACCGCCTCCCAGGAAGACCAGGGGCCGCTGGGCCTCATTAATCCATCGGGCAGCCTGGACCACATTCTCCTCATTGAAGGAAATCACGGTAGTTTCAGGCACCGGCTGAGCAGGGGTAAACTCCCACTTGGCAGCAGTGACATCCTTGGGAATATCCACCAGCACCGGCCCCTTCCGCCCTGCCTGGGCGATCCGGAAGGCTTCCCGCATGGTATCGGCCAGCTCGGATACATGGCGCACCACAAAGTTGTGCTTGGTGATGGGCATGGTGATTCCGGCAATATATACCTCCTGGAAGCTGTCCTTGCCAATGAGGCTGGTGCCTACATTGCCGGTAAAGGCCACCATGGGAATGCTGTCCATATAAGCGGTGGCAATGCCGGTGACCAGGTTGGTGGCGCCGGGACCGCTGGTTGCCAGAACCACGCCGGTTTTTCCGGTGGCCCGGGCGTATCCATCCGCTGCATGGGCGGCCCCCTGCTCGTGAGCGGTCATAATGTGGGTGATTTTGTCCTGATAGTGGTAAAGGGCATCGTACAGATTCAGCACCGCCCCGCCGGGATACCCGAACATGGTGGTGACTCCCTGCTCCACCAGGACCTCGGCAAAAATCTCCGAGCCTGTCAGAAGCATATTCTTTCTCTCCTTATCCTTGGATCTTTCCCGTTTTCCCCTCTCACATCGCACAAAAAAGAGAGGAAAATGCTGATTTTAATTGTAGTACACCCGCCAAACAAAGTCAACGCTTTACAAAGGCAAAGTGCAGGTTTATAATGATGAAAACTGTGGGAAAAGGTGGGAAAGAAAGATGGAATTAAAGGAATACAGCCTCCGGTTGGAGGCTTTGGTGGTTTTCCGGGGTCTGCTCCAGGACCCGGTGGTGGAGGCTTTGGGCCGCATGCTGGCCCAGCCTACCGTCTCCAGCTGCGGGGAATTCTGTTCCCGGCTGTTCGGTCATACCACCAACTGGAGCCGATATCTGCTGACCCGGGTGCTGGAGGAGGAAAACCTGTATGTGAAGGCGCTCTGCACACCCCAGGGAGCGGATGAACTTCTCACTCAGGCTCTGGACAACGAGCTGGACTTCTTTACCAAGCTGGGAAAGCTGGAGCGGAAAGACCTTACTCTGCCGGATTTTCTGCCCCAGTGGCAGGTGGAGGAAATTGATTTTTCCGCCGAGTACAAAAGCCGTCTGGCCGACCTGCACCGCACCGGCTATGGAATTTTTGCCCGGTACAAAGTATTTACGGTGGAGGACTGTCAGCTGATGCCGGTGCGCCATCCCGACCCTCAGAAGCTGAGCGAACTGCCCGGGTATGAAGCAGAGCGGGCCAAGGTGATTGCCAACACCAAGGCCCTGCTGGAAGGCCGGCCTGCCAACAATGTTCTTCTTTACGGGGACGCAGGCACCGGAAAGTCCAGTGCCATCAAGGCCATTGCCAATGAGTTTGCAGACCAGGGGCTCCGGCTGGTGGAGGTGAAGAAAAATCAGCTTTACCAGATTCCCCATCTCATGGACACTCTGGCCGCCAATCCCCTGAAATTTATCCTCTTCATAGATGACCTGAGCTTCACCGCCAACGACGACAACTTTGCCGCCCTGAAAGCCATTCTGGAGGGAAGCGTGGGAGGCCGGAGCCACAACATTGCGGTATATGCCACCAGCAACCGCCGTCACCTTATCAAGGAGACCCTGAGTGACCGGGAGGGAGACGACATTCATCTCTCCGACACCCGTCAGGAGCTGATGAGCCTGTCCGCCCGGTTCGGCCTGACTGTCACCTTCGGCCGTCCTGACCGGGACCGGTTTGCCCTGATTGTGAAGGAGCTGGCAGGACAGTTCGGCATTGAGGAACCCTTCGACCGGCTGCTGGTCAAGGCAGAGGCCTTCGCCATCCGGGCCGGCGGCCGCAGTCCCCGTGTTGCCCGCCAGTTCATGGAGCTGGTCTACGCAGGGGTGCTGTGATTTTTTGCATCTAATTAAAATCAAATTAATAACTGTGGTTTGGCCTCGTACCATACCACGGTTATTTTTTCATCATAAAAGTGTTTTATTGACATTATTATATTATTGTCTTACAATATGGTAAACAGTTATTTCACCTTCGCACACAGTAATCCGTGATTATTCGATTCATTTTCAATCATGCTACGCTAAAAAAACATTTTCTATTCTGGACTCTACTCTTCACCTAAAATACAGGAGGAATTGGAACATGAATAAAGGGAATGTCCTAGTAATTGGTAACTCGGGTGTAGGCAAATCAACCTTAATAAATGCAGTTCTTGGTGACGAATGCGCCGTGACCGGATACGGAACGGCTGGCACCACCAAAGAATTGTCTATTTACGAATGCGAATCCGTCCCTTTTCGGGTCATTGATACTGTTGGATTTGAGCCTTCTTTCATTAAAGAGACTATGGCAATTAACTCTGTGAAAAAATGGTCTAGGGAAAGCGCTAAAAAAGGCAAAACCGATACCCAAATCAATGTTATATGGTTTTGTGTTGAAGGGACTTCTGGAAAACTTTTTCCAAAATCTATAAGTAACCTTTCTCGAGCAACATCTATGTGGCCATCAGTTCCTGTAATTGTTGTAATCACAAAATCTTATGCAATACCAGACCGGCAAAAGAATATAGACTTAGTACATAATGCCTTTGCTACGCAAAAGCGTTATGCCAAAAACCTGAAAAAGGTAATTCCTGTTGTCGCCTCGACATTCATTCTAAACGATAATGCGTATGCTCCTCCGGAAGGTATCACCGAACTAATTGATGTCACTTGCGAATTGATGCCTGAGGGAATTAAAGCTGCTCAGACTGACATTGCAAATTTCAAATTGTCCAGAAAAAGAGCTTTTTCCCAAAGCATCGTAGCTGTCGCCACTACTAGCGGTATCATTGTAGGGGCTGTTCCGATTCCTTTCCCCGATGCAGCAATTTTAGGACCAGTCGAGATTGCTGAGGTAAATTCCTTAGCAATGGTTTATAATATTCATAGCGATGAAAAATCCAAAAAATTTCTAAATTCAATTATTGAAGCAGGGACTGTAGGAATTACCGCAAAAGCTGCCATAAGTACATTGCGAGCAATTCCTGGGATTAATGTTGGTGCCACAGTTCTAAACTCATTGATTGCTGGATGTATTATAGCCGCACTAGGTGAAGGTACAATTTATGCCTTTGAGCAAGTTTATCTGGGGAAAAAGACTACTGAAGATCTTGATTGGGTTAAAAAACTTATTGAATCAAAGTTTGCTTCGCAGTTTATGGAGAAGGTTTCTAACGCAGTTTCTAAACTAACCAATATGTCTGACGCAAAAGATATATCTAAAATAGTTTCTGAGTTATTCTACTCGTAATATATTTACAGACTCAGCTTTGTTTTTATCGCCACATAAAGAAAAGGCTCACCCTGTTGGGTGAGCCTTTTCTTTATTTATGCTAAGTTTGTCTAGAACAGAACTTTATCCTTATCTCATTCACATTTCAAAGCAACCAATTTGTTACTCTTATGAAATTTGGAAAAAGCGAGGCTGATTTTTAGAATGTGATTACTTCTTTGATTTTTCGCTTTCCTTTCGAATAGTACCAATTCTTTTATCACTTCTGGTATCTCTGCCGTTAGCATTTCGAATAGTCCCCGCAGGCAGACCACGAGTTTTTTCAAATGAACCAACAGTACAATCACTACGAGTCTTTCTTACAGCCATATGAACTCCTCTCTAATAGTCAGAATTGGACAGTTTTTTAGATATGCTTTTTTACTTTACTTTTTATTTAGCAAAATATAAAGTTAAACTTTTGCAACTATTTATTTTGAAATCACAGGTGAAGCACACGGTCCTTGATTTCGGCGGTGCGGCCCTGGTTCCAGAACTGGGTGCCAATGTAGCCGCAGGTACGGCGGGCCACATTCAGCTTGGACTGGTCACGGTTCTTGCAGTGGGGGCACTCCCACACCAGCTTACCGTCGTCCTCCACGATTTTGATTTCTCCGTCATAACCGCAGACCTGGCAGTAGTCGCTCTTGGTGTTCAGCTCGGCGTACATGATGTTGTCGTAGATGAACTGCATAACGCTGATAACCGCTTCCAGGTTATCCTGCATATTGGGAACTTCCACATAGCTGATGGCGCCGCCGGGAGACAGCTTCTGGAAGTCGGCCTCAAACCGCAGCTTGGTGAAGGCGTCGATCTGCTCTGCCACGTGGACATGGTAGCTGTTGGTGATATAGTTCCGGTCGGTAACGCCGGGAATCACACCAAACCGCTTCTGGAGGCACTTGGCGAACTTGTAGGTGGTGGACTCCAGAGGAGTGCCATACAGGCTGAAATCAATGTTGTGCTTGGCCTTCCAACCGGCGCAGGCATCGTTCATGTGCTGCATGACCTGGAGGGCAAAGGGCTTCGCCACAGGATCGGTATGGCTGCGTCCGGTCATATACTTGCAGCACTCGTAAAGGCCGGCATAGCCCAAGCTGATGGTGGAATATCCGCCATAGAGGAGCTTGTCGATGGTCTCGCCCTTCTTGAGACGGGCCAGGGCGCCGTCCTGCCAGAGGATGGGAGCTGCATCGCTGAGGGTTCCCTTGAGCCGGTTGTGACGGCACATAAGGGCACGGTGGCAGAGCTCCAGACGCTCGTCAAAAATCTTCCAGAACTGGTCCATGTCTCCGCCGGAGGAGAGGGCCACATCCACCAGGTTGATGGTGACTACGCCCTGGTTGAACCGGCCGTAGTACTTGGGCTTTCCGTTCTCGTCCACATAGGGGGTGAGGAAGCTGCGGCAGCCCATGCAGGTGTAGCAGTGGCCTTCCCCGTTTTTATCCACCTTATACTCCAACATCTTCTTCTCGGAGATGTAGTCGGGTACCATCCGCTTGGCGGTACACTTGGCAGCCAGCTTGGTCAGGTAGTAGTACTTGGTGCCTTCCCGGACGTTGTCCTCCTCCAGCACATAGATAAGCTTGGGGAATGCGGGTGTGATCCAGACCCCCTCCTCATTCTTAACGCCCTGATACCGCTGACGGAGCATTTCCTCAATGATGATGGCCAGGTCGTCCTTCAGCTGCTGGTTATCCCCAGCCTCGTTCAGGTACATAAAGACGGTGATGAAGGGAGCCTGTCCGTTGGTGGTCATAAGGGTAACCACCTGATACTGGATGGTCTGAACGCCTCGCTTGATCTCCTCACGGAGCCGCTTTTCCACGATCTCTTTCAGCTTTTCGGGGCCGGGATCGATTCCCAGGCTCTCCATCTCAGCCAGGACATCCTTGCGGATCTTCTGACGGCTCACATCCACAAAGGGAGCCAGATGGGTCAGGCTGATGCTCTGGCCGCCGTACTGGTTGGAAGCCACCTGGGCAATGATCTGGGTGGCAATGTTGCAGGCAGTGCTGAAGCTGTGGGGACGCTCGATCATGGTGCCGCTGATGACGGTACCGTTCTGAAGCATATCCTCCAGGTTGACCAAGTCACAGTTGTGCATATGCTGTGCAAAGTAGTCGCTGTCATGGAAGTGGATGATTCCCTGTTCATGGGCTTCCACAATATCCTGGGGCAGGAGCAGCCGCATGGTCAGGTCCTTGCTCACCTCGCCGGCCATGTAGTCCCGCTGGACACTGTTGACGGCAGGATTCTTGTTGCTGTTCTCCTGCTTTACTTCCTCATTGTTGCACTCAATAAGAGTAAGGATCCGGTCATCGGTGGTGTTGCTGGTCCGCTTCAAAGTCTGCACATACCGATAGGTAATATATTTCCGGGCTACCTCAAAGGCGCCCGCTGCCATAATGCCGTCCTCTACCAGGTCCTGGATCTCCTCCACGCTCATGGCATGGGGGCGGCTGTCACATACCTTCTGCACATGGTCCGCAATGGAAACCACCTGATCCTGAGTCAGGCGCTGATCTTCCTTTACTACATGGTTGGCCTTACCAATAGCAGCGATGATTTTGGTAATGTCAAAGGCCATTTCGCTGCCGTTCCGCTTAATGATCTTCACGATTGCTTCTCCTTTTTTCTCTTTGCTTTCGAATACTATATTTATTCTATTTTTTGAATTTTAAGACTTTTGTCTACTATATATTGTGGTCCCTCTTCAAGAGGGTTCGTGAATTATCATATCCCATTCCATCCCCCCTGTCAATAGCCAAATACACAACTAATAGTGTTTACCCCTGCAAAATCATCCAAAATATTGGGTTTCACCCCCTTTTACAGTATTTTTGTAGGATCATACAAAATATATTACTCTTTTTTGGGCCCTATAAACTGTACTGTTACCACCCCGCACTTGCCTTTTTGGGACTGCTTGGGTAGAATGGAATAGAGTAATTTTAAACAGGGGGTGTGTTAGTGCATTATTCCGGGATCAAATACTGCGACATTGCCAACGGTCCGGGGGTTCGGACCAGTCTGTTTGTGTCCGGCTGCCGCCGTCACTGCTACAACTGCTTCAATTCTGAGACCTGGGATTTCAACTATGGTTCTCCCTTTGACTCCCAGATTCGGAACGACATTCTGGCCAGTCTCAAGCCGGATTACATTGCCGGGCTTTCGGTGCTGGGCGGAGAGCCCTTTGAGCCGGAAAATCAGGGCCCTCTGGCAGATTTTCTGGAGCACGTGCGGGTGCTGTACCCGGACAAGACCATCTGGTGCTACACCGGAAACGTCTACGAGACTGAACTGCTGACTCCCAGCCACGCCCGCTGCCAGGACACAGACCGGCTGCTGGGGCTGATCGATGTACTGGTAGACGGCCCCTTCATTGAGGCCAAGAAAGATCTGGGCCTCCGGTTCCGGGGAAGCAGCAACCAGCGAATCATTGACCTGGCCAAGACCCGTGCCACCGGCAGTTTGGTTTTGTGGGAGGATGATCCCCTCTTCCAGGACCACAAATTGTAATATAATTATCCGGTTCCGCTTCTTTCAATCGAGAAAGAAGCGGAACTTTTTTATTTTGTGCAAAAAAATCCGCACCCGATCCGGGTGCGGAAAAAGAAGCAAATTACTCTGCAATGGTAGGAACGGCTCCCTCAGGAATGGGGCAGACATACCCGGAACGGGTGGCCTCCTCAAATTCCTTCCGGGCTGCGGCCAGGAGCCGGGGGTTCTCATACAGGTCGATGATTGCCCCGGTCATAACCTTGGCGGCCTGGAGCATAGCCTTGTGGGCCAGGGAGGTGTTCCCGCAGCTGACGATCTGCCAGCTGTGGCCGGGAGTTCCGCTGGGCCAGGCAGCAGTGTGGATCTGTCCCACAGGGGTGAGCCAGCTCACATCCCCCACATCGGTGGAGCCGGGCTCAAAGGCAGGGCCCTGGTAAAGGGGAACGAGGAAGTCATTCATAGCGTGTCCTGCTTCCTTCTGCAGGGCTTCCACCTGGAGGGCCATTTCCGGGCTGTGGTGAGCCGCAATGCCGGGGGTGGGAGCCTGGGGGCAGGTAGCAGCCAGACGGTCGGCAAACTCCAGCTCTTCGGGGGTGTGCTGAGCCACTCCCAGCTGAGCAAAGTTGTCGTACAGCACCTTTTCCAGGGTGTGGTTGGGAACGGTATCGGCCAGACCGTCAATAAAGGTCTTGGTGAAGGTGGTGCCGGTCATAAGGGCTGCGCCCTGGGCAATGTCGTCCACCCGCTTTTGCAGCTCCACGGCCTCGGCCACCTTGTTGGACCGGACCATGTACAGCACGGAAGCCTGGTTCTGGACCACGTTGGGGCTGCATCCACCGGCATCCGTGATGGCATAGTGGACCCGGCACCGGGAGCCCATGTGTTCCCGGAGGAACTGAACGCCGATGTTCATCAGCTCTACCCCGTCCAGAGCGCTGCGGCCCCGTTCGGGGGCGGCGGCAGCGTGGGCTGCCACTCCGTGGAAGGTGTACTGGGTCTGAATGCAGGAGTTGCTGGACCCGGTGACCACCTCGTTTACATCACCCGGATGCCAGGTGATGGCAGCATCCAGATGGTTCCAGACCCCATCCCGGGCCATAAATGCCTTGGAGGCGCCCCCTTCTTCTCCGGGGCAGCCGTAGAACTCCACCGTACCGGAGCAGCCGGTGGATTCCAGGTAGGACTTTACTGCCAGGGCTGCGCCCATGCTCCCTGCTCCCAGCACGTTGTGGCCGCAGCCATGGCCGCAGCCGCCCTCCTGCCGGGGCTGGTGTTCCAGAAGTCCGCCCTTTTGAGACAGGCCGCTGAGAGCGTCATACTCAGCCAGAATTCCGATGACCGGTTTCCCGCTGCCCCAGCTGGCCCGGAAAGCAGTGTCGATTCCAGCCAGGCCCCGCTCCACGGTAAAGCCCAGCTTTTCCAATTGGTCACAGTAGAGCGCTGCGGACTTTTCCTCCCGCAGGCTCAGCTCTGCATAATCCCAAATTTTATCGTTTACCTGACACAGCAGATCGGCCTGCCGGTCAATGACCGACAGGGCCGCCTGTTTGTTTTTGTTATCCATACTCATGGTTATGTCTAACCCCTCTTACAATACCTTGCTCAGGAATTCCTGGAGACGGGGGTGCTGGGGATGGAGGAAGATATCATCCGGAGTTCCCTGCTCCAGCAGTTTTCCGTCTGCCATAAACAGGACCCGGTTGCCCACTTCCCGGGCAAAGCCCATCTCATGGGTGACCACTACCATGGTCATACCCTCCTGAGCCAGCTCTTTCATTACGTCCAGAACTTCTCCTACCATTTCCGGGTCCAGAGCGCTGGTGGGCTCGTCAAAGAGCATGACTTCCGGCTCCATCATAAGAGCCCGGACAATGGCTACACGCTGCTTCTGACCACCGGACAGCTGGATGGGATATGCTCCCGCCCGGTCGCCCAGGCCTACCCGGCCCAGCAGTTCCAGAGCCTTCTTCTCGGCCTGGTCCTTGGGCATATGATGGACCTTGATGGGGGCCAGGGTCATATTTTCCAGAATGGTCATGTGGGGGAAGAGGTTGAAGTGCTGGAACACCATCCCCATCTTCTGGCGGTGTTTGTCAATATCCAGCTTGACCATCTTTCCGTTTTCGTTGGGGACTTTCTTCTTGGTAATGTCCACCCCGTCAAAGATGATGGAGCCGCCGGTGGGCATTTCCATCAGGTTGAGGCTCCGCAGGAAGGTGGATTTACCGGAACCGGAAGGTCCGATGACCACCATAACGTCGCCACGCTCCACATTGACGGTGATTCCGTCCAGAGCCTTGATGGCTCCCCGGTTGTAGTATTTTTTCAGGTCGGTCACCTGAATCAGATTATCTTTGGTCGCCACGGCGCATCCTCCTCTCGAAGTAAGCAATGACCTTGCTGGTGGGGAAGGTCAGGCAGAAGTACAGGGCTGCTACTACCAGCAGGGGCTCCAGCACCAGGAAGGTACCGGCCTGGGCTGCCTTGACGGCGGACATAAGATCCTGCACGCCGATGGTGTAAGTAATGGCAGATTCCTTGATGATGGTAACGAACTCGTTGCCGATGGCCGGCAGAATGTTCTTGATGGCCTGGGGCAGAATGATGTAGAGCATGGTCTGACCCTGGGTAAGTCCCAGAGAACGGGAAGCCTCGGTCTGGCCGCCGTCCACGGACTGGATACCGGCCCGGATGATCTCGGACAGGTAAGCGCCGGAGTTGAGAGCCAGAGCCACCACACCGGGCAGGAACCGGTTGAGCTTCAAAAAGCCCAGCACTGTCACGGAGGGCAGGTCAATTACATTTTTACTGAACACCACCTGGTACACAATGAACAGCTGTACCAGCATGGGGGTGGCACGAATCACTTCCACATAGACGGTGGCAATAAAGCTGATGGGGTTGAACCGGCCCACGGCAGCCAGGAATCCCTCCTCCCGGAGATGGCCGTCGGGGGTCATGGCCAGAAACCGCAGGGGCTGGAAGTTGCTCAGCCGCATGACTGCCAGCACCAGAGCCAGCAGGAAGCCCAGGATCACCGTAAAGAAAGAGAGATAAACTGTACACAGCATTCCCTCTTTGAACATATCGGCATATTGGAATGTTTTTGCAAAGCCAGCAGCAGAAACACTCATGGCATATACTCCTTTCAGGGGGGATTAGTTCTGGAAAACAAGGGCAATTCCCCCCCGTCAAAAGACGGAGAGGAATTGCGAATCAACCTAGGGTAAAGTAAAATCAGCCTTCCATCAGACCCTCGTAGATGTTGCCGGAAGCCAGCTCGTTGGCCTCGGCTACGAAGGTGTCCAGGCTGCCGTCTGCCAGAGCAGCGGCGATAGCCTCGTTTACGCCGGCCATGAGAGCCTCGTTGCCCTTAACCACGCCGATGGAGGAACCCTCCACCTCGTAGGGAACATCGAAGGCAATGCACAGGTCGGGGTAGTTCTTGGCGTAGCTCTCAGCTACAACGGTCTCGATGAAGCCGGCATCCAGCTTGCCGCCCAGCAGCTCGGAAACCACGTCGGTCACCTTAGCCAGCTGCACAATGTCAGCGTCGGGGGTGTTCTCCATGGCCAGGTCATACTGGATGGAACCCAGCTGTGCGCCGATGGTCAGAGAAGGATCGTTCAGCTCTTCCAGAGAAGCCCACTTGTCCTTGTTGGCCTGAACGGTCACCAGAGACTGGCCGCCCTGATAGTAGATGTCAGAGAAATCCATAGCGTCCATACGGTTGGGGTCGGGGCTGAGGCCAGCCATGCCCAGGTCTACGTTACCAGCGGTAACTTCGGCCAGAACGCCGTCAAAGTCCATGGGAACCACTTCCAGGGTCAGGCCCATGTAGTCGGCAATGTACTGAGCCAGAGCCATATCGAAGCCGGCCAGCTGAGCGTTGCCTTCCTCATCGATGGCGTAGAACTCGTAGGGAGCGAAGTCGGGGCTGGTAGCCACGGTGAGAACGCCGTCGGTAACGGTGGTCAGCTCTTCCTTCCACCAGCCTTCGGGCTTCTCCTCGGCGGAGGCGTCCTCAGCAGTAGCGTCCTCGGCAGCTGCATCAGCAGCGGGAGTGGACTCAGCAGCGGCGTCCTGAGAATCGGTAGCGGTGCTGCCGCAACCGGCCAGCAGGCTGACCAGCAGGGTCAGTGCAAACATAATAGCAAGTACTTTTTTCATGATGTCATCCTATCCTTTCCAGTCGCTTCAGACTGTATAGGCAGTATACATGAATATTCATTCATTTGCAATTGGTAATCTGCCCCAACATCTTCCACAACTATCTTTATTTTCTGGTAAAACCAGCCATATTTTTAAGGAAAGAAGCAAATTATATGCATTTTACAATGTATATATTCACTATCATTGGAAGTTATTCCCTCAGAAAGGCAACGGTTTGCCCTGCTTGACCCATTCCCGGAACTCTGCGGCGGAAGCAAACAGCACATCTCCGGCGCTGTTGAGGGCAGTTTCAAAGCTGTCCTGAATCACGCCGATAATAAAGCCAACTCCTACCACCTGCATGGCGATCTCGTTGGGAATTCCGAACATGGAGCAGGCCAGAGGAATCAGCAGCAGGCTCCCCCCTGCCACACCGGAAGAGCCGCAGGCGGCCACAGTGGCCAGCAGACTCAGGAGGATGGCGGCGGAAAGGCTGACCTGGATCCCCAGGGTGTTGGCGGCAGCCAGGGTCATAATGGTGATGGTGATGGCGGCGCCGTCCATATTGATGGTGGCTCCCAGAGGGATGGAGACAGAGTAGAGGTCCTTATCCAGGCCCAGCTTTTCACACAAGGCCATATTCACCGGGATATTGGCGGCGGAGCTGCGGGTGAAGAAGGCGGTGACACTGCTCTCCTTAATGCAGATCCAGAGGAGCGGGTAGGCGTTCCGTCCGATATAAAGAGATGCCATGATAGGGCTGACAATGAGGGCCTGGAACAGGAGGGTCCCCACCAGCAGGGCCAGCAGTTTGCCGTAATCCAGGAAGATGGACAGGCCGTTGGTGGAGACAGAGGTATAAACCAGGCCCAGGATGCCCACCGGGGCAAACTGGATGACCCAACGGACCACCTGGGTGACGGCATCGCTCAGCTCCCCGATGGCGCTCTTGGTGCCGTCCGCAGCCAGGCCTTTCAGAGCCAGGCCAATGACAATGGCCCAGCAGAGCACCCCGATATAGTTGGCGTTGGCGATGGCGGAGACAGGATTCTCCACCAGGTTCACCAGCAGATTATTCACCACTTCTCCCAAAGTGCCGGGAGCGGCATTGGCAGCCGCCTCCACCCCGGTCAGCCGGATGCTTACCGGGAAGATAAAACTGGCAACCACCGCACAGCCGGCAGCCAGCACGGTGCTGATTATATACAAGGCCAGCACCTTTCCCATTTTATGGCCCACCGCATTGCTGGCGTTGGCCACACTGGCAATGACCAGCACGAACACCAGCAGAGGGGCGATTCCCTTGAGGGCCCCCACAAACAGATTGCCCAGGATGGTCAGCCAGCTGGCGCCGGGAAAAAACACTCCCAGCACCACACCGATGACCAGTCCCAGGGCGATTCGGGTGACCAGGGTGATCTCATGCCATTTTTTCCAAAGTTTCTTCATTTAATCTTCTCTCTTTCTTTCATTATATAAGAGGGACTTCCCTTCCCCTTTGAAAAAGCAGGAGCCAGTCCTGCACAGGTCTGGCTCACTGATTTCCCGACTTTTCCTTTTCGGCCTTTTCAGCCGCTTTCTGAAGCCGGATCAAATATTTCTTTTTCTGCTCCTCCCACCGGGCAAGGCTCTGCTGGGTAGGCTTTTCCAGGCAGCGGCCCACACTCCAATGAAGGCCGTCCCGGCGCATCAGCTTGATCCTCACCAGCCACCGGTGATCCTGAGGGCAGGCTGTAAGGGTATAATACCCGGTATTTCCCCGCTTCAGCCAAATTTCTGCCGGGGAAAGTTTTTCCTCACAGAGGGGGCAGTGGATGTTCTGGACCTCCTCCTGGGTGCGGAAGCCTTCCTTATCCAGAAAACCGGTGAAGTGCCGGAAATCCAGATACTCCGCTTCCGGGTCGGAACAAAGGGCCTCCCGAAGCTGGTTGGCCTCGGTGGGATAGGCGGCCAGCCCCTGCTCCAGGTCCAGCCGGGTACAGACATCCACCGTATAGAGGGCATCTGCCAAAGCATCGTGGAAGGGCCGGTCCATAGGCAGACCCAGCCGTTCCACTACGCTTTCCAGGGTCATTCCCTCCCCTTCCTGCCGGGGATACTCCCGGAGGAAAAGGCGTTGGATATCATACCATTCCCGGGGCCAGGTATCGTCCAGCCCCACCAGGTAAAGGTTCTGTTTCAGCACCGGCACATCGTCCAGGCCCCATTCCGCAAAGGCGGCATCCTCTCCTGCCCACTGGACAAACCGGCGCAGGCCCTCCTTGATGGGGACGCCTGCATCCAGGTCCTGCTGGGTCAGACCGGTGACCTTGGCAATATGATGCTGAAGTTTCCGGAAGATCCGGGGTTTCAGATTGATTCGGAAGGTATCCAGCACCTGGGCCTGTTCATTGATTTTTACAGCCCCGATCTGGATGATCTCTCCCCGCAGGGTCTGCTCCACTCCGTGGTACTCGAAGGTCCTGGTCTGGTAACCGATATTCCATTCCAGGTCAAACACGATCAGATTCATGGACAAACGCCTTTCCGTAGGATTATTTTTCCAGAGTCTTGCTGAAGCTGTCCTTCAGGGTCACGATCCGGTTGAAGGTGCCGGGGTTCTTGGAGTCGGGGGTAAAGTATCCCATCCGGACAAACTGGAACCGCTCTCCCGGCTTTGCATCGGCCAGAGCCTTCTCCAGCTTGCAGCCCTTGAGGGTGCGGATGCTTTCGAGGTTCAGGTACTCCTTGTAGTCCGCATCCTGGGCAATGGCGTTCATATCCTGCTGGGTGAACAGCACATCATACAGGTTCACGTCTGCATCCACGGCATCGGTGCTGCTGACCCAGTGGATGGTTCCCTTCACCTTCCGTCCGTCCACAGGATTTCCGTTGCCGGTCTCTAGGTCGGCGGTGCAGTGGATGGCGGCGATGGAGCCGTCGGGGTTGGTGTCCACGCTCTCGCACTTTACAATGTAAGCACCCATGAGCCGGACTTCCTTACCGGGGGTGAGCCGCTTGAACTTGGGCGGGGGGACCAGGGCAAAGTCACTTGCCTCGATCCAGCACTCACGGCTGAAGGTGACCTGCCGCACGCCGGCGGTCTCGTCCTGGGGATTGTTGGAAACCGGGAAGGTCTCGGTCTTGTCCTCGGGGTAGTTGTCAATGATCAGCTTGACAGGCTCCAGCACGGCGATCCGCCGGGGAGCAACAGGATCCAGCTCGTTCCGGATGCAGAACTCCAGCAGCCGATGGTCTACCAGGCTGTTGGCCTTGGCCACACCGGCCCGCTGTACAAAGTCAAAAATGCTGGAGGGAGTGTAGCCCCGGCGGCGCAGACCGCAGAGGGTGGGCATACGAGGATCGTCCCAGCCGTCCACAATGCCCAGCTCCACCAGTTCCCGGAGATACCGCTTGCTCATAACGGTGTTGGTCACGTTCAGACGGGCAAACTCCCGCTGTTTGGGGAACTGCTTCCCGAACAGGTTGGAGATGACCCAGTCGTAGAGGGGCCGGTGGTTTTCGAACTCCAGGCTGCACATGGTGTGGGTGATCCCCTCAATGCCGGCCTGGATGGGATGGGCAAAGTCGTACATGGGGTAGATGCACCAGGCATCCCCCTGCCGGTGATGATGGGCATGCTTGATACGGTAGATGGCCGGGTCCCGCATATTCATGTTGGGGCTGGACATATCGATCTTGGCCCGGAGGGTCTTGGAGCCGTCCTCAAATTCTCCGGCTCTCATCCGGCGGAACAGGTCCAGGTTTTCCTCCACAGGGCGGTCCCGCCAGGGGCTGGGCTTGCCGGGAACACCTGCATCGGTGCCACGGTACTCCCGCATTTCCTCCCGGGACAGTTCGCACACATAGGCTTTGCCTTCCCGGATCAGCTTCTCTGCGCACTCATAGCACTGCTGGAAGTAATCGCTGCCGTAGAAGATACCGCCGTTGGGAATGGCACCCAGCCATTCCAGGTCCTGCTGAATGCTGTTTACATACTCCACATCTTCCCGCACCGGGTTGGTGTCGTCAAACCGGAGGTTGAACTTGCCGCCGTAAGCGTTGGCAATGCTCCAGTTGATCCAGATGGCCTTGGCGCTGCCGATATGCAGGTAGCCGTTGGGCTCGGGGGGGAACCGGGTATGGATCTCCTTCACCACACCCTCGGCCAGGTCCTGGTCGATGATCTCAGTCAAAAAGTTGCTGGGCTTTTCTGCCATGATAAAACCTCTCTTCATAACTTTGAAATCCGCACAAATGCGGACAGACTTCTCATAAAACTATATTTTACACGATTCATCACCATCTTTCAAGAGGGACAGAGGGGCTGAGCCCCCTTTACACCAAAAACCCCCCGTGGTATAATGGCTTCATCTGCGGAAAATTCCGCAGTGGGTTGGGTCTCTTAGGATTTTAGGCCCCCGGGCGCCCTGTTCTGGCGTCCGGCCACCCGCAGCCGACCTGGCGGCGCTGCTGCGGATAAAATCTCTGCCGCCGGAGAATTGAATATGAAAACCGAAACCTTGTCCGTTTCCACTATGGCCCGCTGTGCCATGGTGGCCGCCCTCTACACGGTGCTCTGCATGGTGCTGGCCCCCATCAGCTTTGGGGCGGTCCAGATCCGTCTGGCCGAGGCCCTCTGCCTTCTGCCGGTGTTTGGCGGGGAGTACATTCTGGCTGTCACCCTGGGGTGCTTTTTGAGCAACCTGCTGGTCACCGGCTTCCCCGACATCCTCTTCGGCACCCTGGCCACCCTGCTGGCCTGCCTGTGCACCTACGCTCTGCGGAATGTACGGTGGAAAAAACTGGCCATTCCCGCCTCCATTCCCCCGGTGGTGTTCAACGCCCTCATTGTGGGGCCTGAGATCGCCTACTACTTTTCCGATGCCCCCTTTACCCTGGCCGCCTGTGTCATCAACGGAATCACCGTGGGCCTGGGAGAGATCGTCAGCTGCATGATCCTGGGCGTGGCCCTGGTCCGGTTGATTGAAAGCAACCCGGCACTCCGGAGAGCTTTCTTCCATAAATAAATCTTGAATGCCGCCTTTCCGGGAAATCCTAAGCCCGGAAGGGCGGCTTTTTTCGTTATCTGCACAGGCAGAAAACTCTCCCCACCCGGGATTTCAGCTCTGCCGGGCCGGGTTATTTGTAAGAATTCTGTTAAATCTGGGTGGGATAATTTGACAGCCTTTCATTTTAGGGTGTATTATAATACGGTTATTCTTATATATCAAAAAGAGGCAGGAGGGCCTATCTATGGCTTTTATTGATAAACTGTTCGGTACCTTCTCCGACAAGGAACTGAAAAAGATTCGTCCCTTGGCGGACAAGGTGCTGGCCCTGGAATCCAAAATGGCGGAGATGACTGACGCACAGCTTCAGGAAATGACTCCCGCTTTCCGGGAGCGGCTGGCCGCCGGGGAAACCCTGGACGACCTGCTCCCCGAGGCTTTTGCAGTCTGCCGGGAGGCCAGTTCCCGGGTACTGGGAATGAAGCATTACCCTGTTCAGATCATCGGCGGCATCGCCCTGCACCGGGGCCGTATCGCTGAAATGTGCACCGGTGAAGGCAAAACCCTGGTGGCTACCCTTCCCGTTTACCTGAACGCTCTGGCCGGCGAAGGGGTCCATGTGGTCACCGTCAACGATTACCTGGCCCGCCGTGACAGCGAGTGGATGGGCAAGCTTTACCGGTTCCTGGGCCTCACCGTAGGCCTGGTGGTCCACGGAGTGGATTCCAAGGCCCGGAAGGAAGCCTACGAGGCTGACGTGACCTACGGCACCAACAACGAGTTCGGCTTTGACTACCTGCGGGACAACATGGTGGTTTACAAGGAGAAGATGGTACAGCGGTCCCACTCCTACGCCATCGTGGACGAGGTGGACTCCATCCTCATCGATGAGGCCCGTACTCCCCTTATCATCAGCGGCAAGGGCGACGACAGCAGCAACCTGTACCAGCAGGCAGATGCTTTTGCCCGGACCCTGAAAAAGAGTGTGGTGGTAGAGCTGGACACCAAGACCCAGAGCGACGAGCAGGCCGACGGGGACTACGTGGTGGACGAGAAGCACAAGACCTGCACCCTCACCGAAAGCGGCATCAAGAAGGCCGAAGCCTGGTTCAAGGTAGAGAACCTGGCCGCCGCAGAGAATATGACCCTGGCCCATCACATCAACCAGGCCATCAAGGCCCGTGGTGTCATGCAGCGGGACATTGACTATGTGGTCAAGAACGGCGAAGTCATTATTGTAGACGAGTTCACCGGACGGCTTATGATCGGCCGCCGGTACAACGAAGGTCTCCACCAGGCCATCGAGGCCAAGGAAGGGGTCCAGGTGGCAGCCGAGAGCAAGACCCTGGCCACCATCACCTTCCAGAACTACTTCCGTATGTACAAGAAGCTGGCCGGTATGACCGGTACTGCCAGCACCGAGGCCGATGAGTTCTCCCAGATCTACGGGCTGAACATTGTCACCATCCCCACCAACCTGCCCATTGCCCGGAAGGATATGCCCGACGTGGTATACAAGACCGTCAACGGCAAGTACAACGCAGTCTGCGACCAGGTGGCCCAGTGCCACGAAAAGGGTCAGCCCGTGCTGGTAGGTACCGTGAGCATTGAGAAGAGTGAGATTCTCAGCAAGATGCTCAAGCGCCGGGGAATCCCCCACAACGTACTGAACGCCAAGCACCACGAGCAGGAAGCCGCCATTGTTGCCCAGGCCGGCAAGAAGGGCGCCGTGACCATCGCCACCAACATGGCAGGCCGTGGTACCGATATTGTGCTGGGCGGTAACGCCGAATACATGGCCAAGGATGCCCTCCATCAGGAGAAGTTTGCCGAGAAGCTGCTGCTTCAGGCACTGCTGGCCGAGAATCCCGATGCTCAGCCCTCCGATCTGGACCCCGAGATGGTGGAACAGCTCTACGCCGAGTGCGACGGCCACGCCGAGACCCAGGACCAGAACATTCTCAAGACCCGGAAGCGGTTTGAGGAACTGCTGGCCCAGTTCAAGCCCGAGACCAAGGCGGAAGCCCAGGAAGTGCGGGATGCAGGCGGTCTGTTCATCATCGGCACCGAGCGGCACGAGTCCCGCCGTATTGACAACCAGCTCCGTGGCCGTGCCGGCCGTCAGGGTGACCCCGGCGCCAGCCGGTTCTTCCTCTGCCTGGAGGACGACCTTATGCGTCTGTTCGGCGGGGAGAAGGTTCAGAATCTCATGAACACCCTGGGCCTGGAAGAGGATATGCCCATTGAGAACAAGATGATCTCGGGCAGCATTGAATCCGCCCAGAAACGGCTGGAGAACCGGAACTTTGCCATCCGTAAGAGCGTGCTGGAGTATGACGATGTGATGAACCAGCAGCGTGAGATCATCTACGGCCAGCGCCGGAAGGTTCTGGACGGAGAGGATATCAGCTCTACCCTCCACACCATGATGGAGGAAAGCATTGCCGCCAACTGCCAGATGTTCCTGGGCGGAGACGACCCTGCTCAGTGGGATTTCTCTGCACTCAAGCGGCATTACATGGGTTGGCTCTGCCTGCCCACCGACTTTGTCTACCAGCCCGAGGAGCTGAAGGACCTGAAGCGAGAGGATGTGGCCCACATTCTTACCGAGCGGGGTGAAAAGATCCTTGCCGCCAAGGAAGCCAAGTACGGCAGCCCTGTCATGCGGGAGCTGGAGCGGATCTGCCTGCTCCAGACCGTTGACCGGAAGTGGATGCAGCACATCGACGACATGGACCAGCTGAAACAGGGCATTTCCCTGCGGGGCTATGGTCAGAAGGACCCGGTAGTAGAGTACCGTATCGAGGGCTTCGATATGTTCGACGCCATGATCGACAGCATTCGTGAGGATGCAGCCCGGATGCTCCTGACCATTGAGGTGAAGGCATCCGCTCCCCAGCGCCAGCAGGTAGCCCAGCCCACCGGAGAGGGCGCTGTCCCCCGCCCCGGTGCCAAGGGCGGCACCCCTGTGAAGGTGGTAAAAATCGGCCGGAATGACCCCTGCCCCTGCGGCAGCGGTCTCAAGTGGAAAAAGTGCACCTGCGCCCAGTACCATCCCCAGTAACCTTTAAAATCAAAAGAGCCTGTACCCGAATGGGTACAGGCTCTTCTTTTTTATCTCACTTTTTCCAGGTGGGAACCAGCAGCCAGAAGGCCACCGCTACGGTGATGACCAGGGTGAGCAGCTGCAAAGCCCAGGCCCAGCCCTGGGTCTGGGGCAGAAGAGGCCAGATGGTCTCAGTCAGCCCCAGCTGAACCAGGATGCATCCGCCACAGGCCATGATCGCCATGGCCTTGGCCCGTTTTCCCTGAGGGTTCCGGTCTTCCCCGTTTCTCAAGAGAAGCCCGACCACCAAGAGAACACCCCCTAAAAGCAGGACAGCATATTCCATACTTTCTCTCCTTATCAGTAGGTAATGAGGGTGACTCCGGTGTAGTAGTGGGTGAGGATCTGCTGGTAGGTCCAGCCGTTGCTGGCATAGCCGATGGCACCCCACTGGCTCAGGCCGCAGCCGTGGCCGTAACCGTACACATCGAAGATAAAGGTGTCGGTGGCGGCATCATACTGAACGGTAAAGCAGCTGGACCGCAGGCTCCGGCCGTCGATGGACCGTCCGGCGGTGAGGGTCTCCCGGAACCAGCGTCCGGAGCAGGTGGTGCTGTTGGAGCCCTGACCGATCTGGATGCCGTCCTGGCCGATCCAGCCGTATGCGTTGGTTTTCAGGATGGTAAACCACTGGCTGGGGTCCAGGCTGGACAGGTCAATGCCCAGCTTTTCCAGGATCCGGTCCTGGAGCACCTGGCGGGAATACCGGGCGGTACCGCTGGAATTGCCGTTGGTGTTCCAGTTGGAAGCATAGGTCTTGTCATAGGGGCTGTCCACCGCCTGGAGCCAGGCCCGTTCCCCGCCCCAGATGTCCGCACTGGAGGCGGTACCGGTGGAAGCGGAGGCAAAGTAGGGGGTAAAGCATACCTGACCGTTGTAGGTGATCAGGACATGGGCTACCTCCCGGGCCAGATCCCGGAGATGGTCGGTGGGGGTCATACCCGCCACGCTGGGGGCGCCGCCCTGGCTGAGGATCCAGCAATGGGTAGCCACCATCTGGGCCTTGTAGGCCTCGTCGGGGGCGTTGGGGCCCAGTTCGTTCCGGGCCACCATGGCCAGACACTCCACCAGGTCCATGGTGGTAACGCTGCCGTTCATGGTAACGGTAATGGTATCATTGACCGGTGCAGGGGTGGGTGCCGGAGTGGGGTTGGTGGTATCGCCGCCCTGGCTGCTGTCTCCCCCATCGGAGGGAGTGGTGGGAGCGGGAGTGGAACCGCCGGAGGAACCTCCGTTGATAATGTCATCCACACTCACGCCGCTGTCGGGCAGGTTACCCTCGGCGCCCTGGTTGATGTTGCTTTCCGATTCGTTGGCGCTGCCCTTCACATCATCCATCTGGGCCAGCAAATCTTTGATCAGCTGGTCGGTGCTGTTGAGCAGGTCCTGGGTGGTCTGCTCCATCTCGTCAATGGACTGACTCAGCTCATCCTCCTGATAGCCGGTGCTGGTGTTGTCCCGGCCCGGTTCCTCAGTGGTCTTGTCCTGGGACATTTCCAGGTACCAGGCGCTCCAGGTATCATAACCGGCCTGCCAGACCTCCAGGGCCTGGTCCGGTGTTTCGTAATACTTGGCGGGCCAGAGTGCGCCCTCGTTGGTCTCGATGGCGGAGGGGACCAGGCTCTGGTCCTCCCCTTCTCCCACCAGCCGGGCCACCACCGCCAGGGTATCCTCCCCGGCAGGAGCCAGCAGGGTCAGGAAGCTGTCCGTCTCTCCCACTTCCAGGGGCACATTGTAAAGGCTGCGAATTTTGACTTCCAGCACAAACTCCAGGTAATCCAGGTAGTTGACCAGGTCAGTATAAGTATCCAGAGGGAAAGCGGTCTGGCCCTCCTCCTGTTCGTCCCACCGGAACACACCCATAATCTTGTACCGGTAGATTTCATCCCCGGTGTAGAAGGTGAATCCGGTATTGTCCAGGAAGGCATCCTCCTGTTCCAGCCCGGCCAGGGACTGGGCCAGGGAATCCTGCCGCAGTACCGTGTTATAGCCTTTCCAGTCCAGGGTATCGGTGGGGGCATACTCCTCCGCCTGGGCGCTCAGCTCCACCGAGCCTTCCTCGCCCTGGGTGATGAGAACACCGTCCTGTCCCGGCCAGGCCAGGTATCCGGAGACTCCCTCCTGCCGGCTCATGGCCTGGTCCAGGTAGCTCTGGGCCTGCTGGTCAAAGTCCACGGTTCCGTAGCCACGGGCCTCGGGAGGTTCCACCTGGCGCTGTTTCAAAAATCCGGTGACAAAGGCAGCGGCGCAGCCCACCAGGACCAGAACACAGACAAAGAGGGTAACGCCCCCTCTGCCCCCCCGGCTCTCCCGGCGGCGTTTTTTCAGCTGTTCCAATTCTTCGCTCTGGCCTTCGAAGGGGGATTCATCCTCCTGGCCATACATGACCCTGGCAGCTTCCTCCAGGTGCCGTCCTGCCTGGGCTCGCCGCTCAGCTTCTTCCAGGTCTTTCTGTTCCAAAGCCAACCGGACGGTTTCGGTGATCTCGTCCAGACTGTTGGGGGGAAGTTCTTCTTCCTCCGGTTCCTCCATCTCAGGTTTCTCCCGGACAGTGGGCTGCTGAGGAACTTCCTCCTTCCGGGTCACGGGAGGAATGGTCTCCGTTTCCCTGGGGGCTGCCGGGGCAGGTGTCCCGGCTTTTTTATCTCCGTACAGGAACTGCTCCGGGTCCCAGCTGAGCAGGAACTCCAGGGTATCCTCCCCGGGAGCTTCCGGGGCCGGGTTCATTACCCGGACAGGGGGCTTGGGCTGCTCCCCCGGTTTTTCAATGGGCGGAATGGTGGTATCCAGGGCGGGCTGGCCCAGTTCCGGGCCTACCCCGCCGGGGCTCATCATAACCGTTCCCAGGAGAGGCCGCTTGGAGAGGGACATCCGCCGGAGCACGTCCAGCAGATAATTGGCCACCGACCCCTGGTTGAGACCGGCGGGAATGGGGCAGGCCCAGCATGCCCGCACGGTGGAAATGAGAACAAAGGGGCTGTATCCCACCTCGTGGGGAGTATAGGCGATGGCGTAATCGGCTCCGGTGAGCTGGCGGGTCACGTCTGCCAGGCTGGCAGTTTCCTGGAGAGGGTCTCCCGGATACTTGTACCGCAGTCCCTGAGCCGGGACCATCTTGGAAGCCACTTCCGGGTTGTCATAGCTTTCTTTGCCAAAGTCAAATGCTTCCTGGGCCCGGGGCATATCCTTCCAGGCCTGGGCCAGCATCCTGCCGGTGACAACATCTGCCGCAGCCACCCGGTGGCCGTTTTTGATCAGTGCATCCAGGGAGGCTTTGGCCAGGGTGGTGTCCCCGGTACCGTACACGTTATCCCCGAACTGCTGAATCAGCACTTTGACCCAGTGCCGCAGGATGGTCTCCTTCTGGGGATCGCCCTTTCCCTCCATTTGGATCTGAACGGCAAACTCACCGTTTTTGCTCAGCAGACGAAGTCCGGGACAGCCGTCCCGGGCTGCCTGACGCAGGATCCGGGCCACCTCCTCCCCGGTAGCACCAAAGAGCCGTATGGTATAGATAATGGTCTGGCTCTCAGTGGCCATAGTTTTCTCCCTCCCTTATGGTCTTCATAGTAATTCTTTCCACACCCCGGCGGGGGACGGTTCTCCCTCCGCCAGCTTCAGGGCCATTTCCAGCCCTTTGAGAACAGACATCTTCCGTACCTGCTCCCGGCCGGGATTTCCGAAAGATTCCCGGCTCACCCAGGTCCGGGTCTTGTCCGCCACTGCAATATAAACGGTCCCCACCGGGCAATCGGGGGTTCCTCCATCCGGTCCGGCCAGTCCTGTAAAGGCCAGGGCCAGGTCGGCTCCGCTGACTTCCAGGGCTCCCCGGGCCATGGCGGCGGCCACCGGACGGCTGACCACCGTGTACTCCTCTATAAGCTCAGGCGCAACCCCCACCAGCCTGGTTTTGGCTGCCGGGGAGTAGGTGACAAACCCGAACCCCAGCACCTGGGAAGCTCCCGGCACAGCGGTAATGGCCTGAGCAGCCATCCCTCCCGTCAGGCTTTCGGCGGTGGTGACCGTCATTTCTTTCTTTTTCAGGCAGTCCACCAATCGGGCGGCGGCCTGGTACATCTCTTCCATCAGAACTCCACTTCCTGGGGCTGGTCCATCCGGATCCGCACCCGTTCCACCTCAGCAGCGGCCTGGGCTTCCAGCTCGGCCAGTCCGGGCATGGCGGCCTCCGCCTCCAGAATCTCGGTCAGGGTAGGCCGGGTCTTGGGATGGGGGGGAGTAAAGATGGTGCAGCAGTCCTCGTAGGGCTGAATGCTGGTCTCATAGGTGCCGATTTTCCGGGCCACCTCCACGATTTCGGTCTTATCCAGACCGATAAGGGGCCGGAGGATGGGAATATCCTGGGCGCTGTCGGTGCAGGCCAGAGCCCATGCGGTCTGGCTGGCCACCTGGGCCAGGCTTTCCCCGGTAACCAGGGCCTGGACATCGATTTCATGGCCAATGATGCTGGCGATCCTCATCATGCTCCGGCGCATGAGCACAGTAAAGAGTACCGCCGGGGCATGGTCCCGGATGTATTCCTGGGGCTTGGTGTAAGGCACCACATAGAGGATGCAGTTTCCGGTGTACTGGCTGATGATACCGGCCAGTTCCTCCACCTTCATCCGAGCCCGCTCGCTGGTATAGGGGGGGCTGGCAAAGTGGATATGATGGAGGGCCAGTCCCCGGCGGGCCATGTAGTAGGCAGCCACCGGGCTGTCCAGACCGCCGGAGAGCATATTCAAAGCCCGGCCGCTGGTTCCCACCGGCAGTCCGCCGGCGCCAGGGAACTTTGGTCCGTGGATGTAGGCGCCAAAGTCCCGGATCTCCACCATGACCACCAGGTCAGGGTCCTTCACCTTGACCCGGAGATGGGGGTGCTTGCTGAGGAGGTAGGCTCCCAGTTCCCGGCAGATTTCGGGGCTGTTCATGGGGAATTTCTTGTCGCTCCGCTTGGCTTCCACCTTGAAGGTCTTGCAGCTGCGGAGAGTGGGGCCCAGATACTCCTCTGCGGTTTTGCAGATGGTGTCGAAGTCCTTGTCGCAAACCACGCTCCGGGACAGCCGGATGATTCCGAAAATCTTGCTGATCCGGTCGAAGGCGGCATCCACATCACAATTGTCGTCCATAGGCTCGGCGTACATACAACTCTGGGCCTTGTATACTTTAAAGTTTCCCAGGTCCTTCAGCCGGTACTTCATGCTCTTGGCCAGCACCGCCTCAAAGGCGCCCCGGTTCAGTCCCTTCAGGGTCATTTCCCCCTGATAGGCTACAATGATTTCTTTCATCAGCTTCTCCTTTTTGCCAGGGTCTCTTTACCCTCTTTCAGTCCTTCCAGCAGGGCCTCCACATCCTCCGGGGTGTTGTCAGCACAGAAGCTGACCCGGATAGCGGTGTCAATGGCCCCCTCGTCCAGCCCCATAGCCGCCAGGGTATGGCTGGCCGCCCCCTTGCTGCAGGCGCTGCCGCTGGACACATAAATCTTCCTCTGCTCCAGAAAGTGGAGCATATTTTCGCTCTTAATGTCTCCCAGGCTGAAGTTCACCACTTCCGCCACCCCGTCCGGGGGGCTGTTCAGGGTGATTCCGGGAATCTGAGCCAGCCCCTCCCGCAACTGCCGGTTGAGCTGGGTGAGCCGGGCATGGCGCTGGGTCATGGTCTTTTTGGCCTCCTGGGCAGCCACCGCCATTCCGATGATTCCGGACAGGTTCTCGGTGCCGGGGCGGATGCCGCTCTCCTGGCCTCCCCCCAGATAAGGGGGCAGAATATGATACCGCTGCCGGAGATAAACTGCTCCCACCCCTTTGGGTCCGTGAATTTTGTGGGCGCTGACGGTGCAGCTGTCCACATTTTTCAGATTCAAAGGAATCCTCATCCAGGCCTGGACCCCGTCCACATGGACGGCAGTGCGGGAGTTTTTCTCCTTCACCCCTGCGGCCAGGGTCTGGATATCCACAATGGTGCCGGTTTCGTTGTTCACCGCCATGCAGGCCACCAGAATGGTATTTTTATCCACCAGGTCCAGCATTTTCTGGACATCCAGGTGCCCGTCCCGTTCCGGATTTACCACCTGCACGTCAAACCCTTCCCGGGCCAGCTGGGCCATGGGCTGGGCTACGCTGGGATGTTCAAACCCCGACACAATGATTCGGTTTCCCCAGCCTTTCCGGGCCCGGACGGCCCCCAGAATGGCCAGGTTGTTTCCCTCACTGCCGCAGCCGGTAAAGTACACCTCCCCCGGCTGACAGCCCAGGGAAGCCGCTACCACCCCTCTGGCCTGGGCCAGCCGCTTTTCTGCGGCGGCGCCGGGGCTGTACAGGCTGGACGGGTTGGCCCAGTCCTGTTCCAGGCTTTTGGTCATGGCCCCGATCACCTTCCCCGACGGGATGGTAGTGGCGGCATTGTCCAGATAATGAAGGGCGGCATCTTGCACCATGGTTTTCAGTTCTCCTTTAGGGTCCTCCCAAACCAAGGCACAGGAGGGCAGCATATAAATATACAGTTTACATTATACCCCATTTTTCCCTAAGGGGCAAGGAAAAAATGGGGAGAAATCCCGGGAAAAATTGGGGTTGACAGGTTTGGTCTATAGTGTTAGACTTCTCTTATCAGGTCTAATCAGTTAGACCAAGCAAGGAGGCCGCATCTATGAGTTCTGTAATTCCTTCCCTGGGGGAGAGTGAATACCGCTTTGCCTGTCTGGTCTGGGCCAGCGAGCCTGTTGCCAGCGGGGAGCTGGTCAAGCTGGCCGCCCGGGAACTGGGCTGGAAGAAAAGCACCAGTTACACCGTTCTGAAAAATCTCATTGCCAAGGGAGTTCTGGAAAACCGGGACAGCCAGGTCACTTCTCTTATCAAGCAGCAGCAGGTGCAGCAGGCGGAGAGCTCCGCCGTGGTGGACCGGACATTTGAGGGGAGCCTGCCCCGGTTTGTAGCGGCTTTTCTGGGAGAGCGTTCCCTTACCCCCCAGGAGGCCGCCCAGCTCCGGGAACTGATCAAAAATTATGAGGAGGGAGCAAAATGACCCATCTGCTTGAAATCATCTTTTTCCTTTCCCTGAAAGGGAGCATTGCCGCCCTGGGGGTATGGCTGGTCTGCGGACTGCTTCACCGGCTTCACGCACCCCGGCAGCTTTGCCGGATTCTCTGGCTGGCGGTCCTGATTCGGATGGTCTGCCCGGTGGGAATCCCGGTGTCCCTACCCCAGGCAAGCCCCGCTCCCCTTCAGGAAGTGGTTCACTGGGAGGAAACCGCCCTTTCGGAGGAAGCGGTTTTCTCCGTCCAGCCTGATACCCCGGTTTCCTCCTCCGTTCCTTCCCTGGGGACTCAGCTGCTGGTTCTGGGCTGGTGCGCCGGTGCAGCAGGGCTTATGCTTCATGCCCTGACCTCCTCCCGCAAGCTGAAAAAGCAGGTGGCCCTGGCCTACCGCACTCAGGAAGGCTTTTATACCGGGGAAGGGGTAACCACCCCCTTTGTTTTGGGAACTTTTGCACCCAAAATCTATCTGCCCGGCGGGCTGGACCCCCGGCAGCGGGAAGGGATTCTCCTTCATGAGCAAACCCACATCCGGCAGCTGGATCATTTTTTCAAGCCCTTCTGTTATCTGGTGGTCTGTCTCCACTGGTTCAATCCCCTGGCCTGGCTGGCTTACCGGCAGTTTTCTCTGGAAAGTGAAGCCGCCTGCGATGAGGCGGTAGCCGCCCGGCTGGAGCCCTCCCTACGGAAAGACTACTGCCAGAGTCTGGTGGATTTTGCCCTCTCCCCTTCCCTGACCCTCCAGCCCCTGGCCCTGGGCCAGAGCAATGCGAAGGCCCGGGTGACCGCCATTCTGGGATACAAAAAGCCGGCGGTCTGGGCCCTGGTCCTCTCCCTGGCTTTGGCTCTGGGGATGGGACTGGCCTGCTTTGCCCAGCCGGTGGAGGGGCAGTCTCTCCCCTCCAAAGCCAGTGTTCCGGAAACGGCCCGGGAGGAAGCCTCTGTCTTCTCCCTGCCGGTGGAGGAATACAACTATGTTTCCTGCCGGTTTGGCTCCAACCCTGACAACTTTTCCTACCACAAGGGAATCGACCTGGCCGCCGACCAGGGAACCCCCGTGCTGGCCGCCGCTTCCGGCGTGGTGACCACCGCTCAGAACCATTGGAGCTATGGCAACTATGTAATAGTAGACCACGGCAACGGTCTGACCACCCTGTATGCCCACCTGGACACCCTGACGGTGGAGGAAGGAGAGACCGTGACCGCTGCCCAGCAGCTGGGCACCGTAGGCCGTACCGGGAATGTGACCGGAAATTGTCTCCACTTTGAGGTCCGGGAAAACGGCACCGTGACCGACCCGGAAACTTATCTGAATCTGGAATCATGAAACGATTTTTTCTTTTCCCTCTGATTTTCCTTCTGGCAGTCTGGACTGCCCTGCCGGTGCTGGCCAATTCCACCCTGGACCAGCTGGAGGACAATCTTTCCCAGACCCAGGAGGAATATCAGCAGGAAGCGGACAAGCTGGAGGAAAACCAGCAGGCCGCCGAAAACCTGGAAAATCAGGTCAACTCTCTGAAAGGGCAGGCCTCTGCCCTCCAGACCCAGCTGGCTGCCGTTTACAACGAAATGGAGACCCAGGGGGCCGTCCTGGCCCAGGCCCAGCAGGAAGCCGCCGATGCCCAGGCTGCCGCAGACCAGGCCCAGGCAGAGTACGACCAAGCCTACAACCAGGGGAAAAAGCAGCTGGCCGCCATGCAGGAACTTCACGACGGCGGAGATATTGCCCTGCTCAGCCAGCTTACTGACCTGTACCAGCTTCTCACCTTCGGGGAGGTGCTTCAGGACATGAGCCGCCAGAACACCCAGCTGCTGGACCAGCTTTCCCAGAAGGCGGAGGAATACAACCGCCGGAAGGAGGAAGCCCAGCAGGCCGCCGCTCCGGCCC
>CALXGR010000019.1 GCA_944387885.1 uncultured Clostridia bacterium
CAACTGAGCCTGAACCATTCTCAGAATACACGCAAAAGGGACCGCTTCCCAAAGGGGGAGCGGCCCCTTTCTTTTTGCAGCCAGCCCTTGTGAAAGAGAAAAAATTATAGTATAATACTATGGATTATCAAAATAGGCGGGGTATACCCTTTGCCTGTTTTGGTCGTCCCAACGCCTTTTCCCAGTAAAAAGGAAAGAATACCCTGTTAGGAGCATTGCTTTGAAAAATACCAGTTACAGTAAAAATCAGCAGGCTGCCCAGGTGATTGCTCAGGCCTACGATTCACCGCCCCTGGCCTATGTCCATTCCTTCGGCTGTCAGCAGAATGTGAATGATGGCGAGAAGATCAAGGGAATCCTGGTGGACCTGGGATATGGCCTCTGCGATACCCCGGAACACGCCGACCTGATTCTCTTTAATACCTGTGCTGTCCGGGAACATGCCGAGCAGCGGGTGTTCGGAAATGTGGGCGCTCTGAAAGCCTATAAGAAAGCCAATCCCAAGCTGATCATCGGGGTCTGCGGGTGCATGACCCAGCAGGAGACAGTGGTGGAAAAGCTGAAGATGAGCTACCCCTTTGTGGACCTGGTCATTGGAGTGGACGGCATGGACCGGCTGCCCCAGCTACTGGCCGACCGGCTCATGGGGGGAAAACGGGTGATGGAAAAGCCGGTGGAGCCTGCCACTGTCATGGAGGGTGTTCCCATCCGCCGGGATTCCTCCTTCCGGGCCTGGCTTCCCATTATGTACGGCTGCGACAATTTCTGCACCTACTGTATCGTCCCCTATGTGCGGGGCCGGGAGAGAAGCCGTACCCCCGCCGCCATCCTGGAGGAGTTCACCCAGCTGGTGGAACAGGGGTATAAGGAAATCACCCTTTTGGGCCAGAATGTAAACAGTTACGGCAAGGGCCTGGAAGAACCCATGGATTTTGCCGACCTGCTCAACCTGCTCTGCCAAGTGCCGGGAGACTATCAGATCCGGTTTATGACCAGCCATCCCAAGGATGCCAGCCATAAACTCATTGATACCATGGCAGCCCAGCCCCATATCTGCAAGCATTTCCACCTGCCGGTTCAGTCGGGCAGCGACCGTATTCTCAAGGAGATGAACCGTCACTATGACCTGGCCCACTACCTGGAACTGGTGGACTACGCCCGGGAAAAAATTCCGGGGGTGACCTTCAGCAGCGATATTATTGTGGGATTCCCCGGGGAGACCGAGGAGGACTTCCAGGCCACCCTGGATTTGGTGGAAAAGGTGGAGTATATGCAGCTTTTCACCTTCATCTACTCCAAACGCACCGGGACCAAGGCGGCTTCCATGCCCGACCCCTATACCCACAAGGACAAGACCGAACGGATGGCAAGGCTTCTGGCTTTACAGGATAAAATTGCCAGCCGACAGGTAGCCAGCCTGGTGGGCCAGACCCAGCGGGTGCTGCTGGAAGGCCACGGCCGCTTTGAGGGACTGCTCAACGGCCGTCTGGACAATAATCTGGTGGTGGAGATTCCGGGCAAGCCGGAATGGATCGGCCACTATGCCCGGGTAAAGTTTACCGGAAGCCGGGCTACCATTCTCACCGGAGAGCTGGAAGAGCTTCTCTGAATCTAAACAAGTATATTATTTAAAAGGAGATAAAAATCATGGATTGCATTGAACTGTTCAAGCAGGCTGCTGTAGCCCTGCAGAGTGATATTCGTTATCTGGAGCTGGATGCTGCCCGGAAGGAAAACGACGAAAACCAGGCTCTCCAGGACAAGATCGGGGAGTTCAACATTGCCCGGATGAACATGAACGAGCTGATGAGCGAGAACGAGCGGGACGAGGCCAAAATCGCCGCCACCAACGAGAAGATCAACCGGCTCTACCAGGAGATCATGAACGATGAGGGAATGCTCCGGTACAACGAGGCAAAGAAGAACGCCGAGACCCTCATCAACCACATTGATGCCATCATCAACACCGCCATGAACGGGGGAGACCCCATGACCGTGCAGGAACCCACCGGCGGCTGCACCGGCAGCTGCAGCTCCTGCTCCGGCTGCCACTAATGCGCCCGCACCACTAAAACAGGAACCTAAATTTCAGAAGGCAGGTAAAAGCAATGGCCCAGCTGTCCCCCATGATGGCCCAATATTTTGAAATCAAGAATCAGTATAAGGATGCGATCCTGTTTTACCGGGTGGGCGACTTCTACGAAATGTTTTTCGACGATGCCCTCACCGCCAGCAAGGAACTGGAACTGACCCTTACCGGCAAGCAGTGCGGTCTGGATGAAAAAGCCCCCATGTGCGGGGTGCCTTTCCATGCCTACGAAACCTATGTGGCCCGGCTGATAGCCAAAGGCTACAAGGTGGCCATCTGCGAGCAGACCGAAGACCCGGCCCTGGCCAAGGGACTGGTCACCCGGGATGTGATTCGGGTGGTCACCCCCGGCACTGTCATCGAGAACAGCATGCTCCAGGACGACAAGAACAACTATATCTGCAGCATCTATTTCCGCCAGGGCAAGGCCGCAGTCTGCTTTGCGGATGTTTCCACCGGTGAACTTCAGGGAACCGAACTGTCCGGGGAAAAGCTGTCGGGAGACCTGGTAGGGGAACTGTGCAAGTTCCACCCCAGCGAGATTCTTATGAGTCCCGGGGTGCTGGACCTGAAAAATGTGACGGATTACACCAAACAGCAGCTTCACTGTTCCGTGGAATTGATGGGGGAGGAAGAGTACGACCTGGGAGAACTGGCAGTCCACCTGACCCAGAATTTCGGGGCCGACTGGGAATCCCAGTGCGGCAGCCCCAAGGACTGCCTGCTGCCCTATGCGGTGGGAGGACTGCTCTCCTACCTGGGCCGAACCCAGAAAAAGGGAATCGAGCGGATTCGCCGGGTCCAGCGGTACGCCCAGACCCAGTATATGCACCTGCCCGCCATCACCCGGAATAACCTGGAACTCACCGAGACCATGCGGGGCCGGGACAAGCGGGGGACCCTCCTCTGGGTGCTGGACCAGACCCAGACCGCCATGGGCAAACGGATGCTCCGGAAATGGCTGGAACAGCCCCTGGTGGATGTGAACGCCATCCACCTCCGTCTGGACGGTGTGGAAGCCCTTTATAAGGATAATATCCTCCGGGCCGACCTGCAGGAAGCCATGAGCCGGGTCCATGATGTGGAGCGGCTTATGACCCGGGTGGTCTACGGCTCCGCAGGCCCCAAGGAGGTCTACTCCCTGGTGGACACCTGCGCCCAGTTCCCCCAGATAAAAGCCCTGTCCTCCCAGACCCAGAGCGCACTTCTCTCCACCCTGAGTAATCAGGTGGACCTGCTGGAAGATATCCGCCAGAGGGTGGAGGATACCCTGGACCCGGAAGCACCTCTCACCCTCAAGGACGGGAAGGTGATTCGCCCCGGCTGCAACCCCGAAGTGGACGAGCTGCGGGAAATCCAGGAAAACAGCAAGGGGGTCCTCTCCCAGCTGGAAGCCCGCCTGCGGCAGGAGACCGGGATTCCCAAACTGAAAATCGGGTTCAACCGGGTGTTCGGTTATTACATTGAAATCAGCAAGAGCTACCTGTCCATGGCTCCCGCCCACTTTATCCGGAAGCAGACCCTCACCACCGGGGAACGGTACATCACCGAGGAACTGAAGGTGCTGGAAAATAAGATTCTGGGTGCAGGGGAGCGGCTGGCCGTTCTGGAACGGCAGCTCTTTGAGGAACTGCTGGCCTTCATTGCCGGCCAGATTCAGCGGGTGCAGCAGACTGCCTCGGCGGTGGCTGCCCTGGATGTGCTGGCCAGCTTTGCCCAGGTCAGTGTCCGGAACAACTATACCAAACCTCAGGTGGACAGCGGCGATGAGATCATCATCCGGGAAGGCCGCCATCCGGTGATTGAGCAGATGCTGAAAGGGAGCCTTTTTGTTCCCAACGACACCACCCTCAACGGGACCAGTGACCGGATGCTCATTATCACCGGCCCCAATATGGCCGGTAAGTCCACCTATATGCGCCAGAACGCCCTGATTGCCCTGATGGCCCAGATCGGCTGTTTTGTCCCGGCGGCTCAGTGCCGGGTGGGGGTGGTGGATGCCATCTTTACCCGGGTGGGCGCCAGCGACGACCTGGCCGCCGGTCAGTCTACCTTTATGGTGGAGATGACCGAGCTGGCCCAGATTTTGGAGGAGGCTACCCCCAAGAGCCTGGTCATTCTGGACGAAATCGGCCGGGGCACCTCCACTTTTGACGGCATGAGCATTGCCCGGGCCGTGGTGGAGTATATCTGCGACCCGGCCAACGGCCTGGGCTGCAAGACCCTGTTTGCCACCCACTACCACGAACTTACCGACATGGAGGAGGAACTGGACGGGGTCAAGAACTATAACATTGCAGTGAAAAAGCGGGGAGAGGACATTACCTTCCTCCGCCGTATCGTCCGGGGCCCCGCAGACGACAGCTATGGCATTGAGGTGGCCAAGCTGGCAGGACTTCCCGAGGGGGTCACCAAGCGGGCCCGCCAGGTGCTTAAAACCCTGGAAGCAGCCGCTCCCGATACCAAGAAGGTGACCCAGATGGACTTTGAACTGCTGGAACAGGAGATGGATGCACCCTGCCTGCCCAGCGAGGCGGTGGAGAAACTGCGGGCTCTGGACCTGGAGACCCTCACCCCCATTGAAGCCCTCAACTACCTCTATCAATTGAAATCTGACTTGACTTAAAAAGAGAAAGGCCGGTGAAGGAGATTGCCCACCATACAGGTATTGGATAAACAGGTGGCGGAACTGATCGCTGCCGGGGAAGTGGTGGAGCGCCCTGCTTCGGTAGCCAAGGAACTGCTGGAAAATGCCATTGACGCAGGGGCCACCCAGGTCACCCTGGCCATAGAGGGAGGGGGAATCCGCCTTCTGGAAGTGCAGGACAACGGCTGCGGCATTGCCCGGGAAGACCTGCCCAAGGCGTTCATCCGCCATGCCACCAGCAAAATTGCCCAGAAGGAAGATTTGGATTCCATCCATACCCTGGGCTTCCGGGGAGAGGCTCTCCCCAGCATTGCCAGCGTAGCTAAAGTGGAAATGCTCAGCCGGGTGCCGGAGGAGGATTTCGCCCACAGCTACCGGATTTATGGGGGCCAGGAACTGGGCCTGGAGGAAGCAGCCCGCCCGGTGGGAACCACCATCCGGGTGGAGGAACTGTTCTACAACACCCCGGCCCGGATGAAGTTCCTGAAAAAGGATTCCAGCGAAGGCACCTTTGTAGGGGAAGTGATTCAGGAACTGGCCCTCTCTCATCCCGAGGTGTCCTTCCGGTTCATCCGGGAAGGGAAACAGCAGTTTGTCACCCCCGGGGACGGAAAACTCCTCAGTGCCGCCAGTGCGGTGCTGGGCCGGGAGTTCAGCCGGGACCTGCTGGAGGTTAAGGGAGACTTTGGCCTGTATCATCTGGAAGGGCTCATCACCCCGCCCCGGGCCTGCCGGGGAAGCCGGAGCGCCCAGTATTTTTACATCAACGGCCGGTATGTGAAAAACCGTACCATGATGGCCGCCCTGGAAGCCGCCTACAAGGGGACCCTGATGCAGGGGCGGTTCCCGGGGGGAATCCTCATGCTCACCATGCCCCCGGAACTGGTGGATGTAAATGTCCATCCCGCCAAGACCGAGGTACGGTTTGCCCGGGAGAAGGAAGTGTTTGACGCCGTTTACTACGGAGCCAAGGAGGCTCTGGCCGCCCCCGGCAGCGGAGACAGACGGTTCAATTTCAACCGGCCTGCCCCCGCAAAACCCGCCGCCCCGGCCAAGCCCGCTCAGTTCGCAACCCTGAGCGCCCAGGAATACCGAGCCATGCAGGGACTGCCCTCGGTGGGGACTCCTGCCCCGGCGGCTCCGGCAGCGCCTGCGCCTGCCCCGGTCAAACCTTCCGCAATAACCGTCCGGGAGAAACTGAAGACAGCTGCAAAACCGGCACCTCAGCCTATGAGCAGCCCCATCATTACCACGGTCTCGCCTGTGGCAGGAGCCGGGGAAATGCACAGCCGGCGCCAGCCCTATGGGGAAGCCGCCCGCACAGCTACCTGTGCCTCGGAACAGGTGCTGGAAATCCTTCCCGAGGAGGACCCCGTTCCCGCACCGGCTCCCAAGGCCCCGGTGGTGGAGGATATTCCGGCAGAGGAATCGGTACCTGCCCCGGTTTTCAGGGAGGAACCCCAGACGGCCCAGCAGCTTTCCCTTATGCCGGAGGAAAAGGAAGAGGAACCCCTCCAGTATATTGGAGAGGTATTCAAAACCTACATTATTACTCAGCGGGGAGAGGAACTCTGCCTGCTGGACAAGCACGCCGCCCATGAGAGAATCCTCTACGAGCAGCTGGCCGCCGGATACGGAAAAGTGCCGGGCCAGACCCTGCTGGAACCGGTGCGGGTCAACCTGAGCGCCGAGGAAAAGCAGGCGCTTCTGGACAACATGGAAATGCTGGAGGACACCGGCCTGGGTGTGGATGATTTCGGCGGGAATACCATTCTGGTCCGGGAGGTCCCGGCGGATGTGGAAGTAACCGATGTGGAGGATATGGTGCTGGAGGTGGCCAGCGGACTGGCCAAGGGCAGTAAGACCGCCCTCAGTGAAAAGACCCAGTGGGTCATGCACTCCATGGCCTGCCGGGCTGCCATCAAGGCAGGGGATAGGACTGACCCCTCTGCCCTTCTCAAGCTGGCCCAGGATATTCTTTCCGGGAAAGTGCCCCCCTTCTGTCCCCATGGACGGCCGGTAGTGCTGCGGATCACCCGCAGGGAATTGGAGAAACAGTTTGGACGGATCGTGTAAGCAGAAGGTGGTGGCCCTGGGCGGACCTACCGCCAGCGGAAAAACCGCACTGGGAATCCTGCTGGCCAATACCTTCAATGGGGAGATCCTCTCTGCGGATTCCATGCAGATTTATAAAGATCTGAATGTGGGAACAGCCAAGCCTACCCCTCAGGAGCAGGCCCAGGCGCCTCACCATCTCATTGATTTCCTGGACCCCAGCCAGCCTTTCAGCGTGGCGGACTATGTGGAACTGGCCCAAAAGACCATCCGGGAAATCGCCGGGCGGGGCGCCCAGCCTTTTGTGGTAGGGGGAACGGGGCTTTACCTGTCCAGCCTTCTGGAGGGGATTCAGTTCTCCCATAAAATGGCGGACCCTGCCCTCCGGAAAAATCTGGAGGAAGAGATGGAACGGCTGGGCCCCGAGGCTATGTATGACCGGCTCAAGGCCCTGGACCCCCAGGCCGCCGCAGGAATCCACCCTAACAATAAGGTGCGGGTGATTCGGACCCTGGAAATCTGCCTGTCGGGAGGGGAGACCGCTTCCAGCCAGAAAGCCCAGGCCCGTCCCGCCCAGCCCCCCTACGACAGCCTTTGTCTCTGCCTGGGCTTCTCTGACCGGCAGATTCTCTACCGGAGAATCGAGGACCGGGTGGACCGGATGGTGGAGGAGGGAATCCTGGAAGAGGCAAATCAGGTGTACCTTCACCGGCAGGAGTACAAAACTGCGGCGCAGGCCATTGGCTATAAAGAATTTTTCCCTTATTTTGAGGGGACAGCTTCCCTGGAGGAGGCTGTGAACCAACTGAAACAGGCCACCCGGAACTATGCAAAGCGGCAGCTTACCTGGCTGCGGCGGATTCCGGGAGCGGTCTGGCTGGAGGCGGACGACCCCCAGTGCAGCAATAAAGCCCTGGAGATTACAGCCCGTTTTTTAGAGCAGTCCCGGGAATGAGGAGTTTGGATGAGACAGCCAAAGACAAAACTCAATACTCTGAAAATGGCGGGCGTGGCAGCCCTGGTTCTGGCAGTGCTTTATGTGGCAGTCCAGCTTTACCTGATTCTGGGTCACTCCTATAAACAGGAAACAGCCATTCTGTACCAGCTGTCGGACAGTGTTACCCTGGACGGGGTAGTGGTGTTCGGGGAACAGGAGGTCCAGGGCAGCGGAAATCTGGGTTACCTGGTGGAGGACGGCACCCGTGTGGTGGATGGCACCCAGGTGGCGGAGATATACACCGACCCTCAACAGGCTGCCTGGCGGGAAAAGCTGACCCGGGTGAACAACACCATCGCCCTGCTGGAGAAGGCTCAGAATGCCAACAGCAGCAGCGACATTGAGGTGGCATCCAGCCAGGCGCAGGCTGCCCTGTATGACCTGCTGGACACCATGGATCAGACGGCCCTGGTAGGGCTGGCTGAGGACCAGAACGAGTATCTGCTGGCGGAAAGCCGGGTGAATGTGTGCACCGGCCTTGAGACTGATTACTCCCAGAAAATTGCAGAGCTTTCCCAGGAACGGGACAGCCTTCAGGCCAGCCTGGGACAGCCCCAGCCCATTTATGCAGGAAGCGGCGGATACTTTATCTCGGCGCAGAACAGTAAATTCCTTACCAAAAGTGCCGAGGAACTGGACGAGATGACTCCGGCCCAGCTCCAGGCTTATCTTCAGGAAGGAGCCGCCGAGACCCGGGATGTGGCAGGAAAGGTGATTACCAGCTACCACTGGAACTACTATGCAGTGTGCGATTTGGCAACGGCGGAGAAATTCCAGAATACAAGCAAGGTGACCATCCGGTTCCCCGGCAAGTCGGAGGAAGAACTGCCTGCTACCGTGGAAAGTGTCACGGTGGACCAGGATGGGGGACTGGCCAAGGTGGTGCTGTCCTGCGAATACACCAACGAGGATATGCTCAAGCTGGTGCAGCAGACGGCCCAGGTGAGTTTTGCCACCTATACCGGCCTGCGGATCGACAAGAACGCTATGCATATTGTGGACGGCGAAAAGGGCGTATATGTAAAATATGGGTCCATCCAGCGGTTCAGGAAAATTTATGTCCTCTATGAAAATGAAGATTATATCCTTGTACCGGCAGATCAGAGCAACGGCAGCGAGGTAAAGCTGTACGACGAGATCATTGTGGAGGGCACGGATTTGCAGGATGGAAATCTCCTATAGTATTGACATTTCCCCGGAAAAAGGGGATAATAAATACTGTTTTAGTGGGATTATTTGTTACTGACCCCTAATAGAAAGAAGAGGTTTAACTATGCTGAGTTTTAAGGAAATTCTGGGCTTCGGCGAAGGCGCCATGGAAGACGAGGAGCTGGACCAGAACCTGGAGTATACAGAACAGGTGCCTGATACCGGCGCAGAGCAGGAGACCAGCAGCGGTATTTTCAACCGCCGTTCCGCTCCCCGGAAGGAGCGTTCTTCCGTTCAGATGGGCGGTGTGACCAATGTGGATGTAGTGCTGGTCAAGCCCGATAAGTACGATTCCGCCACCGCCATTGCAGACGACCTGAACGCCCATAAGGCTGTGGTCCTCAATCTGGAAAATGCATCCAAGGAAACCAGCCGCCGGCTGGTGGACTTCCTGTCCGGTGTGGCCTACGCCAACGGCGGAGACATTCAGCGGGTGGCAACCAACACCTTCCTGATCACACCTCCCAATGTGAATCTGACCAACGGCCAGGACGAGGGCGATTTTGACACCGCAACCTACCTGTAAGCCGGATTCCCGGCGGGGATTTATTCCCCCCAGAAATGAGGAAGAGCAGTTTCTGTTCAAACGCTTTCAGGAGCTGGCCCAGCAGGCCCGCCAAAAGAATATTCCCCGTTACAGCGGCTTTTTGTCCGACCGGGAGCAGGACTTAGCCCGTGCTGCCATGAACAAGGCAGGCTGGGAGGAGTATGGCTTCCAGGGAGGATATTCCCAGGCAGAGCGGCAGGTCCTCTGCATTGAGCCTGCGGATTCCTGGCAGGAACAGCCGGTGGCCGGCTTGGTTATCCGTCCGGGCAGGGGAAGCCAGAAGCAGCCCCAGCACAAGGATTATCTGGGCTCACTTCTGGGTCTGGGCCTTGAGCGGGAATGTATCGGGGATATTGTGCCCGCTTTGGACGGCAGCTATGCCATCGTCTTTGTGCTGGAAGATAAGGCTGATTTCATCAAGGAACAGCTTTGCCAGGTGGGAAGCGTCAGTGTCACACTGGATGACTGGGACCCCGATGGGCCCGAGAAGCTGGAACTGCCTCAGCGGACCATCAAAACAGCCAGCCTTTCCTCTTTGCGGACAGATGCTTTTCTGGCGGCAGCCATGAACACCAGCCGAAGCAATGCGGCGGAGTTTATCCGCAGCGGCAGGGTGGAGATCAACCATATCCCGGTGGACAGGCCCCACGAGGAAATCTTCCCGGGGGATGTGTTTACAGTGCGGGGAAAAGGTCGGTTCCGTCTTGAAAGCATAGGGGGAAAAAGCCGGAAGGACAGAATTTTCGTAGAGTATTTTCAATATTGACCAGGGAGGAGTGAGCGGTATGGTCACACCCAATGATATCCGTAACGCCAAGTTTGAAGTGGTGTTCCGGGGCTATAAGCCGGAGGATGTAGACAACCTGTTGGAACAGGCCGCCCGGGAACTTGAGTCTGCTCAGAGGGAGGCAGCAAGCCTCCGCCAGGAGCTGGACGGAGTGGACCAGGAGCGGGCTGATTATGAAAAGAAACTTAAGATCCTGGCCTCCAAAATCGAGGATTACCGGGATGAGGAGGAAACCCTCAAGCTGGCTATGATCAATGCCCAGCGGATGGGGGAGAGCATCCTCAAGGAAGCCAAGCAGAAAGCAGAAGAAATTCTGCGGGAAGCCAATATTCGTGCAGAGGACCGGGAACAGCGTGCCAATGATGAAGTGGCCCGGGCTGCCAATGAAATGAAACAGCTGCAAAAGCAGGTGGGCCGGTTCAAGGCCAACGTGCTGAATCTGTATAAAAAGCACATTGAGTCCCTCAGTGCGCTCCAGAGCTACGATGAGGCTCCTGATCGGGAAGCTGACCGGCGGGCCGCCTTTGAGCAGGAGGAAGATTCTCCTGCTCTGGTAGAGCAAATCGAACAGGCCCGGCAGAGCTACCTTAATGAAGAGCCTGCTCCCGCCCAGGAACCCGCCCCTGCCTTCGAACCGGAGGTTCAGGAGGAGCAGAGTGTTCCTTTGGCCCAGATCAACCAGGAGGAAGAAGAAATCCCTCAGAATGATCTGGCTCAGGAGGAGGAAGAACTCCCCTCCGTGTTTGACGGCTTTAAGGGAATCGGTTTTGACGACTGATTCCCCGGAAATAATCCAGGAATAGAGGAGAAAAGTACCAGTGGCACAAGATTACAACAAGACCATCAATCTGCCCAAAACTGCCTTTGAAATGCGGGCCGGGCTTCCCAAAAAGGAACCTGTCATGCTGAAGGACTGGCAGGAAAACCACCTGTATGAAGAGCTTATCAAGCACAACGAGGGCAAGCCCCGTTTCGTGCTCCATGACGGCCCTCCCTACGCCAACGGCAATATCCACATGGGTACTGCCCTGAACAAGATTATCAAGGACATCATCATCCGGTACAAGAACATGACCGGATTCCAGGCTCCCTATGTGCCCGGCTACGATACCCACGGTCTGCCCATCGAGCTGAAGGCTCTGGCTGCCGCAGGGGACAAGAAGGCCAGTATCAGCAAGCTGGAGCTGCGGAAACTATGCTATGATTTTGCCACCGAGCACATCGACATTATGGGCGAGCAGTTCCAGCGTCTGGGTGTCATCGGTGACTTTAAGAACCCTTACCTGACCCTCAAGCCTGAGTTTGAAGCTCATCAGATTCAGATTTTCGGCGAGATGGCCAAGAAGGGCTACATCTACAAGGGCCTCAAGCCCGTTTACTGGTGCCCTGACTGCAACACCGCTCTGGCCGAAGCTGAAATCGAGTACGGCGAGGACGAGTGTGATTCCATCTATGTGCGGTTCCAGGTCTCTGCTGACCCTAACGGCATTCTGGCTCAGCGGAACATCCCCATGGACAAGGCATACTTCGTGATCTGGACCACCACCACCTGGACCCTGCCTGCCAACCAGGCCATCAGCCTCCATCCCGACTACGACTATGTCTTTGTAAAAATCGGGGATGACTACCATGTTATGGCTCAGGATCTGGTCAAGGATGCCATGGCAGCCTGCAAGATCACCGAGTACGAAGTGGTAGGAGAGCCCATCCGGGGCAGCGAGTTGGAGATGATGGAGTACCAGCATCCCTTCCTGGACCGCAAGGGTATCATCATCCTGGGCGAGCATGTCACCCTGGAAAGCGGTACCGGCTGTGTCCACACCGCTCCCGGACATGGTGCTGACGACTTTATCGTCTGCCAGAAATACAATATGCCGGTCATCGTTCCCGTGGACGACCACGGTGTTCTCACCGAGGAAGCCGGCCAGTTCGCCGGACTCATGGTATGGGATGCCAACCCTGTCATCCTGAAGCATATCAAGGAAACTGGCAACCTGCTGGGCGTACAGCACATCCAGCACCAGTACCCCCACTGCTGGCGGTGCCATAACCCCATCATCTTCCGTGCCACCGAACAGTGGTTCTGCTCCATTGACCCCTTCAAGGAGCAGGTCTACAAGGCCGTGGATGAGGTAAAGTGGCAGCCTGCTTGGGGCCATGACCGTATGGTGGGAATGGTCCGTGACCGGAGCGACTGGTGCATCAGCCGTCAGCGCACCTGGGGCGTGCCCATCCCCGCATTCTACTGCAACAAGTGCGGTAAGTATCATATTTCCGATGAATCCATCCAGGCTGTGGCCGACCTGTTCCGGAAGGAAGGCAGCGACGCCTGGTACAAGTACGAAGCCAAGGATATCATTCCTGCCGACATCAAGTGCCAGTACTGCGGCGCTTCCGACTGGCGGAAGGACACCGATATCATGGACGTCTGGTTTGACTCCGGTTCCACCCATGTGGCCGTTCTGGAGGAACGCCCCGAGCTGAAGTGGCCTGCCGACCTGTACATGGAAGGCGCCGACCAGTTCCGTGGCTGGTTCCAGTCCAGCCTGCTCACCAGCGTTGCCACCCGTGGGGTAGCCCCCTATAAGGCCGTGCTGAGCCATGGCTGGGTAGTGGACGGCGAAGGCAAGCAGATGCACAAGAGCGCCGGCAACGGCGTGGAGCCCAGCGAGATCATCAAGGACTACGGCGCCGACATCATCCGTCTCTGGGTAGCTTCTTCCGACTACACCGTGGACGTGCGTGTGTCCAAGGAAATCCTGAAGCAGCTTTCCGATGCATACCGGAAGATCCGGAACACTGCCCGGTTTATGCTGGGCAACCTGGACGGCTTCGATCCCGCCAAGGATATGGTGGCTGATGACCAGCTGCTGGAGATCGACCGCTGGGCCCTGGATGCTCTGGACCGTCTCCAGGAGCAGTGTATTGCTGCCTATGAGGTCTACGACTTCAACAAGGTATACCATCAGGTCCACAACTTCTGCGTGGTGGATATGTCCAACTTCTACCTGGATATTATCAAGGATCGTCTCTACTGCACCAAGGCCAATGGTCTGGCCCGCCGTGCCGCTCAGACTGCCATGTACAAGATCCTGGTAGAGCTGACCAAGCTGGTTGCTCCCATCCTGGCCTTTACCGCTCAGGAAATCTGGAGCTTTGTGCCTGAATTCCCCGGCAAGAACAAGTATGTTGCTTTCGAGGAGATGGGCAAGTCCGGCCTGCATCGTCAGGATGCCGCCTTCCAGGAAAAGTGGAGCCGGCTCCGTGCTGTGCGTGACGATGTGAAGAAGGTTCTGGAGCAGGCCCGTGCAGACAAGCAGATCGGCTCTTCTCTGGAGGCTCAGATCAAGCTGTACTGCAGCCAGGAAGTGTATGACCTGCTCAATGCTCTGCCCATGGACGAGCTGGCAGACCTGATGATCGTGTCCAAGGCCGATCTGGTTCTGGGTGAAGGCGGACTGAAGGGTCTGGTGGAAGGTCTGGGTGTAGAGGTTACCCGTGCCGGCGGCGAGAAGTGTGCCCGCTGCTGGAAGTACTCCGGAGACATTGGCTCTGATCCCAACCATCCCACTTTGTGCAAACGCTGCGCAGCAGAACTTTAATGCCAGGGGCGGCGCTTTTGAAATAAAAGCGCCGTCCTTTTGTTGTAATATAAGGGGCGCCCTGCCATTGAGACCGCCGGGTCCGGGGGTGCTGCCGATAAAAATGGAGGACCTTAATGCGGTATTGGCTGATTACACTTTTGACCCCCCTGGGGCTGGCCGGGCTGGACCAGGCTATCAAGGCCTGGGCAACCGCTTACCTGAAACCAGTGGGGAGTATGCCGCTGATCCCCGGAGTCGTGGAACTGCGCTACCTTTTGAACACAGGGGCTGCCTTTGGATCTCTGGCAGGCCGTCAGCTGTTTCTCATCATCTTTACAGTGGTGGCTATGGCAGCGGTGCTGGTCTACCTTCTCTGGAAAAAGCCCCAGTCCAAGCTGGAATACATTGGCTGGCTCCTGATTCTGGGGGGCGGTCTGGGCAACTTGATTGACCGGGTTTCCGCCCAGGCTGTGGTGGATTATATCAACCCGCTTTTTATGGATTTCGCAATCTTTAACTTTGCGGACATCTGCATCAGCGTGGGAATCGGACTGTACATTCTGGACATTCTGCTGACAATGAGAAAGAAGGAAAAGAATGGAGCAGCTTGAATTTCTGGTGGAGCCTTCCCAGGCAGGACAGCGGCTGGACAAGTTTTTGGCAGCCGCCCAGGATCGGCTTTCCCGCAGTGCCCTCCAGAATTTGCTGGAGGAGGAACTGATTCTCTGCAACGGGAAACCGGCCAACAAGAAATACACCACCCGGGCAGGAGACGAAATTCTGGTGCAGATTCCTCCGGTTCAGCCCCTGGAAGCAGTGCCCCAGAATATTCCCCTGGACATCTACTATGAGGACCCCCATCTTCTGGTGGTGTATAAGCCGAAGGGAATGGTAGTCCATCCCGCTCCGGGAAACCCGGACGGTACGCTGGTGAATGCTCTGCTTTACCACTGCGCCGGAGAACTTTCCGGGATAGGTGGACAGCTGCGGCCGGGCATTGTCCACCGGATAGACAAAGATACCAGCGGCCTTTTGGTGGTGGCCAAGGATGACCCTACCCACCAGGAACTGGGCCGTCAGATGAGCGTTCATAGTATCAACCGGATTTATCAGGCGGTTTGCTATGGAGGCTTCAAGGAGGACAGCGGCTTTGTGGAAGCACCCATCGGCCGCCATCCCCTGGACCGGAAAAAGATGGCCATTACCCCTAAAAATTCCCGGTATGCCTATACAGGCTGGGAAGTGGTGGAGCGGCTGGGAACCTTTACCCATATTCAGTGCAAGCTGAAAACAGGCCGCACCCATCAGATTCGGGTTCACATGGCCAGTATCGGGCACCCTCTGGCGGGGGACCCGGTGTATGGACCTCAGAAAGTAATTAAGGAACTGGAAGGACAGTGCCTCCACGCGGGAACCCTGGGATTCGTTCATCCTGCGACGGGGGAGTACATGGAGTTTAACGCACCTCTTCCGGAATACTTTGAGAAGTTTTTGAAAAAATTGAGAGGAGAAGGCTCATGAACACAGGTTTGCAGGAAAGACTGGTCCTTTGCAATCTGGATACAGCGGTGCGGGACAATAAGGGCGACCTTCTGTCCTGCGACCGGTGGGCCATCAAGCTTTTTGAAAAGATGGGGGGACAACTGGCTTTTATCAGCGGCAAGCCGGTCCATGAGATACTCCATCAGCTCAAGGGCAGTATGCCTGCGGAATCGGTGATCGCCTGCAACGGTGCGGTGATTTACGATGGAGCCCAGGGGGAAGAAGTAAAATCCGCCTGTGTCCATGAGCAGGAAGCCCGGGTGGCCATTCAGGATATCCTTCTTCGGTTCCCTTCGGTGGGAATCGAGATCGTGGCCCGGGGCGGCGGACTGTATGTGGTCCGGAGCAACCTTTATGTCCATGAAAACCTGAAAAGCTGTAAGGTCCGGTATCTTCTGAAATCCCTGGACGAAATCCCCCGGGGCTGGCTCCAGGTGATTCTGCGGGGCAGCGAGGAGCAGATTCGGAAAATTCAGGAACATACCCGGCGGAAATACTACGGGGCCCGGAACTGTATCTGCCCTCAGGATGCCAACACCTGTGTGATTCTGGCTCAGAATGCCCGGCCGGAACGGGCCTTTGAGGAACTGTGTATGCTGAAAGGGGTTTTGCCCCGGAACTGCGTTCTTCTTACTGATGACCAGCGGGACCTGCCCCTGGCCCAGAAGGCGGGACAGACCATCTGTTCCTTTGACGCTCCCCCTGAAATCCAGCAGACCGCAGGACGGCATACCCTCTCTGCATTGTACGGGGGCGGCGTGGGAGAATACCTGTATGGAATGCTCAAAGAGTACCCGGAAAAGGTTTGACCCGGGCTGGAAAGGGATTCTGGCGGCGGCCTGCCTGGCAGCGGTGGCAGGAGGATGGATGTTCTTTCCTTCTTACAGCCTGAGCGGGCAGACGACAGCGGAAGTCTCCCTGGAAGAACTGGCAGAGCCGGTCCCAGTAGATCTGAACACCGCAGACTTGGAACAGCTGATTCTTTTGGATGGAATCGGAGAAGCCAAGGCTCAGGCCATTCTGGACTACCGGGAGGAGAACGGACCCTTTGAAAGCTGGGAAGAGGTAGACCAGGTCAAAGGAATCTCAATGAATATGATAGAAGTATGGGAAGATAAGGCAGTCATATCCAGATAGGAGGAAATCATGAAGGACGAGACGCTTTACATCAACCGGGAACTGAGCTGGTTGGATTTTGATCTTCGGGTGCTGGCCCTGGCCAAGGAAAAGAATCTTCCTTTGGCAGAGCGGCTGAAATTCGCTTCCATCTACGGGAGCAACATGGACGAATTTTTCATGGTCCGGGTGGGCAGCCTGTATGACCAGACTTTGCTGAAAAGCAAGAAGCGGGACAGTGTTACCGACATGACTCCCCAGCGGCAGCTGGAGGAGATTCTGCCCAGATACCGGCAGCTTCAGCTTTCCTGCGACAAATATTACGAGAAACTGGTGGCGGCCCTGGATGAAAAGGGATACCACAAAATCAACTTTGAAAAGCTGAATAAGGACCAGGAGCACTTCTGGAAAAAGTATTTTGACAACGAACTTTTCCCGGTCCTCAGCCCCCAGATCATTGACGAGCGCCATCCGTTCCCCTTCCTCAGAAACAAGGAAATCTATTACTGCGCCCAGCTGAAAACCAAGGAGGATGGCACCTGCTACGGAATCATCCCCATCAGCAGCCAGTTTGACCGGCTTCTGTATATCCGGGGAGAGAGCGGGGTCAGCTATGGCTTTGTGGAGGAACTGATTTACCACTTCGGCGCCACTGTCTTTGATAAAAAGGCGGTCCAGAAGGAATGCCTTATCCGGGCTACCCGGAATGCAGACATCACGGTTCAGGAAGGTATGATGGACCACGATGTGGACTTCCGTCAGGTGATGACCGAACTGCTGAAAAAGCGCCGGAAGCTGGCGGCTGTCCGGCTCCAGTTCTGGCCCCAGGCCCCCCAGGATGTGGCAGATTATTTCACTAAGAAGCTTATGCTTCCCCAGGGCCATACCGTGGCCCAGACAGCTCCTTTGGATTTGAGCTGTCTGATGAAGCTGGCCGGGAAAATCTCCAAGGAAGACCCCTCCTTCAGCTATCCTGCCGCCCGGCCCATGCAGGCTCCCGCAGGGTACCAGCTGTCCCAGCAGGTGGAAAAGCAGGATGTGCTGCTGGCCTATCCCTACCAGAGCATCCGCCCCTTTATTAAAATGCTGCACCAGGCCGCCAGCGACCCGGACGTTATCTCCATCAAGATGACCCTTTACCGCCTGGCTGAGGACAGTCAGATTGTCTCCGCCCTGGTGGAGGCCGCCGAGAACGGAAAGGAAGTTCTGGCTCTGGTGGAACTGCGGGCCCGGTTTGACGAGCAGAACAATATTGACTGGTCCCGCCAGCTGGAGGAAGCCGGCTGTACCGTTGTCTATGGCTTCGAGGAGTACAAGGTGCACTCCAAGCTGACCCTCATTACCCGGAAGGTGGGTTCTGATTACCATTACACCACCCAGATCGGCACCGGCAACTACAACGAGAAAACCAGTGAGCTTTACACCGACCTTTCCTTTATCACCTCTGACCAGAAGATCGGCGAGGAAGCCAATGCGGTGTTCAATAACCTGGCCGTACACCGCCTGACAGATCAGGTGGAGACCCTGCTGGTAGCTCCCCTCAAGTTCAAGAGTGTCATGCTGGAGGAAATGGACCGGGAGATTCGTGCCGCCATGGCCGGGAAACCCGCATCCATGATTCTTAAAAACAACTCCCTCAATGACGTGGAGATCATCGACAAGATTTCCCAGGCTTCCTGTGCCGGGGTTCAGGTGGATATGATCGTCCGGGGCATCTGCTGCATGAAAGCGGGCCTTCCCGGCAAGACCGAGAATGTCCGGATCCGCAGCCTGGTAGGCCGTTACCTGGAACACAGCCGTATCTACTGCTTTGGCCAGGGAGAGGATATGCGGGTGTACATCGCTTCCGCAGACTTCCTTACCCGGAACACCCAGCGCCGGGTGGAGGTAGGCGTCAGAATCGACGATCCCCGGCTCAAGAAAATGCTGTACAGCATTTTGACTTTACAGCTTAAGGACAATGTGAATGCCCGGGAAATGCGCCCCGATGGAAGCTATGTAAAGGTCAAGCGGGAGAAGGATGCTCCCGTGGTGGACAGCCAGATGGCCATGTATGACCTGTTCCGGGATAAGTGGCTGCCTCAGGAGCAGTGGAAGCCCCAGCCTCAGCCCAAACCGGTCCAGAGCAAAGAATCGGTCACTCCCATTGTAAAGAAGACTGTGGCGAAAAAGCGCCCTGCTCCCAAAAAGAACCTTTTCCAGAAATGGGTAGGTCACCTGGTGCGGGGAAAGAAATAAAATCTGTTTCAGCTGCTGCCGTCCGGCGTTTTGCCGGGCGGCAGTCTTTTTTTGGAAAGGAGGGCATAAAATAGCAACCGGAAGGCGGTGAAGGAATGGAAGCAAAAATGCTGGAAGAACGCAGGGAAGAAACCCGGCAGGCATTGAAACCACCCAAGGAAGAAAAAATCCCGGGAAAGGGAAGTCTGCTCAGAATGCAGATCATTCTGACGGGGTTACTGGTGGGAGCGCTGGCGGTGATAGGCCAGTTCTCTCCGGGGCTGTTAGACGGAATCCTGACCCCCTATCGGGAATACATGAGCCGGGAAACTCTGAATCCCCAACCCATTGTCCGGTTTGCCTGGGCCTGGCTGGAAGAGGGAAAGGGCGGCAGCGGGCAGACCAAGAAACCCTGGAACTATTCGGAGGAGAGTTATATCCCCACCCAGACCCTCCACAGCCCCCTGGCTGCCCTTTGGGAAACCTCCAACTATGGCTGGCGGGAGAATCCCACCGGCGAGGGGGATGACTTCCATACCGGAATCGACCTGGGGGCCGGGGAGGGGACCCCGGTCATGTCGGCGGCGGATGGGGTAGTGGTGAAAGCTACCTGGAGCAACAGCTACGGCAACTATGTGGTGGTGGCTCACCAGGACCACCTGACCACCCTGTATGCCCACATGCAATACTTATTTGTCCGCACCGGCCAGCCGGTAAAGGCGGGACAGGTCCTGGGCACATCGGGGAGTACGGGGAATGTAACGGGGCCTCATCTCCACTTTGAACTCCTCTACCGGGAGATAGGATATGACCCCCGGGAGGCGCTGGGCCTATGAAATATATCAGCTGGAAATACCCCTTTCTCACCTGCCTTGTAATGATTCTTCTTCTGAGCCGGGACGGGTTGGCCATAGGCAGAATGGGACTTCTGGCAGCCCTGCTTCATGAGGCGGGCCACGCCTGGGCCTATTTTCTTCTCATGGGGCGGCTGCCCCGAATCTCCATCTCCCCGGCAGGGATAGGGATGGAAGCACCCCAGTCTGATTTTACTCCCCGGGAACTGCTGATACTGGCGGCAGCAGGGCCGGCGGTAAACCTTGCCCTGGGCGGGCTCTGCTTTCTGGCTATGCAGATTCAGGCCAGCTATGGAGGATACTGGTTCGGGGGCGTGAATCTTTGGATGGGGCTGTTCAATCTTATCCCCCTGGGCGGACTGGACGGAGCCCGGATACGCCAGGCCCTGGAGGAGATGGGGCAGGGATATTAAATTGCTTTTTTTACAGGAATCGGTTACAATAGTAGGACAGTGAAAGCGGCGGAGACTTCCGCCGGGAGAGGAAACAAAGAATGTTGGACCCGAAACTGAAACAGGCTCTTGCCATGGTACAGAAGCCCGGCCGGTATACCGGCGGAGAGCCTGGCTGTGTATATAAGGATAAGGAAAAGGTGGACCTGCGGTTCGCCTTCTGCTTCCCCGATACCTACGAGGTGGGTATGTCCTTTTTGGGGGAGAAGATTCTCTATGAACTGATCAACGCCCATCCCAACTGGTGGATGGAGCGGGCTTTCATGCCCTGGCTGGACATGAAGGAGCAGATGGAACAGCTGGGGATTCCCCTCTATACCCTGGAAAGCAAGGACCCCCTCACCTCCTTTGATATTGTGGGCTTTACCCTCCAGTACGAGATGTCCTTTACCAATATCCTGGCCATGCTGGATTTGGCGGGGATTCCTTTCTATGCCAAGGACCGGGGAGAGGAGTGGCCTTTGATCATTGTCGGCGGCCCCTGTGTCTGCAACGGGGAACCGGTGGCTCCCTTCTTTGATGTCATGCAGCTGGGAGAAGGGGAGGACCAGCTCCAGAGCCTCTGTGCTCAGGTGGAACAGGCCAAGAAGAAGGGAATCTCCAAGGAGGAACTTCTTCTCCGGCTGGCAAAAATCCCCGGGGTGTATGTGCCCGCTTTCTATGATGTGGAGTATGAGGAGGATGGCCGCATTCATGCCATCACTCCCAACCATCCCGGAGTTCCTGCGGTGGTTACCAAGGCCATCCTGAAGGATATGAACGCCTATAAGCCGCCGGTGAACTTTGTGGTTCCCCTTATCGGAGCCATCCATGACCGGGCCCAGGTGGAGGTCCTCCGGGGCTGTGTCCGGGGCTGTCGGTTCTGTCAGGCCGGGTTTATCTACCGCCCCATGCGCCAGCGGGACGCAGAGGGCCTGGACCAGGCGGCCCGGGACCTTTGTTCCAACACAGGATATGAGGAGGTCAGCCTGACCAGCCTTTCCACCAGCGACCACAGCCAGTTGGAGGAACTGCTGGACCGGATGAACACCTGGGGGGAGAAGGAACATGTGAAAATTGCCCTGCCCAGTATCCGGGTGGACAACTTCAGCGAAAGCCTTATCGAAAAGACCACCAAGGTCCGGAAAAGCGGCCTGACCTTTGCCCCGGAAGCGGGCACCCAGCGGCTGCGGGATGTGATCAATAAGAATGTCACCTGGGAGGAAATCGAGCGGACCTGCACCATCGCCTTCAAGGCAGGGTACACCAGCGTAAAACTCTACTTTATGATGGGCCTGCCCACCGAGACCATGGAGGACATTGAGGGAATCGCCGATACCGCTCACCGGATCGTGGACCTGTTCTATGCCATCAAGGACAAGCCCAAGGGCAAGGGGAGCGTTCAGGTAACCATCAGCTGTGCCTGCTTTGTCCCCAAGCCCCACACTCCCTTCCAGTTCTGTCCCCAGGATACTATGGAAATGCTGGAGGAAAAACAGGCTCACCTGCGGGCTGCGGTCCGGAGCCGGAAGGTAAAGGTAAACTGCCATTTCAGCGACATCAGTTTTCTGGAAGCAGTGGTGGCCAAGGGCGACCGCCGTCTGGCCCCTGTCATGGTGGAAGCATACCGGAACGGCTGCTTCTTCGACGGCTGGGACGAGTGCTTCCACTACGATACCTGGCTGGAAGCCTTCAAGAAGTGCGGCATTGACCCGGCTTTCTATGCTTACCGGACCATCGGCCTGGATGAAATTACTCCCTGGAGCCATATGGACTATGGTGTGACCCATGAATTCCTGGTGCGGGAGTATCAGAAGGCCCTGCAAGCCGTCACTACCCGCCCCTGCAACAAGGCTTGCAGCGGCTGCGGAGCCAATCAACTGTTGGGAGGTCCCTGCTTTGAATACAATCAGAATCTGGTTCACTAAGGAGGAGGACGCCTCCTATATCTCCCTGCTGGATCTTCAGCGGGCTATGGGCCGATGCCTCAAGCGGAGCGGCCTGCCGGTCTGGTATACTCAGGGCTTTAACCCTCATATCTATATGACCTTTACCTGTCCTCTTTCTCTGGGCCAGGAAAGCCTGGTGGAGAGCGTGGATGTAAAGACAGAGGAGGAATCCCCTGACTTTGAAGAGTGGAAGAACCGGCTCAATCCGGTCATGCCCGGCGGAATCCGGGTGACCAAGGTGGCGCCTGTGGTCCATAAGGGAGAGGAAGTGGCCTTTGCCCGGTACACCATTTGGACTCAGCAGCCCGGCGGAGAGGAGACCGTCCGGGCCTATAACCAGGCCCAGCAGCTTCTGGTAGAAAAGAAAACCAAGCGTGCGGTCAAAACCATTGACCTGAAGGAGATCCTGCCCAAGGTGGAAGCGCACCTGGAAGGGGATAAATGCACCTTTGAAGCAGTGTTTCCGGCAGGCAAGGACCTGAATGTGAATCCTACCCTTCTGCTGGAAAGCTGGCAGGAAGCCTACGGATTCCCGGCCCGGAACTGGAATATCCTCCGCACCCAGCTTTACACTGGAGAAATGGAAATTTTTTGCTGAAAAATCCCGGGAAAATCCGGGAAAACCCTTGCAATGCGGTCTGCGTTGTGCTATTATATTTAGGCGTTAGTGTCGCTGGAACCAACCAGCGGGTTAATGTAACAACATTAAAACAGGTGGTCCTCTGCCGGAAACTCCGGGCATGAACGCCGAACAAATTGGAGGATTTATCATGGACGCAATGAAAATCATGACCCAAGGCATGATCAAAGAGAACAAGCCTCAGTTCGAGGTTGGTGACACTGTCCGGGTTTCTGTCCGGATCAAGGAAGGCGAGCGTGAGCGTATTCAGGCTTTCGAGGGTACCGTTATTGCCAAGAAGCATGGCGGCATCCAGGAGACCTTCACCGTTCGTCGTTCTTCCTACGGCGTAGGCGTGGAGCGTGTATTCCCCGTCAACTCTCCCTTTGTTGAGAAGGTTGAGGTCATCCGTCGTGGTAAGGTTCGCCGTGCCAAGCTGTACTACCTGCGTGAGCGTACCGGCAAGGCTGCCAAGGTTAAAGAGCGTATTTGATCATCGGAAAGGAGGCAGCGGAATCGTTGCCTCCTTTTTCTTTTTATGGTATTTTACAAAGGGGTGAGAAGAGTGGACCAGAGAAAACGTCTGGAACGGCATAAGGCGCTGCTGGAATGGTATGAGGCCCTTATTTTCGGGGCGGTGCTGGTGATACTGCTTTTCACCTTTGTGTTCCGGGTGGCGGTGGTCCAAGGCAGTTCCATGAACCCTACCCTCCAAAGCGGAGACCGGGTCCTGCTCTGGAGCGCTGGATACACTCCCCAGCGAGGGGATATTGTGGTGGTGGATGGATACACCTCCTACGAGAAGGCCCTTTGCAAGCGCATCATTGCCCTGGGCGGGGATGAGATCAATATTGATTTTGCTTCCGGAGAAGTCTGGGTAAACGGTCAGCTGCTGGAGGAAGATTATATTGCCCATCCCACTCAGTTGTCGGAGGGAGTGTCTTTCCCCCTGACAGTGCCGGAGGGAACCGTGTTTGTAATGGGGGACAACCGGATGAATTCCACGGACAGCCGTTCCCCCGAGATTGGATGTATTGACCAGCGAGATCTGCTGGGCAGGGTGGTGCTTCGTATTCTTCCTGTCACAGCTTTTGGGGTGGTAAAGTGAACGGAGACGGAATCAACCGCCGGGCCATTCAATGGTTCCCCGGCCATATGACCAAAACCCTCCGGGTGATGGAAAAGGAAATTCGGAATGTGGACTGTGTATTGCAGCTGCTGGATGCCCGGATTCCTCTGTCCAGCCTGAACCCGGAGATACAGCGTATTACGGCGGGTAAGCCTCACCTGTATCTGCTGAATAAAGCCGACCTGGCAGACCCGGAAATCACTGCCCAGTGGGTGGAGTATTTCCACCGGGCCGGGGCAGGCTGCCTGGGGGTAACTTCCCGCCAGGGCGGGGGAATGGGGAATGTGAAGAAACTCATTCTCTCCCAGCTGACCCAGCTTATGGAAAAGCGGGCCAACAAAGGTATGACCGGGGCTAAAATCCGGGTGATGGTGGTGGGAATCCCCAATGTGGGCAAATCCACCTTTATCAACAGCTTTGCAGGCCAGGCCCGCACCAAGGCGGAGGACCGCCCGGGCGTTACCCGGGGCAAGCAGTGGGTATCTGTAGAAAACTTTGACCTGCTGGATATGCCGGGGGTGCTTTGGCCCAAGTTTGACAGCCTGGAAACAGCCACCAACCTGGCTTTCATCGGCTCCATCAAGGATGATATCCTGGATATTGAGGAACTGGCCACCGGCCTGATCAGTCAGGTCAGCCGGCTTTACCCTGAACAGGTGGCCCAGCGGTATAAGCTGGACCCCCAGGCCCTGGAAATGCCTCCCTATGATTTGCTGGAAGAGATTGGCCGGAAGCGGGGAATGCTGATCAGCGGCGGAGAGGTCAACACTCAGCGGGCCGCCATTATGCTGGTGGACGAGTTCCGGGGAAGCAAGTGGGGAAGAATTTCCCTGGAGCGGCCTCCGGTCCGGGAAAGGGTGGAAGAATGAATCCCTTGTATCAGTATGATGAGGAGATCCGGCAGGAATACGGCGTATTCTGCGGGGTGGACGAGGCAGGCCGAGGCCCCCTCTGCGGCCCCGTCTGTGTGGCAGCGGTGATTCTGGACCCCCAGACTCCCATTGAGGGAATCAACGATTCCAAAAAGCTGTCTGAAAAAAAGCGGGAACTTCTCTTTGAAGAAATCTGCCAGAAGGCTCTGGCCTATAAAATCGTGTTTGTGGGCCCGGACATTATAGACCGGGATAATATCCTCAACGCCACCATGGGCGGTATGCGCCAGGCAGTGGAGGAATTGGAACTGGTCCCTAACCTGGCTCTTATTGACGGAAACAAAATCCCGGCAGGACTGAGCGTTCCTGCCCGGGCTGTGGTAAAGGGGGATGGAACCAGCGCCAGTGTGGCGGCGGCTTCCATCCTGGCTAAGGTCAGCCGGGACCGGTATATGCTGGAACTGGATAAGGAATATCCCCAGTATGGCCTGGCCCAGCACAAAGGGTACGGCACCAAACTCCATTACGAGCGGATCGCCCAGTATGGAATCCAGCCCTTTTACCGGCGGAGTTTTTTGAAAAAGCAGGGGTACTGGAAGTGAGCGGGGCAGACCTGGGCAGGACCGGGGAGGCAGTAGCCGCCCGGTATTACCAGAAACAGGGGTATCTGCTTTTGGCCCACAACTACCGTACCCGAATGGGTGAACTGGATCTGGTCCTGAAAAAAGGGGATCTGATCGTGATCTGCGAAGTGAAAACCCGCAGCCCCGGAGCTCCGGTTTCGGGACGGGAAGCGGTGGACCGGCACAAACAGCGGCGGATTCTGGCCGCGGCCAGTCAGTACCTGGCATCCAGCCCCTTCCGGGACTGTCCGGTCCGGCTGGATGTGGCGGAGGTGATGCCCCGCCCCCAGGGAGGATGGCTGGTCCACTGCATTGAAAATGCCTTTACAGCCGGATGAAGCGGCTGAAACCCTACAGGACAGAGGAGGAAAGTAGTATGCAATTTCACAGCACACGGAACAAGGAAACCTATGTGAGCAGTTCCCAGGCCATTGCCCAGGGCCTTTCTTCGGAAGGAGGGCTTTTTGTGCCTGTAAGCTTCCCCAAGGCTGATTGGGAAAGCTGGAAGGAACTGGATTATCCCCATCTGGCCCAGAAGGTGTTGGAGCTGTTCCTCACCGACTATGACAAGGAGTTCCTCCTTAAAGCTGCCCAGGAATCCTATGGGGAACGCTTTGGAGGAAAAGCCGGGCATCTGGCCCCTGTAGCCCAGGGAACCTATGCGCTGGAGCTGTGGCACGGCCCTACCTGCGCCTTCAAGGACTACGCCCTTCAGCTGATGCCCCGGCTGCTGGTCCAGGCCAAAAAGAACCTGGGGGCCACTGAAAAGACCCTGATTCTGGTGGCTACTTCCGGAGACACCGGCAAGGCTGCTCTGGATGGGTACCACGATATTGAAAATGTGGAGATTGCCGTCTTCTATCCTGACCACGGCACCAGCGAGATTCAGCGTCTCCAGATGGTCACCCAGGAGGGAAGCAATGTGTCGGTCTACGCTGTCAACGGCAACTTTGACGATGCCCAGACCGGGGTCAAAAAGGTGTTCGGAGACCGGACCATCCAGGAGGAACTGGCAGGACGGAATATCCGCCTGTCCAGCGCCAACAGCATTAACTGGGGCCGGCTGGTTCCCCAGATCGTCTACTACTTTGCCGCCTATTTCCAGCTGGTGGAGAAGGGCGCCCTGACCATGGGCCAGAAGGCCAACTTCTGCGTTCCCACCGGAAACTACGGTGACATTCTGGCTGGATATTATGCCAAGCAGATGGGCTTGCCCGTGGGCAAGCTGATTTGTGCCAGCAACAAGAACAATGTACTTACCGAGTTCCTGGAGACCGGCCGGTATAATGCCAAGCGGGAATTCTACCGGACCAGCTCTCCCAGCATGGACATTCTGGTGTCCAGCAACCTGGAACGGCTCCTCTACCATGTCTGCGGCAGCGATAAGAAAGTGGCCGAGTATATGTCCCGGCTTGCCAAGGAAGGGGAGTACACCGTCTCTTCCGAGGAGCTGACCGCCATCCAGGCAAACTTTGCCTGTGGCTGCGCCAACGATGTGCAGGTGGCCCAGGAGATTCTCCATCAGTACCAGGACAACGGTTACCTCTGCGATACCCATACCGCCGTGGCCTTCAAGGTGGCCCGGGAGTATCAGGAAAAGACCGGGGACAATGCACCTATGGTAGTGCTTTCCACTGCCAGCCCCTTCAAGTTCCCCGGGGACGTGCTGGAAGCCCTGGATCAGACTGCCCCCGCAGACGACTTCCTGGCTATGGAAGCCCTGGAGCAGTTTACCGGACATAAGGCTCCCCAGAGCCTGGCCTGCCTGCGGGAAAAGCCGGTGCGGTTCACTGCGGTCATTGACCCGGTGGAAATTGCCGACGTAGCCCTGGGCACCAAGTAATGAACTGAATGCAAAAAGCCCACCCAGATATTCCGGGCGGGCTTTTTGTAAATGAGGTTCAGGCTCAGACTTCGCTGAAGGTTCCGCAGCAGGTCTCCTCGGGATGAGAAGAGCGGTTCTTCACATGGATCTCGCTGGCAGTGCAGCAGCATTTGCCGTCGTTGTGAACACAGTTGGTAACATCGCAGCAAATGCCGCTGAGAGTCTTTTCATTCTGGTACATCGTTTGTACACCTCCTTACAGCCATAGTATGGGCCATAGGGAGCCGGTTTAACAGGAGGAATTTATGGCAATTTTTGTAATGGGGGATACCCACCTTTCCCTGGGAGCATCCAAACCCATGGATGTGTTTTCCGGTTGGGAAGGATACCTGGAAAAGCTGGAATCCAATTGGCGGAAACTGGTGGCCCCGGAGGATACTGTGGTCATCAACGGGGATGTGAGCTGGGCCATGAAGCTGGAGGATACCAAGGCGGACTTCGCATTCCTGGACAGCCTGCCTGGGAAAAAGCTTCTCATGAAAGGTAACCACGATTACTGGTGGACCACCATGAAAAAGATGGAGACTTACCTGGCCGACCAGGGATTTTCCAGCCTGGGTTTTCTCTTTAATAATGCACGGCTGGTAGAGGGAGTCTGGCTCTGCGGCACCCGGGGCTGGATGTTCGACCAGGGGGAAGTCCATGACCGGAAGGTCATCGACCGGGAGACCGGGCGGCTCCGGCTCAGCCTTTCCGCAGCACAGGGGGAGGAGGAGAAGGTCTGTTTTCTCCATTACCCGCCCATCTTCGGCACTTCCTCCACCCCGGAGATACTGGAAGTGATGAAAGAGTATGGGGTCCGGCGGTGCTATTACGGACATCTCCACGGAAAAAGCATCCATTACGGGGTCCAGGGAGAGGTGGACGGGATCCAATATCGGCTTACTTCTGCGGATGGATTGGGTTTTTGCCCCTTAAAAATTTAAAAATGGTATGGTATTCCAAAAAACTTTGTGCTATAATACCATGGTAACGGTCTGCGCTCTGGAAAAAAGTGGGCTGTACAATATGCTGAAAGCGGCGTGGCCGGTTACACGGACCGCCGAAAATGAACTCTACTGGAGGAAATAGAATGGAACTCATCAAATGTGAAAAGCTGGAAAAAAGCATGGCAGAGCTGCAGTTCTCTGTAGATGCTGAGACTTATAAAAAGGCTGTTGACGCCGCTTTCAAGCGGGAAGGCAAGAAGTACACCATTCCCGGCTTCCGCAAGGGCAAGGCTCCCAAGGCCATGATCGAGAAGATGTACGGCGCTGATGTGTTCACCTATGACGCCATCAACGATCTGTTCCCCGCTGCCTACGAGGAGGCTGTCAAGGCCGCCGGTATCGAGGTTGTGGGCCGTCCCGAGGTGGATATCGTTTCTGAGAGCGTTGCCGACGGCATAGTGCTGAAGGTGAACGTAGCCATCAAGCCCGAGATGAAGCTGGAAGGCTACAAGGGCATGGAAGTGACCAAGAAGACCGAGGCCGTGGACGAGGAGCAGGTTAACCAGGAACTGAAGCGGATGCAGGAGCGGAATGCCCGGCAGATGACCCGTGAGGGTGCAGCTCAGGACGGCGACATTGTGGACATCGACTTTGATGGTTCCGTGGACGGCGTTCACTTCGAGGGCGGCAAGGCTGAGCATTACAGCCTGACCCTGGGCAGCGGCAGCTTCATCCCCGGTTTCGAGGAGCAGGTCGTCGGCCACAGCGCCGGGGACAAGTTTGACGTAAACGTCAAGTTCCCCGAGGAGTACCATGCTGAGGAGCTGGCCGGCAAGGACGCTGTCTTCGCCATCAAGCTCCACGAGGTAAAGTACAAGGAACTGCCTGAGCTGGACGACGAGTTCGCCAAGGATGTAAGCGAGTACGACACCCTGGACGAGCTGAAGGCTTCCATCCGCAAGAACATTGAGGAGCGGAACGCCAAGATGGCTGAGCAGGAAATGGAGAACAAGCTGGTGGATATGGCCATCGAGAAGATGGAAGGCGAGATTCCCGAGGCTATGTACGAGTCCAAGATGGACGAGCTGGTTCAGGACTTCGAGTATCGTCTCCAGCAGCAGGGCATGAACCTCAAGACCTACCTGCAGTACCTGGGCCAGGATATGGAGCAGTTCCGCAGCAACTTCATGGAGGCCGCTCAGAAGCAGGTAAAGCAGCGTCTGGCCATGGAGACCATCGCCGCTCAGGAGAACTTCGAGATTGCTGAAGAGGCTCTGGAAGAGGAATACAAGAAGATCGCAGAGATGTACAAGATGGAAGTAGAGCAGGTGAAGAAGTTCATCGATGCTGCTTCCCTCAAGAAGGACATGGCTGTCAACAAGGCTCTGGATCTGCTGAAGGAGACCGCTAAGGTCGTGGAAGGCTGATAAGCCGTTTCAAACAGCCAGGAATATAAATTATACAAACCGATACGGCTGTACTGGCTGTATCGGTTTGTTTCTAAACAAATTTTGATTCAGTAAGGGAGGTCTTACTATGAGTTTTGTTCCTTATGTGGTAGAACAGACCGCACGGGGGGAGCGCTCCTACGATATTTTTTCCCGGCTCCTCAATGACCGTATCATTGTTCTGGGAGAAGAGATCAACGACACCACCGCCAGCCTGGTAGTGGCTCAGCTCCTCTACCTGGAAGGTCAGGACCCGGACAAGGACATCAACCTGTATATCAACAGCCCCGGCGGTTCCATCTCCGCAGGCATGGCCATCCATGATACCATGAAGTATATCAAGTGCGATGTGTCCACCACCTGCATCGGACTGGCCGCTTCCATGGGCGCATTCCTGCTGGCCAGCGGCACCAAGGGCAAGCGGTATGCTCTGCCCAACGCCGAGGTCATGATTCACCAGCCCCTTATGCAGGGCCTTGGCGGACAGGCTACCGACATTAAGATCCACGCAGACCACATTGTCTATATCAAGGGCAAGATGAACCGGATGCTGGCAGAGTACACCGGTCAGCCCCTGGAAAAGGTCATCCAGGACACCGAGCGGGACAACTATCTGTCGGCCCAGGAAGCCGCAGAGTACGGCCTGGTAGACGCTGTTATTTCCAAGCATTGAGAGGAAAACCATGGCAAACAATAAAGATAAGGAATTGATCTGTAACTTCTGCGGCCGGACCCAAAGCCAGGTAGAGCAGATCATCATCGGTCCCGGGGTCAACATCTGCAAAGACTGCATTGACGCCTGCTATGCAGCCATGGGACAGGAGCCTCCCCGGGCTCAGGCCCAGCGCCGGGGCATTCGCAGCCGGAAGGAAGAACAGCGGCTGGAGGACATCAATATTCTGACCCCTGCCGAAATCAAGGCCGGTTTAGACCAGTATGTCATTGGTCAGGATGACGCCAAGAAGGTTCTTGCAGTGGCGGTGTATAACCACTACAAGCGGATTCTCAGCACTGCCAATGAGGATGTGGAGCTTCAGAAGAGCAATGTGCTTCTTCTGGGCCCCAGCGGCAGCGGCAAGACCCTGCTGGCACAGACTCTGGCAAAAATGCTGAATGTTCCCTTTGCCATTGCAGATGCCACCACCCTCACCGAGGCCGGCTATGTGGGCGAGGACGTGGAGAATATTCTGCTCAAGCTGATTCAGGCGGCAGACTTTGACATTCCCCGGGCCGAAATCGGAATCATCTATATTGATGAGATCGACAAGATCACCCGGAAGAGCGAGAATCCTTCCATCACCCGGGACGTGGGCGGTGAAGGGGTTCAGCAGGCCCTCCTCAAAATCGTGGAAGGCACTGTGAGCAATGTTCCCCCCAACGGCGGACGGAAACATCCCCAGCAGGAGTTCATCCAGATCAACACCAAGAATATCCTCTTCATCTGCGGCGGCGCCTTTGACGGGCTGGAAAATCACATCCAGCGCCGCACCCAGGACAGCAGCCTGGGCTTTGGCAGCAAGGTGAAGGAAACCGGGGAGAAAGCCAAACAGAACCTGCTCAAGAAGGTGGAACCCCACGATTTGGTCAAGTTTGGCCTGATTCCTGAACTGGTGGGCCGTATTCCGGTCATCACCGTTCTGGACGAACTGGACGAGGAAGCCATGATTCGGGTGATGAAGGAGCCCAAGAACAGCATTGTAAAGCAGTATACCGAACTGCTTCGGCTGGACGATGTGACTCTGGAGTTTACCGATGATGCCCTTCGTGCCATCGCCCAGAAGACCATCCAGAGAAAGAGCGGCGCCCGTGGACTGCGGAGTGTTATGGAGGATATTCTTATCCCCATCATGTACAAGGTCCCCAGCGACGAGCAGATCGCCAAGGTGACCATCACCAAGGAGACCGTGGAAGGGGGAGAACCCCTTATTGAAAACGGTCCCGGACGGCAGCGGTATAAAAACCGGCTGACTGTGGCAGAATAAGTTAAAGGAGGCATTTTCAGATGAGAATGCCTCCTTTTTTGTGATAATAAAGAAATATTCTGTTCATAAAATTTTAACTGAATAACCTCTTGATTTTTTGTAAGAGTGGAGTTAAAATATCTTTAGCACTCAGTAAGAATGAGTGCTAAACGAACCAACTAACAAGGAGGAACTATCCTATGAAAATTAGACCTCTTGCAGACCGTGTGGTCATTAAAACCGTAGAAGCAGAGGAAACCACCAAGAGCGGCATCATCCTGACCGCATCCGCCAAGGAGAAGCCCCAGGTGGCCGAAGTGGTTGCCGTAGGTCCCGGCGGACTGGTTGACGGCAAGAATGTAGAAATGATCGTCAAGGTGGGGGATAAGGTCCTCACCAGCAAGTACTCCGGCACCGAAGTAAAGGTAGACGGCGAGGAGTGCACCATCGTCCGCCAGAGCGATATTCTGGCCATTGTAGAGTAATTGACCGAGAGGAGAGCGAGTTATTATGGCAAAGCAGATTAAACACGGCGAGGATGCCCGTAAGGCCCTCAGCGCCGGTATTGATACCCTGGCCAACACCGTCAAGATCACCCTGGGCCCCAAGGGCCGGAATGTGGTTCTGGCCAAGAAGTTCGGCAGCCCCGTTATCACCAACGACGGCGTGACCATCGCCAAGGAAATTGAACTGGAAGACCCCTTTGAGAACATGGGCGCTCAGCTGGTTCGGGAAGTAGCCACCAAGACCAACGATGCTGCCGGTGATGGCACCACCACCGCTACTGTGCTGGCTCAGGCTCTGGTTACCGAGGGCATGAAGAATGTGGCCGCCGGTGCCAACCCCATGGGAATCAAGCGTGGCATGAAGAAGGCTGTGGACTCAGCTGTTGCCGCCATTGCAGCCAACAGCCAGAAGGTAAACGGCTCCAAGGACATTGCTCGGGTAGGTACCGTTTCTGCCGGTGACGAGCAGGTGGGCAACCTGATTGCTGAGGCCATGGAGAAGGTCACCGCCGACGGTGTTATCACCATCGAGGAGAACAAGACCACTGCCGAGACCTACACCGAAATCGTGGAAGGTATGCAGTTTGACCGCGGCTACCTGACCCCCTACATGGTCACCGATACAGAGAAGATGGAGGCTGTCCTGGAGGATGCCGCCGTTCTCATTACCGATAAGAAGATCAGCGTGATTCAGGACCTGCTGCCCCTGCTGGAGCAGATCGTTCAGGCTGGCCGGAAGCTCCTGATCATTGCCGAGGATATCGAGGGCGAGGCTCTCTCCACCCTGATTGTCAACCGTCTGCGCGGCACCTTCACCTGCGTGGCTGTCAAGGCTCCCGGCTTTGGCGACCGTCGTAAGGAGATGCTGCAGGATATCGCCATCCTCACCGGCGGTACCGTGGTCAGCAGCGACCTGGGCTATGAGCTGAAGGATGCTACCCTGGATATGCTGGGTGTAGCCCGTCAGGTCAAGGTCACCAAGGAGACCACCACCATTGTGGGCGGCGCCGGTGACAAGGATGCCATCGCCAAGCGGATCGCTCAGATTCGTGCTCAGATCGAGACCGCTACCAGCGACTTTGACAAAGAAAAGCTCCAGGAGCGTCTGGCCAAGCTGAGCGGCGGTGTAGCCGTTATCAAGGTTGGCGCCGCTACCGAAGTTGAGATGAAGGACGCTAAGCTGCGAATCGAGGATGCCCTCAACGCTACCCGTGCTGCTGTTGAGGAAGGCATTGTGGCCGGCGGCGGTACTGCTCCTGTCAACGCCATTCCCGCTGTCCAGGCTGTCTGCGACCAGCTGGAAGGTGACGAGCGGACCGGTGCCAAGATCGTCCTCAAGGCTCTGGAAGCTCCTCTGCGCCAGATCGCTCTCAACGCTGGTCTGGAAGGCAGCGTGATCATCGACAAGATCATTGCTTCCGGCAAGACCAACTACGGCTACGATGCCGCCAAGGACCAGTATGTGGACATGATCGAGGCTGGTATCATTGACCCCGCCAAGGTTACCCGTTCCGCTCTGGAGAACGCTGCCAGCGTAGCTGCCATGGTCCTGACCACTGAGAGCCTGGTAGCTGATCTGCCCGAACCTCCCGCTCCTGCTGCACCCGGCATGGGCGACATGGGCGGCATGTACTAAGCGATACCATTCAGTAAACAGCTCTGAAGTAGAAAAAATCGGCCTCCACCAAGGTGGGGGCCGATTTTTTTGCTTTATAAAAATAAGTGTAAGCAATCAGAGCGTAATTTCGATCTGATTATGTTCCGGGTCCAGGATGCAGCTTTCGTAGTAGCCGTCCCCGGTAGTGCGTGGACCGCTGAGAACCTGGAAGCCGTCCTCTTTCAGCTGACGGGTCAGGCTGTCCACCTGTTCCTTGCTGCCCATAGAGAAGGCCAGGTGGATGAACCCGGTCCGGGCCGCTGCATTGTCGATTTCCTGCAAGCCGGGACGGTGCATAAGTTCCAGCCGGGCCCCGTCCGAGAAGGTGAGAAAGTAGGAACGAAACTCCGTGCGGGTGTTGTGATAAAGAGACCCTGCCACAGCTTTGAAATACTTTTCAAAGAAAGCCTTTTCTTTCTCTAAATCCTTTACATAAAGGGCAATGTGTTCGATTTTCATGGTATCACCCTCAAAAATGGTTACAGCTGGTTTGCGTACCGAAGGGCAGAATCATCAAAAATGTCGTTGTTGTCGTGCTGGTAGAACTCTTCAATGGTCCGGTTGAGGGACTTGTTCCCGGTGGTGGCCCGGCCCTGGCTCCGGCGTTTGATCCACTCTTCCTTACTCTTGGTAAAGTAATGATTGATACGCAGTTTGGTAATTTGGTTGGTGGGATTGGACCAGGCAGGGACCTTTTTTCCGTTCTCATCAATGGCGTACAGCCCCAGATTGTAAAGGGGATAGTGGACATGATTGAAAAAAGCTACCTTCCGGGGGTCCACAATGCTCTTGATACAGTCATTGCCTTTGCCGTCCTCGGCGGCCCGCCAGACAAAGTTCTTGAGAACGCCGCCCTCCGGTTTTTTCTCCAGATGGGAGGAGCCGAACACTCTCCAGTTTACCGCAATTCCGCCAGCATGAGGGTCCTGGGCAAGAATTTCCTTCACGGTCTGGGGAACATTGGTGTCGGGCCGGACGGGGAAGAGAAATTCGTCGGTGTCAATAAAGGCAATGTAACGGCTTTCGTTCCGGTAATTCTGAACGGCATCGTTGTAGGCAGGAATCTGACGGGCTACCCCGGGAAATTCCCGGTAGGTGACGATCCCTTTTTCTACATAGGGGGCAAGAATTTCCGGCATGTTGTCGGTGCTGCCGTTGTCATAGATATAAAAATGGTCCACGCCAACCAGAAGATGATATTTGAGCCATTCCTCCACATAGGCGGACTCATTTTTCATAATGGCAGCTACGGAAAACTCGTAGGGAAATTGAGAAGGGCAGGAACGGGCAGCGGCCTTCAGGGTGTATACGCTCCGTTTACCCAAGATAAGCCCTTTTTTGGCAAGTCCTCTCACAGATTTAACAAGCTCCATAAAATGTCATTTCCCTTCCGTCAGTTTTGTACAAAGTAAAGCTCATACCAGAGAATGAAGCTGTAGAAGCTCCAGATTTTGGTCATGGTGTTCTGGCCTTTTCCGGCCCGGTGGTCCTCCAGAAGCTGGAGCAGGGCAGGGACACGGAAAAACTTCCGGCTCACATCGCCCTCGAACTTCTCCTTGACCATGTTGTAGTATTTGTCCTCTTTCAGCCAGTCGTTGAGAGGAACGGGGAAGCCCAGCTTTTTCCGGTTGGCCACGCTCTCAGGCAGCTGACGGAAAGCGGCACCCCGGAGGGCAATTTTGGTATGCTCCTTGTCGCACCGGTACTCTCGGGGAATCCGGGTGGCAACTGCAAGGACCTCCCGGTCCAGGAAGGGGACCCGCAGCTCCAGGCTGTTGGCCATGCTCATCCGGTCGGCCTTCAAAAGAATGTCATAGAGCATCCAGGTGTGCATATCCACCCACTGGAGCTGGGTGGGCTCATCCAGATGTTTCACCTGGTCGAAGTAGGGCTTGAAGGATTCCTCGGGGGTCTTTGCGTGATAATCCTTCAAAAGATATTTGTCCCGCTGGGCAGGGGAGGCGAACACATAGTTGGCACGCATGAACCGCTGCCAGGGTTCCATCCCGCCCCGGATGATAAACCGACGGCCCTTCATGTTGGGCAGGCATTTGGCAATCCCGGCGGCGCCCTTCCGCAGAAGTTTGGGCAGCTTGGAATAGCTTTCAAAGTGGACGGCCTGACAGTACATGGGATAACCTCCGAACAGCTCGTCGGCACCTTCTCCGGACAGGACTACTTTCACATATCTGGCGGCGTTCTTGGTCAGGAAGTAGAGAGGCACTTCGCTGGGGTTGGGCATGGGCTCATCCAGATACCACTGAATGGTTTTGTTGGCCTCAAAAAACTCGTCGGCGCTTACCTTGTTTACAATGCTGGGAACCCCGATTTCCTCGCTGAATGCCTGAGCATAGGGAAGCTCGCTGTACTTGCCCTCCTCATATCCCACACTGAAGGTTTTTACATGGCGGGTGCCTTTGCTGACTTCCCGTACCACATAGCTGCTGTCCACACCGCTGGACAAAAAGCAGCCTACCTCTACATCTGCGATCTGGTGGGCCCGGACACTTTCCGCAAAGGTATCAGTGATAATGTCCTCCCACTCCTTCAGGCTCTTGGAGTGGTCAATGTTATATTCAATCTTGAAGTACTGGCTGATTTTCAGCTTCCCGTCCTTCCAGAAGAAGGAGTGTCCCCCCGGCAGCTTGTAAACATTCTTGAACATGGTCTCCTTGTTGGGAATATACTCAATGCTCAGATAGTCGGGAAGGCGTTCCTCGTTCAGCTCTTTCACAAAGCCGGGATGGGGCAGAAAAGACTTGATTTCGCTGCCAAACAGGAAATGGCCGTTTTCATTGTAATAATAGAAGGGTTTGATTCCAAAAATGTCCCGGGCACCGAACAGCTCTTTTTTGGTCCGGTCCCAGATGGCGAAGGTGAACATTCCCCGCAGCTTTCCGGGAAGCTCCTTGCCCCACTCCTCGTAGCCGTGGAGCAGCACCTCGGTGTCGCTGCGGGTGGCAAAGGTGTGCCCGGCATCCAAAAGTTCCTGGCGGAGGG
>CALXGR010000020.1 GCA_944387885.1 uncultured Clostridia bacterium
GGTAAAACTGAGGCTGAAACACAGGAAGTGCTTGATTTACAGGCGTTTTTTCACGTCCGGTAAATCCTGCCGTGGCAGATAAAAAGTATTTTGGTCATCTCAACTATATCCCTTCCAGAATCTATAAATCAGGGAGATTTCCTGATTATTGCTCTTTCATTCTACTCCATATCCGGCTTTTTTGCACCTTTAAAATGTACGGCGGCCCCTTTCCGCCTTAAAACCATCAACCCCAGCACCAGGACAACGGGGAAAACTACAGCAGCAAGAAGCCCGCTTTTCAAATTCCCCCCTGCCAGCCCTGACACAAATCCCACAAGCATGGGGCCCATACTTCCTCCCAGATCTCCCGCCAGAGCCAGGAAGGCAAACATGGCAGTCCCTCCCTTTGGGCAGGCTTTAGAAGAAAGGCTGATGGTTCCCGGCCACATTATCCCTACGAAAAAGCCGCACAGCGCACAGCCCGCCAGCCCCAAAATCGGAAATGCCGACAGGGTAGCCAGCAGATAACAGCCTATGCACAGGATTCCGCACACCACCATATTTTTTGCAAGGTCCGCCTTCGAACTCATTTTGGCGTAAAGCACACGGGATATTCCCATGAACACTGCAAAAAGGCAGGGACCCGCAAGGTCTCCAATGGTTTTAGGAACGCCTATTGCCGCTTCCGCAAAGGCGGATGCCCACTGGGTCATTGAATTTTCAGCAGCACCGGAGCAGATCATCAAAAGGATCAACAGCCAGAACAGAGGCTGACCCAGCAGTTTTCCCATTTCCATACTGTCTTCCTTTTCAACCAACCGCTCTATAGGACAGGTAAGGAAGTTGAAAACATTGAAAAACGGGATAAGCGCCCACAGCAAGGTGAGGATCCGCCAGTTTTCCAGATGAAACAGGGCAAAAAACAGAGTAGAGCCCAGAACCACCCCCACCATTCCCCAACAATAGAAAGAATGGAGGAGGCTCATACGGCCTGCCTTGTTTTCAAAAGGACAGGCTTCCACAATGGGGCTGACCAGGACTTCGATCAGGCCGCTGCTGACGGCATAAACCATCACCGAAATCAGGATTCCCAGAAAAGGGACCGGCAGAATATCCGGCAAAAAGGCCAGCATCACCAGCCCCACCGCCGATAAAATATGGGCTGCCACTACGCAGGCCCGGTATCCGATCCTGTCCACAAATTCCGTTGCGGCAAAATCCACCGCCAGCTGGGTCATGAAAAACACGGTGGGTATAAGTGCGATTTTCCCCAGTGAAATGCCGTATGTTTTTTGGAAGGTCAAAAAAAGAAGGGGAGCAAAGTTTGCACAAATGGCCTGGGTCACATAGCCAAGATAGCAGGCCCGCAACGTCTTATGATAATTGGGTGAAACGGTCATAACAATTTCCTTTCTGATAAGCTGTTCAGATTCCAGCAGGATATCCGTTTCCTGCCGTATGGCATTATAACAGCAAAATCAGGGGATTATAAGAAACAATTCCGTCAAACAATAGCACTATTTTCTCAAACCTCGAACCTGTCCCGGGGTACAGCCGTAGACTTTCCGAAACTGCCGTCCGAAATAGTTGGGGGAACGAAACCCACAGGAAAGACCTATCTCCTGCACGGTCAGGGAAGTTTCCCGGAGCATTCTGTGGGCAATCTGGAGCCGGTATCGAATCAATACATTTACCGGGGAAGAATCCATATACTCATGGAAACTGCGTCCCGCCTCACTTTGACTGATGTTTGCCGCCCCGGCAATATCTGCTATGGTAATGGGTCGTTCGTAATGGGTATAAATATAGTCCAGCATTTTCTGTACACGGATTTGTGTACGGAGCTGTACCGGGGTTTCCTGGAACTTTGGAAGTGTTTCCAGGTGACAGAACAGTGATTCAAACAGACTGCTCAGGTCCCTCTGAACCGCCATTTCATAACAGCCCTTCCGCTGCTTCAGATTCGTAAAAATATCATCTATGAGCAGGCGAATCCGGTCACACCAGGGTTCTTGCCTGGGAAAAGCCACAAAAGGCAGGGACTGGCTGTCTGATATGGGGGAGATATATTTTTGATAAATCACACTGTTTTCCGGAGCTATGAGAGAACCGGGAAACACAATGATGGGCAGCGGGTCGGGAAGGTCGCCGGAAACCTGCCGCACACTGTGAAGCAGATTTCTATTGACCAGCAAGCTGTCCCCTGCCTCCAGCAGGATATGCTGCTGTCCCACCTGGTACTCCAATGTTCCCATTTCTGCTCTGGCAATTTCGAAATCCGGATGCCAGTGGAGGGGTCCCTCCCGCCCCGGAAGTTCCGAAAGCTCATTTTCAAAAAAGGAAATGGGGAACAGATTTTCTTCATGGGTGATCTGTTCCCGCATATACCGGTCTACAATAACAGCCATGTAAATCCTCTCTCTTTCAGGAAAACGGTTCCATAATGTTTTGAAATCGTATACAGTATACCAGGTAACCCGTGCTTTTACCATATGGCGCCGCCCCTTTATGAACCTCGAACGCCTTTGATTAAAACATTTCCAGTCCGGTTTACTCTCAGCCAAAAAGCAGGGTGGAGATAATATACAGCACCCCAATATGGAGAGGATAGAAAATGTAGAAGAAGTTCTTCATTCCCCTTCCCCCCTCTCCGTTATAGAGGGCAATGGGGATGGCCGCAAAGCACATCATCCACTGGATGGTATCCCCCATAAGGTATACCACACCGGACAAAGCCAGCAGAAGCGCAATTTGGACCGCCCGGTGGTTTCGGAAAATATAGAAGCCCACTCCCAGAGCGGCCATTGCCACACCCCCTTCCACCACCAACAGGTTGGGGACCATCATTGCCGCCGTGATACAAGTCCGCAGCAGCGGAAGGGGAATATTTTCGTTTGCGGAAAGTCCTGCCACAAGGAAGAGGGGGATGGTGCCCAGAACCGGAAGGATCCCGTAAAACAGTCCTTTTGCCACCTGACCGGGTTTTCTGTTTTTGATGCCCTCCACCAGGGTATCCCAGACCAGCATATAGACAGCCGCAATGAAAAATGTGCTGAATGCGTTGTTCATCAAAACAACATTGTCGTTGGGCAGCACCCCTTGCAGGGCAACGGTAAAGAGGGTCATTCCCCAGCTTCCCAGCAGAAGGCGCCAGAGATATTTCTTTTTGCTGCGGGTATAATGAAAGCTCTCCGCAGAGGCAAACAGGAAAATGGGAAACGCCAGTCTCCCCGCCATGGTAAGCCAGAGGGGGGCGCCCACATGAACAAACATTTGATGGATATGGTCCAGAAACATCAAAAGGACCGCCAGCAGTTTCAGGGTAGTGGCATTGAGAATCTTCCACTTACAGATACCGTATTGTACTTTGGCTTCCATCCTCAGTTTTCCTCCTCTGTATGTTCATCCGGCTTTTCAGAATCGAAGTCCGCACTGACGCTCCGCAGCAGTTCTTCCGCAGAGATTCCATACAGCTTTGCAATGGCGATCAGGTTGGAGGTGCTGGGGTCGGTGGTTCCGTTTTCCCACTTGGAGACCGCCTGACGGCTGACCCCCAATGTTTCGGAAACAAACTCCTGGGTCATTTTGCACCGGATCCGGTTTTCCCTGAGCAGTTCTCCCAGGCTCTTTTTTACCACCTGTTTTTTCTGGCGGGTCTCCTTGGAGTTGATATACTTTCGCAGGGCCTTGATGACCAGATAAACAATATAGAAGAACAAGGCTGCCATAGCCAGCATGAAAATACCGTAAAGTATTGCTGCCAGTCTGATTAAAATAAGGGTTGTGTCCATAGTTCTTTTCTCCTTTCGCCCTCCATTTTACAGAAATTGAGTGGTTACTTCCACCAACCAGAGCGCAACTTTAGGGTGAATTCCCGGTTTCGGCCTGAAATCAGGGCAGAAAAAGGCCGGGTGAATGGGCCATTCCATTCATCCGGCCTTGGGAAATCAGACGATCTCCACCTTTTTCATGACCATGGGAGTGCGGGGCTTGTCGTTCCAGTCGGTGGGAGTAGTGGCAATCTCGTCCACCACGTCCATGCCCTCTACCACCTTACCAAAGGCGGCATACTGGCCGTCCAGGTGAGGGGCATCCTGGTGCATAATAAAGAACTGGCTTCCGGCGGAGTCAGGCATCATGCTCCGGGCCATGCTGATGACACCACGGGTGTGCTTCAGGTCATTGGGCACACCGTTGGAGGAGAACTCGCCCTTGATCTGCCAGCCGGGGCCGCCCATGCCGTTGCCGTTGGGGCAGCCGCCCTGAATCATGAATCCCTCAATGACCCGGTGGAAAATCAGGCCGTCATAGAAGCCTTCCTTCACCAGCTTCTCAAAGTTCTCGCAGGTGATGGGAGCCTTTTCGGGGTAGAGCTCCAGCAGAATGGTCTTGCCGTTTTCCATTGTAATTTTAACCATAGTTTTACGCTCCTTTATTTTTCTTCAAACAGTGCTGTGGACAGATACCGGTCACCCGTATCGGGGAGGAGAGCCACAATCACTTTTCCTGCATATTGGGGCTGTGCGGCCAGCTGGGCGGCGGCCCAGACGGCGCAGCCGGAGGAGATGCCCACATTTACCCCTTCCAGGGTACGCAGCTCCCGGGCAGTGTCCAGGGCGTCCTTGTCTGCCACATCAATGACCTGGTTATACAGCTTGGTATCCAGGACCTGGGGCAGGAAGTTGGGGCCGATTCCCTGGATTCCGTGGGGACCTGCCTTTCCGGTGGTCAGGAGAGGGCTGGTGGCGGGCTGTGCAGCCACCAGTTCCACCCGGGGATTCTGGCTCCGGAGATACCGGCCCACACCGGTGAGGGTGCCGCCGGTGCCTACGCCGGCTACAAACACATCCACCTTGCCCTGGGTATCGGCCCAGATCTCGGGGCCGGTCCCGGTCTGATGGGCCCGGGGGTTGGCTGGGTTGTCAAACTGTCCGGTAATAATGCTGCCGGGAATCTGCCGGTGCAGTTCCTCAGCCTTGTCCACGGCTCCCTGCATTCCCTGAGAGCCAGGGGTGAGGACCAGCTGGGCGCCGAACCCGGCCAGCAGCTTCCGCCGCTCCACGCTCATGGTCTCGGGCATGGTGAGGATCACTTTATATCCCTTGGCGGCGGCTACCATGGCCAGACCGATACCGGTATTGCCGCTGGTGGGTTCAATGATAGTCCCGCCGGGAGCCAGCCGTCCGGATGCTTCCGCATCCTGAATCATGGCCAGAGCAATACGGTCCTTGGCGGAAGAGCCGGGATTGAAGCATTCCAGCTTGGCCAGCAACTTTGCGGAAAGGCCGTGGGCCTGTTCGTAACGGGTCAGCTCCAGAAGGGGCGTTTTCCCGATAAGCTGTGTAATATTGGTATAAATCATAGTTTTGTAACTCCTTTGTTTTTTCCCCTATTATTCCACCGGCAGCCCGGTTTCATAACTTTTGCTGCCCACTACACGGGTCAGCTGTTCCCAGGTCAGTTCCCCTTCCTTCCAGAGGTAGGCAGCCCGGACCAGAAGGGCACACCGATCCACCGACTGGGCCAGCAGATCAAACACATCACCCTGACACATTTCCTGGGTATAGGGATTTTCCCACCGGGAGGGCAGCCGGGGATAGCTGGTCAGTCCGTCCAGGGGGGCGGGGGTCACATGGGCAAAGATGATTCCTTTTCCTACAAACCGCTCTGCCACCCAGAACAGCCCCTTCATAATGGGACCGGGGTTGCTGAGCAGGGTCCGGATGCTCCGCATATGGATAAAGCTGCGGCGGATGACTTCCAGAGGATAGGTGCGTCCGTACACTTCCCGGATACATTCCTGGAGCAGCCCGGCGATCTGGAGCTGCTGACCCATGGAAACAGCGGGAGTGGATGCGGGTGCGGGGATTCCCCCGGGGCCGTAATCCAGGGCGTAGAGATGGGAATCCAGGCCGATCTCAAACAGTCCGTGGCCGGAGGGGCGGTAATAGGGCTGGCCCGGCTTCTGGATGGCTGCCACATAGGGATGGACCAGAGCATCTACCCCGTAGTGACAGAGAAAGCCCAGGGTGTAGTCCCATTGGACCCGGGTGGAAGCATGGCGGAGCATACACTGAAGGAACTCCCCCGTCTTTTCCCGGTGCATTCTTTCTCCCATCTCGAAGAGATTCCAGGTCCGGCGCCGGCTGGGCAACCAGGCCTGATAAAAGAAGAAGGGGTCGGGACCGTTGGCGCCCAGGGCAAAGGCCCGCTGACTGGTCAGGGGCACCTGGGCCACATTTACGGCCTTGGCGGCCATCTTCACATGGGTATATCCTTCAGGCATAGCTTCAACTTCCTTTCTGTAGTTGGATTTTTGAGGGAATCAGGTTTTGTCCATATATCGGGGCATAACGAAGAAATAGATTCCTCCGCCGATAAGCATAATGATGATGAGGCTGACCACTCCGTAGGGGGCGGCAGCGGCGTTGATGGCCTCCACCTGAGCCTGGGTGGCGGTGGCGGCGGTAAGGCCCTGGTCGGCCAGCATCCGGCTTGCGGCCTGGCTGCTGATGATCCCCACCAGGGTGGGTCCCATAATGGAACTCATTTTCCCGAAGATGTCAAAGAATCCGTAGAACTCGCCCACCCGGTCCTTGTCCGGGATGAGCTTGCCATACATACTCCGGCTGAGAGCCTGGATTCCTCCCTGACAGGTGGCGCAGAGGAAAGCCAGCACCCAGAACTGCCATACCTCTCTCAGGAAAAATGCATAGATGATGATGGCGCTGTACACTACAATTCCTACTCCGATCATAAACCGGGCGCCGAACCGGTCGCTGAGTTTGATATAGAGCAGGCAGAAGGGCAGTCCCAGCACCTGGACCAGCAGGAGGGCCAGAAGCATATCGCTGCTTTCCAGCCCCAGCATGGTGCCATAGCTGGTGGAAAGGCTGATGATGGTGTGGACACCGTCAATGTAGAAGAAGAAGGCCAGGGTAAAGAAGAAGAGGGGCTTGATGGTGACGATCTCCCGGGCAGTGGCGGCCACTCCCCTGAGGGTTTTTCCAATGTCACCCTTATGGTAGTCCTGGCCGCTGGTCTGGCGGCAGTTTTTCAGCAGCGGGATGCTGAACACGGCCCACCACACGGCAGTAAGGGCAAAGATGAAGGCCAGGCAGACCAGCATATCGATTCCCACTGCGTTCATCACCAGGAAGATGACCAGGGGGATGGTGGAGCCGCCGATATACCCCAGGCCGTAGCCCATGGTGGAGACCCGGTCCATCCGGTCAGGGGTGGTGATGTCGTTGAGGAAGGCGTCATAGTAGACGCAGCTGGCATTGAATCCCACCACGCTGGTAATGTAGAGGACCAGCACCATTCCTGCCACCCGGCCGGCTGCCTGGGTGGAGGCGGTGAAATCCATAAGAGGGGTAGCGGCCAGGATAAGGCAGCTGAGAGCCCCGATTCCCATGAAAAGTGCGAAAAGTTTTTTCCGCATTCCCCGCAGGTCGCCCAGTCCTCCCAGGAAGGGAGCCGCAATGGCTACAATGGCCATGGCGATACTGGTAGCATATCCCCAGGTAGAGATACTGGACACGCTGTTCACCGTGTATTCTGCCACTGTGTTATAGAATATGGGCAGGATGGTGGCAATAATGACAGAGTGAGCGCTGTTGGCCCAGTCGTACATCATCCAGGACAGCTCCTGGCGGGTGAATCCTTTCAGGAATTTCATATTCTTCCTCCTGATCTTTTACAGAACAGCCTGAAGTGCTCCGAACAATCCTGCGCTGACAAGGCCCATAATGATACCGGCCAGCAGAACGCCCAGCATGCAGGCGATGACGCTTTCTTTGAAATCCATATCCAGCAGGCTGGCGGCCAGGATTCCGGTCCAGGCGCCGGTGCCGGGCAGGGGGATCCCCACAAAGAGGGCCAGAGCCACAAACAGACCCTTACCTCCGCCGGCAGCAGCCTTCAGCTTTTCGCCGCCCTTATGGCCCTTCTCCAGGAAGAACTTGAAGAAGCCGCTTCCACGGGGGAGCTTTGCCCCCCATTCCAGCACCCGGCGGGCGAAGAAAAAGATGATGGGCACCGGGACCATGTTGGCCAGCACACAGATGATATAGGTGGGCAGAATGGGCAGACCAATGCCGATTCCCACCGGAATGGCTCCTCTCAGTTCAATAAGCGGGACCATGCTGATAAGGGAAACCCCCAGGTATTTCTGCCAGAGAGCCAGCCCTGCAAAAAAGGCAATCAGTTTATCTGTCATACTATTCTCCTTTGATAATACTACCGGGCAAAAGCGCAAAGCCCTTCCTCCCCAGCATATATGCCATTGTATCACAATTTATCAGGCGCAGGAAGGGCTTTTTTCAAACTTTTTACATTGGCAAAGCTTTCCTGCCATGATATAATAGCCACAAAATGGCTGCCATACCATCTATATTTTGACTGTCCTTTTTTCCCTGCAAGGCGGCGGGAAAAGGGGCAGATACTCCGGGCAGGCCCGGCAGTATTTAAAAAGGAGGAGTTTTCAAATGGATTTGATCGGTTTTATCGGCTGCGGCAACATGGGCGGTGCTCTGGCCACTGCCGTATGCAAGGCGGTTGACCCCCAGCGGGTGCTGCTCTCCAACCGGACTCAGGCCAAGGCTCAGGCTCTGGCCGACCAGCTGGGCGCCCGGGTCTCCACCAACGAGGAGATCGCCGCTCAGTGCAAGTTTATTTTCCTGGGGGTCAAGCCCCATCTCATGGAAGGGATGCTGGCTCCCCTGGCTCCCACTCTGGCTGCCCGGACCGACCGGTTTGTCCTGGTGAGCATGGCCGCCGGACTCCGGATGGACCAGATCGCCGCCCAGGCCGGCGGGGATTATCCCGTTATCCGGCTGGCTCCCAACACCCCCGTCAGCGTGGGAAAGGGCTGCACCCAGTACTGCTCTGTGGGAGTGAACGAGGAGGAACTGGCCCAGTTCCTGGACCTGCTGTCCGGCACCGGTATGCTGGACCTTCTGGATGAAAGCCTCATGGCCGTGGCCGGCACCCTGGCCGGGTGCGGCCCCGCCTTCACCTACCTGTTCCTGGAAGGCCTGACTGACGGTGCTGTGGCCTGCGGCCTGCCCCGGGACAAGGCCCGGCTGTACGCCGCCCAGATGCTGGCAGGCGCCGCCGCCCTGGCTCTGGAAAGCGGCAAGCACACCGGCCAGTTGAAGGACGAAGTGTGCAGCCCCGGGGGCAGCACCATTGAAGGGGTGGGCCTGCTGGAGCAGCGGGGCCTGCGCAGCGCCGCCATGGATGCCGTGCGGACCGCCAGTGCCAAGAGCGCTACCCTGGGCCAGAAGAAATGAGAACTTTGCTGGATGCTCTGGAGCAGCACAGCAGCACCGGCCCCCAGCCCCTCCACATGCCTGGGCACAAGCGCCATGGGCTGGATCCCCGGCTCCCCTATTCCCTGGACATTACCGAAATTCAGGGCTTTGACGACCTGCACCATCCTCAGGGAATCCTGAAGGAAGGGATGGACCGTGCCGCCGCCCTCTGGGGGGCTCAGCGCAGCTTTTACCTGATCGGGGGAAGCACGGTGGGGATCCTGGCCTGCATCCGGGCCGCTTCCCGCCCCGGAGACCGGGTGATCGTTGCCCGGAACTGCCATAAGTCTGTCTACCATGCTCTGGAACTCTGCGGCCTGGAACCCCATTATCTTCTCCCCCAATGGGAGGGAGACTGGGGCATCTGGGGCAGTGTGACCCCGGAGATTCTGGAAAGTGCCTTTGCCGCCTGTCCCCAGGCCCGGCTGGTTATCCTGACCAGTCCCACCTATGAGGGAGTCCTCTCGGACATTGAGTCCCTGACCCGGGTGGCCCACGCTCACGGGGCCCTCCTGATGGTGGACGAAGCCCACGGGGCTCACCTGGAACGGGGGGCGGTGGCAGGGGGCGCAGACCTGGTGGTCCAAAGCCTTCACAAAACCCTGCCCAGTCTCACCCAGACCGCCCTCTGCCATTGCAGGGAGGAACTGGCCGGGCGGGTGGCCCGGGAGCTGAACGTGTTCGAGACCAGCAGCCCCAGCTATCCCCTTATGGCCTCCATCCAGCTCTGCGTAAACTGGCTGGAGCAGGAAGGCCCGGCGGCCCGAAAGGCTTTTGCCCGGCGGCTGGAAAGGCTGGACCGGCTGTCTCTGAGCCATCTTTCCCTTCTCTGTCACGGGCAGGACGGCCCTCACGGATTTTTCGGCCATGACCCGGGGAAGCTTCTGGTCCGGGGCGGCTGTACCGGTCCACGGCTGGCGGAGCTGTTCCGGGAGCGGGGACTGGAGCCGGAGATGGTCACCCCCCACAGTGTCCTTCTTATGACCACCCTCTGCGATACAAACGGGGACTTTGCCCGGCTGGAACAGGTACTGAAAGAGGTGGACGGGCTGGTGCCTGCTCCCCGTTCCTACAATCTGGAATGTCCCGTTCTCCCGCCCCGGCAGATGGCGCCTCTGGCCGCCCTCAATGCCCCGGGGGAGGACCTGCCCCTGGAAGAGGGGGTGGGCAGGATTTCAGGGGAATACCTCTGGGCCTATCCCCCGGGAATTCCCTTCCTGGTGCCGGGGGAAGAAATCACCTCCGGTCTGGTGGACCTGGTCCGGGAAAATCAGGAGGTAGAGCTTATCTCTACCTGGGACCGGCTTCCCCTTCTCCGGGTGGTAAAGACCTGTTAATAAAATCAAAAATCCCCTGCTGCGGCAGGGGATTTTTTCTTATTCTTCCGGGGCGGCTCCCCGGGCTTTCAGTTTGCAGATGCCCTGGGTCATGGTTCCCATGGGGCAGAAGGTGCACCAGGTACGGGGCTTATACAGCACCATGACGATCAGCCCAATGAGGGCGGAGGTGAGCATAAGGCTGTAGAGGCCGAAGGAGAACTGAGCGATCCAGGCCGGCTGGACCTGTACCGTGTAGGCCCAGTGCCAGGGCAGGCGGATGGTCCAGAATACTTTGACCACCTCTTTCAGGGAGGAAGCCCCCGCCCCCACCAGATAGGTCTGGAACAGCATATTCCCGAACATGGTCACGAAAAAGGCCAAAAAGCCATACCGGAACCACCGGGAAGCCAGGAACCGGGGCGCCGGTTTATTCCGGGAGCAGCCCCAGTCTCCTCCCAGCTTCTGGAACAGCTGGCCCCGGCCGCAATACCGGTTGCAGAAGGCCTTGTTTCCCCCAAAAGCCGCCAGGATCAAGGGGAGCAGGAAGTCTATCATTCCCAGCCAGGCAAACAGGATATTAAAAAATCCCAGGGTAAAATAAATAATGGACCAGACCCAGAGATACTGATACCAATGCTTTTTCTGTTTCATCCTTCTTCCCTCTCTTTCAGGGTGATGGCATCCGCCGGGCAGGTGTTCCGGCAAAGGCCGCAGCCCACACAGAAGGCCTTATCCACCTGGGCAAAACACCCTTTCCAGATTTTGATGGCCTGCCGGGGGCACTTGAGCACACAGGCCCCGCAGGCAACACACCGGTCCCGGTCTGCCCGGGCGTATTTCTTTGACGCCATACCATTTCCTCCTGGCTTTGAATTTGCCTTTCCAGTATAGGGATTCCCCCTTCTTTTTTCCGTGACCAGGTCACCTTGGGCATTTTTCCCTTCCCGATTGACACCGGCGGTTTTTGTGTTATACTAGAATTATTAAAAAGCCATCTGCGCCCTTTTGGCTCAGGTGCCGAACCTGTAAAGGAGTGTGTCCTATGAACCGTATTCAGACTTTGGAGACCCGTGACCTGTCCGCCAGCGTTAACAACGGCGGCTGCGGCGAGTGCCAGACTTCCTGCCAGTCTGCCTGCAAGACCTCCTGCGGTGTTGCAAACCAGCCCTGCGAGAAGTGCGTTGAGGAGTAATTTTCCAAAGACCCTGCCGCCTTGGCCCACTGGCTAAGGCGGCTTTTTCTTTTCCCGGAAGGAGGTGGGGGCTATGGGAAAGACCCCGGTGATTTTCCACTGTGACTGCAACAACTTTTACGCCAGCGTGGAGCTGCTGGAACACCCGGAACTGAAGGGACTGCCGGTGGCGGTCTGCGGGGACCCGGAGGGCCGCCACGGAATCGTCCTGGCCAAAAACGAGGCCGCCAAAGCCCTGGGCATCCAGACCGCCGAGACCATCTGGCAGGCCAAACGGAAATGCCCTGACCTGCGGCTTCTCTCCCCTCACCGGGACAGGTATCGACATTTTAGTAAAATCATCAACGAAATATACCAAAAGTATACAGACCGGGTGGAGCCTTTCGGAATTGACGAAAGCTGGATGGATGTGACCGGCACCTGGCCCATCTTTGAAAAAAGCCCTCAGGCCCTGGCGGACCGGCTCCGCCGGGAGGTATACTCGGCCACCGGGCTGACCATCAGTGTGGGGGTCAGCTTTACCAAGGTGCTGGCCAAACTGGGCAGCGACTACAAAAAGCCCAATGCCACCACCGTCTTTTCCCCGGACAACTGGCAGGAACTGGTCTGGCCCCTGCCGGTGGGGAATCTGCTCTATGTGGGAAAAGCCGCCCAGAAACAGCTTTCCCTTTTGGGAATCACCACCATCGGGCAGCTGGCCCAGGCTGACCCTTCCCTGCTGGAACATTCCCTGGGGAAGCTGGGGGCCGACCTGAGCCGGAGCGCCCGGGGGCTGGACACCGACCCGGTCCGGCTTACAGGGGACCGGGACCCGGTGAAAAGCGTGGGGAACGGCCTGACCTTCCGGAAAAACCTTACCACCGCCCAGGAGATACGGAGCGGGCTCTGGGCCCTCTGCGACCAGGTGGCCACCCGGCTGCGGAAGCACGGGCTTTGGGCCGGGGCGGTCCAGCTGACCATCAAGGATACCAACCTGAAAGCCATCCAGAGGCAGAAGCAGCTTCCCTTCAGCACTCAGCTCTCCAAGGAGCTGGTAAAGTATTCCTGGGAACTGCTGGAGGAAAACTGGCGGGTGGGGGTCCCCATCCGGATGCTCACCGTCACCGCCCTGAATCTTACCGACCAGCCCTTTGCCTGCCAGATGAGCATGTTCGGGGACGCACCCCAGCCGGATGAAAAGCGGGCCAGCCTGGAAAAAAGCCTGGATGCCATCCGGGCCAAGTACGGGAGAAGTTCCATCGGGATGGGCAGCCGCCTGGGGAATGACCTGGGGCTCAAAGGGCTGGAAATGGACCTGGACCCGGAAGAGGATTAGTCCTTGCGGTATAAGGATTTCTTTGGTATAATGATGTGGATTTTGAAACAATGAGGAGTACTCCAATGATTCACGCCTATAAGTTGAATGGATACAATATTATACTGGATGTATTTTCCGGAAGCGTTCATCTGGTGGACGAGGTGGCCTATGATGCCATCACCCACTACGAGGACACTCCCCGGGAGGAACTGCTGGCCCAGCTGATGGACCGGTATGGCGACCGGGAGGATGTGACCCGGGAGGACCTGGAGGGCTGCTTTGAGGACATTGAAGCCTTGAAAGCCCAGGGAAAACTGTTCACCAAGGACGCCTACGAAGGAAAAGCCTTTGACTTCAAGAACCGGAACCCCTACATCAAGGCTCTCTGCCTTCATGTAGCCCACACCTGCAACCTGAACTGCGACTACTGCTTTGCCGCCCAGGGCAAATTCCACGGGGAAGACGGCCTCATGAGCTTTGATGTGGGCAAGCGGGCTCTGGATTTTCTGGTGGAGCATTCCGGCACCCATCGGAATCTGGAAGTGGACTTCTTCGGAGGGGAGCCCCTCATGAACTGGGAAGTCTGCAAGGAGCTGGTAGCCTATGCCCGGAGCATTGAAAAGGAGAAGGGGAAGAACTTCCGGTTCACCCTGACCACCAACGGCATGCTCATCAACGACGATGTAATTGAGTTTGCCAACAAGGAAATGCACAATGTGGTGCTGAGTCTGGACGGCCGGAAGGAAGTCCACGACAAGAAGCGGTGCACCATTACCGGCCAGGGCAGCTATGACATTATCCTGCCCAAGTTCAAAAAGCTGGTGGAAGCCCGTGGCGGAAAGGGCTACTACATGCGGGGCACCTTCACCCACGACAACACCGACTTTACCAAGGACATCTTCCACATGGCCGACCTGGGCTTTACCGAGCTGTCCATGGAGCCGGTGGTCTGCAGCCCCGAGGACCCTTACGCCCTGACCCAGGAAGATCTCCCCGTGCTCATGGAGCAGTATGAGATTCTGGCCAAGGAGATGATCAAGCGGAAGCAGGAGGGCCGTCCCTTCACCTTCTACCACTACATTCTGGACCTGGCCCACGGCCCCTGCATTTACAAGCGCATCTCGGGCTGCGGTTCCGGCACCGAGTACATGGCTGTCACCCCCTGGGGCGACCTGTACCCCTGCCACCAGTTTGTGGGAGACGAGCGGTACAAGCTGGGGGACATCTGGAAGGGTGTCACCAACCAGGCCCGCCAGAACGAGTTCAAGCTCTGCAATGCCTACGCCCGCACCCAGTGCCGGGACTGCTGGGCCAAGCTGTATTGCAGCGGCGGCTGTGCAGCCAACGCCTACCATGCCACCGGAAACATTCTGGGAATTTATGAGTACGGCTGTGAGCTGTTCCGGAAGCGGATCGAGTGCGCCATCATGGTCCAGGCCGCCGAGGCCGCCCAGAAGGCTCAGGAAAAATAAAATAGCTTTAAAAGGGGAGGCCCCGACGAAATGTCGGAGCCTCCCCTTTTTTATCAGTCATCGAAGTAAAACAAATCCTCGAATTTTTTATCCAGGGCTATGCTGAGGATCAGGGCCAGCTTGGCGGTGGGGTTGAACTGTCCTGTTTCAATGGAGCTGATGGTGTTCCGGGAAACGCCCACCAGCTGGGCCAGCTGGGCCTGGGAAAGGTTCTTCTCCCCCCGGGCTTCCTTCAGCCGGTTTTTCAGAATGAGATTATCGTCCATGGTCTTGCCCCAGTCCTTTTACAGAATCTGTACCAAGTATACCACAAAAAGGAAGATTCCCAAAAGCCCCCAGCCCAGGCCCACCAGAAGAAAGATTTTTTCTTTCTGGATATGCCACCGGTACAAATTTTGAACCGCCATCATCACTGCATAGAGGGAATACACATCCTGGTATGGCTGGCCCAGGAACATTTTCACCACCATAATCACCAGGCAGAATATCAGGCCCGCCAGCATTCCCGCACGGGTGCTTTTCTGGAGAATATCTATCTCCCGCTCGTCCCCCTTTTTGTTTTCCAGCCGGCTCCGCCGGAGCAGTTCTTCTTTATCCATAACGCTTCCTCCTTTCAACCCGCCAGAAATACACGATAAATGCCCATACACAATCCCAGAAGGAAAAGAACCTCCATGGCAATCTGCCACTTTTTCCGAACCAATACCGCTTTGAATCCGTACTCCACCGACAGGGCCAGGCAGAGAAGCAGCGCACAGAAGTCCCGGAAGGGGAACTCCACTCCTGCCACTGAGACCATTCCTCCCAGCCCTTTCTCAGTAACATACTCCAGAGCAAGCAGAACCACCAGCACTGCTTCTATGACAAAGCTGCCCACAAACTGGGCATTCTCCATCTGCTGGCGTTCCCGTTCATCCCCCTTTTTATTCTCCTGCCGGCTTCGTTCCAGCAGCTTCTCTTTATCCATGACGCCACCTCCCGCCTTGCCAAGTGTACTTTGCAATTTTAAAATAGCATTGCCAAGTGTACTTGTCAAGCCTTTTTATAAAAAATCCCTCCGGATCTCTCCGGAGGGATAAAAAACTTTTGAGCCGTACTTCAGGGGACGTTCCTTATTACTTCAGGAAGCCGTTGACGATCTGCTCCTCGGCCTGCTGTTCAGTCAGGCCCAGGGTCATCAGCTTGATAAGCTGTTCCCCGGCGATCTTGCCGATGGCGGCCTCATGGATGAGGGCGGCGTCAATGTTGTTGGCGGTCAGGCTGGGGCTTGCTTCCACGGTAGCCTGGTCCATGATAATGGCGTCGCACTCGCTGTGGCCGGCGCAGGGGGCATTGCCGTTGATCTTGCTGTCAAAATACTGGTGGCTGTGGTCCTTGGCCACGCTCCGGCTCTGGAGGTTGACCTTGCTGTCCGCACCGTTCAGGTCCACCACAAAGTTGGTCTTGGCGGTCTGCTCACCGGTGGTCATGATTTTTTCCTTGACGGTGAGGCTGGCCCCCTCGGCCAGGGTGGCGGTGGTCATCCGGTAGGTATCGTCAATGCCGGAGATCTGGGTGGTCTCCATGAGAAGGCTGCTTCCCTCCTCCTGGTAGACAATGGTCTCAGGGTTCATTACGTTCTTGCCCCGGTTCTCGTCCCCGGTGCCGTAATGCTTTTCAACATACCGGACCTTGGCATTCTTCCCCAGGTGGAAGGTGTGAACACCGTCATGACGGCTTTCCTGGTTGCCGCAGTTGTGGATGCCGCACCCGGCAATAATGGTCACATCGCAGTCTGCCCCAATGTAAAAGTCATTGTAGACCAGGTCCTTGAGACCGGTCTGGCTAATGACCACGGGAATATGGACGCTCTCGTTCTTGGTGCCTTCCTTGATGATAATGTCAATGCCCGGCTTGTCGGTCTTGGTAACAATATCAATGTTGGCGGTAGTGTTCCGGGCGGCACCCTGGCCGTTGGCCCGGATATTGTAAGCTCCGGTGGGCAGAGCATCCAGCTCCGCCACTTCCCGAAGAATATTCATCTGCATGGTATCCAGCATGAAATGGTTCCCTCCTTTACTGCAGTTTGTCGGTGAGCACCCGGCAGGCGCTGTCGGTGTTCAGCAGCTGGGGCAGCACCTCCTGACGGGTGCCGTACTGGGCCAGCTGGCCGTCCTTCAGGTAGATGATCTTATCTGCAATGTTCAGAATACGCTCCTGGTGGCTGATGATCATAATGCTGCCATGGATCTTCTCGTTCATCTTTTCAAAGACCCGGATCAGGTTGTTGAAGCTCCACAGGTCGATACCGGCTTCCGGCTCGTCAAAAACAGTGAGCTTGGTGTTCCGGGCCATGGCCATGGCAATTTCGATCCGCTTCAGTTCTCCGCCGGAGAGGCTGTCGTTCAGTTCCCGGTCAATGTAGTCCCGGGCGCAGAGACCCACCTCACTCAGGTAGTTGCAGGCCTGGTTGATGTCGGTGGAACCGCCTGCTGCCAGGGACAGCAGGTCCCGCACCCGCAGGCCCTTGAACCGGACCGGCTGCTGAAAAGCGTAGCTGATGCCCCGGTTGGCCCGCTCGGTAATGGACAGGTCGGTGATGTCCTCCCCATCCAGCAGGATACGGCCGGAAGTGGGCTTGAAAATGCCGGCGATCACCTTGGCCAGGGTGGACTTGCCCCCGCCGTTGGGACCGGTAATGGCTACAAAACGGTCTTCCACCGTCAGATTGATGTCTTTCAGAATTTCTTTGTTGCCTTCTACGGCAAAACTGATATGCTGCAATTCCAGCATGGTATTTTCCTCCTGGTTGTTCTTGGGCAAAGCCGGGTTTGCTGCCGGGGTCCGCCCTATGGTTTCTCCCGGCAGAAGAGGGGAAAATTCTCCCCGCCGGGGTATATTCGTCTCTCCCCTTTACTGGGAAAAGGGGAAAAAATGAGCAAAACCGGAGGTACTGGGAACCCCCTGATTTGTCATTTCAAGTCATTATACTAAATTTTTCCTCATTCGTAAAGGTAAAAAAGCACAGTTCTTTTTCTTCTCAGGGGTTGACAAGGAGAGAAGATTGTGGTACAAGTAACCTGTTATTGGAATATTTCTAGAGGCGCGGCGTTCAAAAGTAGCTGCTCCGGCCATGGTTTGGCAAAACCGCCGGGCAGAGAAAGGGACCGCCGCCGAAAGTAAGCCCCCGCCAAGGGTTTTCTTGGGCCATGGGAGAACATCTCATGGACTGTCACCATATCTTCCCGGATTTGGTGGAGTGCTGTCAGGGAAATGTATCCTTTTGGGATTTTATTGCCATGGCTGCCCGCCATGGCTTTTTTTATGCTCCCTTTGGAGATTTTCCGTAACATCCCAAAATCAAACCATATAAAAAGAAAGGATTGAAGAACAATGTCAGCGGAGTATATTCCCGCCATGTATGCCACCTTCTGGTCTTTGATTCCCCCTATCGTCGCCATTGGGCTGGCCCTCATCACCAAGGAAGTGTATTCTTCCCTGTTTATCGGTATTGCCGTAGGAGCCGTGTTTTATTCCGGCTTCAGCTTTGAAGGCACCATCAACCACATTTTCCAGGGCGGTATCATCAGTGTCCTCAGCGACCCCTACAACGTAGGCATCCTGGTATTCCTGGTCCTGCTGGGCGTACTGGTCTGCCTGATGAACAAGGCCGGCGGCAGCGCCGCCTTCGGCCAGTGGGCAGCCGACCACATCAAGACCCGGGCCGGCGCTCAGCTTGCCACCATGGTCCTGGGCATTCTGATTTTCGTGGACGACTACTTCAACTGCCTCACCGTAGGCAGCGTCATGCGGCCCCTCACCGACAAGCATAAGGTCAGCCGTGCCAAGCTGGCTTACCTCATCGATTCCACTGCCGCTCCCGTCTGCATTATCGCCCCCATCTCCAGCTGGGCCGCCGCAGTCACCGGCTTTGTCCCCGGTGAGGACGGCTTCACCCTTTTCATCAACGCCATCCCCTACAACTTCTACGCCCTGCTCACCATTGCCTTCATGATTCTCCTCATCGGAATGAAGGTGGACTACGGTCCCATGGCTGCCTTTGAAAAGACCGCCCAGGAGACCGGCAACCTGTTCGGCGGCAAGGAGAGCGTCTTCCCCCAGGAAGAGTCCCGCTCCTCCAAGGGCAAGGTCATTGACCTGGTCGCTCCCGTGGTAGTGCTCATCATCTGCTGCATCATCGGAATGCTCTACACCGGCGACTTCTTCAGCGGCGTAGGCTTCGTGGAGGCTTTCTCCGGTTCTGATGCTTCTGTGGGTCTGGCTTACGGCAGCTTCTTTGGACTGCTGTTCACCCTGGTGTTCTACTTCCTGCGCCGGGTGCTCTCCTTCAAGGATATGATGGACTGCTTCCCTGAGGGCTTCAAGGCCATGGTTCCCGCCATCCTCATCCTCACCTTTGCCTGGAGCCTGAAGGCCATGACCGACAGTCTGGGCGCCGGAGAGTTTGTCTCCGAGCTGGTCAAGAGCTCCGCTTCCGGCATGATGAACTTCCTGCCTGCCATCGTCTTTGTGGTGGCCTGCCTGCTGGCCTTTGCCAGCGGCACCAGCTGGGGCACCTTCGGCATCCTGATCCCCATTGTAGTAGATGCCCTCAGCGGCGTGGACCACACCCTCATGATCATCGCCATCTCTGCCTGCATGGCCGGTGCCGTCTGCGGCGACCACTGCAGCCCCATTTCCGACACCACCATTATGGCCAGCGCCGGCGCCCAGAGCGAGCACGTAAGCCATGTATCCACCCAGCTGCCCTACGCCATTACCGTGGCGGTCATCAGCTTTGTGGTTTACATTCTGGCCGGATTTGTCCGCAGCTGGATCATCTGCCTGCCTGTGGGCATCGTCCTCACCGGAGTGGTCCTTCTGGTCATCAAGAAGCGCACCGCTGCCCAGCAGTAATTTTTCTCTCCGGCCTTTTCCCAAAGGCCGGAGATTTTTTGTTTCCGATTCCCTTTTTCATTGCATTGCAGCGGGATTTTTTGTATAATGATTCTCAGTTTCGATTTTTTGACCAGCAGGTGGCAGCCATGACTTTTACCCAGGCAATTTCCAGAATCACCCCTCCCTCCCCCCAGGCCGAGCAGGCCGCCCGGGACCGTATGGCCCGGATGGGGGAGGACGCCTGGGCTGCCCTGGGCCGGCTGGGGGAATATCCGCCCCTGCTGGCAGGCTGCACCCGGGAACCCCGGCTCCTTCTGGACAAGCGGACCCTGGTGGTCACCGCTTCGGAAGGATTTGACCGGCCCCAGGCCCGCCCCGCCCTGGCTGATGCCGCCGCCCGGAAAGGGGCTTTGGGCATTGCCCTCACCCGCACCGGGTGCGGGATACTGGGAATCGACCTGACCCCCGGTGCCGCTCCCCTGCCCGGGGTGCTGGCCCGGCCGGTGGAGGGAGGTAGCCCTTTCACCCGCAGTCAGGTCACCGCCGCCCTCAATCTGGGGGCGGAACTGGGGGAAATGCTCTGGAAGCGGGGGACCCATCTGGTCATTCTCTCCACCGCAGCCCCCTCCCCTGCCCGGACAGCGGCCCTTGCCGCACGGCTCACCCGCCGGTCCCCTGCCCGGTTTTCTGAAGGAGAGGTCCTGGCCCAGGCCCAAAGTCTGCTGGAACAGTACCAGCCCAGCCGCCGGTTTTACGCCCTGCTGGAAGCCCTGGCCACCCCGGACATGGTTTTCCTGGCCGGAGTGATGGCCGGCTGCGCTGCCCGGCAGATGGTGGTCTGTCCGGATGGTCCGGATGCTTTGGCTGCCGCCGCCCTGGTGTCTTTGGCCTGCCCCCGGTTTATCCACAGCTGTTTCTGTTTGGAAGCCGGTTCAGACCCTGTCCGGCAGGCTCTGATCCAGCTTTTGGAGGGGCATCCCCTGGCCTGCACCGGGACCCGGCTGGGCTGCGGCTACGGTACCCTGACCGCTCTCCCCCTGCTGGACGGGCTGTCCCATCTCTACCACAGTCTGGCCCCCAGCGGCTGCCCCTATCCCCAGCGGCCCTCCAACGTCTTTCATTGACTTTTCCGGGGCCCCAAGCTTATAATTCAGATAAAGGAATGTTTATCAAATCAATAGGAGCAAAAAAGGATGAATCACCAGGCAGAAGACAAAATTGATTTGAAGGATATGAAACTGCTCCTGGACGAGCATTACGAAAAAGCCGGCGTTCCCCAGGAGACCGGAGACTGCAAAACCGACTACCTCACCGCCCTGGACCTTCTCAACCAAGGAGACCACATGGGCCGCTGGATGATGGAGCGGCTGGCCCTGCGGAACTACCGCCCTGCCATGGCTCTCATGACCATTTTCCTGGCTGCGGAAAACGGAAACCCCAGCGGCCTGATGGCGCTGGGCCGCATCTACGAAAAAGGCGGGGTCCTGGCCCAGAACCTGGAAAAGGCCGTGGACTGCTATGTGCAGGTATATAAGGTAAAGCCCGAGTCCGCCCGGGGTGTGCTTTGCCAGCTTCTCCGCCAGCGGCGGGTGGAGCTGTACGGGTGCCTCCGGAAGTATCCCGAGCTGCGGGTGCTGGACCAGGAACTGGCTGTGGAGATCCGCCGGGAGCGGGAACTGGCCGCCCAGGAAGCCCAGGCGAAGAGCCAGTCCGCCAGCCAGAAAATTCAGGAACAGATGGCCCAGTTCCAGCGCCGGGCCGACCGGGCCTACCAGCGCCGGTATGAGGACGAGCTGGCCCGCACCGCCCAAATCAGCCTTAAGGCCGCCCAGACCCTTGCCGAGCGGGAACGCCGCCGGGAAGAATATCTCCAAAAGCATCAGGAACAGATCCGTGCCACCTCTCTGGAAGCCCAGCGGGAAAGCCTGCGGGCCCTTCAGGAATATCTCCAGTCCGGATTTTCCAAGGACCAGGAAGACCAGCCGGCCCAGCCTTCCCCTGAACCTGTCCAGGAGGAAGCCCCCGCCCCTTCCAACAAGCAGGCCGAGCTGCTCCGCCAGCTGGAAAATCTCCGCCATCAGGCCCTGGTGGACCAGGACCCTGAGGCTATGAAGTCCCTGGTCCAGATTTACAGCGAAGGGAATCAGGCGGTAGCTCCTGACGAGCAGAAATCCGCTTTCTGGGATCAGTGCTGGAAGCTCTCCCAGGGGGACCCCCAGGCCCTTATTCTGATGGCTCAGAAGTACGAGGCAGGGAGCCCGCAGCTTCCCCAGGATTTTGCCCGGGCCTTTGACCTGTACCAAAGCCTGGGGCTGACCCGCCCGGCCCTCCGGGTGGCCCAGCTACTTTCCCGGGCTTATGTCACCGGGGAGTACGGCCTTACCCCCAGCGCCCGGGAATCGGTCTACTGGCAGAACCAGGCCCGGCTTCTGGAAAATCAATTAAAGTAACTTCAAGGGAGAGATGAGTTCCCATTTCATCTCTCCCCTTTTTGTTTTAAAAGTGACTGAAGGCCGCTCCTGACGGAGCGGCCTTCGGCCCAGGGTAAGAAATAGATAAGGGAGATGGCTTGTTTATTCCACATCGGCCAGGGCTGCCAGGTTTTCTTCCCCGGTGCGGACCTTGACCACCTGTGCTACCTGGTAGACAAAAATCTTGCCGTCCCCGATGTGTCCTGTGTAAAGCGCTTTCTTGGCGGCCTCGATCACCTTTTCCACCGGGATCTGGCCTACAATGACCTCCACCTTGATCTTGGGCAGAAGGGTCGCATCCACCACAGCGCCACGGTACAGCTCACCGCTGCCCTTCTGGATGCCGCATCCCATGACCTGGGTCATGGTCATGCCGGTGACGCCCAGCTGGTTGAGGGCACGCTTGAGTTGATCGAACTTATTCAGCTTGCAGATAATGGATACCTTGTACATACCGGTATCTTCCAGAAGGGCAGGCGCCGCCACCTTGACTGCCGCATTTTTCTGGGCCTCGCTGGCCTTGGCGTAGTCGTCCTGGCCCAGGTCTGTGTTCTCGTTGGCTTCCACCACCAGGGTGTTGGAGCTGTCCATAATGGAGAATCCTGCGTAGGCACTGGGCAGGCCGTGCTCGGTAGCATCCAGGCCCTGGATTTCCTCTTCCTCGCTCACCCGCAGGCCAAAGGCAGCCCGGATAACCAGGAAGGTGACGGTAATGGTGATCAAAGTCCACAGGCCCACAGAAGCGATGCCGGCCAGTTGGAGGCCCAGCTGAGTGAAACCGCCGCCGTAGAACAGGCCTACTACACTGTCGTTGCCGGGAGCGCTGGTAGTAGAGAAGAGTCCAACTGCCAGCGTGCCCCAGATGCCGTTCATCATATGAACGGCCACGGCGCCAACCGGGTCATCCACCCGCAGCTTATAGTCCAGCAGCCAGACGCCGAAGCAGACCAGCAGGCCGGATACTGCGCCGATGATGCAGGCGCCCAGGCAGTCGGTGGTGTCACATCCAGCGGTAATGCCCACCAGACCGGCCAGGGAAGCGTTGAGACACATGGAAATGTCCGGCTTTCCATACTTGACCCAGGTGAAGATCATACAGACCACAGTGGCAATGGCAGGAGAAACGGTAGTGGTCAGGAAGATGGAACCCATCTGTGCCACACTGGTGGCAGCGGCTCCGTTAAAGCCGTACCAACCCAGCCAGAGGATAAAGCAGCCCAGGCAGCCCAGAGGAAGGTTGTGGCCGGGGAAGGCGTTGACCTGGACGGAACCATCCTCCTTTTTGGTGAACTTACCGATTCTGGGGCCCAGCATCCAGGCGCCTACCAGGGCGGAAATGCCGCCCACCATGTGGATGGCGCAGGACCCGGCAAAATCGTGGAATCCCATCTGGGACAGCCAGCCGCCGCCCCAGATCCAGTGGGCTTCAATGGGATAAATCAATGCGGAGATAACGGCAGAGTAGACGCAATAGCTGATGAACTTGGTACGCTCTGCCATAGCACCGGAAACAATGGTGGCAGTGGTTGCGCAGAACACCAGGTTAAACACGAAGCTGCTCCAGTCAAATCCGGCGTAATTGGTAAAGATGTCCAGTCCCGGCCGGCCAATAAACCCGAACAGGTCCTCCCCCAGCAGCAGCCCAAAGCCCAGGGGAATGAATACAACGGTGCCGATGCAGAAATCCATCAGGTTCTTCATCAGGATGTTGCCGGTGTTTTTGGCCCGGGTGAATCCGGCCTCCACCATGGCAAATCCCGCCTGCATCCAGAACACCAGCGCCGCTCCCATGAGAAACCATACAGCAAAGATCTCACCGGTGACAGCAGTCAACAATTCTTCCATAAACTTTCCCTCCTTCGGTTTTGAAAAAGAAAAAGCAGTATGGATCCCGGCCACCGCTTTGTGGCTTGATTCACACTGCTTTTTCCAAAATCAGGTCCCTTCCATCTATGCCGGACCCGGTACAAAACACAAAAGGCGCTGACCTCCTTATCCAGAGGTCAGCGCCTTTGCTTTCGATGGTTGAAGTATACTCTCCCAAAATGCCGCTGTCAACGATTTGCCGAAGCTTTTCCTTTTTTCACAAAAACCGGTTCTTTTTCTCCCCAAAGATTTGTTTACAATTTATTCAGAACTCTATAAAACTTCTTTCATAGTTCCCAGGTATACTAAAGACACTTTCAAGGGAGGCTTGCAAGCCCCCTCCCCTGAGAGTCATCCATTAAACATTTCCTTTCATCCTTCTCTTTGTTGATTTTGGCGCAAAGTCCCACACCTTACCGGGTGTGGGGCTTTGTGTTTTCTGCCCATTGTTAAAAGACAAAGGACCCTTTCCACTGGGGAAAAGGGTCCTTTGTTTTTTGTCTTATTATTTTTTAGGAGGATTTTCCGGCAGGGTAAAGGAGAAGGTGGTCCATTCTCCCTCCTTGCTGTCCACCGAAATGGAGCCGCCCTGCATGGTGATGAGGACTTTGCAAATGTGCAGGCCCAGTCCCGCCCCTTTGATGTTCAGGCCGCGGGACTTATCCTCTTTATAAAACCGCTCAAAGACAAAGGGCAGGGCTTCGGGGGCAATGCCCTTGCCGGAGTTGGTGATGGACACCTTTACGCTGCCCCCCTGGCGCTGGACCCGGAAGGAGATGGACCCTTCCGGAGGGGTGAACTTCAGGGCATTGTCCATCAGGTTGTAAATCACCTGGTAAACCAGGTCCGGGTCTGCATAGACCTGGGTGCGGGTGGGCTCCAGGCCCAGAATCTGGACCTGACCGTCCTCGATCCGCTGTTCGTTGCCCAGGACCACTCCGGTAATGCTCTCCCACACATCATAGGTGGTGGCGTGGACCTGATACTCTCCCGCCTCCAGCTTGGTGATGTCCAGCATGTTCTGGACCAGACGGGCCAGCCGTCCCGCCTCCTGGCTGACCAGTTCCAGGTAGTGGTGCTGCATTTCGGGGGGGATGGTCCCGTCCAGCATACCGTCCACAAATCCCTTGATACTGGTCATGGGGGTGCGGAGCTCGTGGGCAATGTTGCCCATGAACTGGCTCCGGCTGTTGTCGATGGCTTCCAGGTTGGCGGCCATTCCATTGAAGGTGGCGGCCAGCTGGGCCAGCTCGTCATCCCCCTCCATGGGCACCCGCACTGAGAAATCCCCTTTGCCGAACTTCTGGGCCGCATTGGTGATATTTCGCAATGGCCGGGTAAGCCGGTCGGTAAAGAGGATGGAAAGCACGCTGGCGAAGAGAAGCATCATTCCCGCCGACAGGAAAAAGATGCTGGTGGTATCCCACAGGTACTGGGTCATGCCGATGTTGCTGCTGGAAGCCAGGATGTAAAGGGGGCTTTCCCCGATCTGGACCTTCCGGCCCAGGGTATACCGCCGTTCCAGGTAGACCCCGTCCAGGTCCCCTACCGAGAACACATCCGCTCCCGTGTCCATGGAATCGATCAGCCTTTGGGAAAGCTGGTGACTTCCCACCACATCGGTGCCTCCCACATTCATGAGAATACGGCCTTCCTCATCTGCAAAGAGAAGCATGGCATCGGTGGTGGTATTGATTAGCTCCACCACCTGCCGCCGCTCACCGTTCTGAATCAGGACCGAACGCACATCTTCCGCTCCCGCCGTCATGATTTCCAGCTGGGCGGCGGTAATGTCCACCACGTCGGTAAGGCTGGTCTGGCGTTCCCGGGAGAAGTAGTTTACGGAAAGGGCCATCTGCATCAGGCCCAGGGCAATGGTGGAGACGATCAGGATTCCCGCCGTAGCTGAAAAGTAAGTCCAGCTGACGCTCTTCCTCATTACTCTTTCACCTCAAATTTGTATCCCACGCCCCATACGGTTTTCAGCTTCCACTGGTCGCTGGCACCTTCCAGCTTTTCCCGCAGGCGCTTTACGTGTACGTCGATGGTCCGGCTGTCCCCGTAGTATTCAAAGCCCCAGACTGCATCCAGCAGCTGGTCCCGGGTATACACCCGGTTGGGGGTGCTGCACAGGCAGGCCAGCAGTTCCAGCTCCTTGGGGGGAGCCTCCACCACCTTGCCGGCGATTTTCAGCTCGTACCGGTTCATATCCAGGTGAAGATTCTCAAAGTCATAGACCCCCTTCACCTGCTGGTCCTCCTGACCGGAGCAGCGGCGGAGGACCGCTTTGATCCGGGCCACCACTTCCTTGGTGTCAAAGGGCTTGACCACATAGTCGTCCGCCCCCAGTTCCAGGCCCAGGATTTTATCGTAGGTCTCGCCCTTGGCGGTGAGCATGATGACAGGGGTGTTCCCCATCTTCCGCACCTCCCGGCAGACCTCCCAGCCGTCCTTTCCCGGCATCATTACGTCCAGCAGGATCATATCCGGCTTTTCCTTCTCTGCCGCCTGGATGGCCTGCTCGCCGTCATAAGCCAGAATGGTCTCGTATCCCTCCTTTGCCAGATAAAGCCGCAGGAGTTCACAAATATTTTTATCATCATCTGCAATGAGGATCTTTGTCGCTGCCATAATCGCTGTCCTTTCCCGGCCGGTCATTCCGGCCTTTCTTTTTATTATAGGGAAAATTTGTGGATAAATAAAGAACAAATGTCCTTTTCTTATTATTTTCTTTTTCAAAGCAAAAAAGAGGACCCTCATGAGGGTCCTCCCGCCGTTTTTCTTTTTAATCCAGCTTGGTCTGGTCCACCACTGCACCGGTGTCAGCACTGGTGACCAGGGCTGCATACTTGGCCAGAGCGTTCATTCTGGGTTTATGCAAGGGCTTCCATCCGGCCTTTCTCCGTTCCAGCTCCTCCTCACTTATTTCCACCGTCAGGGACCGACCGGCGATATCAATATGAATCACATCCCCGTCCCGTACAAAGGCAATGGGGCCGCCGCTGGCCGCCTCCGGGCTCACATGACCAATACAGGGGCCATGGGTGGCGCCCGAAAACCGGCCATCGGTCACCAAAGCCACATCATGGTCCATTCCCCGGCCCATGATCAGGGCAGTGGTGGAGAGCATTTCCCGCATGCCCGGGCCGCCTTTGGGGCCTTCATACCGGATGACAATGACGGTACCTTTTTCAATGGTATCTGCGCTGATGGCCGCATCTGCCTCCTCCATGGAGTCAAAGACCCGGGCTTTTCCGGTGAACCGGTACATATCCTCCCGGACCCCGGACTGCTTGACCACTGCCCCCCGGGGCGCCAGGTTCCCGTAAAGAACCGCAATTCCCCCCTCCGGTTTCTGGGGGTGCTCCATGGTTTTCAGTACATCATCAGGATGAGCCTCATACCCTTCCAGAAGCCGGGCCAGGGTCTTTCCGGTGCAGGTCATGACCTGAGTATACAGCCGGGATTCCACTGTTTTCAGCACTGCGGGGATTCCTCCCGCCCCATCCAGGCTGACAATGGGATATTTACCGCTGGGCTGGAGGTTGCAGACGAAGGGCACCTGCCGGCTGATCCGGTCAAAGTCGGACAGGTTCAGCTCCACCCCGGCCTCCTTGGCAATGGCCATCAGGTGAAGGACCAGGTTGGTGGAACTTCCGGTAGCCATGGCGCCCACCACGCCGTTGAGCATGGCTTCCCGGGTAAGGATGTCCCGGGGGCGGATATTCTGCCGCAGCAGTTCCATAACCGCCCGGCCGCTGGCCTTGGCCAGTCGCTTTCTCTTGTTGGACACAGCCGGTGCAGTCCCCGCCCCGGGCAGGGACATTCCCAGCACCTCGGTGAGCATGCACATGCTGTTGGCGGTCCCCAGGTGGGCACAGCTGCCCACGGTGGGCAGAGTGTCCAGTTCAGCCTGAGCCATGTACTGGGGCGTGATAAGCCCCGCCTCCACCCGGCCCGGGAATTCCCGCAGCTCGCTGGAGCAGAAAAGGGGATTTCCGCCCACATTGCCGGGAAGCATGGGACCGCCGGGAATAAGGATGGCGGGGATATTGAGCCGTGCGGCGGCCATCAGCATTCCCGGTATGATTTTGTCACACCCGGGCAGAAGCACCATGGCATCAAAGTGGTGGGCCTCCACCACCATCTCCACCGAGTCCGCAATCAGTTCCCGGCTGGCCAGGGGATACCGCATTCCCTCATGTCCCTGGCAGAGGCCGTCGCAGATGGCAATGGTCTCGCTTCGGCGGGGTACACCGCCCCCTTCAATGACTCCCTGACAAACATACTCTGCCAGCTCCCGCAAATGGGTATGCCCCGGGACCATCTCACTGAAAGACCCGATCACCGCCACAAAAGGCTTTTTCAGGTCCTCCTGGTCCATGCCGGTGGCATAAAGCAAAGCCCGCTGACCGCTGCGGCCCAGACCATTGGTCAGGATGCTGCTGCGGTAAGCGGGGTCCTTCATCTGAAAAAACGCTTCATACTTCCGATCGCTCATTGGTATTCTCTCCTTTTTGATAAAATGAATCTATCAAAACGGCTGCGCTCCCCTCCCTTGAGGTTTGCCATACCAGCTTTGCCATCTTCTGTTCTGGATTCAGTTTACCAAAACTGCTTCCCCTTCGTCCATAGTCAGGTTGTACAAGGTGCGTTATTTTTCTTTGTGGATTATTTCCTGTTTTCAGGAGTGGGAAGCAGTTTCTTCCTTTTCTGCATAGGCTGCATAACATTTTTCTTCTTGTTTCCCGGCTTTTCTTTCCGGTATACTGAAAGTGAAAAGTTTTATCATTCCGTTCAGAAAGGAGAATCCCTATGCCCCTTCGCCCCCAAATGACCATTGCCGCTGCAGAACCGGAGGAAGGTCTGTCTTTTATCCGCCAGATGGGAATCGAGTATGTAAGTCTGATGCTCAAGCCCGAGGAACTGACCCTTCCCTTTCTCTCTGCCCAGCAGGAACGGTTGGCCAAACACCACCTGGAAATCTCGGATGTTTTTTGCACTCCGCTCCAGAAAAACAAGAAAATTCATCTGGGCCTGCCCGGCCGGGATGAGGAAATCACAAAATTCAACCGGATGCTGGAAGTTCTGGGGAAAGCAGGAATTCCCTTCACCTCCATTGCATGGCAGCCGGACGGAATTCTCCGCACCGACTGGCGGGTGGGAGAACACACCCGGGGCGGCGTTTCCATGTACTGCGACCAGGCCGAAGTCCTCTCCAAGCCCCTTTCCGCCCAGCGGGAATACCGGGAGGAAGAGATTTGGGACAATTTCCGGTATTTTATGGACCGGGTCTTGCCCACCGCCGAAAAGTACCATGTAGCCATGGCCCTTCATCCCAACGACCCGCCCCTGGCCTGCATGACCGGAGTTCCCAGTTTGATCTGGAATACCCAGTGCTACGAAAAGGCCTTTGCCTGTGCCCAAAACAGTCCCATGCTGGGGATGAAACTCTGTGTGGGGTGCTGGCTGGAAGCCGGAGCCGCCTTTGGTGACCTTATGGCGGACATTGAAAAGTACAGTGCCCAGGGAAAGATCCTCTGCGTTCATTTCCGGAATGTGTCTGCTCCCCTGCCGGTGTTTGAGGAAACCCTGGCCGAGGACGGCTACGGAGATATGTACGCCATTATGAAGCAGCTGGTCTCCTGCGGCTGTGATGCTGTCATCTCCATTGACCATGCTTTCCGCCCCCTGCCCGGCATGGGCGGGATGACCGGCGCTGCCGCCTACTCCACCGGCTATATGAAGGGTCTGCTGGATGCTGCCCGCCGGGAATTGGGGAAAGAGTAGCTCTTTGGATTTCATTTCGAAACAAAATCCACCATATTTTCACCCTGGCGTTTCACCTTTTGAACATTTCGCTTCTTTGGTATAACTTGGCCGACTTTTTTAGTCGCTTTTCGCATTGTGTTCTCCTTCCCGCTCATGATAGGATAAAGACACAGAAAAGCGATTCTGCTTTTCCGAAGCGGGACAGAGAAAACCGTACCGCCATAACTGTTACACCAACCCTCTCTCTTGTATACATTCTCCTTAAAAGCGAAATAGGGAACGCCGTTTGGCCGTTCCCTGTTTTGCTGTAAGGAGCCAAATACATTTCAAAGGAGGCCCCCTATGTTCCAGTCCCACCCCACCGCCCTGGTGGCCCTGCCCCTGAACCAGGCTCAGAAGGAGCGGTTTCTCCAGGCCGCTCCCCAGGTTTCCTTCACCTTCAAAGACCCCGGAGAAGTAGTCGCTTCCGACCTGGAGGATGCGGAAATTCTCATTGGCCGGATTTCACCCGCCCTCTGTCCCAGGGCGGTGAATGCCCGCTGGTTCCAGGCCCAGGCTGCCGGTCCGGACAGCTACCTGAAACCGGGGGTTTTGCCCTCCCAGGTGGTTCTCACCTCCGCCGTGGGAGCCTATGGTCAGGCCGTTTCCGAACATCTCCTGGCCATGACCCTCTGTCTCATGAAACGGCTCCACACCTACCGGGACAGCCAGCACCTTCACCTTTGGGAAAGCCAGGGACAGGTGTCCAGTCTCCGGGGCGCCACCGTCCTGGTCATTGGTCTGGGAGACATTGGAGACAGCTACGCCCGGCTCTGCGCTGCCCTGGGAGCCCGTGTGCTGGGGGTACGCCGGACCCGGACCGAGGTACCCGACCACATGGCCGGCATCTTCAACCCGGACCACCTGGATCAGGTGCTGCCACAGGCAGATGTGGTCTGCCTGTGCCTGCCCCACTCTTCCCAGACTGCGGGACTGATGAATGCCGACCGGCTGGCCAAAATGAAACCTGGCGCCATCCTTCTCAACGGCGGCCGGGGGAGCGCCATCCAGACGGATGCACTCATTCCTCTGCTGGAGAGCGGTCACCTGAAAGGGGTGGGGCTGGATGTAACTGACCCGGAACCCCTGCCGCCGGACCATCCCCTCTGGGATATGCCCGGTGCCCTCATTACTCCCCACGTCTCCGGATTTTTCCATCTGCCCCAGACCCTGGACCATCTCATCGACCTGACCCTGGACAATCTGGACCGGTATCTGTCCGGAAAGCCCCTGAGAAATGTAATGTCCCGATAACAAAACGCCCTGTGTTCAAAAACACAGGGCGTCTTTCTTTTATTCTTTGGATATCACTCCAGCCGGGAAGCTTTGATGGCTTTAACGATCATCTTTCCGCCCTCTTCCCAGTGGTCCATGAAGTGGGGAATGAATCCGTGGACCGTTCCGGGGACACGGCAGACAGTCACCTCATTGCCCAGTGTGGCCAGACGGAGGGCCAGGCGCTCGTTCTCAAACCGGAAGGGGTCCCCAGCCGCAGAAATGACCAGGACGGGGGGAAGCCCGGTAAGCTGCCCGTCTTCTGCCAGGGCTGCCGCAAAATAGGGGTCCTTGCTGGCCTCCACATCTCCGTCAAAAAGAAGGTCCACAAAAGCGAAATTTCTTCCTTCCGGTGTTGTCCAGTATTCTTCCTCCTGGGGACGATCCTTTTCAGACTGGTACAGTTCGGAAGGGCCGTATCCGTTGACGGCCAGGCAGTAGGGCACCTCCCCGGTCTCCTTTGCCTTCATCATTACCCCCATGGTCAGGGCGCCTCCGGCGCTGTAACCGCCCATGGAGATCCGCTTGGGGTCACATCCCCACTGGGTGCAATGGGCATACACATACCGTCCTGCATCCCGGCACTGTTCCAAAGGGGTGGGCCAGGGCGCATCCCCGGACAGGGTGTAGTCCACATCTACCACGATGCCCTGAATCTGGTGGGCCAGCCATGCGCTCCAGAGAGAATCATTGATTTGGTGGGGATTGCTGAATCCACCCCCGTGAATGTTGATATGTACCGGGCAGTCAGGCTGTTTGTTGTCCGGCGTAAAAATGTACAGCTTGTAGGGGTGTCCGTTTACCGGAGGCATTTCCACGGTCTCCTGCCGGGCCTGTTTTGCAAACTCAAAAGCCCAGTCCGGGTATTTGAACTCCCCGTGGAATTTGGAACTGGATTGCAGGTAGGTCACCATTTTTTTCCTGGTTTCCTGGGAAAGGCTCATATTTCATCTCTCCTTTATACTTTTTCTCTGTACGTCTCAAGGCCTTGCCCCTTCTGTTTTCGGAAAAGTCCATTTCGTATTTTTTATATATTTCCCACAAGAAGGCAGACTCTCCCCCTGGACAAAAAGGGTGCAAAATCAAGGCGCTAACCACACTTTTCCCTTTTAGAAAAGCCTTTTGCTGATCTTATTATAAGAGAGTTCCTTTCCCTTTATCAATCCGCACTTTTTTAGTAATGCCATCTACAAAAATTATAAATCTTTCCCCTTATAAAAAAGAGCCGTCTCTTTTCCGGGAAAGAGACGGCTCTTTTTTCAAAATTTCAGGATTCCTTGTCAATATCAAAAATCCGGATATTGACCCCCTCCGGGCTGGAATGTCCCTCCGCCGGGAAATTGGCTCCCTGAAGGTAAGGGGCCAGGCCCGGGCTGTCGGTCATAAAGGTGGGGCAGGCCTCAAAAGGTTTGGGCCGGTGGTCCCGCTCAAAGTAGGCATTGTTGGCCACAAAAATCTGGCAGGGGTTTCCCTGGCTGTCCGTCCCCGCCAGCATATACTGGGCGCACATATGCCGTACCCCTGCGGCATTGGTCACCTGCACATCCGCTCCGCCGGGAAGAATATGACCGGTAAACAGCTCGCTCTCCACAAACCCGGTAAAAGGGATGATTTTCACATGGCCGTTGGAACAATCCATTTCGCTGATTTTGCTCCGGTCAATGACCACCCGAATTTCCATAATCATTTTACCTTTCATCGAAAAAATACCTCCTGTTCATTTTGGGGAAATCCCCGCTTTTCACTTTTCAATTCTTTCCCGGCTGCGAAGGATCTCCCGGAAGAATTCCATCTCCTCCCGGTTGCACCGGGCGGCCTGCTCCAGCCTCAGATCACAGTGGAACACATGTCCCAGGGGACGGCGGTCGGTGCCGAACACCCGGTACCGGTAGGGCACCCCCACTTCTCCCAGCTTTTCCCGGAGCAGGGGCGCCTGCCCCTTGAGAAAGTCCAGGTTGGCGGTCATCAGGAAAGTGGGCGGATAATCCCGGGTGACAAAATGAATCGGGCTTGCGTTGTAGTAGTCTTCCTCCCCCGCTTGTTCCCCCAGCAGCTGGAGGGTGAGCCGGGCCACCAGCTCCACCGGGACCGGAACTTTTTCCATAAGATAGACCCCGCAGTTAAGAGCCAATCCCAGGGGGACAAACCCATTCGGGGAAAGGGTGGGATAGAGCCGGGCACACTCCGGATTGGTGCAGACGCAGGCGTAGAGGGCAGCCAGGTGTCCCCCTGCCGAATCCCCCACCAGGAAAATTCGTTCCCGGTCCAGGCCGTATGCAGCTCCCTTTTCCTTGACCCAGGCCACCACCAGGTCCAGGTCTTCCATCTGAGCCGGGTGGGGGTATTGAGGGGCCAGCCGATAGGTGAAGTTCACTACCCCAAACCCATGCTGGGCCAGGCTCATGCAATAGAACCGATAGGACTCCTTGCTGCCGTAGACCCAGCCGCCCCCATGGACACTGACGACCACCGGAAGCTTCTCCCCCAGAGTTCTCTCCCTGGGGGTATACACATCCAGTAGCTGTGTTTCCTCCAGGGGGCCGAAGGGAATATTTTCGTGGGGGATAATGTCCTCCGGGTCGGTAAGGCCCCGGTTTTTCTCCCGGTCCCCCACCCGGCAGGCCAGACTGAACAGACGGGCGGTCAGGTCCATGGTATCCCCCTTCCTTACTTGTTGGTAAAACAATTGTACCATAACCGTCCGGGAAAGAGTACCGCCTTTTTTCGCCCGCCCCTTTCTTTTCCTGAATTTTATTGACATTTCATTGATTTTTCTTCATACTCAAAACAGAACCCCAGCAGAAAGGAGTGTCCACCATGAAGAAGTTCTTCCAAATCACCCTGATTGCAGTTCTGCTTTTAGCTGTTCTCTCGGGCTGCCAAAAGCAGGAGTCCGCCCAGCCCGCCAGTCTGCCGGAAAATCCGGGAGAGAACATTACCCTCTCCGATTCGGTCCAGGTCCGGGAACCGAGCTCTCTCAGTGTTTACTCCTGCCCTGTGGAAGTGCTGGATTCTCAGCTCTTTGTGGGGACAGTCCTGCCGGAGGAGGAGTTGAACATCAAGGACCTTTCCTCGGAAGGCGTTTTGTTTATCTCCTCGCCGGAGGATTACCTCTCCGTGACCATCAACGACTTTACCCTTTACCGGGGCTTCTTTCTCCGGGAGCACGAGGGAAGCTATGACCAGTATGACCAGGTCTTGAGCATGCTCTCCCTGGCAGGCTCCGTCCCGGAGGGTCAGCTGCGTGGATATTCCTATGCTCCCGATGAATACCTGGCGGAAGAATCCCAGGAGACCGCCGACCTGGCCGCCCAGGGCACCGCTTTTATGGAACAGCTGTCCATGCCGGTGGAGAATTCCCCCTGGCGGACGGAATACCTGGGCCAGGAGCTCTATGCTCAGCTGGGGCTGAACTACGAGGAATATGCCAGCTCGGACTTTTACAGGATGTTCTGGCGGTTCCAGGTAAAGGGAATCCCGGTGCTGGCCCCCTATCCTCAGATGACCCTGAGCGGCGGGGATGCCTCCCGTCAGCTTCTGCTTCCCTATCTGGAGATGGTCCTGGATGAAGGGGAAGTCCAGGATGTCTTTGGCTGGAACTGCCTTTCCGGGCTGACCGAAACGGACGCCGCTCCCCTCTCCCTTTCCCAGGCTGATGCTTTGGATGCCTTTGCTGATTTCTTCCCCGGTCTTTCCCCGGAACAGGCCATTGAAATCACCGCCATGTATCCCGCCTACGCCGCCCTGCGCCAGGGCCAGGCCATTACCCTCCAGCCGGTCTGGGCGGTAGAGTATACCCAAAGCGGTCAGGAATATTGTCTGGCCGTGGATTTCCAGTCCGGTGCGGTGATTTGATTTGAGGGGATTTCCCTGTTCTTCTCCTGTCCCAAGCCTTGAGAAACCCCATGGAATGTGATATAATTGGAAGGTCAGGCCGGTTCTTTCGGGAGCCTGCCCCGTGACAGAGAGAATCAAGCGGAGCATCATTTTGTTTTCCGCTTTTTAAGAAAGGTAGAATAAGATGAAATTAGGAATCGTGGGACTACCCAACGTGGGCAAGAGCACCCTGTTCAACGCCATTACCAGCACCAAGAACGCTCAGGCCGCCAACTATCCCTTCTGCACCATCGACCCCAACACCGGAATCGTGGCTGTGCCCGATCCCCGGCTGGACAAGCTGGCCGAGATTTGGGAGACCAACAAAAAGACTCCCGCTATTGTGGAGTTCGTGGACATTGCCGGCCTGGTAAAGGGCGCTTCCCAGGGCGAAGGTCTGGGCAACAAGTTCCTGGGGAACATCCGGGAATGCGATGCCATTGTCCATGTAGTCCGCTGCTTTGACGGCACCGACGTCATTCATGTGGAAGGTTCCGTGGACCCTCTGCGGGACATTGAGACCATTGACACCGAGCTGATTCTCAGCGACCTGGAAGTAGTGTCCAACCGGCAGGCCCGGATGGAGAAAGCCGCCAAGACCGGGGACAAGAAGGCCGGAGCCGCCGCCGTATGGCTGAAAGAGCTGGCCGACCACCTGTCCCAGGGGAACAACGCCCGGAGCTTTGAGTTTGACCCCGCCGACGACGCCCAGGCTGCCGCCCTCAAGGAGATGGGTCTGCTCACCGTCAAGCCCATCATCTACGCCGCCAACATGAGTGAGGATGACCTGATGGAGGGTATGGAGGAGAACCCCTACTACCAGAAGGTGAAGGAGCTGGCCGCCCGGGAAGGCGCCCAGTGCATTCCCATCTGTGCCAAGACCGAGGAGGACATTGCCGACTACACCCCCGAGGAGAAGAAGGAATTCCTGGCCGAAATGGGGATCGAGGCCACCGGTCTGGACCGGCTCATCAAGGCCAGCTACACCCTGCTGGGACTGATCAGCTTCCTCACCGACGGCAAGAAAGAGTGCCGTGCCTGGACCATCCGCCGGGGCACCAAGGCTCCCCAGGCCGCCGGAAAAATCCACAGCGACTTTGAGCGGGGCTTTATCCGGGCCAGCGTCATCCACTACGAAGACCTGGAAGCCGCCGGTTTCGACTACGCCGCCGTCAAGTCCAAGGGCCAGCAGCATACCGAAGGAAAAGAGTATGTGGTCCAGGACGGAGATATCATCGAATTCCTGTTCAATGTGTAATACAAAAAAGAGGCTGCCCGGGCGGGCGGCCTCTTTTTCTTTTCATAAAGTAGTTCAGATAAAGCTGCGCCATTTCTCCTCGGCCTGGCGCTGGAATCCCAGCAGCTGCCGGGTCAGGTCCTTGGCTCCCTCGGATGCCTGGGGATAATCCTCCTGGGCTTTCAGGCAGTCGATGACCCCCTGTCCGGAGCCCTCGGCCAGCATCTCGGCAATATTCCGGGTGGATTTATCCCGCATGGTCTTGGCCCGGATTCCCATGCTCACATTCATTTTGGCCATCATGCTCTGGCCCTTGGCCTGCTGGCCCAGGGCGGCCAGGGCGGTATGGGCTTCCTGGTTCAGCTCCCGGTACCGTTTCTGCTGGCGGAGCATTTCCGCCTTGAGGGCCTGGTCCCGGGTCATGGTCATCAGTTCCTCCAGGGTATTT